>NZ_CP071139.1:3233750-3847500 GCF_017639205.1 Streptomyces nojiriensis | reverse complement strand
ATAGTACCGTGAGGGAATGGTGAAAAGTACCGCGGGAGCGGAGTGAAATAGTACCTGAAACCGTGTGCCTACAAGCCGTGGGAGCGTCGCTGTATGTGCTTGCACATACAGTCGTGACTGCGTGCCTTTTGAAGAATGAGCCTGCGAGTTAGCGGTGTGTAGCGAGGTTAACCCGTGTGGGGAAGCCGTAGCGAAAGCGAGTCCGAATAGGGCGATTGAGTTGCACGCTCTAGACCCGAAGCGGAGTGATCTAGCCATGGGCAGGTTGAAGCGGAGGTAAGACTTCGTGGAGGACCGAACCCACCAGGGTTGAAAACCTGGGGGATGACCTGTGGTTAGGGGTGAAAGGCCAATCAAACTCCGTGATAGCTGGTTCTCCCCGAAATGCATTTAGGTGCAGCGTCGTGTGTTTCTTGCCGGAGGTAGAGCACTGGATAGGCGATGGGCCCTACCGGGTTACTGACCTTAGCCAAACTCCGAATGCCGGTAAGTGAGAGCACGGCAGTGAGACTGTGGGGGATAAGCTCCATGGTCGAGAGGGAAACAGCCCAGAGCATCGACTAAGGCCCCTAAGCGTACGCTAAGTGGGAAAGGATGTGGAGTCGCAGAGACAACCAGGAGGTTGGCTTAGAAGCAGCCACCCTTGAAAGAGTGCGTAATAGCTCACTGGTCAAGTGATTCCGCGCCGACAATGTAGCGGGGCTCAAGCGTACCGCCGAAGTCGTGTCATTGCAGCAATAGGGCCAACGCCTGCTGTGATGGGTAGGGGAGCGTCGTGTGCCGGGTGAAGCAGCAGCGGAAGCTAGTTGTGGACGGTTCACGAGTGAGAATGCAGGCATGAGTAGCGATACACACGTGAGAAACGTGTGCGCCGATTGACTAAGGGTTCCTGGGTCAAGCTGATCTGCCCAGGGTAAGTCGGGACCTAAGGCGAGGCCGACAGGCGTAGTCGATGGACAACCGGTTGATATTCCGGTACCCGCTTTGAAACGCCCAATATCGAATCAGGCGATGCTAAGTCCGTGAAGCCGTTCCGGACCCTTCGGGGAAAGGAAAGTGGTGGAGCCGACGAACCAGACTTGTAGTAGGTAAGCGATGGGGTGACGCAGGAAGGTAGTCCAGCCCGGGCGGTGGTAGTCCCGGGGTAAGGGTGTAGGCCGAGGGGTAGGCAAATCCGTCCCTCATTAAGGCTGAGACCTGATGCCGAGCCGATTGTGGTGAAGTGGATGATCCTATGCTGTCGAGAAAAGCCTCTAGCGAGTTTCATGGCGGCCCGTACCCTAAACCGACTCAGGTGGTCAGGTAGAGAATACCGAGGCGTTCGGGTGAACTATGGTTAAGGAACTCGGCAAAATGCCCCCGTAACTTCGGGAGAAGGGGGGCCATCACTGGTGATCGGACTTGCTCCGTGAGCTGGGGGTGGCCGCAGAGACCAGCGAGAAGCGACTGTTTACTAAAAACACAGGTCCGTGCGAAGCCGTAAGGCGATGTATACGGACTGACGCCTGCCCGGTGCTGGAACGTTAAGGGGACCGGTTAGTGACCTTTCGGGGTTGCGAAGCTGAGAACTTAAGCGCCAGTAAACGGCGGTGGTAACTATAACCATCCTAAGGTAGCGAAATTCCTTGTCGGGTAAGTTCCGACCTGCACGAATGGCGTAACGACTTCTCGACTGTCTCAACCATAGGCCCGGTGAAATTGCACTACGAGTAAAGATGCTCGTTTCGCGCAGCAGGACGGAAAGACCCCGGGACCTTTACTACAGTTTGATATTGGTGTTCGGTTCGGCTTGTGTAGGATAGGTGGGAGACTTTGAAGCAGCCACGCCAGTGGTTGTGGAGTCGCCGTTGAAATACCACTCTGGTCGTGCTGGATGTCTAACCTCGGTCCGTGATCCGGATCAGGGACAGTGTCTGATGGGTAGTTTAACTGGGGCGGTTGCCTCCCAAAGGGTAACGGAGGCGCCCAAAGGTTCCCTCAGCCTGGTTGGCAATCAGGTGTTGAGTGTAAGTGCACAAGGGAGCTTGACTGTGAGACCGACGGGTCGAGCAGGGACGAAAGTCGGGACTAGTGATCCGGCGGTGGCTTGTGGAAGCGCCGTCGCTCAACGGATAAAAGGTACCCCGGGGATAACAGGCTGATCTTCCCCAAGAGTCCATATCGACGGGATGGTTTGGCACCTCGATGTCGGCTCGTCGCATCCTGGGGCTGGAGTCGGTCCCAAGGGTTGGGCTGTTCGCCCATTAAAGCGGTACGCGAGCTGGGTTTAGAACGTCGTGAGACAGTTCGGTCCCTATCCGCTGTGCGCGTAGGAATATTGAGAAGGGCTGTCCCTAGTACGAGAGGACCGGGACGGACGAACCTCTGGTGTGCCAGTTGTCCTGCCAAGGGCATGGCTGGTTGGCTACGTTCGGGAGGGATAACCGCTGAAAGCATCTAAGCGGGAAGCCTGCTTCAAGATGAGTATTCCCACCTCCTTGAGAGGGTAAGGCTCCCAGTAGACGACTGGGTTGATAGGCCAGATGTGGAAGCCCGGTAACGGGTGAAGCTGACTGGTACTAATAGGCCGAGGGCTTGTCCTCAGTTGCTCGCGTCCACTGTGTTAGTTCTGAAATAACGAACAGCTGTGTCAACACCAGCGTGTTCAAATTTCATAGTGTTTCGGTGGTCATAGCGTTAGGGAAACGCCCGGTTACATTCCGAACCCGGAAGCTAAGCCTTTCAGCGCCGATGGTACTGCAGGGGGGACCCTGTGGGAGAGTAGGACGCCGCCGAACAATCATTGTGGGAAAGCCCCGCACCAACCCGTTCAGGGTTCGGTGCGGGGCTTTTCTGCGTTTACCCCACGGAGATGTTTACGTGGGCGTATACTCGGAGCATGTCTGATGCCATGATCCGCGTGTCGGCCGAGGTGAGAGACCGCCTGGCCGTCATCGCTGAGTCCCGCGGGACGTCCATCCGGTCTCTGGTGCAGGAGTTTGCCGAGACGACGCTGACCGCAGAGGAGCGGCGGGATCAGGCGGAGCGGGCCCGGGCCTACATGGCCGAGCACTTCGGGGTGGACGTGACCGATGAGGAGAGTGCGGCCATGGGCCGAAAGCTCCGTGAGGCCTTCGCAGGGCAGGAGGACGCGGCCGCGTGATCCAGCACCACCTCGTCCTGGACACGCCGTCCTTGCTTGCGCTGTCCGGGAATCGGCAGGTGTCCGCGCTGATTCACCACGCCCATCTCGATGCGGACGCGCGGTTGTGGGTGCCGGTCCTGTCGGTCCTCGAGGCCGACGTGGTTCTCGCGGGGGTCGCCGAGCACATCGGTCAGCTCGACGTGATCCACATGCTCGACCTCGACTATCCGGCCGTCCTGGCCGTGGCACAGATGTGCCGCGACGGAGTGCCGACCGGTGTCGCAGCCGCCGTCCATGCCGCACGTCACCTTCCCGAGTGGGGTTCGCAGGCACTGGTTGCCACGGTCGAGCCGAAGGCCTACGAGGGGCAGGGAGTGGGCGTCTTCGATCTGAACCGCTGAGCCTTCGCTCCTCAGAGGCGGCCGGCGGCCTTCAGGGCCAGGTAGGCGTCCGCCAGGGACGGGGCCAGGGTGTCCGGGGTGGCGTCGACGACGTGGACGCCGTGGCGGGTGAGCTGGTCGGCCGTGCGGCGGCGCTGGGACTGGGTCTGGGTGCCCGCGGCGGCCTCGTAGACCGCGTCCACCGTGCCCCGCGAGATTGTCATGGCCGCGACATGAGGATCGGCGACCGAAGCCAGCAGGACCGTGTGGCGCTGCGTGAGACGGGGGAGCACCGGGAGCAGGCCCTCTTCGATCGGGGCCGCGTCCAGGCTCGTCAGGAGGACCACCAGGGACCGGCGCGGGGCGTTGCGGAGGATGGTGGAGACCAGGGTCCTGGCGTCGGTCTCGACGAGCTCCGGTTCCAGGGTGGCCATCGCGTTGACGAACGACGGGAGGGTGTCGGCCGCCGAGCGGCCCTGGACCTGGGCGCGGGGACGGCGGTCGTGGGCCAGGAGGTCCACGCGGTCGCCGGCGCGGGTGGCCAGTGCGGCGAGGAGCAGGGCCGCGTCCATCGCGGAGTCCAGGCGGGGGGCGTCGCCGACGCGGCCCGCCGAAGTGCGGCCGGTGTCCAGGCAGATGAGGATGTGCCGGTCGCGTTCGGGGCGCCAGGTGCGGACGGCCACCTTGTTCTGGCGGGCCGTGGCGCGCCAGTCGATGGAGCGGGTGTCGTCGCCGGGGACGTAGTCGCGGAGGCTGTCGAACTCGGTGCCCTCGCCGCGGGTCAGGACGCTCGTACGGCCGTCCAGTTCGCGCAGGCGGGCCAGCCGGGACGGGAGGTGCTTGCGGCTGGTGAAGGGCGGCAGGACCCGGACGGTCCAGGGGGACACCTGGGAGCCCTGGCGGGCCCACAGACCCAGGGGGCCGTAGGAGCGGATCGTGACGCGGTCGGCCCGGCGGTCGCCGCGGCGGGTGGGCTGCAGCCGGGTGGTCAGGCGGCGGCGTTCGCCCGCGGGGACGACCACCTCGTGCCGGGACGCGGCGGCCTCCGTGCCGGGGAGCCAGCTGCTCGGGGGCCAGGCGTCGCGGACGCGGGCCCGGAGCTTGCGGCTGCTCGGGTTGGTGACGGTGAGGTGGACCTCCGCCGGTTCGCCGAGGCGGACCGAGGTGTCTCCGGAGCGGGCCAGCACGAGATCGCGTACGGGCGCCGCCAGGGCGCAGTCGAGCGCGCAGGCCAGGGCGATCGGGCCGTTGACCGCGAGCATGCCGGTCCAGCTCGGTTCGAGGAGGCCGACCGGGATGCTGCCGAGGGCCGCCAGCAGGGCGGCGCGTCCGGTGAGGGCCATCAGCGCGGGACGGGGACGTGGGAGAGGATCGCCGTGATGACGGCGTCGGCCGTGACTCCCTCCATCTCCGCTTCCGGGCGCAGCTGGACGCGGTGGCGCAGGGTCGGCAGGGCGAGGGCCTTGACGTCGTCGGGGGTGACGTAGTCGCGTCCGGTGAGCCAGGCCCAGGCGCGGGCGGTGGCCAGCAGGGCGGTCGCGCCGCGGGGGGAGACGCCGAGGGTGAGGGACGGCGATTCGCGGGTGGCGCGGCAGACGTCGACGACGTAGCCGGCGATCTCGGGGGAGACGGAGACCTTGGCGACGGCCTGGCGGGCGGCTTCGAGCTGGGCCGGGCCGGCGACCGGGCGGATGCCGGCGGCGTGCAGGTCGCGGGGGTTGAATCCGGCGGCGTGGCGGGTCAGGACCCCGATCTCGTCCTCGCGGGAGGGGAGGGGGACGGTGAGCTTGAGGAGGAAGCGGTCGAGCTGGGCTTCCGGGAGGGGGTACGTGCCCTCGTACTCGACCGGGTTCATGGTGGCGGCGACGAGGAAGGGGTCGGGCAGCTTCCGCGGGGTGCCGTCGACGGTGACCTGGCGCTCCTCCATCGCTTCGAGGAGCGAGGACTGGGTCTTGGGCGGGGTCCGGTTGATCTCGTCCGCGAGGAGGAGGTTGGTGAAGACCGGGCCGTCCTGGAAGGAGAACTCGGCGGTGCGGGCGTCGTAGACGAGCGAGCCGGTGACGTCGCTCGGCATCAGGTCGGGGGTGAACTGGACGCGCTTGGTGTCGAGTTCGAGGGAGGCGGCCAGGGCCCGTACGAGGAGGGTCTTGGCGACGCCGGGGACGCCTTCGAGGAGGACGTGGCCGCGGCACAGGAGCGCGACGACGAGTCCGGTGACGGCGGAGTCCTGACCGACCACGGCCTTGCCGATCTCGGTGCGGAGCGCTTCGAGGGAAGCGCGGGCGCTGTCCGCGGTCACTGCCGTGGACTCGGTGGCCGGGTACGTCATGACGTACGGACCTCTCTTTCGAGGGCGTCGAGGTGGTCGGCGAGCGCGACGAGTGCCGCGTCGTCAGAAGGGGTGGTGCCGAAGAGGAGGGCGGTCACGTCCCGGGGCTCGCCGGTCAGGCGGGCGGAGACGGCCGGGACCAGTGCCGCGGGGTCGTGGGCCTGGGTGTGCGGAACGCCGAGCAGTGCGGCGAGGCGTTCGCGGGTGGCGGCGCGCAGCACGGTGGCGGCGCGGTCGCGGGCGTCGGCCTTGCGGTAGAGGCGGGCGCGGCCTTCGGTGGCCTCGGAGGCGCGGATGGCGACGGGGAGCTTCTCGGTGACGAGGGGGCCCAGGCGCCGGGCGCGCCAGAGGGCGGCGAGGGCGGCGGCGACGAAGAGCTGGAGCAGGGCCCAGGACCAGCCGGCCGGGATGAGGTCGAGGAGGCCCTTGTCCTCGTCGGAGGGCGCGGTGTCGGGGTCCGAGTCCGCGAGGGACGGCAGGTACCAGACGAGGTCGGGGCGGGAGCCGAGGAGTTGGAGGGCGAGGGAGGCGTTGCCTTCGTCGGCGAGGGACTCGTTGAGGAGGATCGTCTCGGAGCCGAGGAGGACGGTGTCGCCGCCGGTGGGGCCGGTGGGGAGGACGAGGAGGGTGGGGTGGCCGCCGCTGGGGTAGCAGGCGGTGGCCCGGGGGAGGGCGGTGGTGTAGCTGAGGCCGCCGCCGGTGTCGGCGCGGCCGGCCGAGGTGGCGGCGGGCAGGGTGCAGTCGGGGTCGGGGCGGTCCGTGGCGGCGTCGCCGGCGGTGTGCACGCCGGGGGAGAGGTCGCGGAGGCTGTGACTGCTGGGGGCGAGGAGGACGGTGCGGCCGCCGGAGAGGTCGATGGCCGAGCGGATGATGCCGCGCTGGGTGGCGCCGAGCCGGTCGGGGTCGGTGACCAGGAGGGTGGTGCGGGGGCCGGCGGCGTCGGCTGCCTCGCGGGCGGTGGTGACGACGCGGGTGGTGACGCCGCGTTCCTTCAGGAGCTCGGCGACGGCGTGGCTGCCGAAGGGGTCGGTGGTGCGGGGGTCGAGGGAGCCGTGGCGGGTGCCGGAGTTGAGGGCGGCCATGGCGATGGCGCCGGCGGCGAGGACGGCGACGGCGGTGAGGGCGCGGCGGAGCCGGCGCAGGTTGCGGGTGCGTGAGCCGGCGGCGGGTGCGGCGGGTGCGGCGGGTGCGGGGGCGTTGCCGGGGGTGCTGCCCCCGGGCTCCCGCGCCCCGGACGCGGACGGGGCCGAGGTGGCCGTCGGGGCCGAAGTGGCCGTCGGCGGGGCCGGGTCGGTCGGGCCGGTCATGCGGTGGGTCCCGTCAGCAGCGGCTTTGCGCGTTCCAGGGTGAGGTCGAGGGCGCGCAGGCGGGCGTACGTGTCGGCGTCGGCGGTGCGGCCGCCGTAGGTGACGTCGTCGAAGGTACGGGCGGCGGCGCGGAGGTCCGCGGCGTGGTCGGGGAGGGAGACCGCGGCTTCGGCGGCGGCCTCGTCGGCGGTGCGTCCCGGGCGCGGGTCGAGCAGGGTGCGCTCCTCCAGGGAGCGGACGACGGCGCGCATGCGTTCCTGGACGGCTTCGGTCCAGCGGCCGGCGGCGGCGTGGGCGTCGGCGGCGGTGCGGTGGTCGGCGGCGCTGCGGGTGCCGTCGGCGAAGAGGACGCCGGTGCCGGTGGTGATCCGGCCGGGGGTGCCCAGGCGCCACCAGAGGGCGCCGACGGCGAGGATCACGAGGAGGAGGATCACGAGCAGGCCGAAGCCGCCTCCGGGGGTCGCCCCGGAGGCGGCGCCGAGCATGTCGTCGAGCCAGTCGAAGAACTTGCGCAGGGCGCGGTCGAACAGGCTGGGGTCGTTCTCGTGGTACATCGGCTTGGACAGTTCGCGCTCGGCCGCTTCCCTGGCGGGTTCGCGCGGTGTCGTCACCGGTGGTGTCTCGGCGCTCGGCAGGAGCGCCGTGGCGCGGGTGATGAGGCCCCCCGTACTCATCATCTGTGCGTCAGCCTCCGGTCGTGCCGTAGTTCTCGAGGCCGGCGGCCCGGGCGAGCTCCAGGTCGAGTCCCTCGCGGCGGATGCGCTGGTCGACGTAGAGGAGCACGGTGACGCCGGACTGGAACGGCATGACGATGGTCTGCGCGATGATCAGGCCGATCGCGGGGGCGATCAGTACGCCCCAGTTGTTCATGCCGCTGCCGTCCTCGATGGAGTCGAGGCCACCGCTGAAGACGATGAGGCTGATGATCTGGAACGGGGCGACGATCATCGCCGAGATGAAGAAGGCGATGACGGTGGTGAGCACCGTGATGCCGAAGATGCGCCACCAGGTGTCCTTGACGAGCTTCGAGGAGCGCGCGAAGGCCTTGAGGACGGTGCTCTTCTCCAGCATCAGGGCGGGCGAGGCCAGGGTGAACTTGATGCCCAGCCAGACCAGGAGCGGCAGCCAGAGGACGAAGCCGAGGATGGCGAGGCCGATGGTGTCGGTGAGGACGCCCGGCAGGATCAGTACGGCGCCCAGCAGGACGGCGCCGAGGGCCATCAGCAGGGTGAGCCCTATCAGGCGCAGCAGCTGGGGGCGGGCCTCGCGCCAGGCGTCGGAGACCGAGGAGTGCTGGCCGAGCACGGCGCGGCTGAAGACCATCGTGAGCATCGCGGTGACGACGATCGTCCCGAGGGCCTGGATGAACTGGATCACCGCGGACGCGCCGATGGTGCTGCCGAGCGAGTCGATGATCTCCTCGGGGCCGGCGTCCGGGGTCGCGGCGAAGGCGAGGTCGTCCAGCATGAACTTCTGGACGATCACGCTGATCACCTGGACGACGGTGGCCACGACGAGGGTGATGGGCAGTACCGCGCGCCAGTGGGTGCGCATGGTGGCGACCGCGCCGTCGAGGATCTCGCCGAGTCCCAGGGGCCGCAGGGGGATCACACCGGGCTTGGCGGCGGGGGGCTGGCCCCACTGGCCGGGGCCGCCCGGGTAGCCGTGCTGGGGGCCGTACTGGCCCGCCTGAGGGGTGCCGGGCTGCTGTCCCCAGCCCGTGGTGGGCTGCGGCTGCGCCTGGGGGGCCGCGGGCGTGGTGCCCGGGCTCGACCACTGACCGGGCGGCGGCTGCTCGGCGGACCACTTCGGATCGCCGGCGGGCGGTGCGGGCTGCGCGGACGGTGCGGGCTGCTGCGCGCCGCCGTCGGTGCCCGGCCGCTCGCCGTCGGACGGAGAGGATCCGGGCGTAGCCCAGCCCGGAGAGTCGTTCATCGTCACTCCTTCATGTGCGCCTGCCGCGGCGGGGCGCTGGTCGCTGCCATCGTGCCACGTGGGGGGCCCGAACGGAGTAGGGGGTGGGCGGCGGATCGGGTGCGGTGGCCGGGCGGGGAGGGTCGTTCCGGGGTGATCCCGACCGGTCGGACGGTTCCGGGCGGTACCGAGGGTTGTTCGCACCCCGTACCTTCAATAGTCGACCCGATCGGGGGCAGACTGGTGGAGCTGATCTCCACACAGGCCCGAGGGTCGATTTCCAGCCCTTTTGGCTGTGGGACAGCTCACCGCCGGGCAACGATTAGCTAATGGGATGATGTCAACCATGAAGGGACGCGTCCTTGTCGTCGACGACGACACCGCGCTGGCCGAGATGCTCGGCATTGTGCTGCGTGGAGAAGGTTTTGAGCCGTCGTTCGTAGCGGACGGTGACAAGGCACTTGCTGCCTTCCGGGAGGCGAAGCCGGACCTGGTGCTGCTGGACCTCATGCTGCCCGGGAGGGACGGCATAGAGGTCTGCCGCCTGATCCGGGCCGAGTCAGGCGTGCCCATTGTCATGCTCACCGCCAAGAGCGACACGGTCGACGTCGTCGTGGGTCTGGAGTCCGGGGCCGACGACTACATCGTGAAGCCGTTCAAGCCGAAGGAGCTGGTGGCCCGTATCCGGGCCCGTCTGCGCCGTTCGGAGGAGCCCGCGCCCGAGCAGCTGGCCATCGGTGACCTGGTCATCGACGTGGCCGGGCACTCGGTCAAGCGGGACGGTGCCTCGATCGCGCTGACCCCGCTCGAGTTCGACCTGCTGGTCGCCCTCGCGCGCAAGCCCTGGCAGGTCTTCACCCGCGAGGTGCTGCTGGAACAGGTCTGGGGCTACCGGCACGCGGCGGACACCCGCCTGGTCAACGTGCACGTGCAGCGTCTGCGCTCCAAGGTCGAGAAGGACCCGGAGCGTCCCGAGATCGTCGTGACGGTGCGTGGTGTCGGCTACAAGGCCGGACCCAGCTGACGTGCAGTCCGGTACGTCCGGTGCGTCCGGCAGGGTCCCGGGCGGCTACCACCCGTGGCGGCTGCGCTTCGGCCGGCTGTTCCGGGACCGCGCGTCGAGCAGCCGGGTCCTGCGGCTGTTCCTGCGCCTGGCGCGCCGGCCGCTGCTTCCGGCCGTCCGGCTGTGGCGGCGCAACATCCAGCTCCGGGTGGTCGCCGCAACCCTGCTGATCTCGCTCGCCGTGGTCCTCGCCCTGGGCTTCGTCGTCATCGCCCAGGTCAGCAGGGGTCTCCTGGAGGCCAAGGAGGAGGCGGCGCAGAGCCAGGCCGCGGGCGGGTTCGCGGTGGCGCAGGAGAAGGCCAACGCCCCGGCCGCCGTGGACGGGCCCGACGCCACCGACAACAAGGTCGGCCGGGACGCCAGTACCTGGATGAACTCCCTGGTCAAGCAGTTGGCCAGTGGCGGCCAGACCGCGTTCGAGGTCGTCGCGCTGGGCGCGGGCACGGGCGATGAGGCGCTGCCCGGAACGCAGGGCGTCAAGGGCGCCCGGGCCTCCGGCAACGTGGATCCGACCGCCAGCGTCCCGCTGCCGCTGCGCCGGGCCGTCAACCATGCCACCGGTGCCTTCAAGACCTTCTCCGAGATCCGGTACACCAGCGGGGACGGTGCCAAGGAGCCCGAGCCGGCGCTGGTCATCGGCAAGCGGCTCTCGGACATCAACGGCGACCCGTACGACCTGTACTACCTCTTCCCGCTCACGCAGGAGGAGGAGTCCCTCAATCTGATCAAGGTCACCATCGTGACCGCGGGCCTGTTCGTCGTCGTCCTGCTCTGCGGCATCGCCTGGCTCGTCGTGCGCCAGGTGGTGACGCCGGTGCGGATGGCCGCCGGGATCGCCGAGCGGCTCTCGGCCGGGCGGCTCCAGGAGCGGATGAAGGTCACCGGTGAGGACGACATCGCGCGCCTGGGCGAGGCCTTCAACAAGATGGCGCAGAACCTCCAGAACAAGATCCAGCAGCTGGAGGAGCTGTCCCGGATGCAGCGCCGGTTCGTCTCGGACGTTTCGCACGAGCTGCGCACCCCGCTGACGACGGTACGGATGGCCGCCGACGTCATCCACGACGCCCGGGTCGACTTCGACCCGATCACCGCGCGCTCCGCCGAGCTGCTCGCCGGGCAGCTCGACCGGTTCGAGTCGCTCCTCGCCGACCTGCTGGAGATCAGCCGCTTCGACGCCGGGGCCGCGGCCCTGGAGGCCGAGCCCATCGACCTGCGGGACGTCGTGCGCCGGGTCATCGACGGCGCCGAGCCGCTGGCCGAGCACAAGGGCACCCGGATCCGGGTGCTGGGCGACACCCAGCCGGTCATCGCCGAGGCGGACGCCCGGCGGGTGGAGCGGGTGCTGCGCAATCTGGTCGTCAACGCCGTGGAGCACGGCGAGGGCCGTGACGTGGTGGTCCGGCTGGCGTCCGCGGGCGGGGCCGTCGCCGTCGCCGTACGGGACTACGGGGTCGGGCTGAAGCCCGGCGAGGCCACCCGCGTCTTCAACCGCTTCTGGCGGGCCGACCCGGCGCGGGCGCGCACGACCGGCGGGACCGGCCTCGGCCTGTCGATCGCGGTCGAGGACGCCCGGCTGCACGGGGGCTGGCTGCAGGCCTGGGGCGAGCCGGGCGGCGGTTCGCAGTTCCGGCTGACCCTGCCGCGCACGGCCGACGAGCCGCTGCGGGGCTCGCCCATCCCGCTGGAGCCCGAGGACTCCCGGGCCAACCGCGCCAACCGGGCCAGGGCCGCGGCCGAGGCCGCGGGCGGCGCGGCGGAGCGTACGCCGGCCGACGCGGGCGACCGCTCGCCGATACCCCCGCGCTCGCCCGTCGCCGGAGCGATGCCGGTGCCCGCCGACCCGACGGCCTTGCCGGGGAACGGGGCCCGGGTCGTGGCCCGCCCGGCCGAGCAGGCACAACAGGAGGACCGAGCCGATGGACGCTGAGCCCTTGGACGCGCGGGCGGGGCGTGCGCGGGTGCGGCGCCGTCGGCTGCGCACCGTACGGGCGTACGCCTTCGGTGCGGCCGGGCTGCTGCTCGCGGGCTGCGCCTCCATGCCGGACCGCGGCGACATCCGGCCGGTGCAGGCCTCGCAGGGCGTGGATTCGCAGGTCCGGGTGTTCGGCGTACCGCCCGCGGACAAGGCCAGCCCGGCGGAGATCGTCGACGGCTTCCTGGAGGCGATGACCAGCGACGACCCGCAGCTGGAGACGGCCCGCAAGTACCTCACCGAGGCGGCCGCGAAGAGCTGGAAGCCCGGCTCGGCCGTCACCGTGCTCTCCTCCGGGCTCAACCGGGTTCCGAACCGCGGCGAGAAGGACCCCGAGGGGCCCCGCTGGAAGGTGACCGGCAAGAAGCTCGCGACCGTCGACGAGCACAGCGCGTACCAGCCGCAGACCGGGGCCAGGGAGTACGAGGAGTTCCTCCAGCTCGTCCAGAACGAGGACAAGCAGTGGCGGATCTCGACCCCGCCGAGCGGTCTCGTGCTCAGCGAGTCGGACTTCCAGCGCATCTACATGCCGGTCAACAAGTACTACTTCGCGGGCGGCACGCTCGTCGCCGACCCCGTGTACGTGCGTCAGCGCACCGACCCGGACTCGCGGATGGACCCGACCACGCAGACCGTGCAGTCGCTGCTGGCGGGGCCGTCGCGGTGGCTCGCCCCGGTCGTGGAGTCCAGCTTCCCGACCGGTACGGAACTGAGCCCGGGCACCAAGTCCCTTTCGTACGACGGGCAGAACACGCTGCGCGTGCCGCTCAACGAGAAGGCCGAGAACGTCGCGCAGCCGCAGTGCAAGAAGATGGCCACCCAACTCCTGTACACCGTCAAGGATCTGACGGGCTCCCGGCTCGACCAGGTCGAACTGGTGCGGGCGGGCGGCAAGTCGACCTCGCTGTGTTCGGTGAGCGAGGTGAGCGCGGCCGCCATCGCGGGCCGGCCCAAGATCCCCGAGTTCCAGTACTTCGTCGACAGCGAGAAGCGGCTGGTCCGGATGAAGCTGGACACGAGCAGCGAGGACCAGCAGGCCCGGCCGGAACCGGTGCCGGGGCCGCTGGCCACCCCGCCCGGGTTCAAGGTCAGATCGGCGGCGGTCTCGCACGACGAGCGGCGCGCGGCCGTGGTCTCCGAGGACGAGCACGCGCTGTACGTCGTGCCGCTGGTCGGGGGCGGGACGATGCCGCAGCCGATGCCGGTCGGCAAGGGCGGCAAGGCCCCGGTCCTGACCGCGCCGAGCTGGGACGCCTCGGGTGATCTGTGGGTCGCGGACCGGGATCCGCAGTCCCCGGGGCTGTGGCGGGTGCCCGGTGGTGCCGGAACGCCCGAGAAGGTGCAGGTGGCGGGGCTCGACGGCCGGCGGATCGCCTCGCTGAAGGCATCGGCCGACGGTGTGCGGATCGCGTTGCTGGTGGATCAGCCCGACGGCAGCAAGGTCCTGTACGTCGGGCGGATCGAGCGGCCCGACGGCAAGGGCGACTCCTCGGCGGTGTCGGTGCGCGAGCTGCGTCCGGCGGCCCCGCAGATGGTCGATGTGACGGCGATGAGCTGGGCGCCGCGCGGGCGGCTGCTCGTGGTGGGCCGGGAGAACGGCGGCGTGCAGCAGGCCCGCTACATGCTGGCCGACGGTTCGATGGTCGCGGCGAGCCTGCCCGGGGCCACCGGGCTGTCGGAGGTGGCGGTCGCGGCCACGGAGGACGAGGCGAAGCCGAAGCCGGTGGTCGCGTACTCGGAGGACGGGATCGTGTGGCTGCCGCCGGGTGCCCAGTGGCGCACGGTGGCGGCGGGGGCGGGCGGCCGGGCTCCGGTGTACCCGGGCTGACCTGCCCTCGCCGGGTCGTCCACAGGGGTCGCGCCCGGCGGCCCCGCCCGTCAGTGTGGAGTCATGCGGGGTTGGTGGCAGGAGCTCGCCGGGCTGGTCCTGCCGGTCGACTGCGCCGGCTGCGGGGCGGTCCGGGTGCTGGTGTGCGCCGAGTGCCGGGATGCGCTGAGCGGGGCCGGGGAGGGGCCGGTGCGGCCGTCTCCGCCGCCCGCGGGCCTGCCGGTGGTGCGGGCCGCCGCCGTCTACGAGGGGGCCGTACGGAGCCTCCTGCTGGCGCACAAGGAGCGCGGGGCGCTGCCGCTGGCCGGGGTGCTCGGCGCCGCGCTGGCGGCGGCCGTCCTGGCGGGCGGTCGCGGCGGTGCGGGTGCTGCGGGTGCTGCGGGGGACGTGGCGCTGGTCCCGGTCCCGTCGGCGCGGCGGCAGGTCCGGGCGCGCGGGCACGATCCGGCGCGCAGGATCGCGCTGGCGGCCGCGGGGCGGCTGCGGAGAGCCGGTGTTCCCGCGCGCGTGGCGCCCGTACTGGGGCTGCGGCGGGCGGTGGCGGACCAGGCGGGGCTGGGGGCCCGGCAGCGCCGGGAGAACGTCGCGGGGGCGCTGGCGGTGCGCCGGGACGGGCGGCGGCTCACGGCCGGGGCGGCCCGGATCGTGCTCGTGGACGACCTGATCACCACCGGGGCGACGCTGGCGGAGGCGGCCCGGGCGGTGCGCGCCGCGGGGCTGGTGGCGGCGGCGGCGGGCCCGGGGGCGGTGCTGCGGGCGGCGGTGGTGGCCGCGCCGGCGGACTCCTTCAGGCGGATCGAACGGGCGCCACGCCTTTGAGCAACTCGGACAGAACAAAAATCTTGTGAATAGATTTGGAACTGGCGGGGAAGGCCCATCGTTGCAGGTAGTAAGAGGGAACAGTCACCTGACTGGAAGTACATTCCGGTAGCGGGTGCCGACAACCGCCATAGAGGGATATGTTCGGTTGTAAGGAACTCAGGAGACTGTCTCTCGACTCCGAAGTCGGTGGGGTGTTGATCTTGCCGATGGGGGAGGAGGAGGTGAAAGTCGCCAAGTCCGAGGCTCCGGCCTTCACCGGAGTCTGGTGCGAAAGGGAGACGCTTCGCCCCGTCGGGCGGAGCTATCCGGGAACGGAGTTCTGCGTGGACATCGTCGTCAAGGGCCGCAAGACCGAGGTGCCCGAGCGGTTCCGCAAGCACGTGGCCGAGAAGCTGAATCCGGAGCGGATCCAGAAGCTCGACGCCAAGGTGATCAGCTTGGACGTCGAGGTGTCCAAGGAGCACAACCCGCGCCAGGCCGACCGTTCCGACCGCGTGGAGATCACCCTGCGTTCGCGGGGCCCGGTGATCCGTGCCGAGGCCGCCGCCGCCGACGCGTATGCGGCGCTGGACCTGGCTCAGGACAAGCTGGAGGCCCGGCTGCGCAAGCAGCACGACAAGCGTTACACCCGCCGTGGCAACGGCCGGCTCTCGGCGGCGGAGGTCGCCGACGTGGTGCCGGGCGTCGCATCGCTGAACGGCAGCGGGCAGCCGGTGTCGGAGGAGAAGACGGACGGGGTGCCGATCACCCGGATCGGATCCCTCGAGGTGCAGGGCGAAGGCCCGCTCATCGTTCGCGAGAAGACCCACTCGGCCGCACCCATGTCGCTCGACCAGGCCCTGTACGAGATGGAACTGGTCGGCCACGACTTCTATCTGTTCGTCGACTCCGAGACGAAGCTGCCCAGTGTCGTCTACCGCCGTCATGCCTATGACTACGGCGTCATCCACGTGAACCCCGACGGTGCCTCCAGCTCGGAGGAACCGCGGGGCGGCGCCGGTGGCGCGCTCGGCGGCTGAGGCCGGGCACATCCGTACTCCGTACATCGCCCCCGCGCAGGCGTTCCGGCGCCTTCGCGGGGGCGCCTGCGTGACCGGTATGCGACGGGTATGCGCCAGGTGGCTCACTTTTGGCCCCCGGGCCGTGGTGCGGGCATGGAATCATGGCGTGCAGTCAACCGGCTGCGGTGTGTGTCCGGTTGGCCCAGCAGCTGAGCACATGCAGGGGGAGGAACGATGGCGGACAGCTTCGGGCCGGTGCGCGCGGACGGCGGCGTCGCGGGCTGCCATGGCGGCGACCCGGCGCAGGAGCCCGCCCGGGAGCCCATCAGGGTGCTCGTGGTCGACGACCACGCGCTCTTCCGGCGGGGACTGGAGATCGTCCTCGCGCAGGAGGAGGACATCCAGGTCGTCGGCGAGGCCGGGGACGGGGCGGAGGCCGTGGACAAGGCGGCCGACCTGCTTCCGGACATCGTGCTGATGGACGTGCGGATGCCCCGGCGCGGCGGGATCGAGGCGTGCACCTCGATCAAGGAGGTGGCCCCCTCCGCGAAGATCATCATGCTGACGATCAGCGACGAGGAGGCCGACCTCTACGACGCGATCAAGGCGGGCGCGACCGGGTACCTCCTGAAGGAGATCTCGACGGACGAGGTGGCCACGGCGATCCGGGCGGTGGCGGACGGCCAGTCGCAGATCAGCCCGTCGATGGCGTCGAAGCTGCTCACCGAGTTCAAGTCGATGATCCAGCGGACCGACGAGCGGCGGCTGGTGCCGGCGCCGCGGCTGACGGACCGGGAGCTGGAGGTCCTGAAACTCGTGGCCACCGGTATGAACAACCGTGATATCGCCAAGGAGTTGTTCATTTCCGAGAACACCGTGAAGAACCACGTCCGCAACATCCTGGAGAAGCTGCAGCTGCACTCCAGGATGGAGGCCGTGGTCTACGCGATGCGGGAAAAGATCCTCGAAATCCGCTAGCGCCCGGGCCGTCTAGAGCGCGGCCAGTTCCGCGGTGACGGCCGCCGCTTCCGCGGGCGAGCTCGCGCGCTCGACGCGTACGTCCTCGCAGCCGACCCATTCCGCCGCCTCCCGCAGGGCCCGCGCCATCGGGGCCGCGGCCTTCGGGGAGGTCAGCGAGAGCTGCCGGGCGACCAGCGTGCGGCCCTCGCGGGCCGGGTCGACGCGGCCCTGGAGCCGGCCGCCCGCCAGCAGCGGCATCGCGAAGTACCCGTGTATCCGCTTCGGCTTGGGCACGTACGCCTCCAGGCGGTGCGTGAAACCGAAGATCCGCTCCGTGCGGGGACGGTCCCAGACCAGGGAGTCGAAGGGCGAGAGCAGCGTCGTGCGGTGGCGGCCCCTGGGAGCCTCCGCGAGGGCCGCCGGGTCCGCCCAGGCCGGCTTGGCCCAGCCCTCCACCTCGACCGGTACCAGCCCCGAGTCCGCGACCACCGCGTCGAACTGCTCGCCCTTGAGGCGGTGGTAGTCCGCGATGTCGGCGCGGGTGCCGACGCCCAGGGACCGGCCCGCCAGGGCGACCAGCCGGCGCACGCACTCACGGTCGTCCAGGTCGTCGTGGAGCAGCGCGTCGGGAACGGCACGCTCGGGAAGGTCGTAGACCCGCTTCCAGGCGCGGCGCTCGCTGCACACCACCTCGCCGGTGTCCAGCAGCCACTCCACCGCGATCTTGGTTTCGGACCACTCGAACCACTCGCCGCCGTTCTTGGCGCCGCCCAGCTCGGTGGAGGTCAGGGGGCCGTCCGCCTTCAGCCGGTCCAGGACCGCCCGCGTCGAGTGCTGCTTGTCCTGGAGGATGTGCCAGCGGTGGCCGCGCGCCCGGTTGGCCCGGCGGCGGAACGCGAAGTGCGGCCATTCCTCGATGGGCAGGATGCAGGCGGCGTGCGACCAGTACTCGAAGGCGTGCCGGTCCGACCAGTACGCCCGCTCCACGGTGTCCCGGCCCACCGCGCCCAGCCGCGCGTACGGGATCAGCTCGTGCGAGCGGGCCAGGACCGAGATGGTGTCCAGCTGTACGGCGCCCAGGTGGCGCAGGACACCGCGGACCCCGCCGCGCCGGTCGGGTGCGCCGATGAAGCCCTGAGCGCGCAGGGCGATGCGCCGGGCCTCGTCGGCGGACAGGGACACGTGCGGCGGCGGGTTGCTCATGCGCCGCAGCCTAGGGGGCGCCACTGACAGCGGGCGCGTACGGGAGTCGACCGACGGCCTAGTCGACGGGGGCCGGCAGGTAGGGGAGTGCGGGGGTCAGGCCCAGGTCGGAGGGGAGGAGGGCGCCGACCCAGCAGTCGCGGTTCGTGCCGCGGTGGATGATGCCCGCCCGCAGGATGCCCTCGACCTGGAAGCCGGCCTTCTCGGCCACGGCGCGGGAGCCCGCGTTGCCCACCTCGGCGCGCCATTCCAGCCGTCCGATGCCCAGCTCGGTGAAGGCCCAGCGGGCGACGGCCAGGACCGCCTCGGTCATGTAGCCCCGGCCGCGGTGTTCCTTGACCGCCCAGTAGCCGATCTCGGTGCTCTCCACGGTGTGGATGTGCACGCCGACGGCCGCGACCAGGGGGCCCTCGGCCCCGAGGCGTACGGCGAAGGCGAAGGCCGTGCCGTCGCGCCAGCCGTTCGGCACGGTCTCGTTCACATAGGTGTGCGCGTGCTCGCGCTCGTAGGGGGAGGGCACCAGCGTCCAGCGCTGGACGTCCGGGTCCCGGGCCGCCGCATACAGCTCGTCCTCGTCCGACGGGACGAAGGGCCGCAATACCAATCGCTCACTGCTGAGTGTCTTGGGCTCCATGAACGGATTCTGCTGCCGTGCCGGTACCGGTGGCGAACAATTTTCGGTGATCCCTCCGGGCGATGCGGCACCTTCGGTGTCCCCCGTACGTTCTCAATACGGGCACCCGTGCCCTCGCGGGAACGGCGGACCTCCCGACGCGGCCACGTCCTCGCTTACGATGGCCGTTGCGGTGGGGCCCACCTGCCGTGCCCGTGTACGTACAGTGCCCAGGCCCGACCGGCAAGGAGACAAACCTCGGTGTCCGTCTTCAACAAGCTCATGCGTGCAGGCGAAGGCAAGATCCTGCGCAAACTGCACCGCATCGCGGACCAGGTCAACTCCATCGAAGAGGACTTCGTCAACCTCTCCGACGCCGAGTTGCGAGCGCTCACGGACGAGTACAAGCAGCGTTTCCAGGACGGCGAGAGCCTGGACGACCTGCTGCCCGAGGCCTTCGCGACCGTACGCGAGGCGGCCAAGCGCGTTCTCGGCCAGCGGCACTACGACGTCCAGATCATGGGTGGCGCGGCGCTGCACCTCGGCTACGTGGCCGAGATGAAGACCGGTGAGGGCAAGACCCTCGTCGGCACGCTGCCCGCCTACCTGAACGCGCTGTCCGGCAAGGGCGTCCACCTGATCACGGTGAACGACTACCTCGCCGAGCGTGACTCCGAGCTGATGGGCCGGGTGCACAAGTTCCTCGGCCTGGAGGTCGGCTGCATCCTGGCGAACATGTCGCCGGCCCAGCGCCGCGAGCAGTACAGCTGCGACATCACCTACGGCACGAACAACGAGTTCGGCTTCGACTACCTGCGCGACAACATGGCGTGGTCCCAGGACGAGCTCGTCCAGCGCGGCCACAACTTCGCCGTGGTCGACGAGGTCGACTCGATCCTCGTCGACGAGGCCCGTACCCCGCTGATCATCTCCGGCCCCGCCGACCAGGCCACGAAGTGGTACGGCGACTTCGCGAAGCTGGTGACCCGCCTGACCAAGGGCGAGGCCGGCCAGCCGCTGAAGGGCATCGAGGAGACCGGCGACTACGAGGTCGACGAGAAGAAGCGCACCGTCGCCATCCACGAGTCCGGTGTCGCCAAGGTCGAGGACTGGCTCGGCATCGAGAACCTCTACGAGTCGGTGAACACCCCGCTCGTCGGATACCTCAACAACGCGATCAAGGCCAAGGAACTCTTCAAGAACGACAAGGACTACGTCGTCATCGACGGCGAAGTCATGATCGTCGACGAGCACACCGGCCGTATCCTCGCCGGTCGCCGCTACAACGAGGGCATGCACCAGGCGATCGAGGCGAAGGAAGGGGTGGACATCAAGGACGAGAACCAGACCCTCGCCACGATCACCCTGCAGAACTTCTTCCGCCTCTACACGAAGCTGTCCGGCATGACCGGTACGGCCATGACCGAGGCCGCCGAGTTCCACCAGATCTACAAGCTCGGTGTCGTCCCCATCCCGACCAACCGCGACCTGGTCCGCAAGGACCAGCCGGACCTGATCTACCGGACCGAGGTCGCGAAGTTCGCCGCCGTCGTCGACGACATCGCGGAGAAGCACGAGAAGGGCCAGCCGATCCTCGTCGGTACGACGTCGGTCGAGAAGTCCGAGTACCTCTCGCAGCAGCTCTCCAAGCGCGGCATCCCGCACGAGGTGCTCAACGCCAAGCAGCACGACCGTGAGGCGACGATCGTCGCCCAGGCCGGCCGCCGGGGCGCGGTCACGGTCGCCACGAACATGGCCGGCCGCGGTACCGACATCAAGCTCGGCGGCAACCCGGACGACCTCGCCGAGGCCGAGCTGCGCCAGCGGGGCCTGGACCCGGAGGAGCACATCGAGGAGTGGGCGCACGCCCTCCCCGCGGCGCTCACCCGGGCCGAGGCCGCGGTGAAGGCGGAGTTCGAGGAGGTCAAGGAGCTCGGCGGGCTGTACGTGCTGGGCACCGAGCGCCACGAGTCGCGCCGTATCGACAACCAGCTGCGCGGCCGTTCCGGCCGTCAGGGCGACCCGGGCGAGTCCCGCTTCTACCTGTCGCTGGGCGACGACCTGATGCGCCTGTTCAAGGCGCAGATGGTCGAGCGCGTCATGGCGATGGCGAACGTGCCGGACGACGTGCCGATCGAGAACAAGATGGTGACGCGCGCGATCGCGTCGGCCCAGTCGCAGGTGGAGACCCAGAACTTCGAGACGCGCAAGAACGTCCTGAAGTACGACGAGGTCCTCAACAACCAGCGTGAGGTCATCTACGGCGAGCGCCGCCGCGTCCTGGAGGGCGAGGACCTCCAGGAGCAGGTGCGCCACATGATGGACGACACGATCGACGCGTACATCGCGGCCGAGACGGTCGAGGGCTTCGCCGAGGAGTGGGACCTGGAGCGCCTGTGGGGCGCCTTCCGTCAGCTCTACCCGGTGAAGGTCACCATCGAGGAGCTGGAGGAGGCCGCGGGCGACCGCGCGGGCATCACCGCCGAGTTCATCGCGGAGTCCGTCAAGGACGACATCCACGAGCAGTACGAGACGCGCGAGAAGTCGCTCGGCTCCGAGATCATGCGCGAGCTGGAGCGGCGCGTGGTCCTGTCGGTGCTCGACCGCAAGTGGCGTGAGCACCTGTACGAGATGGACTACCTGCAGGAGGGCATCGGCCTGCGGGCGATGGCCCAGAAGGACCCGCTGGTCGAGTACCAGCGCGAGGGCTTCGACATGTTCAACGCCATGCAGGAGGGCATCAAGGAGGAGTCCGTCGGCTACCTGTTCAACCTGGAGGTCCAGGTCGAGCAGCAGGTCGAGGAGCTTCCGGTGCAGGACGTGGCTCCGTCGCTGACGAAGGAGCCGGCGGGTGCGCGTCCGGAGATCCGGGCGAAGGGGCTGGACGCTCCGCAGCGGCCGGACCGGCTGCACTTCTCCGCCCCGACGGTGGACGGGGCGGGCGGTGTCATCGAGGGCGACTTCGAGAGCGACTCCCTCGGCGCCGAGGGTGACGGGATGACGCGGGCGGAGCGGCGCAAGGCGCAGAAGGCCGCGGGCGGGCGTCGCCGCAAGAAGTAACCCGCCGATCGCGGGTTGAGCTGGAGCTGTCGGCCGGGGCCGGACACCGTGGGTGTCCGGCCCCGGCCGCGTCGTGTGCGGGTGCGGCGCCGCTGCTGGGGCTCCGCCCCAGACCCCGCGCCTCAAACGCCGGCGGGGCTGAGGGGGGCGCCTCAAACTCCCCCAGCTACCGCTGGGAGGTACCCCCTGGCGGGGCTGGATTCGGCGGGGCTGAGTCACGGGCGGGGGCCCTGGATTTCCACCGCGGCGCAGCGCCAGCGGAGGTCCGGGCCCTGTTCGAGGCGGAAGGCCATGGCGGTGAGGCGGTCGCCCGTGGCGATGCGGGCGAAGGCCTCGATGACCCCCGGGCCCGGGGTGAAGCGGCCGCACTGGCGGACGACCGGGCGGAGGCGGTCGCGGAGGGGGTCCGTGGGGGCCAGGGCGATCAGCTGCTGGTAGGCGGGGCCGATGGTGTGGCCGAGGAGCGAGTGGACCGGGCGCAGGCCGCTGACCACCGCGAGGAGGTGTTCGGCGAACCAGTGGTGCGGGCCGAGCCGCAGGGTCCGCGGGGGGCCGGCGGGGCGCCGCGGGTCCCGGCGGCCCGCGGGCCCGGTCCGGGTCCGGCCCGCGGCCCGCCGGCGGCTGCCGTCGTTGCCGGTCATCGTGCCGCGCATCGTGGTGTCCATCGCCAGCTGCCCCCGAACGGTCCGGGCCCGGAGCGGTACCGGGCGGTAACTTGATGGGGATCTTCTACGGCCGCCGAACACGCTCCGCAACCACGCCCGCGGCCCGCCCGGCCACCGGCCCGCTTCACCTATCCGGGTGGGCGGCGGCCGGTCACCCGCCCCGGCCGGCGCCCGCCCGCGTACCCGGGTGGACGGGTGCGGCCCCCGGTCCGGCGCCCGAAGGGGGACGGGGTCCATCACCCGCCCGGCGGCGTCCGAGTCGTATCCTGAGGGCGTTTCCGACTACCGAAAGCAGCCGGCCATGCGCGTGTACGTCCCCCTGACCCTCCCCGGGCTCGCCGAGGTGCACCGGGCGGGTGAGCTGGGCCCGGCCCCGCTGCCGGCGTACGCCGTCACTCCCGGTCTGCGCGAGTGGTACGCGTCGGACGACATCGAGGAGCTGGAGTACGCGGCCCTGAACCGGGCCGCCCTCGCCTCCCTGCGGCTGGTCGCCGCGGACGCGGACGCCCCGCGCCGGCGCGTCGTGGTCGCCCTCGACGTCGACGACAAGGCCGCCACCGCCACCCCCGGGGCCGACGAGGCCGCGCTCGGCCGGGTGGCCCTCGCCGCCGCCGTACGGCTCTCCGTGGCCGCCGCCGTGCACGTGGACGCCGATGACGCCGAAGAGGACGTGGCCGCCGCCGTACGGGCCCTGGAGGCCGCCGACGGCGGCGACGCGGACGCGCAGCTCACCGTCGACGGGGCCGAGGACCACGACCTGCTGTGGTTCGGCCTGCAGGAGATCCCGGGGCTGCTGAAGTGAGCGAGACGACCGCCGCGAGCGCCGCCACCCGCCCGGACCACATCGTCTGGGACTGGAACGGGACGCTCCTGCACGACATCGACGCCGTCATA
The DNA here is from genome assembly GCF_017639205.1 of Streptomyces nojiriensis. Taxonomy (NCBI): domain Bacteria; kingdom Bacillati; phylum Actinomycetota; class Actinomycetes; order Kitasatosporales; family Streptomycetaceae; genus Streptomyces; species Streptomyces nojiriensis. The sequence goes on along the minus strand of NZ_CP071139.1, from coordinate 3,824,365 downwards.
GCCGCGACCAACGCCTCCTTCGCCGAGCTCGGCTTCGCGCCGATCACCCTGGAGACCTACCGCGACCTGTACGTCGTGCCGGTGCCGAAGTTCTACGAGCGCCTCATGGGGCGGCTGCCCACCGAGGAGGAGTGGCTCGTCATGGACGACACCTTCCACCGCCACTACTGGGCCGCCGCCGAGGACGCCGGGCTGGCCGAGGGGGCCCGGGAGCTGCTCCGGGACTGGCAGCTGGACGGGCTCACCCAGTCCCTGCTGTCCCTCGCGCCCCACGACAAGCTCGTCCCCCTGGTCCGGGCCCACGGCATCGACCGGCACTTCCTGCGCGTCGACGGCCGGATCGGACCCTCCCACACCTCCAAGGCGGGACACCTCGTACGCCACCTGGCCGCCCTGGACGGGACGGGTGTGACGGCGGACCGTACGGTCCTCATCGGAGACGCCGTGGACGACGCCCTCGCGGCCGCCCACGTGGGTGCGCGGGCGGTGCTCTACACGGGCGGTTCGCACAGCCGCAGCAGTCTGGAATCAGCCGGAGTGCCGGTCGTGGACAGCCTGGCCGAGGCCGTACGGACAGCTCGCGAGCTGGCCGGATAACGACGGAACGGGCCGCTGCACGGACGGCCGGTCACGTCGCTGGCCAGAGTGTCAAAGTTCTACCCCAAGATTTGTACAGATGCAGCGAATGACGTCCTGGGGGTAGGTCGGGATAGCCTTGTACCCGTGATCAGCGCGATAGTCATCGGGGGCACTGGTGCCTCCGGCCTGCGCCCGGCGCACGACCGTGCCCGGGCCTTCGCTGATCCCCGCCCCCGGGACCGTCGGCCGATCATGGCTCATTCCCTCCCGGTCGGCTCTCTCGACGGCATAGCGTCGATCCCGAACGGACACCCCGCCTCGCGGCGCTATGTCATTCCTTCCTTCACCTACGTCACGCAATGGCGCGCGACAGGAGCCAGAGGACATGCAGACCAAGCTGGACGAAGCAAAGGCCGAGCTGCTCGCACGGGCGGCCCGGGTAGCTGAGCACAGCCCGGCCGGGGGGCTACTTCCGACTGGGTCCGAGCGGGGAGAGCGTCCAGACCAGGACACGGTTCTCTCCTACCTCCAGCGCTACTACCTGCACACGGCGCCAGAGGACCTCGCGGACCGGGACCCGGTCGATGTGTTCGGAGCCGCGCTCTCGCACTACCGGCTCGCCGAGAACCGGCCGCAGGGCACCGCGAACGTGCGCGTGCACACGCCCACGGTGGAGGAGAACGGCTGGACCTCCAGCCACTCCGTCGTCGAGGTCGTCACCGACGACATGCCGTTCCTCGTGGACTCCGTGACGAACGAGCTGTCCCGCCAGGGCCGCGGCATCCACGTCGTGATCCACCCGCAGGTCGTCGTCCGCCGCGACGTCACCGGCAAGCTGATCGAGATCCTCGGTCCCGACTGCGACGCCCACGGTCCCCGCACGGCGCGCCCCCACGACTCCCTCGTCGAGTCCTGGATCCACGTCGAGATCGACCGCGAGACCGACCGCGCCGACCTCAAGCAGATCAACGCCGATCTGCTGCGCGTCCTGTCCGACGTTCGGGAGTCCGTCGAGGACTGGGAGAAGATGCGCGACGCCGCGCTGCGCATCGCCGAGGGCCTGCCCGAGGAGCACACCGCCCCCGACCTGCGCGAGTACGAGCTCGAAGAGGCCCGTGAGCTGCTGCGCTGGCTCGCCGACGACCACTTCACCTTCCTCGGCTACCGCGAGTACAACCTCGTCGACGGCGATTCCCTGGCCGCCGTGCCCGGCACCGGCCTCGGCATCCTGCGCTCCGACCCGCACCACAGCGGCAAGGACGACGGCCACCCGGTCTCGCCGTCCTTCAACCGGCTGCCGGCCGACGCCCGCGCCAAGGCCCGCGAGCACCGCCTGCTGGTGCTGACCAAGGCCAACAGCCGCTCCACCGTGCACCGCCCCTCGTACCTCGACTACGTGGGCGTCAAGAAGTTCGACGCCGACGGCAACGTCGTCGGCGAGCGCCGCTTCCTCGGCCTGTTCTCCTCCGCCGCGTACACCGAGTCCGTGCGCCGCGTCCCGGTCATCCGCCGCAAGGTCGTCGAGGTCCTCGACGGCGCCGGCTTCGCGCCGAGCAGCCACGACGGCCGCGACCTGCTGCAGATCCTGGAGACGTACCCGCGCGACGAGCTGTTCCAGACCCCGGTCGACCAGCTCCAGGCCATCGTCACCTCCGTCCTGTACCTCCAGGAGCGCCGCCGGCTGCGGCTGTACCTGCGCCAGGACGAGTACGGCCGCTACTACTCGGCGCTCGTCTACCTGCCCCGCGACCGGTTCACCACCGGGGTGCGGCTGCGCCTGATGGACATCCTGCGCGAGGAGCTCGGCGGCATCAGCGTCGACTTCACCGCGTGGAACACCGAGTCGATCCTCTCCCGCATCCACTTCGTCGTCCGCGTCCCGCAGGGCACCGAGCTGCCCGCGCTGACCGACTCCGACGTCGAGCGCATCGAGGGCCGGCTCGTCGAGGCCGCCCGCTCCTGGGCCGACGGCTTCCAGGAGGCGCTGATCGCCGAGTGCGGCGAGGAGCGCGCCGCCGAGCTGCTGCGCCGCTACGGCACCTCCTTCGCCGAGGGCTACAAGGCCGACCACTCGCCGCGCGCGGCCGTCGCCGACCTGGTCCACCTGGAGCGGCTCGCCGCCAGCGACCGCCAGTTCGCGCTCTCGCTCTACGAGCCCGTGGGCGCGGGCCCCGGCGAGCGCCGGTTCAAGATCTTCCGCACCGGCGACCAGGTCTCGCTCTCCGCCGTCCTGCCGGTGCTGCAGCGCCTGGGCGTCGAGGTCACCGACGAGCGCCCGTACGAGCTGCGCCGCTCCGACCGGGTCAGCGCCTGGATCTACGACTTCGGTCTGCGGATGCCCCTCTCCGGCAACGGGGACAGCTACCTCGGCGACGACGCCCGCGAGCGCTTCCAGGACGCCTTCGCCGCGGTCTGGCAGGGCGACGCGGAGAACGACAACTTCAACGCCCTGGTGCTGAGCGCCGGGCTCACCTGGCGGCAGGCCGTCGTCCTGCGCGCGTACGCCAAGTACCTGCGCCAGGCCGGCTCCACCTTCAGCCAGGACTACATGGAGGACACCCTCCGCAACAACGTCCACACCACCCGACTGCTGGTCTCGCTCTTCGAGGCCCGGATGGCGCCGGTGCGCCAGACCGCCGGCAGCGAGCTCGTGGACGCCATGCTGGAGGAGCTCGACGGGGCCCTGGACCAGGTCGCCTCGCTCGACGAGGACCGCATCCTGCGGGCCTTCCTCACCCTCATCAAGGCCACGCTGCGCACGAACTTCTTCCAGCTCAACGGCGTGGGCGAGCAGCACTCCTACGTGTCGATGAAGTTCGACCCGCAGGCCATCCCGGACCTGCCGGCCCCGCGCCCGGCCTTCGAGATCTGGGTGTACTCCCCGCGCGTCGAGGGCGTCCACCTGCGCTTCGGCAAGGTCGCCCGAGGCGGCCTGCGCTGGTCCGACCGCCGCGAGGACTTCCGTACGGAGATCCTCGGCCTGGTCAAGGCGCAGATGGTCAAGAACACCGTGATCGTGCCGGTCGGCGCCAAGGGCGGCTTCGTCGCGAAGAACCTCCCCGACCCGTCGGTGGACCGTGACGCCTGGCTCGCCGAGGGCATCGCCTCGTACAAGATCTTCATCTCGGCGCTGCTCGACATCACCGACAACATGGTCGCCGGTGAGGTCGTGCCCCCGAAGGGCGTGGTCCGCCACGACGAGGACGACACCTACCTCGTCGTCGCCGCCGACAAGGGCACCGCGACCTTCTCCGACATCGCCAACGGCGTGGCCGAGTCCTACGGCTTCTGGCTCGGGGACGCCTTCGCGTCGGGCGGCTCGGCCGGCTACGACCACAAGGGCATGGGCATCACCGCCCGCGGCGCGTGGGAGTCCGTCAAGCGGCACTTCCGCGAGCTGGGCCACGACACCCAGACCGAGGACTTCACCGTCGTCGGCGTCGGTGACATGTCCGGCGACGTGTTCGGCAACGGCATGCTGCTCTCCGAGCACATCCGCCTGGTCGCCGCCTTCGACCACCGGCACATCTTCATCGACCCGAACCCGGACGCGGCCACCTCCTACGCCGAGCGCCGGCGCCTGTTCGAGTTGCCGCGCTCCTCGTGGGCCGACTACGACACCTCGCTGATCTCGGCGGGCGGTGGCATCCACCCGCGTTCCGCGAAGGCCGTCCCGATCACCGCGCAGGTCCGTGAGGCCCTCGGCATCGAGGCGGGCGTCACCAAGATGACCCCGGCCGACCTGATGAAGGCGATCCTGCAGTCCCCCGTGGACCTGCTGTGGAACGGCGGCATCGGTACGTACGTCAAGGCAACCGCCGAGACGCACGCGGACGTCGGCGACAAGGCCAACGACGCCATCCGCGTCAACGGCTCCGACGTGCGGGCCAAGGTCATCGGCGAGGGCGGCAACCTGGGTCTGACCCAGCTCGGCCGGATCGAGTTCGCCCGCACCGGTGCGGGCGGCGAGGGCGGCAAGGTCAACACCGACGCCATCGACAACAGCGCGGGCGTGGACACCTCCGACCACGAGGTGAACATCAAGATCCTGCTCAACGCGGTCGTCACGGACGGCGACATGACGGTCAAACAGCGCAACAAGCTGCTCGCCCAGATGACCGACGAGGTCGGCCATCTGGTGCTGCGCAACAACTACGCGCAGAACGTCGCGCTCGCCAACGGCGCGGCCCAGGCCCCGAGCCTGCTCCACGCCCAGCAGCGCTACATGCGCCGGCTGGAGCGCGACGGGCTGCTGGACCGGGCGCTGGAGTTCCTGCCCACCGACCGGCAGATCCGCGAGCTGCTGGGCGGTGGCAAGGGCCTGACCCAGCCGGAGCTGGCCGTGCTGTTCGCCTACACCAAGATCACGGTGGCGGACGAGCTCATCGCCACCGAGCTCCCGGACGACCCGTACCTGCGCCGTCTGCTCTTCGCGTACTTCCCGGCCGCCCTGGCCGAGCGGCTCACCGAGCAGATCGACACGCACGCGCTGCGCCGGGAGATCATCACCACCATCCTGGTCAACGACACCGTCAACACGGGTGGTTCGACCTTCCTGCACCGTCTGCGCGAGGAGAGCGGGGCCTCCACGGAGGAGATCGTGCGCGCGCAGCTCGCGGCCCGCGAGATCTTCGGCCTGGCCGACGTGTGGGACGCGGTGGAGGCGCTCGACAACAAGGTCGCCGCCGACGTCCAGACCCGGGTGCGGCTGCACTCGCGTCGCCTGGTCGAGCGCGGTACCCGCTGGCTGCTGAACAACCGGCCGCAGCCCCTCCAGATCACCGAGACCATCGCCTTCTTCCAGGAGCGGGTGGGCCAGGTCTGGGCCGAGCTGCCGAAGCTGGTGCGCGGCGCCGACCTGGAGTGGTACCAGTCGATCCTGGACGAGCTGACGGGCGAGGGCGTCCCGGAGGAACTGGCCGCCAAGGTGGCCGGGTTCTCCTCCGCCTTCCCGGCGCTGGACATCGTCGCGATCGCGGACCGCACGGGTGTGGACCCGCTGGAGGTCGCCGAGGTGTACTACGACCTCGCCGACCGTCTGGCCATCACCCAGCTGATGGACCGGATCATCGAGCTGCCGCGGTCCGACCGCTGGCAGTCGATGGCCCGCGCCTCCATCCGCGAGGACCTGTTCGCGGCGCACGCGGCGCTGACCGCGGACGTGCTGTCGGTGGGCAACGGCACTTCGACTCCCGAGGAGCGCTTCAAGGCGTGGGAGGAGAAGAACATGGCCATCATCGGGCGGGCGCGGACGACTCTGGACGAGATCCAGGGGTCGGACGACTTCGACCTGGCGAACCTGTCGGTGGCGATGCGGACGATGCGGTCGCTGTTGCGCGTGCACAGCTGATCGCGGGGTTGTACGGAACGGGCCGGGCCCGGGACCTTCGTGGTCCCGGGCCCGGCCCGTTGCGGTTCCGGAGTGTCCGCGGGTGCGGCGCCGTTGCGGGGGCGCCGCCCCCGGACCCCCGCGCCTCAAACGCCGGCGGGGCTGGAAAATCCAGCCTCGCCGGCGTTTGAGGCGCGGGTCTGGGCGGAGCCCAGGAAAGGTCAGCGGCCCGCTGTGAAGGCCTCGTAGGCGTCGCAGACTTCCGCCGAGGGGCCGTCCATGCGGAGCACACCGGCCTCCAGCCAGATCGCGCGGTCGCAGGTCTCGCGGACCGTGTTGATGCCGTGGCTGACGAGGAAGACGGTGCCGGCGTGCTGGCGGAGTTCCTCGATGCGGGCCTGGCTGCGTCGCTGGAAGGCCGCGTCGCCGGTGGCCAGGGCCTCGTCGATCATCAGGACGTCGTGGTCCTTGGCGGCGGCGATGGAGAACCGCAGCCGGGCACCCATGCCCGAGGAGTACGTCCGCATGGGCAGGGAGATGAAGTCGCCCTTCTCGTTGATGCCGGAGAAGTCGACGATGTCCTGGTAGCGCTCGCGGATCTGCTGCTTGGACATGCCCATCGCGAGGCCGCCGAGGACGACGTTGCGCTCGCCGGTCAGGTCGTTCATCAGGGCGGCGTTCACGCCGAGCAGGGACGGCTGGCCGTGCGAGTAGATCCGGCCGCGGGCCACCGGCTGGAGACCGGCGATGGCGGCCAGCAGGGTGGACTTGCCCGAGCCGTTGGAGCCGATGAGGCCGATGGCCTCGCCCTTGTACGCGGTGAAGGTGACGCCCTTGACGGCGTGCACCTCCTTGATGCCGGGGGGCGCCTTGCGGGAGAAGACCCGGCTGAGCGCCGCGGTGGCCCCGCCCTTGCGGGCGCCGGCGCCGTGGACCTTGTAGATGACGTGGACCCCGTCGGCGATGACGGTCGGTACCCGGGTGTCAGTCTGCGCCGCGGTGTCAGCCACGTCCGTACTCCTCTTCTGCCTTCCAGAACCAGATGAATCCGCCGACGCCGGCGAGCAGGGCCCAGCCGATGGCGAGCGGCCACGCGTGCGGCGGGAGCGAGTGCGCCTGGAAGCTGTCGATCAGCGCGAAGCGCATCAGGTCGATGTAGACGGCCGCGGGGTTGACCTTGAGCAGCGTGAGCACCCAGTGGTGCGGCAGGTGGTCCGACCGGAGCATCTGGTCGATGGACCACATGACGCCCGAGGAGTACATCCAGGTGCGCAGGATGAAGGGCATCAGCTGGCTGACGTCCGGGCTCTTGCTGCCGATGCGTGCCATGACCATCGCGCAGCCGGCCGCGAAGACGGCCATCAGCATCAGGGCCGGGACGGCCAGGAACCAGGACCAGGCGGGCCGCTGGCCGAACGCCAGCAGCAGGATGACCAGGGCGCCCATGGTGACGAGCAGCTGCTGGAAGAGCTGGACGACCGTGGAGATGGGCAGGCTGGCGCGCGGGAAGTGCAGGGCGCGGACCAGGCCCCGGTTGCTGTGGACGGCGCGGGTCCCGGCGTTGATGGAGCTGCCGATGAAGTCCCAGACGAAGATGCCGGTGATCAGGAAGGGGACGTAGTCCGGCACGCCGTGGCTGGCCTTCATCACGATGCCGAAGATGAAGTAGTAGACGGCCGCGTTGAGGAGCGGGGTCACCAGGTGCCAGAGCTGGCCGAGCTTGGCGGTGCTGTACGTGGCCTGCATACGGGCGGTCGCGTACGCGGTCACGAAGTGGCGGCGGTCCCAGAGTTCCGCGATGTAGCGGGGGAGCGTGGGGCGGGCGCCGCTGAGGGTGAGGCCGTGGGCGGCGGCGAGTCGCGCGAGTTCCGCGGAGGGCGCGGACTCGGTCGTGGGTGCGGTCGCGGTGGTCACAGGGTTCGCTTTCGACGGGGTCAGTACGTCACTGCCGAGGTCGGGACGGGTCCGTATCGTCGCTACGGCGAGGTTAGGGCGTACTGCGTCGGAACGCAACCGTATCGTTGTGACGGGGCGCGGCTATGCTCTCTGCATGACCCCGGACCCCGCCGCCGCAGCTTCCGCCCCCGCCCCCGCCCGTAGAGCCCCCGCCGGGGCCGCGGTCCTGCGCGCGGACGTGACCGAGGCGATCCGCGACGCGGTGGTGGAGGAACTGGCCGCCGTCGGCTTCTCGAAGATGTCCATCGAGGGCATCGCCCGGCGGGCGGGGGTCGGCAAGACCGCGGTCTACCGGCGCTGGAAGTCGAAGCTGCACCTGGTGCTCGACCTGGTCGGGGCCTTCGCGGTGGACGGCCTGCCGGTGCCCGAGACCGGCTCGCTGTACGGGGACGTACGGGCCCTGCTGGAGGTCATGTCCCACGTGCTGCGGCACCCGGTGGCCTCCGCGGTCATCCCCGACCTGCTCGTGGAGGCGGCGCGGAACCCGGAGATCGCCGAAGCAGTGCGCGGCGCACTGCTCGACGGGCAGCGCCGCATGGCGGAGGGGATCGTCTCGGACGCGGTCGCCCGCGGCGAGCTCCCGGCGGGCATCGACCCGGCCCACGCCCTCGACCTGCTGATCGGCCCGCTCTACTGGCGCCAGGTGGTCGTCCGGGACGCGGTGACGGGCGGCCACCTCGACGTCTTGGCCCACCAGGTGGTGGCGGGCCTGAAGGCAGCCTAGGAGGTCAGGGCCGGAGCCGGAGCCGCGGGGGTTGGGCGGCGGTCCTCCAGGGGGATGACGGCCGGGGTCGGGGTCGTCTGTCCCAGGAAGACGCGGCGCACCACCCGCTCCGCCGCGTGGCCGTCGTCGTGCGAGCAGAAGCGCGCGCGGAAGGCCGCCCGCAGCTGCGCGGAGCGCGAGCCCTGCCAGTGGCCCGTGCTGAAGATGTCCACCAGCTCGTCCTCGGTCCGGGCGATCGCGCCGGGCGGGCACGACCGCAGGTCGAAGTACGTGCCCCGGGCCGCCTCGTACGCCTCCCAGTCCTCCGCGTGGATCACGATCGGCCGGTCCAGCGCCGCGTAGTCGAACATCAGGGACGAGTAGTCCGTCACTAGCGCGTCCGAGGCCAGGCAGAGCTCTTCCACCGAGGGGTGGGAGGAGACGTCGATCAGCCGCGGGTGCGTGTCCGGGGAGGGCGGGACGTCCGCGTACGTGAGGTGGGTGCGGGCCAGGATCGTGAAGCGCGGGCCCAGGTCCCGCAGCACCCGCTCGAAGTCCAGGTGGTCCGGCCGGCTGCGCCGGTAGTCGCGGTGCGTGGGCGCGTACAGGACGGCCGTCGAGCCCGCCGGGATGCCGAGGCGTTCGCGCAGCTCCAGCACTTCGGCCGGGTCCGCCCGGTGGAAGACGTCGTTGCGCGGGTAGCCGTACTCCAGCGTCGTGTACGAGGACGGGACGGCCTTCTCCCACACCAGGGTGGAGTGCCGGTTCGAGGACAGCAGGTAGTCCCACTGGTCGGCGCCGCGCAGCAGGCCCGCGAAGTCCGGAGTCGGGGTGGCCGCCGGGCGGTCCTGGAGGTCGAGGCCCACCCGCTTGAGCGGGGTGCCGTGCTGGGTCTGAACGAGGACCTGGCCCGGGCGCTTGACCAGGGCGCGGTCGAAGTTGACGTTCGTGACCAGGTAGCCGGCCCGGGCCAGGGCGGTCCAGTACGCCGCCGAGCCCGGGCGCAGCGCCACCGTCGCGCGGGGCAGGGTCGGGGCGTGCTCCGGGGCGCAGATCCACGCCGTGCGCATCCGCGGTGCGAGCTCCCGCAGTGTGGCCTCGATGGCCGCCGGGTTGCAGGCGTAGCCGCCGTGCCAGTACGCGGAGAAGACCGCGAGCTCCGGGCGCAGGGGGAGGAGGCGCTGGGTCCGGTAGTGCAGGCGCAGGGCCGTCTCGCGCAGGCCCCGCCACAGGGCCGAGCCCGTGCGGCCGCTCGCCAGTCCGGCCGAGCGCAGCGCCGACAGCAGCCGGTAGGTGCGGCGGGCGCCCAGCCGCATCAGGGTGTGCCGGACGCGGTCGGTCCGCGACAGGGGCAGCGGCCGGGCACTGCTGCCGCCCTGGACGCGGTGGCGGCGCAGCAGGGCGCAGGCCCGGGCGAAGAACTCGGCCCGGGAGGTGCGCGGGAGGCGGCGCGGGTCGGCGTACAGGGCGCAGAAGTGCTCGGCCATCCGGTGGTGCAGGGCGGGGCGCCAGCGCTCCAGCTCGGGGCGGCCGGCGAGGTAGCCGAAGACCCGGTCGTACTGGTCGAAGACGTCGAGGTGTCGGCGGCCGGCGGTGGTCAGGATCGAGCCGGTGCGCCGCTGCCGGTGGTGGACGCAGACCCGGTCCAGGACGGCGAGGGACTCCGCGGCCAGCAGGGCCGGGCAGGTCCAGGGGGTGTCCTCGTAGAAGCCGGGCGGGAACGCGAGGCCCTCGCGCTCCACGTACTCGCGGCGGTAGGCCTTGTTCCAGACCGCCATCGGCATGCCGAGGAGGGCCGGGCGGTCGGCGAGCCGGAAGCTGGCCGGGCCCTCCTCGGACAGCCGGTGGGAGAGGCGGCCCGGTACGACCTCGCCCGACCAGAAGGTGCGCGCGTGGTCGTAGACCAGGACGTCGGGGGAGCCGGTGGCCTTCAGCCGGTCGGTGATGGCCTGCAGGGCGCCGGGGGCGAGGGTGTCGTCGCCGTCGAGGAAGATCAGGTAGTCGCCGCCCGCCCGCGCCAGGCCCGCGTTGCGGGCCGGCCCCGGGCCCAGGTTGTCCGCCAGGTGGACGGCCGTCACCCGGGGGTCACGGGCCGCGCACTCGTCGATGATCGAACCGCAGGCGTCCGGGGAGGCGTCGTCGACCGCGATCAGCTCCAGGTCCCGGTACGACTGGGCCAGGACCGAGTCCAGCCCCTCCTGGAGGTAGGCCTGGACCTTGTACGCGGGCACGATGACGCTGAACCGGGGCACGGCACATCCAGGGGTCGGCGCGGGCATATGGCCCAGGAACCCCGGGTGTGGCGACCGGGTTACGCGATGTGCGGCATCCGGGTTACCGGCGTCACTTGATCGCCCCGGCCATCACCCCCGAGACGAACTGGCGCTGGAAGGCGAAGAAGACGACGAGCGGGACCGCCATCGACAGGAACGCGCCGGGCGCGAGCACGTCGATGTTGTTCCCGAACTGTCGTACCTGCTGCTGCAGCGCGACCGTGATCGGCGGGTTGGCCGAGTCCGCGAACACCAGCGCCACCAGCATGTCGTTCCACACCCACAGGAACTGGAAGATGCCGAGCGAGGCGATCGCCGGCGCGCCGAGCGGCAGCACCACCCTGGTGAACAGCCGCAGTTCACCCGCCCCGTCGAGACGGGCCGCCTCCAGCAGCTCGCGCGGGATCTCCGCGAAGAAGTTGCGCAGCAGGAACACGGCGAAGGGCAGGCCGAAGGCGGTGTGGAAGAGGACCACGCCCGCCGTGGTCTCGAACAGCCCGATGGATCCGAAGAGTTCGGAGACGGGGATCAGTGCCACCTGCACCGGGACGACGAGCAGGGCGACGACGAGGAGGAACAGCCAGTCCCGGCCTGGGAACTCCAGCCAGGCGAAGGCGTATCCGGCCAACGCGCCCAGGGTCAGGACCAGCAGGGTGGCCGGCACGGCGATCGCGAACGTGGTCAGGAGGGAGCCGGTGATGGTGTCGTTCGCCAGCAGCCGCGCGTAGTTGTCGGCCGTCAGCCGCGAGGGTGCCGTGAGCACCTGCCACCAGCCGCCGCTGTTGAGGTCGGTGGGGGAGACGAGCGAGGAGAGCAGCAGCCCGAGCGTGGGCAGCAGCCAGAAGAGCGCCGCCGCGACCAGGAAGACGCGCAGCGCGCCCGAGGCGAGCCCGGCGGAGGCGCGCGCGGCGTACGAAGGCCTGGCGGAGGCGGAGGCGGAGGCGGAGGCGGGGGCGGAGGGCGAAGGCCTGGCGTACGCGGGTTCGGCGGCCGTCGGGTCCGGCGTCGCGTCGGTACCGCTCATCGGGACCCCTCCTTGCGCAGCCGACGGATGTTCACGAGCATCACCGGGATCACCAGCACCAGCAGCAGCACCGCGATCGCGCTGCCCAGCCCCGGATCGGCGTCCGTGCCGAAGGAGGTCCGGTACAGCTGGAGCGCGAGCACGTTCGCGTCGTCCTGGACCGCACCCGGGGCGATCACGAAGACCAGGTCGAAGATCTTCATGACGTTGATGACGAGGGTGACGAGCACGACCACCAGGACGGGCGCCAGCAGCGGGACGGTGATCCGCCGGAACACCTGCCACTCGTTCGCCCCGTCCACGCGCGCCGCCTCCAGCAGCTCACGCGGTACGGCGGCCAGCCCGGCCCCGATCAGCACCATCGCGAAACCGGCCCACATCCATACGTACGCCCCGATGACCGCCGGGGTCACGAGCGCCGGGCCGAGCCACTGCACCCCCGCGTACGCCTCCCGGAAATTGGCCGCGGGCAGCCGCAGCAGGGCCCCGTCGGCCTTCGCGGACAGGGTGAAGGTGCCGTCGGCGGCGGCCGTCGCCGTATCGACCACCCGGCCGTCCTTGACCGCCTCGATCCGCATCCCGGCGTAGCCCTGCTCGGTCGGGTCGACCACGTTCGTCGCCCCGCCCCCGCCCCGGGTGAAGTCCTGCCAGACGGTGCCGGTGACCTTCCCCGGCACGGCGTCGGACCCGACCGCGGTACGGGTCCCGTCCGGCAGCGCCTCCGGGGCCACGCCGACCAGCGGGAGCAGCACCGGGGTACCGGCGCGGACGGGATCGCGGGTGATGAAGGCACCCCCGCCGGCGTCGGCGAGCGGTGAGTCCCGGCCCGGACGGGCCTTGGGGAAGGCCGAGGACTCCGCGAAGGTGTCGTGGACCCCGACCCAGACCGCGTTGGCGACCCCGCGGTCGGGATCGTGGTCGTAGACGAGCCGGAAGATGATGCCCGCGGCCAGCATCGAGATCGCCATCGGCATGAACACCAGCAGCTTGAACGCCGTTCCCCAGCGCACCCGTTCGGTGAGGACCGCGAAGATCAGGCCGAGGGCGGTGGCCGTGGCCGGGGCGAACACCACCCACAGCGCCGTGTTCTTCAGGGCGGTGCGGATGGTGTCGTCGGTCAGGATCTCCCGGTAGTTGGCACCGCCGACGAAGGTGTCGCCGGAACGGTCGAAGAAGCTGCGGTAGAGGGAGTAGCCGATCGGGTGAACGACGAGCGCACCGAGCAGCACGAGCGCCGGGAGGAGGAACGCCGCCGCGATCAGCCGGCGGCGCCTGGCCTCCGCGGAGACGACGCCCTTGGCGGCAGGGGCCGGCACGGGATCAGTGCCCGTAGGCCTTGGCCGCGTCCGCCTCCAGTTTCGCCTGGGTGCCCGCCACGTCCGACGGGTTCGCCAGGAAGTCCTGGAGCGCCTTCCACTCACCCGCGCCCGGGGTCCCGCCGAAGGCCGCCGGGGCCTGGTCGGACATGTCGAAGCGGAAGTCGTCACCCGCGGCGATCAGCGCCTTGGCGATGTCCCGCTGGATGGCGTTCGGATAGGCGGCCGGGTCCACCGCCTTGTTCGGGGAGACGAAGCCGCCCTGCCGGGCGTGGATCTCCGCCGCGTCCGGCGAGGCCAGGAAGGTCAGCAGCGCCTGCGCCCCCTTCGACGGCTTCAGGGCGACCGCCACGTCGCCGCCCGAGACCACCGGAGCCTTCCCGCCGACCGCGGGGAAGGGGAAGACGAGGGCGTCCTCGCCCACCTTCGCCTGCGTCTGCGCGATGTTCACCGCCACGAAGTCGCCCTCGAAGACCATCGCGGCCGCCGGCCGGTCGCCGCCGGTGAAGGTCTGCGTCACCGACTTCGGGAACTCGGTGGCCAGCGCGCCGCTCTGCCCGCCCGCCAGGAAGTCCTTGCGGCCGAACAGTTCGCCGAGCGTGGTCAGCGCCTGCTTGACGCTGTCGTCCGTCCACTTGATCTGGTGCTTGGCCAGCTGGTCGTACTTCTCCGGCCCGGCCTGGGAGAGGTAGATGTTCTCGAACCAGTCGGTGAGGGTCCAGCCGTCCGCACCCGCCACCGAGACGGCCGGGGTGCCGGAGGCGGACAGCGTATCGGCCGCGGTGATCAGTTCCTTCCAGGTCTTCGGGGGCTTGACCCCCGCAGCCTCGAAGGCCTTCGCGTTGTACCAGATCAGCGACTTGTTGGCGGCCTTGTAGTACACGCCGTACTGGGTGCCCCCGACGGCGCCGAGCGTCCGCCAGCCCTTCGAGTAGTTCGCGTCGAGCTGGGCCGCGGCCTCCGGGCCGAGCGGCTGCACCCACTTGTTCTGCACCGCCGCCGCCAGCGCCCCGACCTGCGGGAGCAGCGCCACGTCCGGCGGCGCACCGCCCGCGATCTTCGTGCCGAGGAAGGTGACGATCGGGTCCTGGGCCGGGACGAAGGTGACGGTGGCACCCGTCCGCTTCTCGAACTCCTTCAGGACCTTGGTGAAGTTCTCCTGCTCCGGGCCCGTCCAGACCGCGGCGACCTCCAGCTTCTCGCCGGGCAGCTTCGGTAACTGCACCCGGGGTGCGGCCGTGCTGCCCTCGGGGCCTTGCGGCTCCTTCGTCCCGCCGTCCCCGCACGCGCCGAGCGTGAGGGCGGCCGCCGCCGCGAGCGCCGTCCAGGTGAGTGTCGTACGGCTCGTTCCGTGCCTGCGCATGGTTCTGCCCCCGATGCCCGTGATGTGTCCTGGACCACAAGGTCTACGCCGAGCCGTGCGCCCCCGCAATAGCGCCTCGCCGGGGCAGTACACCCACCGGAGGGTGTCGTGGCCGGACGTCAGGGCGCGGGCGGGAACAGCACGGGTATCGCCGAGACCAGGTGCGAGGCCCGCTCCAGGGCGCTGGCCAGCAGCGCGAGGTCGGTGGGCCCGTTGCCCAGCTCACGGACCGGACGGCGGGCCGGCGGATCGCCCATCCGCTCCCATTCCACCGGGACCACGGTCGGCCGCTGGGTCGCCGTCCGGGGGATGCGGCCGGTGACCCGGCCCGCCTGGAACGGCACCGTCCGGCCGTCGCCGAAGCGGAGCAGGCCGCGCCCCGGGCCCGGCTGGTCGGGGGCGTCGAGCTCCACGCGCAGGGTGGCCAGCCGGGCCGGCCCGGCATCCGCCGTACGGTCCGGCCGGGCGGTGGTGGCCACCAGGTGCACGCCGAGCCGGGCGCCCTCGCGGGCCACCGCCTCCAGCGCCCGGACCACCGAGCCCGCGGCGGGGCGGCCCGTACTGCCCAGCCCCGGTGCGACCAGCGCGTCGAGGTCGTCCACGAGCACCACCAGGCGGGGCAGCGGACTGGGCCCGGCCGGATCGGTACGGGGTGTCGCGGCCCGCAGCCGCAGCGTGCCGGTGCGCTGGGGGTCGAGGTCGCCGCGCTGCTCGCCCGCGGTGGGCCGGCGCGGCGAGACCATGCGGTCGGACACCTCGCGCTGCGCGTGCCACTCGGCGAAGGACAGGTCCTCCAGCAGCTCGGAACGGCGCTTGAGCTCCGCGCCCAGCGCCTGCGCGAACTCCCGCATGCGCAGCGGATCGGACGCGACCAGGTGGGCGCAGACGTGCGGGAGCTCGGTGCAGGGCACCAGCCCGTCGCCGCGCCCGCCGCCGGCCCCGTCGAGGAGGAGCAGCCCGAGCCGGTCGGGCCGGGCGGCCGCGGACAGCGACGCGGCCACCGAGCGCAGCAGCTCGGTCCGCCCGCTCCCGGCGGGCCCCTCGATGAGCAGGTGCGGGCCGTCGTGGACGAGCTCGGTGCCGACGGGCCCGCGGCGGCCGCTGCCCAGCACGATCTCGGCGAGGCCGCCCACGCCCTGCCCCTGGTCGGTGGCGGCGGCCCAGCGGGCCATCAGGGAGGCCGGGGTGGCCCGGGCCAGCCCCAGCTCGTCCAGCAGCCGCGCGGTGGCGGGCAGGGCGGCAGCGGTCGGCCGGTAGGGCTCGGCGGATCCGCCCTCGGCGGTGCGCAGCGGGGCCAGGGCCCGGGCGAAGCGCTCGGCCCAGGCGGCGGAGACGGCGTCGGCGGTGGCGGTGCCGCCCGACGGGACCGGCCGGCCGCCGCTGATCGTGAAGGTGCGTACGGCCGTGGCCACATCGCCGCTGAGCAGGGCGACCGCGCCGCAGTCCCGGAAGGCGGGGGCGCCCGCGCAGGCGGCCTCGTACGTCTCTTCGACCGGCGAGGCGGCGGTGGCGGCCGGGGCCTCGGCGAGCACGAGCACGTGGATCCCGGCGGCCGGGCCGTGCGAGGCGAGCCGTCCGGTGATGTCGCGCAGCGGGCCGGCTCCCGGATCGCCGTCGAGGACGACGAGCGTGTACGGGCCCTCGTAGACGGCGGCGGCCCGCCGGACCTGTCCGGCGTCGGCGGCGGTCCAGTGCGCGCCGAGCGGACCCTCGTCGAGGCGCCGGGTCAGCTCACCGGTGCGGGCGACGGCCTGGTCGCGGTCGTACGCGAGCAGCAGCCGGCAGTCCTGGCCGTGGGCGGGCCGTACGTGGGGCAGCCAGCCGAGCCAGCCCCAGTCGCGCCGCCGGTCGGCGAGGCCGCGCGCCCGGTCGGCGGAGATGAGCACGATCTCCAGCTGCCCCGGCGCGTGCAGTGCCGCCAGCTGCGCGACCACCCAGCGGGCGGCCCCCGCCAGCCGGGGCCGCGGGCCGGCCAGCCCGAGGGCGCCGACGGCGGGCAGGGACACCCGGCTCCCGGCGCCGAGCCCCACGTCCAGTACGGCGGGATGCCCGGGGGTACGGGACCACAGGCGCTCGGTGGGGCCCAGCGCGGCCAGCAGCACCGCGGCGGGATCGTCGGGGTCGGGTGCGGCGGCGGCCGGTTCCTGCGGGGCCTCGGCGGGCTCCTCGCCGCGCACCCACTTGCGGGCCCAGGCCCCGAGGCCCTTGCGCCGCCCGGGGCCGGTGCCGCTGCCCGGGCCGGGGCTCGGCGGTACGCCCTGCGGCCCGGCTTCGGGGGCGCCAGGGGCGCCGGGGGCCTCGGTTGCGGCAGACGCGGCAGACGCCGCCGGCGCGGCCGGTCCGGATGCGGCCGGATCCGCCCCGGGGAGCGGGCCGGGCGGCGGGCCGGGGGTGACGGGCCGGGCGGAGACCGACAGGTGGCCCTGGAGGTCCGGGGTCACCGGCAGCGCGGGAGCGCCCGCGGGGGCCAGCCGCAGGGTGGACTCGCCGACCCGCAGCAGCGCCCCCGGGGGCAGGGCGACGGGCTGCGCCCCCACCGGGGCGCTGTCCAGCGTGGTGCCGTTCGTCGAGTTCAGGTCGGCCACCGCGACCCGCCCGTCGGGGATGACCGTGACCGCGCAGTGCAGCCGGGAGACGTCGGGGTCGTCGAGGGGGACGTCGGCGTCGGCGGAGCGGCCCACCCGGATCTGCCCGCTGTGCAGCAGGTGCACCCCGCCCGCGTCGGGTCCGGCGACGACGTGCAGCTGGGCCGCGCCGAGGCCGTCCTCCGGCAGGACGTCCGGCACGGGCCCGTGCAGCGCCAGGACCGCGCCGTCCACGAGCGGCGGCTCACCGAGTACCCGCCGCTGCAGGTCGAGGCGCTCGGAGCCGGCGTACAGCACGACCGTGCCCCCGGTGTCGGGCCCGCCGACGGTCGCCGCGAGCCCGGAGGCGACCGCGGCCAGCGCGGTGCCGACGGGTGCGGTGACGAGCACGTCACAGCTCGCGGGGGCGGTCGCGGTCTGGTGGCCGCTGCGCGACCCAAGGACGGTCAGCCGGATCTGCATCGCCGTCAGCGGTCCCTTCTGCGCGGTGCGCGGTGTGTGCGCCCGGCAGGGGAATCCCGTGACATGACCGCCCGGTCGCCCCCCCACCCGGCACGGACGCGTCGTCCGGTCAGGTCTGCCCGGAAGGCGGGGCTCCCGTCCCGTGCCGTCCGTACATGTGCATCCTCGCACCTGTCACGGACAACACGCCCGGCACCCGGCAATAAATGATCTTGATGTTCCGGAACCCGGGTCGGACCCCGGTCGGATCCGGACACGAAGGCGGCGGAAGACGGGAAAATCGCCTCCGGCATACCCCGTAAACATCACCCTCCGTACATATGTACGGCAACCAACCTCCGGGGACCGGCGTCTTCCCGGGGGACACCCCCTAGAGTGGGCCGGAAAACCAATCAGCGGATCGACCACATCCGACGACAGCAGGGGAGCGCGAGACGTGCGGCCAGTCGGCAGCAAGTACCTGCTCGAGGAGCCGCTCGGGCGCGGCGCCACGGGCACTGTCTGGCGTGCCCGCCAGAGGGAGGCCGCGGGCGCCGAGGCGGCCGTCGCGGGACAGCCCGGCGAGACCGTGGCCATCAAGGTCCTCAAGGAGGAGCTGGCCCAGGATCCCGACATCGTCATGCGCTTCCTGCGGGAACGCTCGGTCCTGCTGCGCCTGACCCACCCCAACATCGTGCGCACCCGCGACCTCGTCGTCGAGGGCGACCTGCTGGCCCTGGTCATGGACCTGATCGACGGCCCGGACCTGCACCGGTACCTGCGCGAGAACGGCCCCTTCACGCCCGTCGCCGCGAGCCTGCTGACCGCCCAGATCGCCGACGCCCTCGCCGCCAGCCACGCCGACGGAGTGGTCCACCGCGACCTGAAACCGGCCAACGTGCTGCTCGACGAGCGCGGCGGACAGATGAAGCCGATGCTCACGGACTTCGGCATCGCCCGCCTCGCCGACTCCCCGGGCCTGACCCGCACCCACGAGTTCGTCGGCACCCCGGCCTACGTCGCCCCCGAGTCCGCCGAGGGCCGCCCCCAGACCTCCGCCGTCGACATCTACGGCGCCGGCATCCTGCTGTACGAGCTGCTCACCGGCCGCCCGCCGTTCGCCGGCGGCACCGCGCTCGAAGTGCTCCACCGCCACCTCAGCGAGGACCCGCAGCGGCCCTCGACCGTGCCCGAGCCGCTGTGGACGGTCATCGAGCGCTGCCTGCGCAAGGAGCCGAACGAGCGCCCCAGCGCCGAGAGCCTGGCCCGCGCGCTGCGCGTGGTGGCCTCCGGCATCGGCGTGCACTCCTCGGCCGCCGAGGTGGAGGCTGCGCTCGGCGTGGGCGCGCTGCTCGCGCCCGACCCCTCGCCGGCCCCGGTCCCCGAGACCCCCGACGCGGGTGCGCCCATGGGCGCGTACGACCCGAACGCCATGACGAGCGTCATGCCGCCGGTCGGCGCGGCCGACGCCACCTCGGTGCTGCCCATGGGGTCTCCGCGGCCCGGAGGGCCAGGGGAAACTGCGGGTCCCGGGGCGGCCGACCCGACCTCGGTGATGCCCCCGGTGCAGCGGCCCGACTCGCCGCACCCGTGGCAGTCGCAGATGCAGGCCGCCCGCGACCGCAACGAGCAGACGCAGATCCAGTACCTCGACCCGAACGAGGACCCGCTGCGCCGCCGTCCGCAGCGGCAGGCGCCCCCGCCGCCGCAGCACCGGCCCCAGCAGCAGCCGCCGCAGTACCGGCAGGGCCCGCCGCCCCCGCAGCAGCAGTACCAGCAGCCTCAGCAGCCGCAGTACCGCCCGCCGCAGCAGCCGCCCCAGCAGCAGTACGCGCCGCCCCCGCCGCCGCAGCACTACCAGCCGCAGCAGCACCAGCCCCAGCCGTACCAGCAGCAGCCTCAGCCGCAGCAGCCCCAGTACCGCCAGCCCCAGCCGCAGCAGCAGCCCCCGCAGCCTCCGCCGCAGCAGCGGCCGGCCCCCCGGGAGCCGCGCGAGCCGCGCCGCCGCAGCGCCAACCCGGTGCGGATCCCCGGCCTCGGCTGCCTCAAGGGCTGCCTGGTGCTGATCCTGGTGTTCTTCGTCGCGGGCTGGCTGGTCTGGGAGCTGACCCCGCTCCAGGAGTGGATCGGCACCGGCAAGGGCTGGTGGGACCAGGTCTGGACCTGGGGCGGCGACGCCGTGGACTGGGTCAGCTCGATCGGGGACTCCGTGAGCTCCTCGGGCTCGACCAAGCCCTGAAGCGAGCCCTCGTAGCTCCGACTTCGTGGATTTGTCGACTTCTGGGACATGATTTCGCTCGCAGAAGTGAAGGTCGCCGCGAATCCGGACCCCTGCTGGCCTCCAATGCCCACCCGGCCGCGTAGCTTTGGTGCGTACGCCAGCCGCTGAGGGAGCAGTCGTGGCACGGAAGATCGGCAGCCGGTACACCGCGCACCAGATCCTGGGGCGCGGCAGCGCGGGCACGGTGTGGCTGGGCGAGGGGCCTGACGGGCCCGTCGCCGTCAAACTGCTGCGCGAGGACCTCGCGTCCGACCAGGAACTCGTCGGACGGTTCGTCCAGGAGCGCAGCGCGCTGCTCGGCCTGGAGCATCCGCACGTCGTGTCCGTCCGCGACCTCGTCGTGGACGGCAACGACCTCGCCCTCGTCATGGACCTCGTCCGCGGTACGGACCTGCGCACGCGCCTCGACCGCGAACGGCGGCTCGCCCCCGAGGCGGCCGTCGCGATCGTCGCGGACGTCGCCGACGCGCTGGCCGCGGCGCACGCGGCGGGGGTCGTCCACCGGGACGTGAAGCCGGAGAACGTCCTGCTGGACATGCAGGGCCGGCTCGGCCCCGGCGGCTCGCACCCGGCGCTGCTGACCGACTTCGGCGTGGCCAAGCTGATCGACTCCCCGCGGCGGGCCTCCACGGGCCGGGCCTCGGCCCCGACGACCCGGATCATCGGCACCCCGGACTACCTGGCGCCGGAGATCGTCGAGGGCCTGCCCCCGCGGGCCGCGGTGGACATCTACGCCCTGGCCACGGTCCTGTACGAGCTGCTGGCCGGATTCACCCCCTTCGGCGGGGGCCACCCGGGCGCGGTCCTGCGGCGGCACGTGACGGAGACGGTGGTCCCGCTGCCGGGGATCCCCGACGAGCTGTGGCAGCTCATGGTGCAGTGCCTGGCCAAGGCCCCGGCCTCGCGGCTGCGGGCCTCGGAGCTGTCGGTCCGGCTGCGGGACCTGCTGCCGATGCTGGCCGGGATGCCGCCGCTGGACGTGGACGAGCCGGACGACGCGGATCCGGAACCCGAGCCCTCCGAGGAACCGGCGGCCGACCCCGTCCGGCGGCGGGGCGTGGTCCCGCTGGTGCCGGGCTCGGCGACCGACTCCAACCGGGACACACACACCTCGATGCGGGTGCCGGGGCCGGACGAGCTGGCGGGCGGGGCGCTGGGCACCGCCCGGGTCCCGCGCCCCGCGGGCGGCCACCGTCCCGGCTCCGCCCGGCACCGGGCGGAGGCGGCCCGCAAGCGCCGGCTGGTCCTGTCGGCATCGGCCCTGGCCCTGGCCGCGGCGATCGGTCTGGGCACGTGGCTGGCCGTCTCGGGCGACGACGCCCCGCCCCCGCAGGACAGCAAGCACTCGGTCCCCGCGAAGCGGTAGCCGCCCGGTGCGGCGCCGCGGTCGGCGGCTCCGCCCCCCCCGCGCCTCAATCGCCGGCGGGGCTGAATTTCAGCCCGTCCGGCGTTTGAGGACCGGGTCCGGGCGGAGCCCGGGGGCTACACCGAGGCCAGTTCCGGGTGCCAGCGCCGCGCCACCGCGGGGTGGGCGCGGACCCAGCCCTTCAGTTCGTTGAGGCCGTACTCGGCGTGCAGCGGGTTCGACTCGTCGTGCGCGACACCGGGCGCGGAACGCAGGTAGTCGCCCGGGACGGTCTCGATCACCGCGTCCAGCCGCGGGTTGTAGAAGAACGGCACCGAGTACCGCTCCACCGCGCCGGGCGGGCTGACCACCCGGTGGTCCGTCGCCGTCAGGTAGCCCTCGGTCGCGATCTCCAGCAGCTCGCCCAGGTTCACCACGAAGGCGCCCGGCATCGGCGGTACGTCCACGTAGCCGCCGTCCCGGACCACCTGGAGGCCGCCCACCGAGTCCTGCAGCAGCAGCGTCAGGAAGCCGTAGTCCTTGTGCGCGCCGACCCCCTGGTCGGCGCCGGAGGGGGCCGATCCCGGGTAGCGGATCAGCTTGGTGTGCAGGTGCGGGCGGTCCGCGAAGGCCTCGTCGAAGAAGTCCGCCGGGGCGCCGATCGCCACGAGGAGCTCCTGCAGCAGGCGGTGGGCGACCGCCGCGAGCCGGGTCTGCCAGTCCAGGACCACCGTACGGAGCTCCGGGAGGGCGGCGGGCCACTGGTTCGGGCCCTCCAGCCACAGGAACGCCGGGTCGTCCGGCCCCACGACCGGGGCCGGGCGCTCCGCGCCGACGTCCAGCTGGTCCCGCCAGTCGGAGGCGCCACCGGTCAGCTCGTGGCCGATCCGGGTGTAGCCGCGGAAGTGGGGGGAGTTCAGATTGCTGACGGCGAGCCGGTCGGCTTCCGGGAGGGCGAAGAAGGCCTTGGTCAGTTCGAGGATGCGGGCGCTCTCGGCGGCGGTGACGCCGTGCCCGGTCAGGTGCAGGAAACCGGTGTCCCTGGCGGCTGCGTGCAGCTTCTTCAGGAAATCGGCCCGCTGGGCCGGGTCGTCGGCCTGGGAGAGGTCCAGGACGGGGAGAGTGTGCGCGGACGGCATGACGGCTCCGTTTCGGATGTCACGGGGTCCTGTTCCCCAGAGGTGGTGGGGGCCGCGGGCGGGGGGCGGGTCTCCGACAGGGATGGTGCCGGGACCGCGGGAGCCGCGTACAGGACCAAGTCGGATCGTGGTGGATCAGGCTTGGGCTCGGTCCGGCGGCGGACAGCTCGTCGTCGTGACACGCATGTGGTCGACATGGCGGCGCTTGACGAGGTGAACGGTCATACCGAGAGGGTACGCCCGTGCGATCCGTCATCAGAACGGGTGATTCGGCCTGCCCGGACGGCGTTGTCCGGGGACCGGCTACGCTGGACCCGTGGCAGTCGTCGATGTTTCCGAAGAGCTGAAGTCCCTCTCCTCGACCATGGGGTCGATCGAGGCCGTCCTGGACCTCGACAAGCTGAGGGCAGATATCGCCGTGCTCGAGGAGCAGGCCGCTGCGCCGTCCCTGTGGGACGACCCGGAGGCCGCCCAGAAGATCACGAGCAAGCTTTCGCACCTCCAGGCGGAGGTCCGCAAGGCCGAGACGCTGCGGGGGCGCATCGACGACCTCGGGGTGCTCTTCGACCTCGCCCAGGAAATGGACGACGCGGACACCCTGGCCGAGGCCGAGGCCGAGCTGATCTCCGTCCGCAAGGCGCTGGACGAGATGGAGGTCCGGACCCTGCTCTCCGGCGAGTACGCCGAGCGCGAGGCCCTGGTCAACATCCGCGCCGAGGCCGGCGGCGTCGACGCCTCCGACTTCGCCGAGCGCCTCCAGCGCATGTACCTGCGCTGGGCCGAGCGGCACGGCTACTCGACCGAGATCTACGAGACCTCGTACGCGGAAGAGGCCGGCATCAAGTCGACCACCTTCGTCGTGAAGGCCCCGTACGCCTACGGAACGCTCTCCGTCGAGCAGGGCACCCACCGCCTCGTGCGCATCTCGCCCTTCGACAACCAGGGCCGCCGCCAGACCTCCTTCGCGGGCGTCGAGGTGCTCCCGGTCGTGGAGACCAGCGACCACGTCGAGATCGACGAGGCCGAGCTGCGCGTCGACGTGTACCGCGCCTCCGGCCCCGGCGGCCAGGGCGTCAACACCACCGACTCCGCGGTCCGCATCACGCACCTCCCGACCGGCATCGTGGTCTCCTGCCAGAACGAGCGCTCGCAGATCCAGAACAGGGCGAGCGCCATGAACGTCCTCCAGGCCAAGCTGCTGGAGCGGCGCCGCCAGGAGGAGAAGGACAGGATGGACGCCCTCAAGGACGGCGGCAGCTCCTGGGGCAACCAGATGCGGTCCTACGTCCTGCACCCGTACCAGATGGTCAAGGACCTGCGGACGGAGTTCGAGGTCGGCAACCCGCAGGCGGTGCTCGACGGCGAGATCGACGGCTTCCTGGAGGCCGGGATCCGCTGGCGCAAGCAGCAGGAGCAGACCGCGTAACCCTCGGTGGCCGCGCGTACGGCGCGTACGAGCGGAAGGGCCCGGACACCAGGTGTCCGGGCCCTTCTCGCGTGTTCTCGCGTGTGTGATCGGTACGTGGCACGGGCCTGCTGCGGGCACCACGGCCGGGCGGTCTAGGCGGTGTGCTGGGCCACCAGGACCAGAGCTGTCACGAGGACCACCATGAGCACGATGAGCGTCACGGGGTTCAGGCCGGAGAAGGGGCCCTCCTGCTGGAGGCGCTCCCGGTTCGCCCGGCACACCGGGCAGCGGCCCTGGCTGACGGGTGCGGCGCAGTTCGCGCACACGAGCCGGTCATATGTCATGCGCTCCTCCTCTCGTCCCCTCGTCTTCTGCTGCCTTTAACGGCGTGGGGAACCGGAGCGTTCCCCCTACCACTGTGCCAGCTTCGCCGACATTCGGCGCGGCCCGTCCGGGCAATCACGGTCCTGAGCGCCCGCACGCCGGGATAAAACGGGCAAGTCCGGAGGCCGGGTCCACACCTCGCGCCCGTTCGCGTATGGTCACGCACACCTACTCCCGGCGACCGTGGTGCACCCGTGATCCGATTCGACAGTGTCTCCAAGTCCTACCCGAAGCAGAGCCGTCCCGCACTCAGGGAAGTCTCCCTCGACATCGCGAAGGGCGAGTTCGTCTTCCTCGTCGGCTCCTCCGGCTCCGGCAAGTCCACCTTCCTGCGGCTCATCCTGCGCGAGGAGCGGGCGAGCCACGGCCAGGTGCACGTCCTGGGCAAGGACCTCGCCAAGCTCTCCAACTGGAAGGTTCCGCAGATGCGGCGCCAGCTGGGGACCGTCTTCCAGGACTTCCGCCTGCTCCCCAACAAGACGGTGGCCGAGAACGTGGCCTTCGCCCAGGAAGTCATCGGCAAGCCGCGGGGCGAGATCCGCAAGGCCGTCCCGCAGGTCCTCGAACTCGTGGGTCTGGGCGGGAAGGAGGAACGGATGCCCGGCGAGCTCTCCGGCGGTGAGCAGCAGCGCGTGGCCATCGCCCGCGCCTTCGTCAACCGCCCCGCCCTGCTGATCGCGGACGAGCCCACCGGCAACCTCGACCCGCAGACCTCGGTCGGGATCATGAAGCTGCTGGACCGGATCAACCGGACCGGCACCACCGTGATCATGGCCACCCACGACCAGCAGATCGTCGACCAGATGCGCAAGCGCGTCATCGAACTCGAACAGGGCCGACTCGTGCGCGACCAGTCGCGCGGCGTCTACGGCTACCAGCACTGAAAGGTCCCTGAGACGCAATGCGCGCCCAGTTCGTCATGTCGGAGATCGGCGTCGGTCTCCGTCGCAATCTCACCATGACCTTCGCGGTCATCATCTCGGTGGGCCTCTCCCTGGCCCTGTTCGGCGGCTCCATGCTCATGAGCGAGCAGGTGAGCAAGATGAAGGGCTACTGGTACGACAAGGCCAACGTCTCGATCTACCTCTGCAACAAGCAGGACGCCGTGGAGGCGAGCGAGGCGGCCGCCAAGAAGGCCGACGGTTCGCCTGCGGCCTCCACGGGCGTCACCACCTGCGCCAAGGGTGCGGTGACGGACGAGCAGAAGAAGCAGATCGAGTCCGAACTCAAGAAGATGTCCCTGGTGAAGTCCGTCGCCTACGAGTCGGCGGACGAGGCGTACAAGCACTACCAGGAGCGGTTCGGGAACACGGCGCTCGCCTCCTCCATCACCCCGGACCAGATGCAGGAGTCCTTCCGGGTCAAGCTGAAGGACCCGGAGAAGTACAAGGTCGTCACCTCCGCCTTCGTCGGCCGCGACGGCATCCACACCGTCGACGACCAGCGCCAGGCCATCGACGACCTCTTCCGGATCCTCAACTACCTGAACATCGCGGCGCTCGCCATCATGCTGATCATGCTGATCGTGGCGCTGCTGCTGATCGTCAACACCGTGCGCGTCTCGGCCTTCAGCCGACGGCGTGAGACGGGGATCATGCGGCTGGTGGGTGCGTCCAGCTTCTACATCCAGGTCCCCTTCATCATGGAGGCGGCCGTCGCCGGCCTCATCGGCGCGCTCTTCGCCTGCGGCATGCTCGTCTCCGGCCAGTACTTCGTGATCGACCACGGCGTCGGCCTGCGGGACAAGATCCAGCTCATCGACTTCATGGGCTGGGGATCGGTGCTGGCCAAGCTCCCGTACGTACTCTTCATCGGCCTCCTGATGCCCTCCATGGCCGCCTTCATCGCTCTGCGCAAGTACCTGAAGGTGTGACAAGCGCCCCGCGAGCGGTCCGGTCAACCATCCGTACCGGAGCGGGGCTTGTCCTAGACTCGGCGCCATGCCGGGACTGCCCGCTCTCTGTCTCCGGCCCCGCGACCTGCGTCGCGGGGCCGTTTTGACGTTGGCCTTCCTCGCCGCCGTCGCCACCGGTGCCTTAACCGGATGCTGGGAGCACGAGGACGGCGCCACGGCTGCTGCGGCCCTGACCGGCGCCTCCGCGACCGAGACCCCGCGCGGGACGGGCACCGCCGACCGGGAGGCCGTCGCCCGCGCCGTCGCCGAGGCCGTCGCCGAGGGGAAGTCCGGGAAGAAGGCGGCCCAGGAGGTCGTCAGCCGCAGCGGCGACCGCTGGGGCACCGTCTACGACCAGGGTGAGTACGCCGCCTTCGCCGAGGGCCTCGACGGCCGCTGGACCGGCGTCGGGGTATGGGCCGGGCGGGCCACCGACGGTGTGATCAAGGTCGACCGGGTCCAGCCCGGCAGTCCCGCCGCCCGGGCCGGAGTGCGCGCCGGGGACCGGCTGCTGAGCGTCGACGGGCACGCCGTGACGGGCCTCGCCGTGACCGACGTGGTCGCCCTGCTGCGCGGCGATGCCGGCACCCCCGTCGTGCTGAACCTGAGCCGGGACGGCGCCGACCTCACCGAGACCGTGCGCCGCGAGCAGCTGCGTACCGAGCCGGTGACCGTACGGCAGCGCCCGGACGGGGTCACGGTCATCAAGGTCGCCTCCTTCACCCGCGGTTCTGGCGATCGCGTCAAGGCCGCCGTCCGCGCGGCCCCGCCGGGCAAGGGGGTCGTGCTCGACCTGCGCGGCAACCCGGGCGGGCTGGTCACCGAGGCGGTCACCGCCGCCTCCGCCTTCCTCGACGGCGGGCTCGTGGCCACCTACGACGTACGGGGCGACCAGCGGGTCCTGTACGCGGCCGAGGGCGGGGACACCACCCGGCCGCTCGTGACCCTGGTCGACGGCGGCACGATGAGCGCGGCCGAACTCGTGACGGGTGCCCTGCAGGACCGGGGCCGGGCGGTGGCGGTGGGCAGCCGGACCTTCGGCAAGGGCTCGGTCCAGATGCCGACCGAGCTCCCGGACGGTTCGGTGGCCGAGCTGACGGTGGGCACGTACCGCACGCCGGCGGGCCGCAGTCTGGACGGCGCCGGCATCACCCCGGACGTGCCGGCGGGCGAGGCGGTCGAGGAGCGGGCCGTCACGGTATTGGGTGGCCTCGGGGTGGGTCCGTAGTGCGAAAATGACCGCACTATGGCTAAGGAAAAAGGGCGCAAGCTGATCGCCCAGAACAAGAAGGCGCGGCACGACTACACGATCATCGACACCTACGAGTGCGGTCTCGTGCTCACGGGTACCGAGGTCAAGTCCCTGCGCCAGGGCCGTGCCTCGCTGGTGGACGGCTTCGTGTCGGTGGAGAGCGGCGAGGCCTGGCTCTACAACGTGCACGTACCGGAGTACAGCCAGGGCACCTGGACCAACCACAGCGCCCGCCGCAAGCGCAAGCTCCTCCTGCACCGCGAGGAGATCGACAAGCTGGACTCGAAGACCGGCGAGACGGGCAACACGATCGTGCCGCTCTCGCTGTACTTCAAGGACGGCCGGGCGAAGGTCGAGATCGCGCTGGCGAAGGGCAAGAAGGAGTACGACAAGCGCCAGGCCCTGCGTGAGAAGCAGGACACGCGCGAGACGAACCGGGTGATCTCGGCCGTGAAGCGCAAGGAGCGTGGTCAGCTGTAATCTCCTGGCATCCCGTGGTCCACTTCGCGTACCATGGCGTCAGCACCGCCCCTCGGGGTGGAGCAGCTTGTTAAAAAAACATGGGGATGATCGGTTTCGACAGCGGATGTCGATGCAGGGGAAGCGAGCCGAGGAAGCGGCAATGATCTCGCTAACCACATGTCGCAAAAAATAATCGCCAACTCCAAGAGCGATAACTCCCGCTTCACCCTCGCTGCCTAATAACAGTGAGCTGAAGCCTCTGTGAGGAGCGTCAGCCCGGAAGTGGTCCCGGTCCGGATCCTGGCGTCAATTAGGGATCTAAACCTCTAGCCCCGGTCACGGGGGTTGGAGGGAAACCAAACAGTGACTGAGCCCGTCGGAGACTTGTCCGTGTGATCTCCGGGGCCGAGAAAAGCGCAGCGGACTGCGCTCGGAGAAGCCCTGCTTCTGCACCGTTGGACGCGGGTTCGATTCCCGCCATCTCCACTCATCCCATGTGGGCAAAGGCCCCGCAGCCTCTCGGCTGCGGGGCCTTCGTCATGCGTCAGTAGTGGTAGCGCGCCTTGAGGACCTTCACTTCCTTGTCGTCGGCCCGGTACACGAGGCGGTGCTCGTCGTCGATGCGGCGGGACCAGTAGCCCGTCAACTCGCCCTTCAGCGGCTCGGGCTTGCCGATGCCGGTGAAGGGGTCCCGCTGGATCTCGCCGATCAGGCGGGTGATCCGTCGGGCCATCTTCCGGTCCGACGAGAGCCAGAACAGGAAGTCCTCCCAGGCGGCCGGGTCGAAGTGGACGCTCCTCACTCCTCGCCCCCGGCCAACTCCCTCAGCTCGTCCAGCGTCCTGACCACGGTGGAAGCACCCTCGCGGTCACGCGCGACGGCCTCCATCAATCGCTGGGCGTTGGCGGGGGAGCGCAGGAGGTACACGGTCTCCTGCCAGGAGTCGTAGTCGTCGGCGGACATGAGGACCGCGTCACCGCTCTTGGAGGTGATGCGCACCGGGGCGTGGTCGGTGTTCACGCGCTCGATCAGCGGGAACAGGGTCGCCCTGGCTTCGCTGGCGCTTATGGACATGGTGCGCTCCTCTCTCCGGGTCGTACTCGTACGAGTTTATGGTACGTCTCTGGTACTGGAAACCGGTACGACTTTCGTGGCCGCGAGCGCGAGAACGGCCGCCGCGGCCGGGAGGGCGTAGGCGGTCGCCGGGCCTAGGCGGTCGACCAGGGTGCCGGCCGTGGCCGCGCCCAGGGAGATGCCCGCGAAGATGGCGGTGACCGCGAGGGTCATGCCCTCGTTGAGGCGGCCCTCCGGGATGAGCGCGTGGACCCGGGACATCGACGTCACCATCGTCGGAGCCGTGGCCATGCCCGCCAGCAGCAGCGCGCAGGCCAGCGGGACGAGCGAGCCCGTGCTCGCCGCGAGCCAGGGCAGGGCCATCGCGGCGGCCATGGCGACCAGGCAGGTGCGCAGGCCGCGCGGGCGCATCGTGCCGTAGAGCAGGCCGGCCGCACAGGAGCCCGCCGCCTGGAGGGCCAGCACCGGGCCGGAGGCGGCGCCCAGCCCCAGGGCGGAGAGGTGCGCGATCGAGGCGATCTCCATCGAGCCGAAGACCACGCCCGTGGCGAGGAAGAGGGGCAGCAGCGGGCCGAGGGCGCGCAGCGGTGAGCCGTGGCGCGGACCCGCCTTCACCGGGGGCTGGGTGGCGCGGCAGGAGGTGAAGACCAGCATGCCGGTCAGCAGCAGGGCGGCCGCGGTGAGGGTGCCGGCCTCGGGGAGGACGACCGAGCAGAGGAAGGCCGCCAGGACCGGGCCGAGCATGAAGCAGAGCTCGTCGGCGGCCTGTTCGAAGGACATTGCGGTGTGGTGCGCCTTCGAGTCGCCGCGCAGCAGGTGCGTCCAGCGGGCGCGGGACATGCCCCCGATGTTGGGGGTGGTGGCGGTCGCGGCGTACGAGGCGAAGAGGGTCCAGGCCGGTGCCCCGGTACGGACGCACACGACCAGGGACAGCGAGCCGAGGAACGCGATCAGGGTGGCCGGGACGGCGATCCGGGCCTGCCCGTGCCGGTCGATCAGCCGGGCGGTCCACGGCCCGACCAGCGCGGTGGCGGCCAGGCCGGTCGCCGTGACCGCGCCGGCGAGGGCGTACGAGCCGCGCTGGCCGGCGATCATCATGACCGCGCTGACCCCGAACATGCCCATGGGGAGGCGGGCGAGGAGGTTCCCGGCGGTGAAGCCGCGGGTGCCGGGCAGCGCGAACAGGCGCCGGTAGGGGTCCAGCGGACCCGCCGGGCGCGCCGGGCGCGGGGGAGTGCGGGCGGGGATCGGCGGGACGGGCGGGACGGGCGAGGCGGGCGGGGCGGCGAGGACGAGCGTGCTGCCGGTGACGGCCATGAGGGGCATGACCACCACCCTCGGCCCGGACCGGGCGAACCGTCCAACACCTGTCCGTCAGCCATTCACGCCGATCTGTTGTTAGTCTCCGGGGATGATGCCCCGTGACGTGGATCCCCGGCTGCTGCGCGGGTTCGTCGCGGTCGCCGAGGAACTGCACTTCACCCGAGCCGCCGCCCGCCTCTACGTCGCCCAGCAGGCGCTGAGCCGCGACGTACGGCGGCTCGAAGAGGCCCTCGGCACCGTGCTGTTCGTCCGTACGACCCGCGCCGTCGAGCCGACCCCCGACGGGGAGCGGCTGCTGCCGCTCGCCCGGCGGGTGCTGGCCGCGCACGAGGCGGTCGCCGCCGCCTTCGCCGCGCCCCGGCCCCTGCTCGTCGATCTGAACACCGACGGCCCGAGCACGGCGCGCACCGTGCTGGACCGGGCCCGGGAGCTGGCCCCGGACTGCGAGCTGATGGCCCGCTGGGAGAGCGGGCTGACCCACGCCGCCGCCGAGATCGCCGCCGGGCGCCTCGACGTCTCCTTCGGGTACGCCGACGGGCTGGACCCGGTATGGCGCTCGCGCATCGCGCACCGGCCCGTGCGCTACGAGCCGCTCGCCGTGCTGCTGCCCGAGGGGCACCCGCTGGCCGGGCTGGCGGCCGTACCGCTGGACGCGCTGGCCGGGGAGACCGTCTACGCGGGCGCCGGGAACCCGCGCACGCTGGAGTGGACGGGACTCGCGCGCGAGCTGTTCGCCGGGCGGGGGATCCTGATGGCGCCGCCCGCGCCGGTGGCCATCGGCAAGGACGAGTTCAGCCGGGTCATGGCCAAGACCCGCAATCCGGTGCTGGTGACCGTCGACTTCGTCGACCTGCCCGGGTCCGTCAAGCGGCCGCTGGTCGACCCCGTACCGCTCTCCCCGCTGTCCATGGTCTGGCGCAAGGGGCTCAGCCACCCCGGACTCGAAGCGCTGCACCGGGCCGTGGCCGGGCTCGGCGGCGAACGCGGCTGGCTGGAAGTACCCCCGGCGAGCTGGCGCCCGGCCGCGCTCACAGGTGCCCCCGGCGGCGGGTGAGAGCAAGGTTTCCCGGCGGTCATCCGGCGGGGACCGGGGCCGAAACGCGCCGTTCCTACGGTCGTTCCACGGACGCGAGAGCTGTGGAGGCGTGTGATGACCGGTACGACCGCACCGCGCAAGGGGGGCCGCTGGATCGAGCGGTGGGACCCCGAGGACGAGACCTTCTGGAAGGAGACCGGGGAGCGGACCGCCCGCCGCAACCTCGTCTACTCCGTGTTCTCCGAGCACATCGGCTTCTCCATCTGGTCGCTCTGGTCCGTGATGGTCCTCTTCATGGGACCGGCGTACGGGATCGACCCCGCCGGGAAGTTCTTCCTGATCGCGACAGCGACCTGCGTGGGCGCGATCGTACGGGTGCCGTACACCTTCGCCGTGGCCCGCTTCGGCGGCCGCAACTGGACCGTCGTCAGCGCACTGCTGCTGCTCGCGCCGACGGTCGCCGCGATCGTGGTGATGGAGCCCGGGACCTCCTACGGGACCTTCCTGGTCGTAGCGGCCCTCACCGGCGTCGGCGGCGGCAACTTCGCCTCCTCGATGACCAACATCAACGCCTTCTTCCCGCTGCGCAAGAAGGGCTGGGCGCTCGGCCTGAACGCCGGCGGCGGCAACATCGGCGTGCCCGTGGTGCAGCTGGCCGGGCTGCTGGTCATCGCGACCGCCGGGGCCGCGCACCCCCGGTACCTGCTGGCCGCCTACATCCCGCTGATCGTGACCGCGGCCGTCCTGGCGGCCGTACGGATGGACAACCTGGCGCCCGTGCGCAACGACACCGGCGCGGTCCGCGAGGCACTGAAGGACGCGCACACCTGGATCATGGCGTTCCTCTACATCGGCACGTTCGGGTCCTTCATCGGCTACAGCTTCGCCTTCGGCCTGGTGCTGCAGACCCAGTTCGGCCGCACCCCGCTCCAGGCCGCCTCGCTGACCTTCATGGGACCGCTGCTCGGCTCGCTGATCCGGCCGGTGGGCGGGGCGCTCGCGGACCGGTTCGGCGGGGCCCGGATCACCCTGGGGACGTTCGTGGCGATGGCGGCGGCCACCGGCGTGGTGGTGTTCGCCTCGCAGAGGTCCTCGCTGCCGGTCTTCCTCGTCGGGTTCGTGGCCCTGTTCGTACTGAGCGGGCTCGGCAACGGATCGACGTACAAGATGATCCCGGGCATCTTCCAGGCGAAGGCACTGGCGCGCGGCATGAGCGGCGAGAGCGCCGCCGCGTACGGGCGGCGGCTCTCCGGCGCCTCGATGGGACTCATCGGCGCGGTCGGCGCGCTCGGCGGACTCGGCATCAACCTGGTCTTCCGGGAGGCGTTCCGCACCTCCGGCTCCGGAACGGCGGCCTTCGTCACCTTCCTCGGCTTCTACGCCCTGTGCTGCGCGGTCACCTGGGCGGTATACCTTCGCCGCCCGGCGGCCCCGGTGATCCACACGGTCGGGGTCGAGACGAAACCGCAGCTCACGTCGGTGTAACCGCGGTGAAATACGGGTGAACCGAGTCCGACACGACGAGTTGGCAGGCTCGGTCCACCCGTACCGCCCCCACATGCGTCACTAGGCAGGTCACGATGGACGACACGAACACCGGCCCGCTCGCGGGCTTCACCGTCGGGGTCACGGCCGCCCGGCGCGCGGACGAGCTCATCGCACTGCTGCGCCGCCGCGGGGCGGCGGTGCTGCACGCGCCGGCGCTGCGGATCGTGCCGCTCGCCGACGACAGCGAGCTGCTGGCCGCGACGAAGGAACTGATCGGCTGCGCACCGGACGTGGTCGTGGCCACCACCGCCATCGGCTTCCGGGGGTGGATCGAGGCGGCCGACGGATGGGGCGTCGGCGAGGAACTCCTGGAGCGGCTGCGCGCCGCCGAACTGCTGGCGCGCGGACCGAAGGTGAAGGGCGCCATCCGGGCCGCCGGGCTCGTGGAGACCTGGTCCCCGGACTCCGAGTCGCTCGCCGAGGTACTGCAGCGGCTGCTGACGGACGGGGTGGACGGACGGCGGATCGCGCTCCAGCTGCACGGGGAGCCGCTGCCCGGCTTCGTCGAGGCGCTGCGGGCCGGCGGGGCCGAGGTGGTGGTGGTCCCGGTGTACCGGTGGATGGCGCCGGAGGACCTCGGGCCGCTTGACCGGCTGCTGGACGCGATGATCGGCGGCGCAGTGGACGCCGTCAGCTTCACCTCGGCGCCGGCGGCCGCCTCGCTGCTGTCCCGGGCCGAGGAGCGGGGGCTGCGGGAGGCCGTGCTGGACGCGCTGCGCGGCAGGCTGCTGTCCGCGTGCGTCGGCCCGGTGACCGCGCTGCCGCTGCAGGCGCACGGGGTGGACACGGTGCAGCCGGAGCGGTTCCGGCTGGGCCCGCTGGTGCAGTTGCTCTGCCAGGAACTGCCCGGCCGGGCCCGGGTGCTGCCGGTGGCCGGGCACCGGGTGGAGATCCGGGGGCACGCGGTCCTGGTGGACGCGCAGCTGCGGCCCGTACCGCCCGCCGGGATGGCCCTGCTGCGGGCGCTGGCCCGGCGGCCGGGCTGGGTGGTGTCCCGCGCGGAACTGCTGCGGGCGCTGCCGGGCGCGGGGCGCGACGAGCACGCCGTGGAGACGGCGATGGCCCGCCTCCGGGTGGCCCTCGGGGCCCCGAACCTGATCCAGACGGTGGTCAAGCGGGGGTACCGGCTGTCGCTGGACGCGGGCGGGGAGGCCAAGTACGGGGAGCTCCCGGCGGATTCGGTGACGGCCAGGGGTGTCCTCGGCTAGCGTGCCGGGATGATCATCGACGGGGTTGAGATGAGGGGCGCCGCGCTCGGCGACGCGGCGGGGCTGGCCGAGGCGTTCGCGCGGAACCGGGCGTTCATGGCCCGCTTCGAGCCGGTCCGGCCGGAGGCCTTCTACACGGAGGACGGCCAGCGGGAGCGGCTCGAGGGCGTGCTCGCGGAGCGGGACGCGGGGCGGATCGTCCCGTACGTGTTCGTCGAGACGGCCACGGGTACGCCCGTCGGCGCGATCAACCTCGGCTCGATCGCGTACGGGCCGCTGTGCAGCGGCGGTCTGGGGTACTGGGTCGACCGGGCCTGGCACGGCAAGGGGCTGGCCACCGCGGCCGTGGAGGAGGTCTGCCGGGTCGCCCGCGACGAGCTGGGCCTGCACCGGGTGGAGGCCGGCACGCTGGTCGACAACCTGGCCTCGCAGCGGGTGCTGGCGAAGGCGGGCTTCGAGCCGTTCGGCCTCGCGCCGCGTTACCTGCACATCGACGGCGCCTGGCGCGACCACCGCCTCTTCCAACGCCTCCTCCACGACCAGCCTCCGACCCCTTAGCCCCTCCGGCCATGTTCAGCCCCTCCGGCGTTTGAGGAGCGGGGTCTGGGGCGGAGCCCCAGGAAACCCGGCTCCGCCGGGCACCGGGCTCCGCCCGGACCCTCCCCCGGCTACCGCTGGGAGGTGCCCCCTGCTCAAACGCCGGCGAGGCTGGATTGCGCAGCGTGGGGCTTCGCGCGAGCGGGATGGCGGACCCACCGGTTCGGGGGCTTCCGCTGTGACCCGCCGGGCGGCAATCTGGTACGGCACCCCACGACGGGAGGCTGACGGCATGCGGTTCGATTCCGGGCGGGTCTGTCTGGATCTGGTGGCCACCTTCACCCCCCACGAGGGGATCCCGGACGGTGACGAGCTGCGGTTGTGGCTCGCCGGCGCCGGCCTGGTGCCCGACCGGACGCCGCTCGCCCGGGTCGGGCCCGACTGGGCCGCGGCCTTCCGGTCCCTGCGCGCCGACGTGGAAACCCTCGTACGGGCGGAGTTGCTCGGCACCGACACGGACGAGAACGCCCTCGCCCGGGTCAACGCGCTGGCCGCCGGACCACCCCCCGGCCTGTGCGCCGTACGGGACCGGGAAGGACACCTCGTACGGGAGCTGTGCGGCGGCGTGGAGTGCGGTGCGCTGCTCGCCGCCGTCGCCCGCGACGCCGTCGAGCTGCTGACCGACCCCGGCGACCGGGCGCTGCTGCGGGCCTGCGCGGGCGACGGCTGCACCCGCGTCTACCTGGACACCTCCCGGGGCCACCGGCGCCGCTGGTGCTCCAGCGAGCGCTGCGGGAACCGGGAGCGCGTGGCCCGGCACCGCCGCCGGGCCCTGGCGGCCGGGGCGGGGCAAGGGTCCCGGTGAGGGGCGTACCACCCTGCGAGACCGGTTCCGGAACGGGCGTGCGGACAGGGGGCCGATTCGCGTACCTTTGACGGTCGCCCATGCACGTCAGAAGGGGGCCTTGGTGGCCGCGCAGAATGCCGCTGTCGACAGCACGGCGGATTCCGTCCGCGATCGGGAGATCGCGGTCGAGCAGACGCATCTCGACCAGGTGTACCGACGCCTCGAGGAGAAGATCCACGAGGCCGAGTTCCTGATGAACGACGCCGCCAAGCGCGGCCAGGTGGGTACGCCCGGCGCGCTCGCCGAGCGCGACGCGCAGGTCTTCCGGGCGGGCATCCACCTGAACCGGCTGAACAACGAGTTCGAGGACTTCCTCTTCGGCCGCATCGACCTGGTGCTCGGCAAGGACGGGGAGCGCGGCGCCGACGGCGCGTACACCTCCGTCGAGCCCGCCGACGACGCGATCCGCGAGGACCTCACCGCCGACATCGCCGAGACGCTGCACATCGGCCGCATCGGGGTCCTGGACTCCGACTACACGCCGCTGGTCATCGACTGGCGCGCGCCGGCCGCCGCGCCGTTCTACCGCTCGACGCCCAAGGAGCCCGGCCGGGTCGTGCGCCGCCGCGTCATCCGCTCCAAGGGGCGCAAGGTGCTGGGCGTCGAGGACGACCTGATGCGTCCCGAGGTCACCGCCTTCCAGGACGGCCGGGAGCTCCCCGCCATCGGCGACGGCGCCCTGATGGCCGCCCTCGGACGGGCGCGCACGCACTCGATGCGCGACATCGTCTCCTCCATCCAGGCCGAGCAGGACCTGGTCATCCGGGCCCCCGCCGCCTCCGTCGCCGAGGTCGCGGGCGGCCCCGGCACCGGCAAGACCGCCGTCGCCCTGCACCGCGCCGCGTACCTGCTCTACCAGGACCGGCGCCGCTACTCCGGCGGCATCCTGATCGTCTCGCCGACCCCGCTGCTCGTCGCGTACACCGAGGGCGTGCTGCCTTCGCTCGGCGAGGAGGGCCAGGTGGCCATCCGGGCCCTGGGCTCGCTCGTCGACGGCGCGGAGGCCACCACCTACGACTCCCCGGCCGTGGCCCGCATCAAGGGCTCCTCCCGGATGCTCAAGGTGCTCCGCAAGGCCGTACGCGGTGCACTGGAGCTCGGCGGCGCACCCGACCGGCTGCGCGTGGTGGCCTTCGGCCGCCGCCAGGAGCTGGAGGCCGACGAGCTGAACCGGATCCGGCAGAACGTGCTCAGCGGCACCGCCCCGGTCAACCTGCTGCGCCCGCGCGCCCGCAAGCTGCTGCTCGACGCCCTCTACGCGAAGTCCGGCGGCGCCGGCCGGCACAGCGACCCGGAGCTGGCCGCCGAGCTGCGCTCCGCCTTCGACGAGGACATCTCCACCGAGGACGCCTTCATCGGCTTCCTCGACGCCTGGTGGCCCGAGCTGACCCCGCGGACGGTGCTCGCCGCGCTCGCCGACGAGCGCCACCTCGGCCGCTGGTCGCGCCGGGACCTCAACCCGCGCGAGACCCGCCAGCTGGCCCGCTCGCTGCGCCGGGTGGGCCCGGACGGCAAGGGCCCCCTGTCGGTGCACGACGTGGCGCTGCTGGACGAGCTCCAGCTGCTGCTGGGCGCGCCCGCGCGGCCCAAGCGCAGACGGGAGATGGATCCGCTCGACCAGCTCAGCGGGCTGGAGGAGCTGATGCCGACCCGCGAGGAGACCCAGTGGGAGCGGGCCGAGCGGCTCTCGGCGGAGCGCACCGAGTACGCGCACGTCATCGTGGACGAGGCCCAGGACCTGACGCCGATGCAGTGGCGGATGGTGGGCCGGCGGGGCCGGCACGGCACCTGGACGGTGGTGGGCGACCCGGCGCAGTCCTCCTGGACGGACCCGGAGGAGGCCGCCGCGGCCCGCGACGAGGCCCTGGGCTCCCGGCCGCGCCGGCGCTTCACGCTCACGGTCAACTACCGCAACCCGGCCGAGGTCGCGGAGGTCGCCTCCCGGGTGCTGCGGCTGGCGATGCCCGGCATGGAGCCGCCGTCGGCGGTGCGCTCCACGGGGCTGGAGCCCCGCTTCACGGCCGCCGCCGGCGATCTCGGCACCGCGGTGCGGGAGGAGACCAGGCGGCTGCTGGAGCAGGTGGACGGCACGGTCGGCGTGGTCGTGGCGATGGACCGGCGCGCGGAGGCCGCGGGCTGGCTCGCGGACCTCGGCGAGCGGGCGGTGGCGCTGGGCAGCCTGGAGGCCAAGGGCCTGGAGTACGACGCCACGGTGGTGGTCTCCCCGGCGGAGATCGCGGACGAGTCCCCGGCGGGCCTGCGGGTGCTGTACGTGGCGCTGACGCGCGCGACGCAGCAGCTGACGGTGGTCTCGGCCGACCGGGACAAGCCCGACGCGGACGGGGTACCGGAGCTGCTGCTGCCCTGAGGGGTGCCGTCCCGGGCCCGCTCAGGGCCCCGTACGGCCGGATGGTCCGCGGCCAGGAGCGTGGTGCCCGGATACGAGCGAGAGCAGGGGGATCACTTTCGGCGATCCTTTGTTAGCCTGGGTACGGCACCGACTCGATCCAAGCCCCCGGGCCCAACCTTCGTCGCTCAGAGCGACCACTTGCCGCGAGGCGAGCATGGCGGGTCGGTGTCATAGACGTACGAATCACCAGGTCCGCGTCCCCCACCTGTGGGGGGCGCGGACCTGTTTCGTATGACCCCACCATTCCGAACGTCCCGGGTATCTCGTATGGTGGAAGAGTCTTTCCGAATTTTGTAGCTGGTTACCTTGTACTGGCTGGTAGGTGGGACGATCGGACAACAGGTCCTGCCGCACCTGCTGTGCAGCGGGGCTCTG
The DNA here is from genome assembly GCF_017639205.1 of Streptomyces nojiriensis. Lineage (NCBI taxonomy): Bacteria > Bacillati > Actinomycetota > Actinomycetes > Kitasatosporales > Streptomycetaceae > Streptomyces > Streptomyces nojiriensis. Next base: position 3,786,213 of record NZ_CP071139.1, on the reverse strand, counting down.
TGTGTTACAGCGAACCAGGGACAGAAGAGGAACACGGCCATGGCAACGGCGCCCAGCGTCTCGTATTCGATGACGGTCCGTCTGGAAGTGCCCGCGAGCGGAACCGCGGTCTCCCAGCTCACCACCGCCGTGGAGTCCTCCGGCGGATCGGTCACCGGTCTCGACGTGACCGCATCCGGCCACGAGAAGCTCCGGATCGACGTCACCATCGCCGCGACCTCCACCGCGCACGCGGACGAGATCGTCGAGAAGCTGCGCGGCATCGAGGGCGTCAGCCTCGGCAAGGTCTCCGACCGCACCTTCCTGATGCACCTCGGCGGCAAGATCGAGATGGCGTCCAAGCACCCCATCCGCAACCGTGACGACCTCTCCATGATCTACACCCCGGGCGTGGCCCGCGTGTGCATGGCGATCGCCGAGAACCCCGAGGACGCGCGCCGCCTCACCATCAAGCGCAACACCGTCGCAGTCGTGACCGACGGCTCCGCCGTGCTGGGCCTGGGCAACATCGGCCCCATGGCCGCCATGCCGGTCATGGAGGGCAAGGCGGCCCTCTTCAAGCGCTTCGCCGACATCGACGCCTGGCCGATCTGCCTGGACACCCAGGACCCCGACGAGATCGTGGCCGCCGTCAAGGCCATCGCCCCCGGCTTCGCGGGCATCAACCTGGAGGACATCTCCGCGCCGCGCTGCTTCGAGATCGAGGCCCGGCTGCGCGAGGCCCTCGACATCCCCGTCTTCCACGACGACCAGCACGGCACCGCGATCGTCGTGCTCGCGGCGCTCACCAACGCACTGCGCGTGGTGGGCAAGGCAGTTGGCGATGTCAAGGTCGTCATGTCGGGCGCCGGCGCGGCCGGTACCGCCATCCTCAAGCTGCTCCTCGCGGCGGGCGTCAAGAACGCGGTGAGCGCCGACATCCACGGCGTCGTGCACGCGGACCGCCCCGACCTCGTCGACGCGGCCGCGGACTCCCCGCTGCGCTGGATCGCCGACAACACCAACCCCGAGGGCTACACGGGCACGCTGAAGGAAGCCGTGGTCGGCGCCGACGTGTTCATCGGCGTCTCGGCCCCGAACGTGCTGTCCGGCGAGGACGTCGCGGCCATGGCGGAAGGCGCGATCGTGTTCGCGCTCGCGAACCCGGACCCCGAGGTGGACCCGGCCGTCGCCCGCCAGACCGCCGCCGTCGTGGCCACGGGCCGCTCCGACTTCCCGAACCAGATCAACAACGTGCTGGTCTTCCCGGGCGTCTTCCGCGGTCTGCTGGACGCTCAGTCCCGCACCGTGAACACGGAGATGATGCTGGCCGCCGCGAGCGCGCTGGCGGACGTCGTGGGCGAGGACGAGTTGAACGCGAACTACATCATCCCGTCGGTGTTCAACGACAAGGTCGCGGGCGCGGTCGCGGGCGCCGTCCGCAAGGCGGCCTCGGGGGTCTGAGCCCTGCTGTGACGGCCCTCACGGCGCTCCGATCCCGGCGCGTCGCGAGATGCGGGCCCGACGCGCCGCCTCTAGGGTTTGCGGGGATGCCCGCGGGGTCCGCGGTCCGCGGTGGCGTGTGGGCGAAGGCGTGGACGGAGCGTCACCGCGGCGTGACTGTGGCGCTTTTCGTGTGACCCCGACGGGTGCCGGATTGGCTTTCCCGCCGCTGGTGGGGGCAGGATGCGTAACCGGGCGAGAGGGTCTGACGTTCAGACCCGGGTCCGGGGACTGTCCTAGGGCCCTGGCAGCATCGGCTTCGATCTCACGCCTCTAAGGCAAGTTGAACACGGGAGTACAACATGAACCGCAGTGAGCTGGTGGCCGCTCTGTCCGAGCGCGCCGAGGTGACCCGCAAGGACGCCGACGCCGTTCTGGCCGCGCTCGCCGAGACCGTCGGCGAGATTGTCGCCAAGGGCGACGAGAAGGTCACCATCCCCGGCTTCCTGACCTTCGAGCGCACCCACCGTGCCGCTCGCACCGCGCGCAACCCGCAGACCGGCGACCCCATCCAGATCCCGGCCGGCTACAGCGTGAAGGTCTCCGCGGGCTCCAAGCTCAAGGAAGCCGCCAAGGGCAAGTAAGTCCTGCCCCGGCGCCGAGGGCCGCACAGGCCTTTGGAACGGCAGTAGTACGCAGAACGACGATGGGCGGTCACCCCCGGGCGGGGTGGCCGCCCTTCGGTCTGTCCGGGGCCGGACGCGGGCCGGTGGGCCCGGACGGGCCCGGGGCCGCCCCCGGGCCGCCCGGCGGGCCTGGCAGGCCCTGTGAGGGCCCGTCAGGGGCCTGGCGGGGCCCAGGTATGCCACTGGCACGTCCCACCGGGCCGCCGTTCGGCTCCGTACGGGGCTTCGCGGGCCTCGGCGGGCCCTTTGCCGCGGCCCGCGGCCCGCGGGCCGAGGCCGGAACCGCGGACCCGGCCGGGGTACGGGAGGTACGGGAAAGCCCCCCGGGCCCTGTGGGAGCCCGAGGGGCTTTCTGCGTACGTCCGGATGTCCGGGTACGGCTCAGACGAGCTCCCCGCCCGGGAGTTCGACCTTCGCGCCGAGTTCCACGAGCTTCTCCATGAAGTTCTCGTAGCCGCGGTTGATCAGGTCGATGCCGTGGACCCGCGAGGTGCCCTCGGCGGCCAGGGCCGCGATCAGGTACGAGAATCCGCCGCGCAGGTCGGGGATGACCAGGTCGGCGCCCTGCAGCTTGGTGGGGCCGGAGACGACCGCCGAGTGCAGGAAGTTGCGCTGGCCGAAGCGGCAGGCGCTGCCGCCCAGGCACTCGCGGTACAGCTGGATGTGAGCACCCATCTGGTTGAGCGCCGAGGTGAAGCCGAGCCGGGACTCGTACACCGTCTCGTGGACGATCGACAGGCCGGAGGCCTGCGTGAGCGCCACGACGAGCGGCTGCTGCCAGTCGGTCTGGAAGCCGGGGTGGACGTCCGTCTCCAGCGCGATGGCGTTGAGCGGGCCGCCCGGGTGCCAGAAGCGGATGCCGTCGTCGTCGATCTCGAACGCCCCGCCGACGCGGCGGAAGGTGTTCAGGAACGTCATCATCGAGCGCTGCTGGGCGCCGCGCACGTAGATGTTGCCGCCGGTGGCGAGCGCCGCGGAAGCCCAGGAGGCGGCTTCCAGGCGGTCCGGGAGGGCCTTGTGGTTGTAGCCGCCGAGGCGGTCGACGCCCGTGATCCGGATGGTCCGGTCGGTGTCGACGGAGATGATCGCGCCCATCTTCTGCAGGACGCAGATGAGGTCCTCGATCTCCGGCTCCACCGCGGCGTTGCTGAGCTCGGTGACGCCCTCGGCCAGGACGGCCGTCAGCAGCACCTGCTCGGTCGAGCCGACCGACGGGTAGGGGAGGCGGATCTTGCAGCCGCGCAGGCGCTGCGGGGCTTCCAGGTACTGGCCGCCCTCGCGCTTCTCGATGGTCGCGCCGAACTGGCGGAGCACGTCGAAGTGGAAGTCGATCGGCCGGCCGCCGATGTCGCAGCCGCCCAGGCCCGGAATGAAGGCGTGGCCGAGCCGGTGCAGCAGCGGGCCGCAGAACAGGATCGGGATGCGCGAGGAGCCCGCGTGGGCGTCGATGTCGGCGACGTTCGCGCTCTCGACGTGGGTGGGGTCGAGGACGAGTTCGCCCGGCTCCTCGCCGGGACGGACCGTCACCCCGTGCAGCTGGAGCAGCCCGCGGACGACGCGCACGTCACGGATGTCGGGAACGTTGCGCAGCCGGCTGGGTTCGCTGCCGAGCAGAGCGGCGACCATGGCCTTGGGCACGAGGTTCTTCGCACCACGGACACGGATCTCGCCCTCGAGCGGGGTACCGCCGTGGACAAGCAGTACATCGTCACTGATGCCGGTCATGAATCTCGCGTTCCGGAGAGGGGTGGGCAGGGGGCCAGGGAAAAGGGTAAGGGCCACCACCCCCTTGTTCGTAAGGCCGACGTGGCCGTAGGACTGTCATGAATTCGGCACAACACCCTCCGTATCCACCACATGGCGGAGCGTTGCGTTCCGCATACTCCGTCCGTGCGCGCTCCTCGCTGCTGCCGTGCGCCCTGAGCTGCGATCGATCCGATCTTCCCGCCCGCTCCCCGGAATCGGCCGATGTGCGGGATCATGGCGGCATGACCGAGGTGTCCTCCCTCACAGGGCGGCTGCTCGTGGCCACCCCCGCCCTCGCGGACCCGAATTTCGACCGCGCGGTCGTGCTGCTGCTCGACCACGACGAGCAGGGCTCCCTCGGCGTGGTCCTGAACAGGCCGACCCCCGTGGGCGTCGGCGACGTCCTGCTGCCCTGGGCGCCCCTGGCCGGCGCCCCCGGGGTCGTCTTCCAGGGCGGGCCGGTGGCCATGGACTCGGCCCTGGGCGTGGCGGTGATCCCGGGCGAGGAGGGTCCGCTCGGCTGGCGCCGCGTGTACGGGGCGATCGGACTGGTCGACCTGGAGACGCCGCCGGAGCTGCTGGCCGCGGCCCTGGGCGGCCTGCGGATCTTCGCGGGCTACTCCGGCTGGGGCCCGGGCCAGCTGGAGGCGGAGCTCGGCGAGGGCGCCTGGTACGTCGTCGAATCGGAGCCCGGGGACGTGTCCTTCCCGGATCCGGAGCGGCTGTGGCGGGCGGTGCTGCGCCGCCAGCGCAGCGAGCTCGCGATGGTCGCCACCTATCCGGACGACCCGTCGCTGAACTGACGGGCGCGGGGTTAAGTACCCTGGGTTCCATGAGCACTCTTGAGCCCGAGCGCGGGACTGGCACGGGGACCCTCGTAGAGCCGACGCCGCAGGTGTCGCACGGTGACGGCGACCACGAGCGCTTCGCCCACTACGTCCAGAAGGACAAGATCATGGCGAGCGCGCTCGACGGGACCCCCGTCGTCGCGCTCTGCGGCAAGGTCTGGGTACCGGGCCGGGACCCGAAGAAGTACCCGGTCTGCCCCATGTGCAAGGAGATCTACGAGTCCATGGGCCCCGGCGGGGACAAGGACAAGGGCGGCAAGGACAAGTAGTCCTCCCTCCCGGCCCCTCTTTCGTGGGGCTTCGCGGGACTTCACGGGATTTCGCAGGACCGAGGCCCCCGGTGCGCACGAGCGCGTCCGGGGGTCTTTGCCGTGCCCGCGCAGGGCACTAGGGTCGGCGCGACGAGCGTCCTGCGGAACGATCGTTGCGCAGGACGCAACACGCGCACGCAGTCGTGAAGGGCTGACGCATGGACCTGATCCCCGCACCCCAGGTCGTACTCCTCGACGAGGGCGGGCGCCGCTTCGCGTTCGGGTCAGCGCCCGCCCTGGACGCCGGGCCGGGCGCCGCGGCGGTCGCGCGCTGGCTGCGGCGCGAACTGGGTGCGGCCACCGGCTGGGAGCTGCCCGCCGCCGGGGCCGGCGCGACCGCCGAGCTGCGGCTGCGCGTCGACCCGGAGGGCGCCGCGGGCCAGGGGCCGGAGGCGTACCGCATCGAGATCGGCCCGGACGGGGCCGAGCTGACGGGAGCGACGGCGGCCGGCCTCTTCTGGGGCGCCCAGACGCTGCGTCAGCTGCTGGGGCCCGACGCGTACCGCAAGGCGCCGCTGCCCGGCCGTGCGTGGAGCCTGCCGTACGCCTCCGTCGCGGACGCCCCGCGGTTCGGCTGGCGCGGGATGATGCTGGACGTGGCCCGGCACTTCATGCCCAAGGACGGCGTGCTGCGCTACATCGACCTGCTCGCCGCGCACAAGCTCAACGTCCTGCACCTGCACCTCACCGACGACCAGGGCTGGCGGATCGAGATCCGGCGCCACCCGCGGCTGACCGAGGTCGGCGGGTGGCGCCCGCGCAGCCGCTGGGGCCACCGGGCCTCGCCGCTGTGGAACGAGACCCCGCACGGCGGGTACTACACGCAGGACGACATCCGCGAGATCGTCGCGTACGCCGCCGAGCGGCACGTCCGGGTGGTCCCGGAGATCGACGTGCCGGGGCATTCGCAGGCCGCCATCGCCGCGTACCCGGAGCTGGGCAACACCGACGTGGTCGACACCGCCGCGCTCGGGGTGTGGGACGACTGGGGGATCACCGAGAACGTGCTCGCGCCGACCGAGGCGGTGCTGCGGTTCTACGAGGGGGTCTTCGAGGAGCTGCTTGAGCTGTTCCCGGTCGAGGTCTCACCCTTCGTGCACGTGGGCGGGGACGAGTGCCCCAAGGCGCAGTGGAAGGCCTCCGCCGTCGCCCAGGAGCGGATCCGCGAGCTGGGCGTGGCCGGGGAGGACGGGCTGCAGGCGTGGTTCGTCCGGCACTTCGACGGCTGGCTCGCCGCGCGCGGGCGGCGGCTGATCGGCTGGGACGAGATCCTGGAGGGCGGGCTCGCGGACGGCGCCGCGGTGTCCTCGTGGCGCGGCTACGCGGGCGGGATCGCCGCCGCCGAGGCCGGGCACGACGTGGTCATGTGCCCCGAGCAGCAGGTGTACCTGGACCACCGGCAGGCGGGCGGGGCGGACGAGCCGATGCCCATCGGGTACGTGCGTTCGCTGGAGGACGTCTACCGCTTCGAGCCGGTGCCGCCGAAGCTGTCGCCGGAGGCCGCCGCCCACGTGCTGGGTGCGCAGGCCAACGTCTGGACCGAGGTGATGGAGAACCAGGGCCGGGTCGACTACCAGGTGTTCCCGCGGCTGGCGGCCTTCGCCGAGGTGGTGTGGTCGTGGCAGCCGGAACCCGCGGAGCGCGACTTCGCGTGGTTCGAGGAGCGGATGGGCGCGCACTACGCGCGGTTGGCCGCGCAGGGGGTCGATTACCGGCCGCCGGGCGGGCCGTTGCCACGGCAGCGGCGGCCCGGGGTGCCGGGGCGACCGATCGAGGGCGCGCCCCCGAACGTGTGACAAGTGGATGGCGGCGCCGACCGGAAGCGAAAGGGAACGACAGGGGAACTCTGCCTCATTTTCCCTGCATACAGGGAAAATCGGGCAATCAGGGAGGAGCGCCGTCGAAGGCGGTGCGACAGGGCCGTACGGCCCGTACGGGGCACCGCGCCCGGGGACGGCCGCAGGGGGCGGACCCTCGCGCCGGGCGGCCCGGAAGATGTGCCAGAGTTGCCACGTCCCGGCGGTGAGCACGTACCGTACGGCGGAACAGGCGTGAGCGCCGGAACCGGGACATCGGGAAGGGGCAGCTGGGTTGACCACGCACGCACCGCACGCACTGGATTCACCTCAGGGGCCGCAGGGCCCGCAGGCGGCGCAGTCCGTGACGCTGCCGGCCTCGCTCGACGAGGCCGTGGCGGCGCTCACCGCCATGCCCGCCGCCGTTCCGGTCGCCGGCGGCACCGACCTGATGGCCGCCGTCAACGCCGGGCTGCTGCGGCCCGCCGCACTGGTGGGCCTGGGCCGGATCAACGAGATCCGCGGCTGGCAGTACCAGGACGGCCACGCGCTGCTCGGTGCGGGCCTCACGCACGCCCGGATGGGACGGCCGGATTTCGCCGCTCTGATCCCCGCGCTCGCGGCCGCGGCCCGGGCCGCCGGGCCCCCGCAGATCCGCAACGCGGGCACCCTCGGCGGCAACATCGCCACCGCCGCGCCCACGGGTGACGCACTGCCCGTGCTGGCCGCGCTGGAGGCCGTACTCGTCATCGTCGGCCCGGTCGGACAGCGGGAGATCCCGGTGTCGTACCTGCTGGCCGGGCGGGAGATGCTGCGGCCCGGTGAGCTGATCGGCTTCGTGCGGGTGCCGCTGCTGCACGCGCCGCAAGTGTTCCTGAAGGCCACGGGCCGTACCGGGCCCGGTCGTGCCGTGGCGTCCGTGGGGCTCGTCCTGGACCCCGCGCGCCGGGGCGTGCGCTGCGCCATCGGAGCGGTCGCGCCGATGCCGCTGCGGCCGCTGGAAGCCGAGCAGTGGGTGGCCTCGCTGATCGACTGGGACGGCGGGCGGACCCTGGCCCCCGAGGCGCTGGAGGCCTTCGGCGAGTACGTCGCGGCCGCGTGCGTGCCCGACCAGGGCGAGCCGGTGGCTCCCGGAGTACTGCATCTGCGGCGGACGGTGGCCGTGCTGGCGCGCAGGGCCCTGGGGAGGGCGCTGACCTCATGAGCGAGAACGAGAACGAGAACGTGACCCAGGGGAACGGCACGGCGGGCTGGGGCTGGGAACCGGTCCCGCAGGGCGGCGAGTACGACTCGGACGCCACGGCCTTCGTGAAACTGCCGCAGGACATGCTGGACGCGCTCGGCACCGGGGAGCCGCTCGCGGCGCCCGGGCACGGCTACGTGCCGCCGCCGATGATCGTGCCGCTCGGCTCGGCGACCACGGATCCGGCGGCGACCGGGACGTGGGCGATTCCGGTGCAGTGGCCGGAGGCGGGCGGCCCGGCGCAGGCCGATCCGTCGGGTGGCGCTGGTGCCGGTGCGGGCCAGGGCGCCGGTCAGGGCCCGGGCTCCGGGTCCGTGGGCGGGCCGATCCCGGCGTCGATCCCGATCCCGGCGTCGGTCGCGGCGGCGTTCGCCGAGCCGGAGCCGGAGCCGGAGCTGCCGGTGACCGATCCGAGCGCGACGGCCGAGTGGCGGTTCCCGGAAGCGGCGCACGAGCCCGAGCAGGCCGGTTCGGCGACCGGGCAGTGGGCCGTGCCCGAGTTCTCCGAATTCCCCGAGCAGTCGAACGACTACCGGCCGGGCCGGCTGGACGCCGACTGGAGCCAGGCCCCGGCGACGCTGCCGGGCGGCGCCCCGGCGCCGTGGGCGTACCTGACGCAGCAGCCGGCCGGGACCCCCGACGCGGACGCCGCCGGTGCCGCCGGTGTGCTGCCCGGCACGGACGAGGCCGCCGCCGCTTCGGCCGCCGCCGCCGCGACCGGGCATGCCGCCGGGCGACTGCTCGGCGGGCCCGGAGTGGGCGCCGCGGGGCGCGGGCCGCGGGTGCTGGGCGGGCCCGGGGTGGGCACCGCCCTGCCCGAGGGCGAGCCGGTGCACCAGGCCCCGCACGACATCGAGGCCGCGCACGGCCCGGCCGCGGAGCAGGCCGAGGGCGCCCGGGCCGCCGACCACGCGGTCCGGGGCGAGTACGCGGTCCAGGGCGAGTACACGGGGCACACGGTCCAGGGCGAGTACGCCGGGTACGCGGAGCAGACCGGGTACCCCGAGCCGGCCGCTCCCGAAGCCTCCGTCGCCGCCGAGCGGCCGGCGGTGGCCGACACCGGGCTGGATCTCTTCGGCGGGGTGCGCCTCCAGGCGCCGGCCGCCGAGCCCGCGCAGCCCGCCGGCACCGACCGCACCGACGGCCACGGCTTCACCGCGTTCGGCCACGCGCCGGAGCCCGGCCCCGAGGCCGCGCACGAGCCCGCGCACGAGGCGGAGCCGGCCGCCGTGGAGCCCGACCCCGGGACCGGGGACGGGCCGGCCGCGCAGGAGCCCCCGAGCGACCTCACGCCGCACGCGGACACCGCCGACAGCGAGGGCGCACTCCCGCCCGAGGGAACCGGCGAAGGTCTCCCGCCCGAGGTGGCGACGTACGAGGAAGAAGCGGCCGCCGGGCCCGCCGCCCATCACGAGCACCCGTCGGCCTCCTACGTCCTGCGCGTCAACGGCGCCGACCGGCCCGTCACCGGCGCCTGGATCGGCGAATCCCTCCTGTACGTGCTGCGCGAGCGGCTCGGCCTCGCGGGCGCCAAGGACGGCTGCTCGCAGGGCGAATGCGGCGCCTGCGCCGTGCAGGTCGACGGCAGGCTCGTCGCCTCCTGCCTGGTACCGGCCGCCACGGCCGCCGGCAGCGAGGTCCGCACCGTCGAGGGTCTCGCGACGGACGGGGAACTTTCGGACGTCCAGCAGGCGTTGTGCAGGTCGGGTGCGGTGCAGTGCGGGTTCTGCGTACCCGGCATGGCCATGACCATCCACGACCTGCTGGAGGGCAATCACGCCCCCAGCGAGCTGGAGACCCGTCAGGCCCTGTGCGGCAACCTCTGCCGCTGCTCCGGCTACGCGGGGGTCGTCGACGCCGTGCGCGAGGTCGTGGCCGAGCGCGAGGCGGCGGCCGCGGAGCCCGCGGCCCCGGGCGCAGGCGCGGCGGAGCCGCGCATCCCGCACCAGGCAGCGCCCGGCGAGGGCGGCATCCACCACGGAGGCACGGCGTGAGCGGGCAGGACGCGGCGACGGCGACGACAACGGTCAACACCACGGTGACGGCCATGGCCGCCCCGGGTGCTGAGGCCTCCGAACAGCAGGTCCCGCGCGGGATCGGCGCCTCCGTCCCGGCCGCGGACACCCGCGCCAAGACCGAGGGCACCTTCCCCTACGCCGCCGACCTGTGGGCCGAGGGCCTCCTGTGGGCCGCCGTGCTGCGCTCCCCGCACGCCCACGCCCGGATCCTCTCCATCGACACCACGGCCGCCGCCGAGATGCCCGGCGTCCGCGCCGTCGTCACCCACGCCGACGTGCCCGGCGCCACCACGCACGGCCGCCGGATCGCCGACCGGCCGGTGTTCGCGCACGACGTCGTGCGCCACCACGGCGAGCCCATCGCCGCCGTCGCCGCCGACCACCCGGACACCGCACGGCTCGCCGCCGCCGCGATCGCGGTCGAGTACGAGCTCCTCGACCCGGTCACCGACCCCGAGCAGTCCTTCGGCGCCCCCGCACTGCACCCCGACGGCAACCTGATCCGGCACATCCCGCTCCGCTACGGCGACCCGGAGGCCACCGGCGACGTGGTCGTCGAGGGCCTGTACCGGATCGGCCGCCAGGACCCCGCCCCCATCGGCGCCGAGGCCGGACTGGCCGTGCCGCGCCCCGACGGCGGCGTGGAGCTCTACACCGCGTCCACCGACCCGCACACCGACCGCGACCTGGCCGCCGCCTGCTTCGGACTGGATCCGGACCGGGTGCGCGTGGTCGTCACCGGTGTGCCGGGTGCGACGGCCGACCGCGAGGACGCCGCCTTCCAGCTCCCGCTCGGCCTGCTCGCCCTGCGCACGGGCTGCCCGGTCAAACTGGTCGCCACCCGCGAGGAGTCCTTCCTCGGCCACACCCACCGGCACCCGACCCTGCTGCGCTACCGCCACCACGCGGACGCGGAGGGCCGCCTCGTCAAGGTCGAGGCACAGATCCTGATGGACGGCGGCGCGTACGCCGACTCCTCCTCCGAGTCCCTGGCGGCGGCGGTCGCCTTCGCCTGCGGCCCGTACGTCGTCCCGCACGCCTTCGTCGAGGGCTGGGTGGTACGCACCAACAACCCGCCGTCGGGCCACGTCCGAGGCGAGGGCGCGATGCAGGTGTGCGCCGCGTACGAGGGCCAGATGGACAAGCTCGCCGCCGCCCTCGGCATCGACGGGGCCGAGCTGCGCATGCGCAACGTCCTGGCCACGGGAGACCTCCTCCCGACGGGCCAGACGGTCACCTGCCCGGCCCCGGTGGCGGAACTGCTGCGCGCGGTCCGCGACTTCGAACTGCCCGCCCTGCCCAAGGACGCCCCGGAGGACGAGTGGCTGCTGCCGGGCGGCCCGGAGGGCGCGGGCGAGCCGGGCGCGGTACGGCGCGGGGTGGGCTACGGCGTCGGCATGGTCCACATGCTCGGCGCCGAGGGGACCGACGAGGTCTCCACGGCCACGGTGAAGGTGGTGGGCGGCGCGGCCACGGTCATCTGCGCGGCCGTCGACACCGGCCAGGGCTTCGCCACGCTGGCCCGCCAGATCGTCCAGGAGGTCCTGGGCGTCGACGAGGTCGCCATGGCCCCGGTGGACACCGACCAGCCGCCGGCCGGCCCGGCGGCGCACGGACGTCACACGTGGGTGTCGGGCGGCGCGGTGGAGCGTGCGGCCAAGATGGTCCGCACCCAGCTCCTGCAGCCGATGGCGCACAAACTGGGCATGTCGACGGAGCTCCTGCAGATCCAGGACGGCCGCATCACGTCGTACGACGGCGCGTTCTCGATGTCGGTGGCCGAGGCGATGGCCGGCAAGGAACTCTGGGCGACGGCCCAGTGCCGCCCCCACCCCACGGAACCCCTGGACGCGGACGGCCAGGGCGACGCCTTCGTCGGCCTCGCCTTCTGCGCGATCCGCGCGGTGGTGGACGTGGACATCGAACTGGGCTCGGTCCGGGTCGTCGAACTCGCGGTGGCCCAGGACGTGGGCCGCATCCTGAACCCCCGTCAGCTGGAGGCCCGCATCGAGGCGGGCGTCACCCAGGGCGTGGGCGCGGCGCTGACGGAGAACCTCCGCACGGTCTCCGGCCTGATCCGCCACCCCGACCTGACGGGCTACGCCCTGCCGACGGCGCTGGACGCCCCGGTGGTCCGCATCGTCAAGCTGGTCGAAGAACGCGACGTGGTGGCCCCGTTCGGCGCGAAGGCGGCGAGCGCGGTCCCCGTGGTGACGACCCCGGCGGCGGTGGCCTCGGCGGTCCGCGCGGCCACGGGCCGCCCGGTGAACCGCCTGCCGATCAGGCCGTCCGCGGCGGTGGGTACGCCCAACTCGTGACCGTGTGACCCACATTGCACGTGCAACCCCGGACTTGGGGCTGTCGTTGCCGGTCGCTAGAGTGATCGGTACCGGTGTACGTGTACGCGCGGACACGGGTGCGAACGGGGATGGGGAGCGGCGGAAACGCCGCGACCACGGGGATGACGGGGAGTCGGGGAGGCCAACGTGGCAGACGACAACGGGGCGAGCCAGGTGGCAGCAGCCCTCACGCTGGGGCTGGCGGGTCCGATGGGCGCGCTCGCGGGGGCAGCCTACGGCGCGGCCAACGCGGCGCTGCGGGTCGAGTTCGACTCGCTGAGCGAGTACAAGCGCATGGTGGACGGCCTGTTGGACGAACTCACCGGCTCGGACGCGGACCACAAGAAGCTGGCGGACGGCAAGCTGCCGGCCAGCAAGCTCGGCAAGGGCTTCACGGAGGTCGACGCGCTGTTCAAGTCGTACGACACGGTCGTCACGCAGCTGCAGAACCTCTCGAAGGGGCTGGCCGGGACGATCGAGGCCCTCGGCATCGCGGTCCTGTCGGCGGGCAACAACTACGCCGGCGTGGACGAGGAGACCAAGCGGCGCATGGCGGCCATCGCCAAAGAGGCAAAGGCGGCGTACGTGGAGGAACGCGACCCGTGGCCGGAGGAACAGCGCCGCCTCAAGGAAGCCAACCAGCCACCGACGTCCACGACTCCGACTCCGACTCCGTCGACCAGCACGGCGGGAGGTAGCTACTCATGACCGATTTCGAAAGCTTCACGCACCAGCAGATGCGCGACATGATCGCTTCGCTGGACCCCACCTCGGTCCAGGCACGGGCTGACCAGCTGAAGAAGGCCGCCGAGGACATCAAGAAGATCGGTGAGGCGCTCAAGAACCACGTCGTGACCGGCTGGGAGGGCCAAGGTGCCGACGCCTTCCAGGAGTGGGTGGGCCGCGCGGGCAACGCGACGCTTCGCCTGAGCGAGTACAGCGCCAAGGGCGGGACGGCGATGGGCTGGGTCGTCCAGACGATGACCGAGGCCACGAAGATGACCGCGGTCGACGCGACCGCGACCAAGGACCTCGCGGCGGCCATCAAGTACCACAACGACCCGGACTCGGCGAAAGTCCGCGCGGAGGCGCAGTCGACGCTGGACGCGGACCGCCGCGAGGCCATTCGTCTGATGACCAACCTGGCGCAGTCTTACCAGCAGTCGTCCACAGAGATGGACAAGGCCCCGATCCCGACGTTCCCGCCGCCGCCGAATGACTTCGTTCCGGACGTTCGCTACGACAGCGGCGAAGAGGCGCGTTCGGGTGGGGGGAGCTCTGCGTCTGCCGGAGGAAGTTCGGGCACCGCGTACACGCCCTCCGGCAGTGCTGGCGGAGTGGCGTCGAGCGAACCGGGCCGGGTGCCTGGGCACCAGCCGGAGCCGGACAGCACTGTGCCGACGACGACTCTGCCCGCGCCGGTGACTCCCGACCGTGACGTGGAGGTGGACCTCGACACCGTCGGCACGCTGCCTCCGAACCAGACACTGCCTCCGGTGACGACGCCGCCCGGCGGTCCGCTGCCCACGAGCCCCGGCGGTCCGACCCCCGGTCCCTTCGTGCCGCCCATGGCAGTCCCACCGATCAGCGGGGTGAAGGGGCCGGGTCTCCCCGGTGTCTTCGGCCCCGGCGTCCCTGTCCCGGGTACGCCCGGTCCCCTCGGCAAGGGCGGTGGCCTGCCCGGCATGCTCCCGCGTGACAGCGGCATCATGGGCGGCCGCCCCGTGACGTCCACCGGCCCCAGCTCGGGTATCCCGCGGGGTACGGTCATCGGCGAAGGCGCCCAGGCAGGCCGTCCCATGGGTGGCGGAGGTATGGGCCACGGTGGCGGTGGCGCCCACGGCAGCAGCCAGGGAGGCTTCTCGGGCGGACGTCGACTGGCCTCGGAGCCGGGGGGCGTCGTCGGAGGGCGTCAGACCGGTGCGGTCGGTCGCCCGGGCGTGGGCGGCCAGCCGTTCACCCAGGGCGGTTCGGGTCTCGTCCGTAATGGGGCCGGCGGCGGCGCGGGCATGAGGCCCGTAGGCCACGCGGGCGGCGCCGGCACGCAGACTCCGGGTAAGCGACGGAACGACCAGGGGGGCGAACGCCCCGACTACCTGGCCGAAGACGAAGAGACCTGGCAGGGCAGCCGTCGTGTTGTCCCGCCGGTGATCGACTGAGCGGAACGGACATTGCACGGGATGCGCATGCGCAAGGCGACCTCGGCCCTGGTGGGTCTGCTGTTGGCCGGGGTCGCAGCGACCCCGGCCCACGCGGACACGATTCGATCGCGGCAGTGGCATCTCGACGCCATGAAGGCCAACGAAATTTGGAAGGTCGCCACTGGTAAGGGAGTCACCGTCGCGGTGATCGATACGGGCGTGAACCGCATCCCGGAACTCGAGGGGCAAGTTCTGCCCGGCACGGTCTTTCCTGTCGGCGATGCTCCGGGGGACAAGGACAACGATTACAACGGTCACGGCACCGGCATTTCCGCGCTGATCGCAGGGACCGGCAAGCACCCGACTGGTGACGGCGCATACGGGCTCGCACCCGGCGTCAAGATTCTCCCAATCCGCGTGCCCGACATCCTGGAGGATGCGAAGGCTCCATCGAAGGTCGCCGCCATCCGATACGCGGCAGACTCGGATGCCAAGATCATCAACATTTCTCAGGGACGGTCGGGTAGCCCGGAGGATGATCGTGACCGTGCCGAGGCGGTGAAGTACGCCCTGTCGAAGGGCAAGCTGATCTTCGCTTCTGTCGGCAACAGCGGGGATTCGACCAACGAGATCGAGTACCCCGCTGCGACACCGGGAGTCGTCGGAGTTGGTGCGGCGGACGCCGCGGGTAAGCCAACCAAGGAGTCTCAACACGGTCCGCAGGTTGACTTGGCTGCCCCAGGGGCGGACATCGTTACGGCGTGCACCAGCAAGACGGGGGTCTGTAGGACCAACGGCACGAGTGACTCCTCCGCCCTCGCCTCTGCATCCGCCGCTCTCCTCTGGTCCGCCCACCCTGAGTGGACCAACAACCAGGTGCTGCGCGTCCTGCTGAACACCGCCGGCAAGCCCACCGACGGCGTCGAGCGCAACGACTACATCGGCTACGGAGTGGTCCGCCCCTGGATCGCGCTGCAGACCCCCGGCGACCCCGGCCCCGCGGACGTCTACCCGCTGCCCGATCTCGCGGCGGCGGACGCGGCCAAGAAGCCCTCCGCGTCCGCCGACGGCAAGGCCCCCGGGGCGGCCGCGTCTACGCCCGCGGCGCAGGCCGAGGAGAAGAAGAGCGGCAGCGCGCTTCCCTGGATCGGGCTCGGTCTGGCAGCCTGCGTGCTGATCGGTGGAGCCGTGGCCGTGGTCGTCGTACGACGAAACCGCTGACCCGGGGCCGATCTGACCTGCACCCTGCCTTCGGGAGTTCACGCGATGTCGTTCGACGAGGAATGGTCGGCGGCTCGCGCCACCGCCACCGCCCATGTCACCATGCGCCTCAATCAGGCGCCCGCCGATCCCGGCGGCGGTGGCGGGGGCGGTGACCTCGAGCTCAATCAGGACCACATCGGTGCGATCGGCTCCGAGGCGTACAAGCTGCACACGCGTCTGCAGACCGACGGCAAGCACGCCGCCACCGCCACCGCCGAAGCCGCCGGGGCCCTCACGAAGGAGGCCTTCGCGAGCGGGGCGGCGCTGCTCAAGGCCAACAGCGTCTGGGAGAGCCAGGTGAAGACCCTCGTGGCCGCCTGCGCCAACATCTCCAACGGCCTGAACTACTCGCTCTCCTCCCACGCCAAGGACGAGCAGCAGCTCCAGGCAGACTTCTCCGCGTCCGCGATAGACAGATACCTCAAGTAGGCGCCCGCATGCTGACGTACGAGAACGTGATGAACGCGCCCCTGGACAAGCTCCAGACGGCCGTCACCGACTGGACGGCGATGGCCGGCAAGCTGGACGAGATGGCCGAGGCCGCTCGCAACGGCATGAAGGCGAAGTCCGACAAGGCCGAGTGGAGCGGGGTCACCGCAGGAGTGGCGCGACCGTTCATCGACAAGACGGCCAAGGAGTTCGAGGACGCGGCCAAGGCCGCCAAGGGCATGCACCAGCTCCTCGCCGACGCGCACGCGACGTTCAAGGCCGCCCAGGCCGAGCTGAAGAAGCTCGCCGCGGAGGCCCCGGCGGCCGGCTTCCAGGTCGATGCCGAAGGGCGGGTCACCGCCATTCCGCTGCCCACCGAGGGGGAGCGGAACGCGGCCCGGCACGACCCCGACTACCAGCAGACCCTGAACACGAACCGCAACGCGTGGCAGTCCCGGATCAACCGGGCGGTCGAGGACGCCCAGGACGCCGACGACTCCCTGGTCCGGGCCCTCCAGGCGAACCTCGCGGACGAACACGACTTCAGCGGAGCGAAGTTCACCACCCTCGATGCCGAACAGGCGGCCCGCGCCGCCGACCTGATGAAAAAGGTCACCGGCGAGGGCGGCACGGCGCGCAACGTCGAGGCGCTGCGCGAGCTGGAGGAGCTGCTCGACGACAACCGTACGGACCCCGAGTTCGCCACGGGCTTCTACCGGACGATCGGCGCCGAGGGCACGCTGGAGATGTACTCCAAGATGTCCCTCGACGCGACGGGCCTGGGACCGGCGGGCAAGGACCGCGCGCTGATGGTCGCGAACATCCAGAGCGACATGGGCGCGATGCTCGGGCTCGCGACGCACAAGGACGTCCCCAACCACCTCGACGCGGCCTGGACGACCCAGCTGATGAAGGCGGGCCGCAAGGAGATGGCCGTCTACGGCGGCGTGCAGCAGATCTACGGCTACCAGGCGCTGGGCGCGCTGCTGCGCGAGGGGAAGTACGACACGGAGTTCCTCACCTCGGTCGGCCGCGACATGGTCGCCATGGACCGCAAGGACCCGAGGGCCTGGGAGTTCCACACCCCGTACGGGCTGGAGACGGTCCTCAGCCAGGGCCGGGACGGGCGCGGCTTCTACCCGCTGACCGGCCTGATGGAGGCGCTGGGCAACAACCCGGACGCGGCGACGGCCTTCTTCAACGAACCGGTCCGCGAGGACAGCAACAAGGACGGCATCGTCACGAAGGACGACAAGCCGGTCTCGGGGCAGCACGGCAAGGACCAGGGCATGGTCGACTACATGCTCGACAAGAAGCCGTACATGGACAGCTTCGACATGACCCGGGCCGGCGACCTGCACCCGGCCCAGCAGGCGCTCGGTGACGCCCTGATGGCCGCGGTCTCGCACCGGGGCCCCGGCGACGAGGACGCCCCGCCGGTCCCGCACACCAAGGAGATGGCGGCCGTCATGGAACGGGTCGTCGAGAAGATCGGCGACAAGCCGGAGCTGATCGACGCGGACCCGAAGGAACCGGACGGCCCGCTGAACGGCCTCTCCGGGCACTTCGGCCAGATGGCGGCCGAGTACATGCCGGACATCCAGGCCGCGGCGGAGAACGGCAGCGGGATGATCAAGGCCAACGGCGTGATGGCCGAGTTCAACAAGGCCGACATGGCGGCGTTCATCGGAGCGGTGGGCCAGGATCCGGACGCGTACGGCGCCATCACCAACGCTCAGCGGGCGTTCACGACGACACTCATCAACGATGTCATCGCGCACCGGAGCGAGTACGAGGAGATCGACGCGGCGATCACGGTCGCCGTGCACCCCGGTGGTCAGATCGCGGGCATCCTTTCCGAGGCCAGGGCCGAGGGAACGTTCGCAGAGAACGGCCACAAGGCGGAGGAATACGTCAAGGGCGTCGAGGACAACGCCAAGTGGATCAACCGGGCCATCAGTGCGGCGGGCGGAAAGTATCTGGAGATGGTGCCGCTCGCCGGAGACGTCGTGGAATGGCTCCAGGAGGACATTACGGAGGGCGTGGTCGAGCGGGCCACGAAGGACCAGGCGGAGAAGACCGGGGAGGCCGACCACAAGGCCGTGCTCGACTACACGCAAGCACAGCTGGAGGCGGGCCGTTCGGCGGAACAATCGGTCCGGAAGGCCGCAGAGGGGACCGGGATGAACCAGCGGAGCATCGACGCCCTCGCCGGGCTGGCCTCGGCGGAGACGGCGAACGCCCACGCGGTCGGCCGCGGCCACGTCGTCACGTCGAACGGCGGCTCCTGATGCGCAACGTCATCGGGCCCCGCACACTCGCCGCGGTGCTGGTCGGGGTGGCAGCTCTGACCGGGTGCGGCGAGGACAAGAAGTCCGCGGCCCCGCAGCTGCCGGAACGCACCTGTTTCGGCGTCTTCACCCGAGCCGACCTGGAGCCCCTGATGGGCTACGGCGAGACGGTGGAGGTGTCAGGGCCGGCCGATGCCCGCCTGACCGCTTCGCGCCGGTCGGCCACCTGCAACGTCGCCGTCGACGGCAGGGGCCGGGTCCTCGTCACGGCCACGCGCCAGCCCCTCGGGCAGAGCTTCGTCTGGCCGCCCACGGACCCGCCCGTGCCGGATCCGCTGCCCCTCGGCGACAAGGGCATCGTGTGGGACACGGGTGCGCGCGTCGCCCTGACCTGCAAGGGGTCCAAGGATTCCTTCGAGCTCGAGCTGGGGCTCAGCGGATCCGTGGAGCACGTGAAGGCGGGCACCTCGCGCACGCTGTTCACCGCGCTCATGACGAAGTTCCTGGAGTCCGCCAAGCAGCAGACCGAGTGCGGCGCATGAGGGCGCGAGCGGCCGGTGGCGGCGTGATCGACACCTGAGACGCGCCGCCCCGTCAGACCGTTGGCCTGACGGGGCGGCGCGCGAGGTGTGGCGCGGGTGCCTACTTGATGTTCAGCGGGACCGTGTCGCCTTCGGTGAGGCTGTCCAGCTGGACGGTCCTGGTGAACGTTTGGGGCTGCTTCCCCGGTGCCTTGCACGTGACCTCGACCGAGAGGCTGAACGGCGAGTCCAACGGGGTGTCGATGCTGATGGGGCCGAACGACGCCCTGCGGTTGACCGGGTTGTTGGTGGGACCCGACCCGTCGTCCTCATCGCTGTCCAGCGATACCCGCGTGGGGACGGAGTTGTTGGGGGCCGGGAACGCGTTCTTACAGGTCACTTTTCCGTTGAAGGACACCGTTCCGACGATGGGTGCCGCTGAGGCCTGACCAGCCGTCAGGAGACCTCCGGCCAGCACGGCGGCGACGATCGGGGCCATGGCCGTGAGAGTGCGAGACCTGCCGGAGATACGGGACGTGCGGGACGTGCGGGACGTGCGCGTAGACATGGGACCACCTGCCCGTTTGGCGTACGAGTAGTTCTGCGGAGGTCGACCCTGACGCCGACACGACAGGCGTGGCATTGGAGATCGCCAGGTTTCGCGGGGTCGTCCGTGAACTGGGCCGGGGTTCAGCTGCCGCGCTTTGACCAGCTGATTCGGCAGCCCCCAGCCCTTCACCCACCACATTCCTACAGCGCCTTCCGGCCCGCAACAGGAACGGTTCCCCCCGTACCGCGCGGGCACTCCCGGGGAATCCGGGAAGTCGCCGGCCTCGCGCCTCGCCGAACTGGTCCGGCGCCGGCTGCCGCGCCGGGGCACCGTACGTCAGCTACCGGTCGTACGAGCGGGGTTGTTGTGGGCGGAGCGTCGGTACGAGACCCGGAAGGGACGGCCCGGACCCGGAAGAGGCGAAGGCCGCCCAGGGGTGCGCCTGCCCCTGGACGGCCCGCCGCGAAGCCGTGGCGGGAATTGAACCCGCGTGCCTCGCTTTGCAGGCGAGTCCCTCAACCACTCGGGCACACGGCTGTGTGGTGGTGACGTGCATGACGCTACGGGGGGCCACGGGGCCGGGGAAGGGATGCGGGGACCGTGCAACACGACTGCCATGCCGCGTTCACAGTCCGGCGGACCTAGGTCTGCGGGACGAGCGCGGGATCCGTCGAATTGACAGGGACGATCCTGGGCTACGCCCCTTACTCTGGGGCGATGAGCGCCCTTGAACCCCGTGTGCCGCAGAGAACCGCACCGATCCCGCCCCCGCCCCGGGGCGGGATTCTCGGGCCCGCGTACCGGACGCTCAGCATCGGGATCATCTCCGTCGTCTTCCTCATCGCCTTCGAGGCCACCGCCGTCGGCACGGCCATGCCCGTCGCCGCCCGCGAGCTGGAGGGGATCGGGCTCTACGCCTTCGCCTTCTCCGCCTACTTCACCACCAGCCTCTTCGGCATGGTCCTGGCCGGCCAGTGGGCCGACCGGCAGGGGCCGCTGCGGCCGCTGACCGTCGGGATCGCCGCCTTCGCCTCCGGGCTAGTGATCTCCGGGACCGCCGGGGTCATGTGGGTGTTCGTGCTCGGCCGGGCCGTGCAGGGCTTCGGCGGCGGGCTGGTCATCGTCGCCCTGTACGTCGTCGTCAGCCGGGCCTACGAGGAGCGGCTGCGGCCCGCGATCATGGCCGCCTTCGCCGCGAGCTGGGTGGTCCCCTCGATCGTCGGACCGCTGGCCTCCGGGACGGTCACCGAGCACCTCGGGTGGCGGTGGGTCTTCCTCGGGATACCGGCGCTGGTGGTGGTCCCCCTGGTGGTGGCGCTCCCCGCGATACGCCGGACCGCGTCCGGGCCCGTCGACCCCGACGCCCCGCCCGCGGCCTTCGACCGGCGGCGGATCCGGCTGGCCCTCGGCATCTCGGTCGGGGCGGGGCTGCTCCAGTACGCCGCCCAGGACCTGCGGTGGCTGTCGCTGGCGCCGGGCATCGCCGGCGTCGCGCTGCTCGTGCCCGCCGTGCGGGGGCTGCTGCCGCGCGGGACCTACCTGGCGCGGCGCGGGCTGCCGTCCGTGGTGCTGCTGCGCGGGGTCGCCGCCGGGTCGTTCATCGCGGCGGAGACGTTCGTACCGCTGATGCTGGTCACCCAGCGCGGTCTGAGCCCGACGATGGCCGGGTTCTCGCTCGCGCTGGGCGGGGTGACCTGGGCGGGCGGCTCATGGGTGCAGTCCCAGGGGCGGATGGCGCCGTACCGGGAACGGCTGATGGTGACCGGGATGGTGCTGGTGGCGCTGGCCATCGCCGCGGCGCCCGCCGTGCTGATCGAGTCGGTGCCGGTGTGGACGCTGGCGCCGGCCTGGGCGGTCGGCTGCCTCGGCATGGGCCTGGTGATCGGCTCCACGAGCGTGCTGCTGCTCCAGCTGTCGGCGCCGGAGGAGGCAGGGGCCAATTCCGCCTCGCTGCAGATCTCGGACGCGCTGGCGAACGTGGTGCTGCTGGCCGGCGGGGGCGCCGCGTTCGCCGCACTGGGCGGTGGTGCGGTGGGGGCCGCGCACACCGTGACCGACGGCGCGTCGGCCCCGCACCCGGCCGCCTTCGCCGTGGTGTTCCTGCCGATGGCCTGCGTGGCCCTGGTCGGGGCCTGGGTGGCGACCCGGCTGGATCCCGCCAAGGTTCCCGCCAAAGTTCCGGTCGCGGTTCCCGTCGGAGAGTGACCGCCCGGGCCCGCCGGGCACCGGAGAATCCGGCTGCGCCACGACCGGCCGCCGCACTACCGTTCCGGCCATGAACGAGCTGATCATCAGACTCTCCGACGCCGAGCGCGCGGAGTGCGCCGACCTCGCCGACGCGACGGGCCGCTCGCCCGAGGAGCTCGCGCTGGACGCCGTACGGGCGCTGCTTCGGGCCGAGCGCGACCGCGTCGGGGCCGAGGCGCTGCGCCTCGCGCAGCGGCACGCGCCCCTGCTGAAGCGGCTCGGCGCATGAGCGCCCCCACGGCCCCGGTGCGCCACCTCACGCTCGCCGAGGTCCTCGACCTGGCCCGGCACGCCTGCCTGGCCCAGGACCAGCCCGTCGAACTGCGCGGCCCCGGGCTGCTGGAGTCGGCGGTGCACCGGCCCCGCGCCCGCATGTTCGGGACCCCCGCCTACGAGGACCCGTACGAGCAGGCCGCCGCGCTGCTCCACGGCATCGCGACCAACCACCCCCTGGTCGACGGGAACAAGCGCACCGCCTGGCTCGCCGCGGCGACCTTCCTCGCCGTGAACGGGGCCGACCCGGGCGGCGTGGACCAGGAGGCCGCGTACGCGCTGGTCATCGATGTGGCCGCCGGGCACGAGAGCGACGTCGTGCGGATCGCCGCGCGGCTGCGGGCGCTGCTCGCCCCGCCGGTGTGACGCTCGCCGCACCCGCCGAGGTCACGGGCCTGTCCCTCCGCGAGGGGCGGGCCCGGGCCGGTAGGGTGGCCCGGTTGTCCTACGTACGACTGCCTGCCACCCGTACCAGATACGCCGAGAGCACGAACCGGAGACCGTGACTACTACCGCCTCCCACCATCTCTCACCCGCCTTCCCCGGCCGTGCCCCCTGGGGTACCGCCAACAAGCTGCGCGCCTGGCAGCAGAGGGCGCTCGACCGCTACATCCAGAACCAGCCGCGGGACTTCCTCGCGGTCGCCACGCCCGGCGCCGGCAAGACCACCTTCGCGCTCACCCTCGCCTCCTGGCTGCTGCACCACCACGTCGTGCAGCAGGTGACCGTCGTCGCGCCGACCGAGCACCTGAAGAAGCAGTGGGCGGAGGCCGCGGCCCGGATAGGCATCCGGCTCGACCCCGAGTACTCCGCCGGACCGCTCAGCAAGGACTACCACGGTGTCGCCGTCACCTACGCCGGTGTCGGCGTGCGGCCGATGCTGCACCGCAACCGCTGTGAGCAGCGCAAGACCCTCGTCATCCTCGACGAGATCCACCACGCCGGTGACTCGAAGTCCTGGGGCGAGGCCTGCCTGGAGGCCTTCGACCCGGCGACCCGGCGCCTGGCCCTGACCGGAACGCCCTTCCGGTCCGACACGAACCCGATCCCCTTCGTCACGTACGAGGAGGGCAACGACGGGATCCGGCGGTCCTCCGCCGACTACACCTACGGCTACGGGAACGCGCTCGGCGACGGCGTCGTCCGGCCGGTCATCTTCCTCTCCTACAGCGGCAACATGCGCTGGCGGACCAAGGCCGGCGACGAGATCGCGGCCCGGCTCGGCGAGCCGATGACCAAGGACGCCATCTCCCAGGCCTGGCGCACGGCGCTGGACCCGCGCGGCGACTGGATGCCGAACGTGCTGCGCGCCGCCGACCAGCGGCTGACGGAGGTCCGCAAGGGCATCCCGGACGCCGGTGGCCTCGTCATCGCCTCCGACCAGGACTCGGCGCGCGCCTACGCCAAGCTGCTCCGGGAGATCACCGGCAGCAAGGCGACCGTGGTGCTCTCCGACGACACCGGCGCGTCGAAGCGGATCGACGAGTTCAGCGAGGACGGCAGCCGCTGGATGGTCGCGGTCCGCATGGTGTCCGAGGGCGTCGACGTACCGCGCCTCGCGGTGGGCGTCTACGCCACCACCATCTCGACGCCGCTGTTCTTCGCGCAGGCCGTGGGCCGCTTCGTGCGTTCGCGCAGGCGCGGCGAGACCGCGTCCGTGTTCCTGCCGACCATTCCCTACCTCCTCGGCTTCGCCAACGAGATGGAGGTCGAGCGCGACCACGTCCTCGACAAGCCCAAGAAGCAGGGCGAGGAGGATCCGTACGCCGAGTCCGAGAAGGAGATGGACGAGGCGAACAAGCAGGAGGACGAGGACACCGGCGAGGACGAGCAGATGTCCTTCGAGGCGCTGGAGTCCGACGCGGTCTTCGACCGGGTCCTCTACGACGGCGCCGAATTCGGCATGCAGGCGCACCCGGGCAGCGAGGAGGAGCAGGACTACCTCGGCATCCCCGGGCTGCTGGAGCCGGACCAGGTGCAGATGCTGCTGCAGAAGCGGCAGTCGCGGCAGATCGCGCACAGCCGCCGCAAGCCGGACTCCGAGGCGGACCTGCTGGAGCTGCCGGCCGACCGGCGGCCCGTGGTCTCGCACAAGGAGCTGCTGGAGCTGCGCAAGTCGCTGAACACGATGGTGGGCGCCTACGTCCACCAGAGCGGGAAGCCGCACGGGGTGATCCACACGGAGCTGCGCCGGGTGTGCGGCGGGCCGCCGAGCGCGGAGGCGACCGCGGGGCAGCTGCGCGAGCGGATCAAGAAGGTGCAGGAGTGGGCCACCCGTATGCGGTGAGTTCCCACGGAGTGGGGGACGGGGTCCGTGCGGAGGTTCGCACGGACCCCGTCCGCCGTTACGCGGTCGGGCGGCGTCGGCGGCCGGTGCCGGCGACCAGGGCCGCGCCCATGGCGAGCGCCACGCCGGCGCCGCCGAGGGCCCAGCTGGTGGCGGCGTCGGAGCCGGTCTCGGCCAGCCGGCCACCGGTGGTGGGCGCCGTGTCGTTTCCGGTGCCGTTCGCGGTGCCCGTGCCGTTTCCGGTGCCGTTTCCGTCGACGATCGGCTTGGCGCCGCCGCCGTCCGGCGTGGGCTGGTTGCCGGTGCTCGTCGCCGGGTTGATCGAGGTGTGGGCGAAGGCCACGTCGGAGGTGATGTGGTCCACGCCGTGGTCGTCCGCGAGCACGACGGCGAAGATCTTGCCGACCGGGGCGTCCTTGCTGAACTTGGCCCGCAGCTGGATGTCGAACTTCGCGTCCTCGCCGACGGCGCGGTCGAAGATCGTGCCGGCGAGCTGACCGGACGGATCCTTCACGGCGGGGACCCAGCGGGCGCCGTTCCAGATCTCCAGGTCGAGGTGCTCGCCCCGGAGGCTGTTGACGGCGTTGTCGAAGACGAGCGTGAAGCCGTACTCGTCGATCTTCTTCTTGCCGGAGTTGTCGACGTTCAGGAAGAACGGCTGCCAACCGCCGCCGGCCGTGAAGCCGCCCGCCGACAGGCCCCGCACCGAGACCTTCGGGCCGTTGCTCTCTTCCTGCCCGGGGCCGGTGACCCTGGACTCGTACCGGACGCGGTCCCCGGTGCCGCCCTCGGAGGTCGTGGACAGGGAGAAGCGGGAGGGCGGGGTGTCCTTGCCGAACTTCATCCGAAGCTTGAGGTCGAAGACCTCGTTCTTTTCGACATCGACGTCGGCCAGGCTGAAGGAGTACACCTCCTCGGAGCCGTCCGCCTCGACCGCGTGCCAGCCCCAGGTGCCCTTGGAGTCGGGCGCGTAGATCTCGGTCCGGATGTCGCCCGCCTCCCAGCCGAAGGTGTCGAGCGTCCACAGGACCAGTTCGAGCGAGTGGTCGTCGACCGCGGCGCGGCCCGAGTTGTCCACGTGCAGGGAGAACTCGCTCCAGCCGGCGCCGGCCGTGAACCTGGTGGGGAGCCCGTCCAGGGTCAGCTTCGGACCCGCGGCGGCGGCCCGCTCCTCGGCCTTCTGCCCGGTCTTGGCAGCCTCGGCCGGCTGCTGCTGCTTCGGCTGCTGCTGCGGCTGGGTCTCCGGGGTCTCCGGGGCCTCCGGCTGCTGGGCGGACCCGGGCTGCTGCGCCTCGGGCGCCGGCGACCCGGTGCTCTCGCCGGGCGTCGGCGCCGCGTCGTCCTTCGGGGCCGCGTCCGGGGTCGAGACCGCCGGGTTGGCGACCTCGTCGGCCATCGCGGGAGTGGCCATCAGGACCGTCGGACCCACTACCGCGGCGGCGGCCGCGACGGCAATGCGCTTGAGCTTCATAGGTGGTGATTCCCCCCTGGTGGACTCCAGGTGCGCGTCGGCGCATCCCCCCTGGAGCCGGTCACAGTCGTTTTGAACATGCTCAGAGTAATGGGGTGGTAAAGGCGTCCTGTGGCAATCGAGGTCACGAATTGACACCGAGGTCGATCAGGAAACGGCATAAACAGGTAGCACGCGCCCGGATTCTGGACGAGCCCTTCCGCTGAGCGGACCTGCTCGCTACTGTCCCCGCATCAAACGCACCGTGGCAGCGCCGCCGCGGGAGCGCAGCCGGTGCTATGGCCGCTACCGGCGGCCTCTCCGTGCGTCGCCGCGGGACCGGCGACGTGCCACCCCGAGAGTCACCGCCGCCCACCGAAAGAGGGAGAGGCGTCGTGACCGCGGAAACCTCCCAGACTCTCGACAGAGGGCTCAGAGTCCTCAAACTGCTCGCCGACACCGACCACGGTCTGACCGTCACCGAGCTCTCCAACCGCCTCGGTGTGAACCGCACCGTGGTCTACCGGCTCCTCGCCACCCTCGAACAGCACGCCCTGGTCCGCCGTGACCTCGGCGGCCGGGCCCGGGTCGGGCTCGGAGTGCTGCGGCTGGGCCGACAGGTCCACCCGCTCGTACGCGAGGCCGCCCTGCCCGCGCTGCGGTCCCTCGCCGAGGACATAGGTGCCACCGCGCACCTGACCCTCGTCGACGGCACCGAGGCGCTCGCCGTCGCCGTCGTGGAGCCGACCTGGACGGACTACCACGTGGCCTACCGGGCCGGCTTCCGCCACCCGCTGGACCGCGGGGCCGCCGGGCGGGCCATCCTGGCAGCCCGTCAGGGCTCCCTGATCGAGCCGGGGTACACGCTGACCCACGGAGAGCTGGAAGCGGGCGCCAGCGGCGCCGCCGCGCCGCTCGTGGGCATCACCGGGCTGGAAGGCAGCGTCGGCGTCGTCATGCTGTCGGACGCGGTGCCGGAGCGGGTCGGGCCGCGGGTGGTCGACGCGGCGCGCGAGGTGGCCGACGCCCTTCGCTAGGCCGCGGGCTCGGCGGATCGACGCCGGGTGCGGCGCCGCGGCCGGATGTGCCCGGCGGGGCCGGGGTGGCCCGGTGGGGTGGGAGGGGCCGGATAGATTGGGCGGGTGCTCTCACGCCTCACACGTCTGCCGCGTCCCGCCGCCCTGGCCGTCTGCGCCGTGCCCGTACTCGGGCTGTTCGCCGCCGCCGCCTTCGCGCCGCTGCCCTTCGTGGTCGCCATTCCCGGGCTCACGGCCGACGTTCTGGGCTCCGACCAGGGCAAGCCGGTCATCACCGTGACCGGTGCCCCGGTCCGGGACACCAAGGGCGAGCTGCGGATGACCACCATCCGGGCCACCGGCCCGTCCTCGACCATGAAGCTGCACGAGCTCATCGGCCACTGGTTCAAGACTGATCAGGCGGTCATGCCCAGGGACGCCGTCTACTCCTCGGGCGGAAGCGACGAGGAGATCGAGAAGCACAACCTGGAGGAGATGACCAAGTCGCAGTCGGCCGCCACCGACGCGGCCCTCGGCTTCCTCCACAAGGACCCCAAGGACGTCAAGGTCGAGCTCAACCTCGCCGACGTCGGCGGCCCGAGCGCCGGGCTCCTGTTCTCCCTCGGCATCGTCGACAAGCTCGACGGCGACGGCAGCGGAGGCGATCTCACCGGCGGTCGCAGCGTCGCCGGTACGGGCACCATCACCGCCGACGGCGAGGTCGGCGCGGTCGGCGGGGTGGCCCTGAAGACCCAGGCCGCCCGGCGCGACGGGGCGAGCGTCTTCCTCGTACCGAAGGCCGAGTGCGCGGACGCCCTGTCGGAACTCCCCGAGGGGCTGCGACTGGTCCCCGTCACCTCGCTGACGGATGCCGTGAACTCGCTGCGCGCGCTGAACCGGGGAGAGCCGGCTCCGTCCTGCTGACGGCCGGCGCCCGGTCCAGTCCGCGCCAGGCCGGGAAGACCATCGGGGCGAGCGTCGTCAGCAGGTACGTGCCGCCGAACAGCAAAAGCGCGGTGGTGACCCCGAACCCGTCGACCAGCAGGCCCGCGGCGAGTCCGCCCAGCGGCATGGTCAGCTCGCAGCCCGCCGTGGCGACGCCCGAGACACGGCTGCGCAGCGCCTCCGGCACCTGCTCGTACATGACCGTGGTCAGGATCGGGTTGAGCATGCCCGCGCCCAGGCCGGCCAGGGCCATCGTCACGGCGAGCGGCAGGGTCGTGTCGGTGAGGGCGGCCACCACGTACCGGGTCGCCCCGGAGAGCAGGAAGGCCGCCGTGAACACCGCGCGGCGCGGGAAGCGCTCGCCCCACATGCCGTAGACCAGGGCGCCCAGCAGGGCGAAGCCGCCGAAGAGGGAGATCGTCAGGCCGATCGCGGTGGCGCCGCTGAGGGCCTCCTGGCCGTGCACCGGCAGCAGGACCGAGGACCAGCCCTGGTCCAGCCCGTTGGTCATCATGACCATCACCGTGACGCCCAGCAGCAGCCGGGTGCGGGTCATGAAGGCCCAGCCCTCGGCGAGTTCGTCGCGGTAGGCCGTGAGCGACACCTTCCCGGCGGCGCGTTGCGGTTCGGCGGCCGGTACCCCGCGCAGGAACGCGGCGACCAGCAGCGCCGACGCCCCGAAGGTCGCCGCGTCCAGCAGCAGTACGGTCTCGGCGCCGAACGCCGCGATGAGCAGTCCGGCCACCGCGGCCCCGATCATCCGGGCGCCGCGCGAGACCGCGTCGTAGAGGCCGGCGGCCCGGGTGATGGTGGTGCCGGCGTGCTCGGCGAGATGGGGCAGCAGCACGGCGCGGGCGGTCAGGCCGGGGGTGTGCACGAGGCCGCCGACGGCCATCAGCGCGCACAGCATCCAGAACTCCAGGACGCCCGTGTGGTGCAGCAGCGGGATCGCGCCGACCGACAGGCCGCTGACCAGGTCGGAGGCGACGGAGACCCGGCGGCGGCCGATCCGGTCGATGACCGGTCCGCCGACCAGGGCGGCCACGATGACGGGCAGGGTGGCGCAGAAGGCGACGACCCCGGCCCGGCCGGCGCTGCCCGTGGTGTGCAGCACGAAGAACGGGACACCGATGAGGGTGAGTGAACTCCCGGCTATGGAGATGGTGTTGGCGGTCAGTACCCCGACCAGGGGGCGCCGGTCCGCGCGGCGGGTCGGTTCGTCGGGCGGTAAGGCGTGCACGGTGGACTCCTCGGATGATGTGTGCGGTGCGCGGGCCGTTTGCCGGGCGCGGGTCGTCTGCCGGGCGCTGCCCGGACCCGCGCCTCAAACGCCGGCGGGGCTGGGTGTGGCGGGCTTGTCGGCACGGGTCGGTCCGTGGGGCCGCGCCGGGGTGTCTCCTCGGCTCGGCGCGTGCTGTGTGTCTCGGTTGTGCCCGGTGGTCGCGCCTCGTCCTGCGGGGACACCCCGCCCCGTCCCCACTCCCCTTCCGCCGTCGAAGCCCTGCCGTGGGGCGGGGACACGCAGGAGGGTCCCCGCAGGACGAGGCGCGACCACGGCCGCCTGGCCGGGACGAGCCCGAACGCGCCGAGCCGAGGAGACCCTCGTGCGGGGCACCGCCCCACCCTTTGAAGCCCCGCCGGCGTTTGAGGCGCGGCCCCGGTGGGGGCAGCCCGCGCCGTGAACCGCCAAGCCCCCCGCAGGGGACCGGCCCCGTCGGCGATTGAGGCGACCCACCTCGGCAGAGGGATCCGTGCCGCCGAGCCGCCCGCCGAGCACCCCGCCGGGGTCACGCTTCGCGCGGGAAGGCGTGTGTGTGGAAGCGGACCGCCTTCGTCTCCTGCGAGGCCGGCAGGTCGCGGTAGCTGTTGATCAGGTCGTGCATCTTGTGGATCAGCTCGTGGCTCTGCGCTGGGGTCAGGTGCAGGGTGAAGTCGCTCATGTCCGCGCCGCGCCGCCACTCCGTGGGCCAGTTGTGGGCGCTGCCCAGCCAGGTGCTCAGCTCCTGCGTGTGGATCGTCGCGATCTCGTGCAGGAAGAGGTCCGCCGCACCGCGCACGGCCGGGTCCTCGTCGAGCGTCAGCGTCTCGTCGAACGCCGTGCCGTCGTGCACGGCCCGCCACCAGCGTTCGCGGCCCTTGCCGTGCTCGGGCGCGTCCTCGACGAAGCCGTGGGCCGCTAGCTGGCGCAGGTGGTAGCTGGTGGCGCCGCTCGACTCCCCGAGCCGGTCCGCCAGCCGGGAGGCGGTCGCG
This sequence comes from Streptomyces nojiriensis, assembly GCF_017639205.1. Lineage (NCBI taxonomy): Bacteria > Bacillati > Actinomycetota > Actinomycetes > Kitasatosporales > Streptomycetaceae > Streptomyces > Streptomyces nojiriensis. The sequence continues at coordinate 3,756,141 of NZ_CP071139.1, read as the reverse complement.
GGGCCGTCGTGGCGCAGCGCGCCCAGCAGGCGGATGCGCAGGGGGTGGGCGAGGCCGCGCAGTGAACGGGCGTCGAGCGTACGGACGTTGGGCTCCGTGGGTTCCAACGGCTTCTCGGGCATGGCTCGACGATAGGCTTGCAAAGAGTTCTTTGCAACGCCTTCTTGGGATCCCGTTTCCCCGGCGCACGGGCGTCAGGCCCGGGTGTCGTCCTCCGCCGCCTGCTCCACCAGCGGGATGATCCGCAGCGGTACGGGGTTCTCCATCACGATCGCCGTCGAGGCCCGCACGATCCCCTCGAAGCCGACGACGCGGTCGATCACGCGCTGGAGGTCGGCGTTGGACCGGGCCACCAGCCGGCACAGCATGTCCCCGTGCCCGGTGGTGGTGTGCAGCTCCAGCACCTCCGGCACCCCGTCCAGGTGCGCCCGTACGTCGGCCCCCTGCCCCTGCTTGATCTCCAGCGTCGCGAACGCGGTCACCGGATACCCGAGGGCCGTCGGGTCGACCTGCGGGCCGAATCCGCGGATGACCCCGTTCGACTGGAGCCGGTCCAGCCGCGCCTGCACGGTCCCGCGGGCCACGCCGAGCCGCCGCGAGGCCTCCAGGACCCCGATCCGCGGCTCGCGGGCGAGCAGGACGATGAGCCGGCCGTCGAGTTCGTCGATGCCCATGGACGCCTCCGGGTGCCCACGCGTGCTCGTGGGTGGTCATAGTGCACAGATGTTTCAACCAGCCTGCGGTCAGGCTGGGCAGTTTGTACAGTCAAACTGGAAACTATTGCGCAGCTTGTGGATCGGCGGGACTCTGCCGTCATGACTGAGTCCCTGGCGAACCTCGAAACCACCCCGCACACCGCGCGTGAGGCCGACCCCTTCCCCGTGAAGGGCATGGACGCGGTCGTCTTCGCCGTCGGCAACGCCAAGCAGGCCGCGCACTACTACTCGACCGCCTTCGGCATGAAGCTCGTGGCCTACTCCGGACCGGAGACCGGCTCCCGCGAGACGGCCAGCTACGTCCTGACCAACGGCTCCGCGCGCTTCGTGCTGACCTCGGTCATCAAGGCGACGACCGACCACGGCCGCTTCCTCGCCGAGCACGTCACCGAGCACGGCGACGGCGTGATCGACCTCGCCATCGAGGTCCCGGACGTCCGCGCGGCGTACGCGTACGCCGTCGAGCAGGGCGCCCGCGGGCTGGACGAGCCGTACGAGGTCAAGGACGAGAACGGCACGGTCGTGCTGGCCGCGATCGCCACATACGGCCAGACCCGCCACACGCTGGTCGAGCGCGGCGACTACACCGGCCCGTACCTGCCGGGCTACGTGGCCGTCGACCCGATGGTCGAGCCCCCGGCCAAGCGCACCTTCCAGGCCATCGACCACTGCGTCGGCAACGTCGAGCTCGGCCGGATGAACGAGTGGGTCGCGTTCTACAACAAGGTCATGGGCTTCACGAACATGAAGGAGTTCGTGGGCGACGACATCGCGACCGAGTACTCGGCGCTGATGTCCAAGGTGGTCGCGGACGGCACCAAGAAGGTCAAGTTCCCGATCAACGAGCCGGCGATCGCGAAGAAGAAGTCGCAGATCGACGAGTACCTGGAGTTCTACAACGGCCCCGGTGTCCAGCACATCGCGCTGGCCTCGAACGACATCGTCTCGACGGTCCGCTCGATGCGCGCGGCGGGCGTCCAGTTCCTGTCCGTCCCGGACACGTACTACGACACCCTCGGCGAGTGGGTCGGCGACACCCGCGTGCCGATCGACGAGCTGCGCGAGCTGAAGATCCTGGCCGACCGCGACGAGGACGGCTACCTGCTGCAGATCTTCACCAAGCCGGTGCAGGACCGCCCGACGGTCTTCTTCGAGATCATCGAGCGCCACGGCTCGATGGGCTTCGGGAAGGGCAACTTCAAGGCCCTGTTCGAGGCGATCGAGCGCGAGCAGGACAAGCGCGGCAACCTCTAGCCTCCGGCAAGATCCGAAAGAGACGGCCTAGGCCCGCAGACACGGCCCGAGGGGGGCCTGGCGCCGCACCCGTTCCCGGGTGCGGCGCCGTCGTGTTTCCCGGGCCGGGGTTCAGCGCCCCGCCGGCTTCGGGGTCGGCGTCGGCTTCGCCGCCTTCGGGAGTTCCGGTTCCACCCACGGAGCGGTCGGCCGGATGTTCTCCGGGCCCCCCGGCGGCGGCTGCGCGATCGACGCCAGGGCCTGCTTCGCCACCGGCCCGCGCAGCGGCGAGAAGTGCGGGTTCGTCCGCATGGCCTCCTGGAAGTGGCGGCGGGCCGCCTCCTCGTCACCGAGGCCGCGTTCGATCATCGCCCGGTGGAAGGCGAAGTCGGCGCTGCGCAGTCCCGGTTCCGTGGCCTTCTTCGCGTACTCCAGCGCCGCCGCGTCCTCGCCGGTCTGGTGCAGCGCCCACCCCAGCGCGTCCGCGACCTGCACGCTCTTGTGCCGCGACCACTCCTCCGACAGGCTCCGCACCGCCGCCGCCGGATCGCCGTGGTCCGCCTCGTACAGGCCGAGGAGCACGACGTCGTCGACCCCGTTCCTGCTGTCGCGGGCCACCATCGTGGTCAGCGCCTCGTACTGGGCGCGCGCCTCCGGCCCCCGCCCCAGCGCGTCCAGCAGTTCGCCGAGCTCCCGCGCCAGCTGCGGCACCGCCGACCGGCCCAGCGCCAGCCGGTAGTCCCGTACCGCCTCCCCGCCGCGCCCCAGGGCGGCCAGCGCGCGGGCCCGGCCGCCGAGGGCCTCCGCCTGCGCCGGATCCGTCCGCAGCGCGCCCTCGTACTGCCGCAGCGCCTCGGCCGCGTCACCCCGCTCCCAGGACAGCTCCCCGAGACGGAACAGCGCGTACGCCTTCTCCGCCGGGGCCTTCGCCGCACCCGCCGCGTGCTCCATCGCCACCACCGCGTCCTCGCGCCAGCCGCGGTCCCGGTAGACCTGCGAGGCCCTGACGTACGCGGCCAGGCCCGGCCGCATGTCCAGCAGCAGCTCCATCGCCTTCTGCGCGGCCTTGTAGTCCCCGAGCCCGGTGTACGCGTCCACCAGCACCGGGTACGCCGTCCACCGCTTGGGCGCCTGCGCCCGTACGAGCTCACCCCACTTGCGGGCCGTCCCGAAGTCCCGCCGGGCATTGGCCAGCGCGCCCATGCCGGTCATCGCGTCGAAGTTGCCCTTCTCGGCCGGCCGGACCTCCAGCGAGCGCTTCAGGGCCTGCTCCGCCTTCGGGAACCAGCCGGAATCGGCCGTCCGCCGCGCCTGTTCGAGGTACGCGGAGCCGAGCACGGCCCACGAGGCGTCATCCTCCGGATGCGCCGCGAGCCACTTCTCCCGGTCCGCCACCAGCGCCGTCAGGTCCACCGCGGCCGCGGGCGCGCCCATGCCCACCGCCGACGCGGCCCGCTCGCCCGGCTCCGGCGGACGGGCGTCGTCGGCCGTCCTGGCAGGGCGGATCAGCAGGGCCCCGGCGATCAGGACCACGGCGACCGCGGCCGCCACGAGCGTCTTGCGGCCGGTGAAGGTCACGGGCGGCGCCGGCGTCTGCGATTCCTCGTCGATACGGTCCATGGGGTCACTGTGCGTCAATATGAAGAGCTCGCCGAGGTGTCCGAAGGGGGTCGCGGTCGTGTTCACACCGATGGCCCCGGCTGCCACGCTGGACCCATGGATGACGACCTCTTCGCACGTCTGCGGGCCCGCCTGCTCGAAGGGCTCCCCGCCGAGGCCCTGCTCACCGACCCCCAGGTGACCACCTCCTACGCCACCGACATGGCCAGTTTCTGCGCCGCCGGCACCCCGGCCGCCGTCGTCCTGCCCCGGACCGTGGAACAGGTCCAGCACGTCCTGCGCACCGCCACGGCCCTACGGATCCCCGTGGTCCCGCAGGGCGCCCGGACGGGCCTGTCGGGCGGCGCCAACGCCTCCGACGGCTGCATCGTGCTCTCGCTCGTCAAGATGGACCGGATCCTGGAGATCAGCGCCGTCGACCGCATCGCCGTGGTCGAGCCGGGCGTGGTCAACGCCGTGCTCTCACGGGCGGTCGCCGAACAGGGCCTGTACTACCCGCCCGACCCCTCCAGCTGGGAGCAGTGCACCATCGGCGGCAACATCGGCACCGCCTCGGGCGGCCTGTGCTGCGTCAAGTACGGGGTCACCGCCGAGTACGTGCTCGGCCTCGACGTCGTCCTGGCCGACGGGCGGCTGCTGCGCACGGGCCGGCGTACCGCCAAGGGCGTGGCGGGCTACGACCTCACCCGGCTCTTCGTGGGCTCCGAGGGCAGCCTGGGCGTGGTCGTCCAGGCCGTCCTCGCCCTGCGGCCGGCGCCGCCCCGGCAGCTGGCGCTGGCCGCCGAGTTCCCCTCCGTCGCGGCCGCCTGCGAGGCCGTCTGCGCCGTCATGGAGGCGGGCCTGACCCCCTCGCTGCTGGAGCTGATGGACCGGACGACCGTACGGGCCGTCAACGCCCTCGGGAAGATGGGGCTGCCCGAGGCCACGGAGGCCCTGCTGCTGGCCGCCTTCGACACCCCGCACGCCCCCGAGGACCTCGCGGCCGTGGGGGAGCTGTGCACGGCCGCCGGGGCCACCGCCGTCGTCCCCGCCGAGGATCAGGCGGAGTCCGAACTGCTGCTCCAGGCCCGCCGGATGTCCTTCCCCGCGCTGGAGGCGCTGCGGCCGGCGACGATGATCGACGACGTCTGCGTACCGCGCTCGCGGCTCGGCGAGATGCTGGACGGTACGGCCGCCATCGCCCGCGCCCAGGACCTGCTCATCGGGGTCTGCGCGCACGCCGGGGACGGCAACACCCACCCGATCGTCTGCTTCGACCCCGCGGACGAGGACGAGACGCGGCGGGCTCGCGAGTCCTTCGGCGAGATCATGGCGCTCGGCCTCTCCCTGGGCGGGACCATCACCGGCGAGCACGGGGTCGGTGTGCTGAAGAAGGAGTGGCTGGCCCGCGAACTCGGCCCGGTGGGGCTGGAGATGCAGCGGGCCGTCAAGCAGGCCTTCGACCCGCTCGGGCTGCTCAATCCCGGCAAGCTCTTCTGACGCCGTCCGCCGGGCGCGGCCGGGGCGGGTGCGGGCGGGGCGGCCGGGGCCGGCGGGCGTGCGGTCGCCCGGCATCACAGGTCCCCGTCCGCCGACTCGTCCGACGGCCACGGGTCGCGCAGCCACAGGTCGTCGGCCGGGGTCGGGGTGAGCAGTTCGGCCAGCGCGTCGTCCAGGGCGAGGCGCTCGGTCTCGGTGCCGGGCGGAACGACGCGCAGCGTGCGCTCCAGCCAGGCAGACACGGAGCCCGCCGGGGCCTCCAGGAGGGCGTCGCCGTCGGGGGAGGTGAGCGCCATGCAGAGCACGGCCTTGTCGTCGACCTTCGTGGGCCAGATCCGGACGTCGCCGTGGCCGCAGGGGCGGAACACCCCCTCGACGAGCAGCTCGCGGGCGAACGTCCAGTTGACGGGCGTGTTCGAGCCGGTGTGGAAGGTGATGTGGACGGCGTACGGGTCGTGCGTGAGGTAGATGAGCCGCGCGGGGACGGCGATGCTGCGCTCGGGGGACAGGACCAGTTTCAGTTCCAGCTCGCGCTCGATGACGGGGTGGTGCATGACGGCCTCACTTCGGTTCGGTGCGCGGGGCCGGACGGGGCCCCACACCCGGAGAGAGCGGCAGTGTGCCCGGGTATGACGCGACTTCGGGCAGCGAACCGGAGATTGGCCGATTTCTTTCGACTGACCGAAAACCGTCGTGCAGGGTGACGTTCGCTCGTTTGCTTGGATTCTCCCGTTACCGGACCTGTCGGGGGGCGGTTCTTGGCTATGGTCCTCCCTTGCACAAGCCTCAAGCCACGATCGGAGTTGGGGACATGACGGCCTCCCCTGGTGACGGCGAGAACGCGGCCCGCGAGGGCTACTACCCGGATCCGTCCATCCCGGGGTACATCCGCTACTGGAACGGAGCGGCCTGGGTTCCCGGTACGAGCCGCCCTGCCCCGCAGCCGGCACCCGCCGCCCAGTCCGCACCGGTCGCCGCGCCCGCCCCCGTCGCCGCCCCCGCTCCACCCGCCGCCCGCGGCGGGCAGCTCCCGCGGGTGGACGAGACGGGGCCGGTGTTCCTCGACGAGACCTCCATGACCGAGGCGCTGCCGGAGCCCGCCCCCGCCTCCGCCCCCGCCCCCGTGCATGCACTCGCCCCCGAGCCCGTGGTGTGGCAGGCCGATCCCGTGCACCAGGCCGGCTTCGGCGGGCCCCGCGACCACCGGGTGTCGTGGGGCAGCACGCCGGATCCGGAACCCGCCGCGCAGCCCGAACCGGAACCCGAACCGGAACCGGAACCGTCCCCGCGGTCGGCGGGCATCTCCCTGGCCCGTACGGCGCCCGCGAGACCGCCCGAGCAGGCCTCCTCTGGGATCCTGTCGGTCCCCTCCCCGGCCGCCGCGGCTGCGGCCCCGGCCACCGTTCCGGCTCCGGCGTGGCCCGACGCCCCCGGGGCGGGCGGGTCCGGCGGGTCCGGGCTCACCTCCTCCTGGCCCGAGGCGGTCGCCGACGCGCCCGCGCCGACTCCCGCGCCCGCCCCCGCTCCCGTACCCGCACCCTCCCGGCCGCGCCCCGCGGCCCCTGCCGCCGACCGGCCCGAGGTGTGGGCGCCGCGCCCCGCCGGAGTGCGCCCGAGGATCACGCCGCGGCCCGAGGCGCCCGCCCCGGCGGAGCCCCAGCCCCAGCAGCAGTCGCAGGCCGAGCCGCAGCCGCAGAGCCGGGAGCCGCGCGGGCCCGAGGCGGACCGCCCGGGCGGCTCCGGCTCCCGCCCCGCGGCGGCCCGTACGCCCCGGGAGGTGTTCGAGCGGATGGCCGAGCGGGCCGTGCGCCCCGCCGGACTGCCGCGCCGGGCCGTGGCCCGTGCGCTGGACTCCCTCGTGCACGCCGCCGTCGCGGTGGCCGTGGCCCGGCCCCTCCTTCCCGAGGCCGCCGCCCATGTCGAGGCCAAGGTGGACGCCGCCCGGGCGAGCGGGCGCACCACCACCGTCTGGCTCCTCGACGGAACCATCGCCGGCCTCCTGGGCCTGGTCCTCGGCGCCGTCCTCCTCTTCGGGATCCTCTACGAGGTGCTGCCCACCGCCCGTTGGGGTCGCACCCCGGGCAAGAAGCTGCTGGGCGTCCGGGTCCTGGCCACCGCCACCCTGCGCCCGCCCACCTTCGGCGCGGCCCTGCTCCGCTGGCTGGTGTACGCACTCCTCGGCCTCCCGGGCAGCCTCTGGTGCCTAGTGGACCGCCCGCGCCGCCAGGCCTGGCACGACAAGGCGGCCAGGACGTACGTGGCCCGCTGAGCCCGCCCGTGCGGCCCGGGTGGCCCCCGGGACCGGGCCCGGCCCCGACCCGGCCCCCGAATGGACGCGGTCCCGTTGCGAGGGTGTCGGAGCCGGGTTCGACTCGGGCCATGAGTACCGACCAGCCGCCGGGCCAGCCGCCCGAGGACGACCCGTTCCTCAAGAAGCCCCAGGAACCGACGCCTCCGTCGGGCGGTTCGCCGTACGACTCGCCGCCCCCCGGCAGCGGTGGTCCGCCGCCCCCGCCCGGCGGCCCGGGCGGCGGCGGGGGATACCCGCCCCCGCCGCCCCCGTACGGAGGCGGCGGCGGGGACCCGTACGGCGGGAGCGGCGGCTACGGCATGCCCGACCCGCTCGCCGGGATGCCCCCGCTCGCCGACTTCGGCAAGCGGCTCCTCGCGCGCATCATCGACGTCGTGATCATCGCCATCCCGCTGGCCCTCATCCAGCTGGCCTTCGGCACGAGCCGCTACCGGTTCAACGCCGACCAGGGCGAGGACTTCAGCGAGGTCGTCGGCAAGTCCTACAGCGGCAGCGGCCTGATCATGACCCTGATCTCGATCGTCGCGTACGTCGGCTACGACTGGTGGTTCACCAAGAAGAACGGCCGGACGGTCGGCAAGAAGGCGATGAGCCTGCGCGTCGCGATGCTCAACGACGGGAGCGTGCCGAACTCCAAAACCTCCCTGACGCGCGCCGCCGTGCTCTGGCTGCCGACCCTGATCTGCTGCGCCTGCCTGTGGCCGATCGCGCTGGTCGTCTCGATCCTGGTCGACAAGCCGTACAAGCAGGGCCTGCACGACAAGGTCGCCAAGACCGTGGTGGTCCAGGCCACGAGCTAGACATCACGCATCGCGACGCGGGCGGCCGTCCCTCCGGGGGCGGCCGCCCGCGCCGCGTCGGGCGTCAACCGTCAGTGGTGTACGGGGTGTTCGGCCGTCGCCGGCCGGGACTCGGGCGCCCGGGCGGCCCCTGTGGCGCCCTCCCGGGCCTCGGAGGCCCCGGCGGCCGCGGAGGACCCCGTACGCGCCGCGTGGCGGCCGCGGCGCCGCGGGATGGGTACGGTGAGCGCGACGAGCAGACCCAGGGCGAGCGCGGCAGCGGAGATGACCGCGACACCGAGCCCGGTGCTCGTCTGCGAGAGCAGCAGCATGGCGATCGTCGACACGACGACCGTGGCGGACCCGTACGCGAGCTGTGCGGCAGTCGGACGCGGCATGGCGTTATCCGTCCTCGGTGAGGGGAGGGGGAGTCGGCTCAACCAGTTCGCGCGTCAAGTGACTCTATGACGGGAGATGCCCGAGTCGGACCGCCGGTAAGCGTGACCTAACACACGGTGCCGGAGCACAGGGGGCGCACGGGATCATTTTCCGGGCGGCGGCAGGGGCAGAAAGGGGGACGGGACGGACCACTCGTGGGGTCGGGAAGGGCCCTTCGCCCCGTATGGCTGCGGAACGTCCGGATAGCGGAACTCCCTGACCGCATAGTGCAGTTGTAAGGGTCAAGTCAAGGTCTGTCTTTTCTTGCTTCCCTCCGGTCAAATGTCGTCACTTGAGACGCGCGCCGCGCGGAACCCCCCGCTCCTATGGAGAAGTTCCGACCAACGTTGCGGCCGCGGGAGGGGAACACATCAAGTGACCAGCAATTCCGCCAGACGGCGTGCGATACGTGCTGCCGCCGTCACCGTGACCATGGCCGCTTGTGCGACAAGCGCCACCTTCTTCACCGTCACCGCGGCTCAGGCCGAGGGCAAGGCGCCGGCCGCCCCGGCGGCCGACCGGCAGGACCCGACGTCGCCTTCCAAGGTCGTCGAGCACGACCTCAAGGGCCCCTTCAGCGACCAGCAGGCCAAGCAGCGCGCGGCCGCCCTGGACCAGGTCCTGACCGGCAAGAAGGGCGTCGAGCAGCGCGGCGCCTCCAAGGTCGTCAAGCTGGACGACAAGAAGTACGTCGAGCTCGGCCGCGAGAAGACCGACAAGATCTTCACGATCCTCGTCGAGTTCGGCGACCAGGTCGACAACACCACCATGTTCGACCCGGACGGCCCGGGCCCCAAGCCCGAGGTCCCCAAGTACGGCGGTACCCCCGGTCCGCTGCACAACCAGATCGCCCAGCCGGACCGCGCCAAGGACAACAGCACCGCCTGGCGCAAGGACTTCAGCCGTCAGTACTTCCAGGACCTGTACTTCGCCACGGGTCAGGGCAAGGACTCGCTGAAGACCTACTACGAGAAGACCTCCTCGGGTCGTTACTCGGTCGAGGGCGAGGTCGCCGACTGGGTCAAGGTCCCGTACAACGAGGGCCGTTACGGCTCCAACTACTGCGGCCAGACCAACTGCGCCAACGTGTGGGACACCGTCAAGGACGGCGTCACCGCATGGTCGGAGGCCCAGAAGAAGGCCGGCAAGACCGACGCGCAGATCAAGGCGCAGCTGTCCCAGTACGACCAGTGGGACCGCTACGACTTCGACAACGACGGCAACTTCAACGAGCCCGACGGCTACATCGACCACTTCCAGATCGTCCACGCGGGCGAGGACGAGTCGGCCGGTGGCGGCGTTCAGGGCACGTCCGCGCTGTGGGCGCACCGCTGGTACGCCTACGGCACCGCGGCGGGCAAGACCGGCCCGGAGAACAACAAGGCCGGCGGCACCCAGATCGGCAACACCGGCATCTGGGTCGGCGACTACACGATGCAGCCCGAGAACGGCGGCCTCGGTGTCTTCGCGCACGAGTACGGTCACGACCTCGGTCTGCCCGACCTCTACGACACCACCGGTGGCGGCGACAACAGCGTCGGTTTCTGGTCCCTGATGTCGGCCGGTTCCTGGCTCGGCAAGGGCAAGGACTCCATCGGCGACACCCCGGGCGACATGACCGCCTGGGACAAGCTCCAGCTGGGCTGGCTGAACTACGACACGGCCAAGGCCGCGACGAAGTCCACCCACAAGCTGGGCGTGTCGGCGTTCAACACCAAGGACAAGCAGGCGCTGGTCGTCGAGCTGCCGAAGAAGCAGGTCAAGACCGAGGTCGTCAAGCCGGCCGAGGGCTCCACCCAGTGGTGGAGCAACATGGGTGACGACCTCAAGAACACCCTGACCCGCTCGGTCGACCTGACGGGCAAGAAGTCCGCCGCCCTGTCCCTCAAGGGCTGGTGGGACATCGAGGCCGACTACGACTACCTCTACACCGAGGTGTCCACGGACGGCGGCGCCACCTGGACCGCGCTGGCCGGCACCGCCGACGGCACGGCCATCCCGGCCGACGCCTCCGGCAGCCCGTCGCTCACCGGTGTCTCGAGTGCCTGGAAGAACCTGAACTTCCCGCTCGACGCCTACGCGGGCAAGAAGGTCGACCTCCGCTTCCGCTACCAGACGGACGGCGGCGCGGGCGGCAAGGGCTTCACGGCCGACGCCATCTCGCTGACCGCGGACGGCTCCGCGCTGTTCACCGACGGCGCCGAGAACGGCGACAACGGCTGGACCGGCAAGGGCTTCTCGCGCATCGGTGCCGACTTCTCCAAGGAGTACGCGCAGCGCTACATCGCCGAGAACCGCCGCTACGTCTCGTACGACTCCACCCTCAAGGTGGGCCCGTACAACTTCGGCTTCGGCAACACCAAGCCGGACTGGGTCGAGCACTACCCGTACCAGGACGGTCTGCTCATCTGGCAGTGGGACACCAGCCAGAAGGACAACAACACCAGCGTCCACCCGGGCCAGGGCCTGATCCTGCCGATCGACGCCAACGCCAAGCCCATGAAGTGGGCGGACGGCACCCTGCTCCGCAACAAGATCCAGCCGTACGACGCCACCTTCAGCGCGTACTCGACGGATGCGATCACCCTGCACAAGAACGGCGAGGAGCTCTTCCTCAAGCCGAAGCCCGCGAACCTCGTCTTCGACGACCACAAGGGCAAGTACTACTACGACGAGAACCCGACCGGATCGGTGAAGGTCACTGACACCAACACCAAGATCAAGATCCTGAAGGAGACCTACGACGGTGAGGTCATGACCATCGAGGTCGGCCCCTCCTCGAAGTAACTCGGTAAAACTGCAGGTCAAAGCATGATCGGCCGTCGCCCTCTAGCGGGCGGCGGCCGTTCGCGTTTAGATGCCCGGTACGAGTGTCTTATTGACGGGGGAGATGACAGCCATGCCAGGCGGAGGTTTCGTGAGATTGCCGGGCGGCAGTGTGGTGGTTGCGCTCATGCTGCCGCGGCCGTCCGGAGAAGGTGGAAATGTCCGCGTGCTGGTGCACGCCGCGAACCGGGCCCGCGCCCTGACCAGGCTGCGGAACCTCGGAATGCGGGCGGTGTACCTGCGGGGCAACGCGCACCCGCCGACCCCGGACGAGGTCACGGCCGTCCTGCACCATCCGGACGGCCTGCTGTGGCGCGGGGCCCCGGACCGGGCGCAGGAGCTCTGGCACCCCATCCGGGCCCTGCTGGGTACCTAGGGGGTGCCTTGTCGATCGGGCCGGACCAGGGCCCGCGAGCCCGGCCTGATCGGCAAGACACCCCCTAGAGGGCGCCCTGGGCGGTGTGGCCCGCCTGACCGCCCACGAGGGCCACACCGGCCGCACGCAGCTCGTCCAGGGCCCGTGCGGTCGTGTGCGGGGCCACGGCGGCGGTCAGGTCCAGCAGGACGCGGGCGGCGAAGCCGGCTCGGGCGGCGTCGAGGGCGGTGGCCTTCACGCAGTGGTCGGTGGCGATCCCGACCACGTCCACCTCGGTGACGTCGCGGTCCCGCAGCCACTGGCCGAGCGTCGTCCCGTTCTCGTCGGCGCCCTCGAATCCGCTGTACGCGGCCTCGTACGCGCCCTTGTCGAAGACGGCGGAGACGGCTCCCGAGGCCACGGCGGGCGCGAAGTTCGGGTGGAAGCCCACGCCCTCGGTCCCGGCGACGCAGTGGACGGGCCAGGAGGTCTCGTAGTCCGGCTCGGCCGGCGGGTGCGCGAAGTGCGACCCCGGGTCGACGTGGTGGTCGCGGGTGGCCACGACGTGCCGGTAGGCGGGCGTGGCCTGGCCGATGTACTCGGTGACGGCGGCGGCGACGTCGGCTCCGCCGGTGACCGCGAGGCTGCCGCCCTCGCAGAAGTCGTTCTGTACGTCGACGACGATCAGTGCGCGGTGCATTTCGCGTGCCCTTCGGCTTGATGGTGTGCTGCGGCGGGCCCTGCGGGGGGCTCTTCCCCCACCCCGCCCCTTCCCGAAACTGGGGCGCCGCCCCAGACCCCGCGCCTCAAACGCCGGCGAGGCTGATCTTCAGCCCCTCCCCTCCGGCGTTTGAGGAGCGGGGTTCGGGGCGGAGCCCCGGTCTTCCAGCCCCGCCGGCGACTGAGGCGCGCGGGACCTGCCCCCGCAGCGGCGCCGCAGGGGCAGGTCCCGCGCAGGGCCCGTAAAGCCGGCCCGGAGGGCTAGACGTACTCCGTCGGGATCACGGCCTCGCCGCGCGAGAGCTGCGTCGCCGAGAGCGGCAGCCCCGCCCGGGCGGCGCGGTGGCGGTCCCGCGCGGCCTCCAGCGGCTCGCGGGCGACCACCTCGCCGGCCTTGACCAGCTGGGTCAGGAGCTGGTGGTCGGCCAGGGCCGCCGGCACCGGGCCCACGCCGATCACCTCCGCCTCCGCGACGCCCTCCGCGTCCCGCCGCCGCGCCGCCCACTTGCGGCCGCCGATGGAGGTCTTGCCGCCCGTGGACTTCTTGGCCACCGGGGCCAGGGTCGCCTTCGGGTCCGCCGAGGTGGCCCGCGCCACCAGCTTGTAGACCATCGAGCACGTCGGGTGCCCGCTGCCGGTCACCAGCTGGGTGCCCACGCCGTACGCGTCCACCGGAGCGGCCGCCAGCGAGGCGATGGCGTACTCGTCGAGGTCCGAGGTGACCACGATCTTCGTCGAGGTCGCGCCCAGCTCGTCGAGCTGCTGCCGCACCCGGTGCGCCACCAGGAGCAGGTCTCCGGAGTCGATCCGGACCGCGCCCAGGTCGGTGCCCGCCACCTCGACGGCGGTACGGACGGCCTCGGCCACGTCGTACGTGTCCACCAGCAGGGTGGTGCCCCGCCCCAGCGAGTCCACCTGTGCCGTGAAGGCGTCCCGCTCGCCGTCGTGGACCAGCGTGAAGGCGTGCGCGCTCGTGCCGACCGTCGGGATGCCGTACCGGAATCCGGCCGCCAGGTCCGAGGTCGAGGTGAAGCCGCCGACGTACGCGGCGCGCGACGCGGCGACGGCCGCCAGCTCGTGCGTGCGCCGGGCGCCCATCTCGATCAGCGGGCGTCCGCCCGCCGCCGAGGACATCCGGGAGGCGGCCGCGGCGATCGCCGAGTCGTGGTTCAGGATCGACAGGATCACGGTCTCCAGCAGCACGCACTCGGCGAAGCTGCCCTCCACCCGCAGGACGGGGGAACCGGGGAAGTAGACCTCCCCCTCCTGGTAGCCCCAGATGTCGCCGGAGAAGCGGTACGAGGCCAGCCAGTCCAGCGTCCGCATGTCGACGACGGCCCGCTCGCGCAGGAATTCCAGCACCGCGCCGTCGAAGCGGAAGTTCTCCACCGCGTCCAGCACCCGCCCGGTTCCGGCGATCACCCCGTAGCGGCGCCCCTCGGGCAGCCGCCGGGTGAACACCTCGAAGACCGAGCGTCGGTCGGCGGTGCCGTTGGCCAGGGCGGCCTGCAGCATCGTGAGCTCGTAATGGTCCGTGAAGAGCGCTGTCGACGGCACGTCCACCGGCAGGCCCAGGTCCGCAGGGTTCATGGCTGGGATGCTAGCGCACATTTCGTCAAAGTGACGAGATGTAGGCGGCGATTGCCGGACCGGGCCGTGCGGCCCCTGTTTGGGCGGTGGTGCGGTCGAGATGGCAGCATGGGACGAGTGAGTGTTGCTCCTGTTGAGATCGAACGCACCGAATCCGCCGAAGAGACCTTCGCGGTCCCCGAACCCGACGTCCCCTGGGTGACCCTGGTGCACAACGACCCGGTCAACCTCATGAGCTACGTGGCGTACGTGTTCCAGGCGTACTTCGGCTATTCGAAGGACGTGGCGCACAAGCTGATGCTCGACGTCCATCACAAGGGGCGGGCGGTCGTCTCGAGCGGCACCCGCGAGGAAATGGAGCGCGACGTGCAGGCCATGCACGGCTACGGCCTGTGGGCGACCCTCTCGCAGGACCGCAACTGATGGGCGGCACCTTCGAATCCATGAAGGGCGGCGGCGCCGCCATCGCGCTCGACGAGATCGAGATCTCGATCCTGCGCTCCCTGGCCGTCCAGCTGCTGGAGCTGATCGGCCCCGGTGCGCCGGAGCCCGCCGAGGACGCCGACCCGCTCGCCGCGCTGTTCGCCGAGGGCCCCTCCGAGCCCCCGTCCGACCCGGCGCTGGCCCGGCTCTTCCCCGACGCCTACGGGGCCCCCGACGGGGCCGGCGACAAGGGTGTCGCCCCCGAGGAGCTCGCGGCCCGCTCCGCGGAATTCCGCCGCTTCACCGAGAACGACCTGCGCGCCCGCAAGCGCGAGGACGCGCTGGCGGTCGTCCGCAGCCTGGACGGGCTCACCCCGGCCGGCGACGGCGCGGCGGTGCTGGAGCTGTCCGGCGAGCTGCCGCTGCGCTGGCTCGGCGCGCTCAACGACCTGCGCCTGACCATCGCGGCCCGCCTCGACATCACCGAGGACGACGAGAGCGCGGTGCTGTTCCGGCTGCCGGACGAGGACCCGCGCAAGCCGATGGTGATGGCCTACCTCTGGCTCGGCGGACTCCAGGAAACCTTGATCGAAACCCTCTGAGAATCCTCAAGAGGGAACACCGTTCGCTCAGCGGACGCTCAAATCCGGATAACGATCAGATCACCGCCATGCGGTGATCTGATCCATTTCCGGGACTTTGGGGTGATTTTTTGATGCCCTCCGCCACATTTCTCCCCCTCGGGCGGCCGTAAGCACGTGATAAATCTTCACGATCGCCGACGGGACGCCACCCATGTCCCCCGGCTCGCTTTGACCGGCTGACCGCCGGCGTGCAACTCCATCCGTATCCGGGGGGATCGAGGACCCGATCCGCAGCCAATGAAGGCGCGGGTCGGCGTGGAGAAAGGCGCACCAGACATGACCTCAGTGCAGGTCGAGCAGCACGACAAGACGCCCGGCGAGGGCGGACAGGGTGAGGGCGGCGAGGGTTACCACCGCACGCTCGGCGCCCGCCAGATCCAGATGATCGCGATCGGCGGGGCCATCGGCACCGGCCTGTTCCTGGGCGCGGGCAAGGCGATCTCCAAGGCGGGCCCGAGCCTGATCCTGGCGTACGCCATCGCCGGCCTGGTCATCTTCTTCATCATGCGGGCCCTGGGCGAGCTGCTCATGTACCGGCCCGTCTCCGGTTCCTTCTCGGACTACGCCCGCGAGTTCCTGGGCCCGTTCTGGGGATACGTCACCGGCTGGACGTACTGGCTGTTCTGGGTGGTCACCGGCATCACCGAGGTCACCGCGGCCGCGCAGTACATGTCGTACTGGACCCACGACAGCTTCCCGCAGTGGGCCTACGCGCTGATCTTCACGGTCATCCTCTACGCCGCCAACCTGATCTCCGTGAAGCTCTTCGGTGAGCTGGAGTTCTGGTTCTCCATGGTCAAGGTCACCGCCATCGTCGGCATGATCCTGATCTGCGCCGGCATCCTCACCATCGGCTTCTCCGACGCGGCCGACACCGCCACCGTCTCCAACCTGTGGAACGACGGCGGCTTCTTCCCCAAGGGCATCGGCGGCACGCTGATGACCCTGCAGATCGTGATGTTCGCCTTCCTCGCGGTCGAGCTCGTCGGCGTCACCGCCGGCGAGTCCAAGGACCCCGAGAAGACCCTGCCCAAGGCCATCAACACCGTGCCGTGGCGCATCGCCGTCTTCTACGTCGGCGCGCTCATCATGATCCTGTCGGTCGTCCCGTGGACGCACTTCCAGCCGGGCGTCTCGCCCTTCGTCGCCGCCTTCGAGCGCATGGGCCTGGGCATCGGCGCCGCGATCGTCAACTTCGTCGTGCTGACCGCCGCCCTGTCCTCCTGCAACTCGGGCATGTACTCCACCGGCCGCATGCTGCGCGACCTCGCGATCAACGGCCAGGGCCCGAAGGTCTTCACCCAGCTCACCAAGAGCGGCACCCCGCTGGTCGGCACCACCTTCTCCGCCGCGCTGATGCTGGTGGGCGTCTGGATCAACTACGTCGCCCCGGGCAAGGCCTTCGACTACGTCGTCTCCTTCGCCACCATCTCCGGCATGTGGGCCTGGATCATGATCCTGGTCTGCCAGATCCGCTACCGGGCCAAGTCCGACCGCGGCGAGCTCCCGCAGTCGGCGTTCCGCGCCCCCGGCGCCCCGTACTCGAGCTGGTTCGCACTGCTCTTCATCGGCATGGTCATCGTGATGATGGGCGCCGACAAGGACTCCCGCGTGTCGCTGTACTGCGCCCCGCTGTGGGGCCTGATCCTGGGTGTCTCCTACCTGGTCATGAAGTCCCGCGACCCGCGCGGCGCGGCCTTCACCAAGGCCTCGTAGCACCCGGAGACCGCGGGTCCCGGCCGCCTGCCGCGGCCGGGAACCGCGCCCCCACGACGTTGCCCCCGGGGCGACGTGTCCATCATGCGGGCCCTTCCGTACCACTCCTCGGTACGGAAGGGCCCGTCTGCTTATCCTGTCGCTCATGCTGACCCTCACCCAGGCCCTGTACGACCAGATCGTCGAGCACGCCCGCCAGGACCACCCCGACGAGGCGTGCGGTGTCGTGGCCGGCCCGGCGGGCACCGACCGCCCCGAGCGGTTCGTCCCGATGCTCAACGCGGCCCGCTCGCCCACGTTCTACGAGTTCGACTCGAAGGATCTGCTGAAGCTCTACCGCGATCTGGACGACCGCGACGAGGAGCCGGTGATCGTCTACCACTCGCACACCGCGACCGAGGCCTACCCCTCGCGCACCGACGTCACGTACGCGAACGAGCCCGGCGCGCACTACGTGCTCGTCTCGACGGCGGACAAGGACGGCCTCGGGGAGTTCCAGTTCCGCTCCTACCGGATCGTCGACGGAGTGATCACCGAGGAGGAAGTGCAGGTCGTCGACGCCTACTGACCAGCATGTGAGCCGCTGACGTCCACGATGCGGGATCACACTCCAAACGGGGGACCGGGAATCGTTAACATGACCGCATGGTTTCCCACGACGTGAGCATCGAGACGCCCGGCAGGCTGCTGCTCGTGGCGCGGCTGCACGTCGACCTGTGCCGCCTCGCCAGTGCCATCTGTCCTGCGCTCTGAGCACCAGAGCCCTTCCGCGCGGGGGGCCGACGAACCGCGCGCCGCACCTTCCCACGCTTCTCACGCACTCCCAGACGACTGGAGACAGCCATGGCCATCGAGGTCCGCATCCCCACCATCCTCCGCACCTACACCGAAGGCGAGAAGGCCGTCTCCGGTGAGGGCGCGACGCTCGCCGACCTCTTTGCCGACCTGGAGACCCGTCACAAGGGCATCGAGGAGCGCATCGTCGACGGCGGCCAGCTCCGCCGCTTCGTCAACGTCTACCTCAACGACGAGGACGTCCGCTTCCTCGACGGCATCTCCACCGCCCTCAAGGACGGCGACAGCGTCACCATCCTCCCGGCCGTGGCCGGCGGATCGAAGTAATGCGCTACGACTCCCCGCTGGCCGCGGTCGGCAACACGCCGCTGGTCCGGCTGCCCCGGCTGTCGCCCTCGGACGACGTCCGCATCTGGGCGAAGCTGGAGGACCGCAACCCGACCGGCTCGATCAAGGACCGCCCCGCGCTCCACATGGTCGAGCAGGCCGAGAAGGACGGCCGGCTCTACCCCGGCTGCACCATCCTGGAGCCCACCTCGGGCAACACCGGCATCTCGCTGGCGATGGCGGCCAAGCTCAAGGGCTACCGCATCGTGTGCGTGATGCCGGAGAACACCAGCCAGGAGCGGCGCGACCTGCTGGCCATGTGGGGAGCCGAGATCATCTCGTCGCCGGCCGCCGGCGGCTCGAACACCGCGGTCCGGGTGGCCAAGGAACTGGCCGCCGAGCACCCCGACTGGGTGATGCTCTACCAGTACGGCAACCCGGACAACGCGGGCGCCCACTACGCCACCACGGGCCCGGAGATCCTCACGGACCTCCCCTCCATCACCCACTTCGTGGCGGGCCTGGGCACCACCGGCACCCTCATGGGCGTCGGCCGCTACCTGCGCGAGAACGTGCCGGGCATCAAGATCGTCGCAGCCGAGCCGCGCTACGACGACCTGGTCTACGGGCTGCGCAACCTGGACGAGGGCTTCGTCCCGGAGCTCTACGACGCCTCCGTGCTCACCACCCGCTTCTCGGTGGGCTCGGCGGACGCGGTGACCCGCACGCGGGAGCTCCTCCAGCTGGAGGGGATCTTCGCCGGCGTCTCCACGGGGGCCGCCCTGCACGCGGCGATCGGCGTCGGCCGCAAGGCGGTGGTCGCGGGCGAATCGGCGGACATCGTCTTCGTCGTGGCCGACGGCGGCTGGAAGTACCTGTCGACGGGCGTCTACACGGCCGCGACCACCGAGGAAGCCATCGAGGTCCTCCAGGGCCAACTCTGGGCGTAGCCCCTGCGAAGCCCCTGCGGGGTTGCCCGCGCGGTACCAGGCACAGAGCCGCTTCCCGGGCTCTGCCCGGACCCGGTCCTCAAACGCCGGACGACTGAAAAAGATCAGCCTCGCCGGCGTTTGAGGCGCGGGGTCCGGGGCGGAGCCCCGTGCAGCGGCGCCGCACGGTCAGTCCGACAGCCGCTCCGCCAGGATCGCCGCATGGCTTGAGGCCGGGTCCTTGACCGCGGTCAGGAGGGTGACCGGGCCCGCCTCGGCCAGCGACCGCAGGCGGCCGAGTTCCGCCACCGCCCCCGGCTCCGCCAGCTCCGCCTCGTACCGCCGCCGGAACTCCCGCGCCGAACCGCCGTCGTGGAACCACTTCCGCAGCTCCGCCGACGGCGTCACCGCCTTCGGCCACTCGTCCACCCCCGCCACCGCCTTCGCCAGGCCCCGCGGCCAGAGCCGGTCCACGAGGACCCGCACCCCGTCCGCCCCCGGCTCCGGCGGGTCGTACACCCGCCGCAGGCGGATCACCGGTTTCCGCGTCACCGCGCGCCTCCCAGACCCTTGATCTCGTCCCACACCGCGGGGTCCAGCATCCCCATCCGGGCCCGGAACTCCCACAGCGACACCTCCGCCGGCCGGTCCGCCTCCAGGAAGCTCGCCCGGCCCTGCGCCCCCACCGTCCCCGGGGGCAGCGGGATCACCCCGGCCCGCCGGTCGTCGTACTTCCCGGTGATCCACGCGACCCGCGCCCGGTGGCCCCGTACCGACCCCACTGCGAGGACCAGGCACGTACGGCCGTCCGCCAGGGACCACAGTTCACCCGCCTTCGGGTGCGGCGGCGGACCGGTGCCGTGCGCCGGCGGGGCCCGGCGGGGCAGCCCGGGGCGGCCCCCGGCGACCAGCACCAGCAGTGCCACGGCCACCACCGCGGCCACCGCGGGCCACCAGGACGTGTCCATGCTTCGACCGTAGCCGCGCGGGAACGCCCCGGCATGGCAACGCCCGTACACACCGTCGCTCCCCCGGGTGACAGCGCAGGTGATTCCCCCCACAACGGCCTGCCGCGGAGGAGCGACCGGACGTTTCGCGCCTTACGCTCGACGCACGCACGGCCCGCATTCCGTCCACGGACCGTCCTCGGAGGTTCACGCTCCATGAAGCTCACCGTCGTCGGCTGCTCGGGGTCGTTCCCGTCCGCGGAATCGGCCTGTTCGAGCTACCTCGTCGAGGCCGACGGCTTCCGGCTGCTCCTCGACATGGGCAACGGCGCCCTCGGCGAGCTGCAGCGCCACATCGGCCTCTACGACCTCGACGCGATCTTCCTGAGCCACCTGCACGCCGACCACTGCATCGACATGTGCGCGTACTTCGTCGCCCGCTACTACCGGCACGAGGGCGGCCGCTGCGGCACGATCCCCGTCTACGGGCCCGAGGGCACCGAGCGCCGCCTGACCACCGCCTACGACGACGTCCCCGACGAGCGCTCGATGAGCGAGGTCTTCGACTTCCGCACCCTGAAGTCCGGGACCTTCGAGATCGGCCCGTTCCAGATCCGCACCGAGCGGGTCTCCCACCCGGTCGAGGCGTACGGCATCCGCATCGAGCACGGCGGCCGCTCGCTCACGTACTCCGGGGACACCGGCACCTGCCCCGAGCTGGGCCTGCTCGCCGACGGCACCGACCTGTTCCTGTGCGAGTCCTCCTTCACGCACGGCAAGGAGGACATCCCGGGCCTCCACCTGAACGGCCGCGAGGCGGGCGAGTACGCGGCGGGCGGCCGCGTCGGCCGGCTCGTCCTCACCCACATCCCGCCGTGGACCGACCCCGAGCAGAACCTCGCCGACGCCCGCGCGGTCTACGACGGTCCGGTCGAGCTGGCGCACGCGGGCGCGGTCTACGAGCTCTGACCCCGAGCGGCCCGAACGCGGAAGCCCCCGCCCTCCCTTCCGGGAGAGCGGGGGCTCCTTCGTTCCTGCGGTGCCTACTTGGCGTCCGCCTTGGCCATCTCGGCCAGCTCCTCGTCGGACTCGCGGCCCGGCGTCGGGAGGTTGAACTTGGTGATCGCGAAGCGGAACCCGAAGTAGTAGACCGCTCCGAAGACCAGACCCACCGGAATGATCATCCATGGGTTGGTCGCCTTGCTCCAGCCGAGACCGAGGTCGATCAGACCCGCGGAGAAGGTGAAGCCCGCGTGGACCCCCAGCGCCCAGGTGATCGCCATGGAGAGGGCGGTCAGGACGGCGTGGATCGCGTACAGCACCGGCGCGATGAACATGAACGAGAACTCGATGGGCTCGGTGACACCCGTGACGAACGAGGTGAGGGCGAGCGAGACCATCATGCCGGTGACGGCCTTGCGGCGCTCCGGGCGGGCGGTGTGGGCGATGGCCAGGGCGGCGGCCGGGAGGCCGAACATCATGATCGGGAAGAAGCCCGTCATGAACAGACCGGCCTCCGGGTCACCGGCGAAGAAGCGGTTCAGGTCACCGTGGACGACCTCGCCGGCGGCGTTGGTGAAGTCACCGATCTGGAACCAGGCGACGGTGTTGACGAACTGGTGCATGCCGATCGGGATCAGTGCGCGGTTGATGACACCGAAGATGCCGGCGCCCGCGGCGCCCAGCCCGGTCATCCACTCACCGAAGTTGGAGATGACCTCGCCGATCGGCTGCCACACCAGGCCGAAGAACACCCCGACGATGACGCCGACGAAGGCCATGATGATCGGGACGAGCCGGCGGCCGTTGAAGAAGCCGAGCCAGTCCACCAGCTTGGTGCGGTGGTAGCGCTGCCACAGGACCGCGGCGAGCAGACCCATGATGATGCCGCCGAGGACACCGGGGTTGTTGTACACCGCCGGGATGTCGACACCCTTGTTCTCGGTGGTGTTGATGATGGCCTCGTGCACCGGGAACGCGGTGAGCACGTTCTTGTAGACGAGGAAGCCGACGAGGGCGGCGAGCGCCGTGGAGCCGTCCGCCTTCTTGGCGAAGCCGATGGCGACACCGATGCAGAACAGGAGCGGCAGGTTGCTGAAGACGGCGTCACCGGCGGTGGCGAACACCGTGGCGACCTTGCCCCAGCCGAGACCGTCCGCGCCGAAGACGTCGGGCTGGCCCAGCCGGAGCAGGATGCCCGCGGCGGGCAGGACGGCGATGGGCAGCTGGAGGCTGCGGCCGACCTTCTGCAGACCCTGGAACAGGCCGGATCCCCGCTTCTTGGCGGGCGGCGCAGCGGCGTCAGTAGCCGTACTCATAACTTCCTCCGGGGGGAGCAAGGCGCCGCCAAGGGGTGGAACCAAGAGGGACGGCGACGTCTCAGAAAGGGGGACACGCCGCCGGGGGAAGCGGTCGTGGTCTACACCAATTCATGGTGTAGACCAGTTGTAACACGGTGAGGGTTAGATAAGGAACCTTCGATTTCCTGTGGCCTGGATCACATACCGAGAGGCGTGCCGAAGGGCCTCCGGATCGTGATCCGGAGGCCCTTGACGGACCGTGCGGTAACCCTGCCGCGAAGCGGGCTCAGGCCTTGGTGGTCTCCGACTGCATCGCCTCGATCTCCTCGTCCGACTCCCGGCCGGGCGTCGCCAGGTCGAACTTCGTGATCGCGAAGCGGAACACCACGTAGTAGACGAGCGCGAAGCACAGACCGATCGGAACGATCAGCCAGGGCTTCGTCGCCAGGTTCCAGTTGATGACGTAGTCGATCAGACCCGCCGAGAAGCTGAAGCCGTCCTTGACGCCCAACCCCCACGACACCGCCATGGACACACCCGTCAGCACCGCGTGCACCGCGTACAGCGCGGGCGCGACGAAGAGGAAGGAGTACTCCAGCGGCTCGGTGATCCCGGTGACGAACGAGGTCAGCGCCACCGACAGCATCAGACCGCCGACCTCCTTGCGCCGCTGCGGCTTCGCGCAGTGCGTGATCGCCAGCGCCGCCGCCGGCAGCGCGAACATCATGATCGGGAAGAAGCCCGTCAGGAACAGCCCCGCGGTCGGGTCGCCGTGCAGGAACATGTTGATGTCACCGTGGTACGTCTTCCCGTCCGGCGCCGTGTACGACCCGAACTGGAACCACACCGGCACGTTCAGGAACTGGTGCAGGCCGATCACCAGCAACGCGCGGTTCGCGACGCCGAAGATGCCACCGCCCCACGCACCGAGCCCGCGCAGCCAGTCGGAGAAGCTCTCCAGCGCGTCACCGACCGGCGGCCAGACCCACAGGCAGAGCGCGGCGAAGGCGATCGCGACGAAGGACATGACGATCGGGACCAGCCGCCGGCCGTTGAAGAAGCCGAGCCAGTCCACCAGCTTCACCCGGTGGTACCGCTGCCAGAAATAGGCCGCCAGCAGCCCCATGATGATGCCGCCGAAGACCCCGGGGTTCTGGTACGTGTACGCCACGAAGGTGTCGTTCGGCCCCAGGCAGCCGCCCCCGATGTCCTTGGTCCCCGCCGGGCAGGCCTTCTGGAACGCGTGCAGCACCCCCCGGTAGACGAGGAACCCCGCCGTGGCCGCGAGGGCGGTCGAACCGTCCGCCTTCTTCGCCATGCCGATGGCGACGCCGATGCAGAAGAGGAGCGGCAGGCCGAGATCGGGATCGAGCAGCGCCCCGCCCGCGCCCGCCATCACCTTGGCGACGTCCGTCCACTGCAGGCCGTCCGAGCCGAAGACGTCCGGCTGCCCGAGCCGCAGCAGGATGCCCGCCGCGGGCAGGACGGCGATCGGGAGCTGAAGGCTGCGCCCCATCTTCTGCAGCCCTTGGAACAGGTTGTTCCGCCAGTTCGGCTGTGGCGCTGCTTCGGAGCTGCTCACGCTCATCGGCGTCCTCCCTGACCGGCCCGTTTTGGCTGCCGCAACACTTACGGCACACTGGTGTAGACCAGTTGTGGGGCAGGTTGCTGCTGATCGTCATCATTCGGCAGAGGCCGGTCACGTGCCTGCATAGATGGGCCAACCGTGCGTTACCGTGACAAAGCGGACCGTGCAGGTGGGTAGCCACGTACTGGCCGCCGAGACTCGTTCTTCGAAACACTCAGGGAGAAACACATGGCCACCAAGGCTGAGAAGATCGTCGCCGGGCTCGGCGGCATCGAGAACATCGAAGAGGTCGAGGGCTGCATCACCCGCCTGCGCACCGAGGTCATCAACCCGGACCTCGTCGACGAAGCCGCACTCAAGGCCGCCGGCGCCCACGGCGTCGTCAAGATGGGCACCGCGATCCAGGTCGTCATCGGCACCGACGCCGACCCGATCGCCGCCGACATCGAAGACATGATGTGATCCGGACCTCCTAGCCAGGTCCCAGCGGACCCCGTCCCGGAAGCCCCGGACGGGGTCTTCGCACAGCGGCACGGGCCCAGGTCGGCACCGACTAGGCTCGGAGCCATGTCTCGCATCGACGGCCGTACGCCCGAACAGCTCCGCCCGGTCACCATCGAACGCGGATGGAGCAAGCACGCCGAGGGCTCCGTCCTCGTCTCCTTCGGAGACACCAAGGTCTTCTGCACCGCCTCCTTCACCGAAGGCGTCCCGCGCTGGCGCAAGGGCAGCGGCGAAGGCTGGGTCACCTCCGAATACTCGATGCTGCCCCGCTCCACCAACACCCGCGGCGACCGCGAATCCGTCCGCGGCAAGATCGGCGGCCGCACCCACGAGATCTCCCGCCTGATCGGCCGCTCCCTGCGCGCCGTCATCGACTACAAGGCCCTCGGCGAGAACACCATCGTCCTGGACTGCGACGTCCTCCAGGCCGACGGCGGCACCCGCACCGCCGCCATCACCGGCGCCTACGTCGCCCTCGCCGACGCCGTCGCCTGGGGCCAGAAGAAGAAGTTCATCAAGGCCGGCCGCAAGCCGCTCACCGGCACCGTCGCCGCCGTCAGCGTCGGCATCGTCGACGGCGTCCCGCTCCTCGACCTCTGCTACGAGGAGGACGTGCGCGCCGAGACCGACATGAACGTGGTCTGCACCGGCGACGGCCGCTTCGTCGAGGTCCAGGGCACCGCCGAGGGCGAGCCCTTCGACCGCAAGGAACTGAACGCCCTCCTCGACCTCGCCGCCGGCGGCTGCGCGGACCTGGAAGCCATCCAGCGGGGCGCACTCGAACTGTAAGCGGCAACCGCCGGGCCCGGCCCGGCGTCCAGGAAGATACGGGCGCACGGTCTCGAAGCCGTGCGCCCGTCCTCGTAGCGTCCAAGCCCTCAGGGGGAGAACCGCATGAAGCTCCGCATAGCGGCCGTAGCCGTGGCCGCCGTACTCACCGTCCCGGCCCTGTCCGCCTGCGACGCGATCTCCACGGCGATGGACTGCGCGAACACGGCCGTGGCCATCACGGACGGCGCGAACGACCTCCAGCAGGCCGTCTCCCAGGCGGGCAACAGCCCCCAGGACGCCCAGAACGCGCTCAACCAGATCGAGGCGAACCTGAAGAAGATCGGCGACCAGACGGACAACGCCGACCTGGGCAAGGCCATCGACTCGATGAACACCGCCGTCAAGAACGTCCGCACCTCGATCGAGAGCGGCAACAGCGTCCCGGACATCCAGCCGGTGGCGGACGCGGCCGGCGAGATCTCCAAGGTCTGCACCCCGGGCTGACCCGGATAATGGAGGCATGACCTCGACGCCCAGCCGCCTGATCCTGGCCACCCGCAACGCGGGCAAAGTCTCCGAACTCCGCGCGATCCTGTCCGACGCCGGCCTGCCGCACGAGCTGGTCGGCGCGGACGCGTACCCCGAGATCCCGGACGTCAAGGAAACCGGCGTCACCTTCGCCGAGAACGCCCTCCTCAAGGCCCACGCCCTGGCCCGCGCCACCGGCCTCCCGGCGGTCGCCGACGACTCCGGCCTCTGCGTGGACGTCCTGCACGGCGCCCCCGGCATCTTCTCGGCGCGCTGGGCCGGCACCCACGGCGACGACAAGGCCAACCTGGACCTGCTGCTGGCCCAGCTCGGCGACATCGCGGACGAGAACCGCGGGGCCCACTTCGCGTGCGCGGCGGCCCTGGCGCTCCCGGACGGCACGGAACGCGTCGTCGAGGGCCGCCTCCTCGGCACCCTCCGCCACACCCCGTCCGGCACGGGCGGCTTCGGCTACGACCCGATCCTCCAGCCGCAGGGCGACACCCGCACGTGCGCGGAACTGACCCCGGCGGAGAAGAACGCCATCTCCCACCGCGGCCAGGCCTTCCGCGCCCTGGTCCCCTTCGTCCGCGCCCTCCTGGGCTGACGCGGCGAGGCCTGGCCTCCCGAGTCCCGGGAGGCCAGGCCTCGTTGTACTGGGTACGCCCGGTCGGATTCGAACCGACATACATGGCCACCTAAAGACCACCGCTCAGCCGTTGGCGTACGGGCGCGCGCCAGAGACACTCTACTGCGCGTCACGCCGTGCACGGGAGCGGATTCAGTGGCTGCGCAGGCCTCCCCGGCACCAGGTGTTGGTGATCGCGTGGCAGTTGGGGCACAGCAGCCGCAGATTCTCCTGACGGTCGTCGCTCCAGTCGCCGTTCACGTGGTCGATCTCCAAGGTCATGGGCCGCCCGCCCCACTCGGGCGGCGTTCCGCACATGCCGCAGAGCTCCGGAACCCCGACCTCGCGAAGCGCTCGCCGCAGCAGGTATGTGCGTGTTCGTCGCCTGCCGTCATGCTTGACCAGGATGTCCGACGCGGGCTTCATCGGTACGGTCCCCGGCTTGCCACGCCGATGTGCTTGCCCGAGAAAGTGGGAAGTGGAGAGGCCCTCCTCGGCGATCCGCTGCTTCAGCGCCTCGCGGTGGGCTCCGGACCGGTGGCCCAGGCGCCGGAGGACCTCCGCCAGCGAATGCGACGACGTGACCGCCTCATGCAGCGCCTCCCGGTCCGGGGTGACGCGGCGCCCGTGGTCCCGGCGTTCGCGCGCGTGGCGTTCTTCTCCGGTGCTCATCGACGGCGTCCCTTCGCTCGGCCACGGTATGTGTCGGTGGTCGAGTGGCAGTTGGGGCAGAGCAACCGTAGGTTCTCGGGCAGGTTGTTCCGCCAGTCCCCGTCCACGTGGTCCACTTCCAGCGGTAGCGGGTGGCCCCGCCAGGTCGGCGGTGTGCCGCACATCTGGCACAGCTCGGACACGCCCAGCGCGGCCAACGCCCGTTTCAGATGCTCGCTCTGCATGCGCCGGGCGTCGGGTCCGTGCTGCTTGACCAGAAGGCTCTCCGGGCTGCGCCGGGTCTTGGGACGTCCGGCAGGAGAGGGCAGTTCGAAGTGGGAGGTGTCTATGCCGAATGCCTTGACCCGCCGGCTGATGTGCGTGTGGTGGCCACCCACGACCTCAAGGCCGAGGTGTCGCAGAACCTGGCACATGTTCGTCGAATCGGCGACAGCCGCGGCCAGGATCTCCCTCGTCCACTTGACGGCTTCCGCTCGCTCGAAGTGGGACGTGTCCACGCCCAGCCTCCGCATGCGGTCGTGCAGATAGCGCCGCGAGCCGCTCTTCGGATCGACCCCCAGCTTCTCCAGCGCCTCCGACAGCGTGCGCGACGTGCGCGCCGCCTCCGCGAGGCGTTCCTGCGTGTACGGGCTGATCGGCACCCCGGCCCCTCCGTTCCGGCCGCGCGTTCGTGGCCTCGTACGGATTAACGGACCAGATTGCGGGGAGTTACGTCCGATAAACGGAGCGGCCCGCGCCGGGTGGCGCGGGCCGTTTGCGGAGGGAGGGCGGGGGTCAGAGGCCCAGGTCTTTGATGATCTTGGCTACGTGGCCCGTGGCCTTGACGTTGTAGAAGGCGTGCTCCACCTTGCCCGCCTCGTCGACGACCACCGTGGAGCGGATGACCCCGGTCACCGTCTTGCCGTACAGCTTCTTCTCGCCGTACGCGCCGTACGCCGTCAGCGTCTCCTTCTCCGGGTCGCTGACCAGGGTGACCTTCAGGTCCTCCTTCTCGCGGAACTTCGCAAGCTTCTCCGGCTTGTCCGGGGACACGCCGATGACGTCGTAGCCGTGTCCCGTCAGGAAGGCCAGGTTGTCCGTGAAGTCGCAGGCCTGCTTCGTGCAGCCCGGGGTCAGCGCGGACGGGTAGAAGTAGACGATCACCTTGCGGCCCTTGTGGTCGGCGAGCGAGACCTCGTTGCCGTCCGCATCGGGCAGGGTGAAGGCGGGGGCGGTGTCGCCCGGCTGGAGTCGCTCGCTCATCGTGACACTCTCCTCGGGAGGGGATCGGTATGCCATGAGACTAAGCTGACAGACTGTTCATGGCGGACTACGCCCCACACGACCACGACGACGGAGGCAGCGCGGTGCCGGAAGCCAGGACCCCCGCACAGATCGAGGCGGACATCGTCCGCCGCCGTGAGCAGCTCGCCGAGACGCTCGACGAGATCGGTGTGCGCATGCACCCGAAGACGATCATCGGGGACGCGAAGGCACGGGTCGCCTCGTCCGTCGACCAGACCGCCGGGCGGGCCTTCGCCGCGGTGAACCGGTTCGTGACGGATGTGCGCGACGGCCTGCGCCACGACGACGGGGCTCCGCGCGTCGACCGGATCGTGCCCGTCGCGCTGGTCGCCGTGAGCCTGGTCGGGCTGCTCGTGGTGTCGGCGCGCCGCAAGAGCGGATGACCCTGAGGGGTACGGGACGGGCGCGGGCAGGTAGGTTCGGGGCGTGAGCGAGAACACCACCCACGACAAGCTGCCCATTCGCATGCTGCACGACCGCGTGCTCGTGAAGTCCGATCTGCCCGAGGGCGAGCGGCGCTCGGGCGGCGGCATCCTGATTCCCGCGACGGCCGCGGTGGGCAAGCGGCTGGCCTGGGCCGAGGTGGTCGCGGTCGGGCAGAACGTCCGGACGGTCGAGCCCGGTGACCGGGTGCTGTACGACCCCGAGGACCGTGCCGAGGTCGAGGTGCGCGGTGCGACGTACGTGCTGATGCGCGAGCGGGACCTGCACGCCGTGGCCGCGGAGCGGCTGGAGGGGTCGGAGGACTCCACCGGGCTGTACCTCTGAGGCGTTGACCAAGTGCTGAAGTGCTGAAGTGCTGAAGGGCTGGTGGCCCAGGTCACCGGCCCTTTTCGCGCCCTTTTGCTACGGTGGGGGAGAACCCCGACGAGACGCGCCGTACCGGGTACGACAAGACGACGCACCCCGTACCGCTCGTTGTCTCGGAGGTGCCGTCATGGCATGGGTTCTTCTTCTCGTCGCCGGTCTGCTCGAAGTCGGCTGGTCGATCGGCATGAAGTTCACCGAAGGTTTCACCCGGCAGTGGCCCAGTGTGTTCACGGGTGCCGGGATCGTCGCGAGCATGGTGCTGCTGTCGTACGCCGCGAAGACCCTGCCGATCGGTACGGCGTACGGGGTGTGGGTGGGCATCGGCGCCGCCGGTGCGGCCGTGCTCGGTATGGCGGTGCTGGGTGAGCCCGTCACCGCCGCCCGGATCTTCTTCATCTGTCTGCTGCTGGTCGCCGTGGTGGGGCTGAAGGCGACCTCCGGTCACTGACCGGTCCGTCTCGGCTACTCCAGGAACGCGGACGGCGGGCGCGGGCCTTCGGCCGGGCCTCCGTCGCTGCCCTGCGCACTGCCCTGGGTGCTGCCCTGTGCGCTGCCTTGCGTGCCCTGGGTGGTGCCGCCCTGGTCGCCGCCCTGGGTGGTGCCGCCGTTGTCCTGGCCGCCGTTGTCCTGGCCTGCGTTCA
Source organism: Streptomyces nojiriensis (assembly GCF_017639205.1). Taxonomy (NCBI): domain Bacteria; kingdom Bacillati; phylum Actinomycetota; class Actinomycetes; order Kitasatosporales; family Streptomycetaceae; genus Streptomyces; species Streptomyces nojiriensis. The sequence goes on along the minus strand of NZ_CP071139.1, from coordinate 3,726,567 downwards.
CCGGGCCGCCGTTGTCCTGGCCGCCCTGGTTCTGGCCTCCGTTGTTCTGTCCGCCTTGGTTGCGGCCGCCCGTCGGGTTCGACGGGGAGGGCCGGGTCGGGCGCGCGGGGGTGCTGGGCGAGGGTTCGCCGGGGGTCTCCTGCGGCGGGCTGGATTCCGGGCTGGGCGGCGGCGGGGGCGGTGCGGCGCCGGGCTGGAGTTCCAGGTCGAAGTCGACGGGGTCGGTGCCTTCCAGGGCGGTCTTGGTGTACGCGGCCCAGATCCGGGCGGGGTAGCCGCCGCCGCCGATGCGGGCCTCGCCGAGGGCGCCGTAGAGGGATTCCAGGGTTCCGGTGTCCGGGTCCTGGCCCATCATCGAGATCACGGTGACCAGGTCCGGGGTGTAGGCGGCGAACCAGGCCGAGCGGTCGAGTTCGCCGGTGCCGGTCTTGCCCGCGGCCGGGTGGCCGGCGGCGAGGGCGGCCGTGCCGGTGCCGTTGTCCACGACGCTGACCAGCATGGACGTGGTGGTGTCGGCGGCTTCGCGGCTGATGGCCTGGGTGGGTGCGCGCGGGGGGAGGGGGATGGTCTCGCCGCCCTTGGTGATCTTCTCGACGAAGGTGTAGGGGGTGCGTCGGCCGTGGTCGGCGAGGGTGGCGTAGGCCTGGGTCATGTCGAGGACGCTGGCCTGCAGGGTGCCGAGGGCCATGGCCGGGCCGGGTACGAAGTTGGGGGTGTTCTCGGGGATGCCGAGGTCGATGGCGGTCTTCTTGACCTTGGCGGTGCCGACGTCGACCGCCATCTGTGCGTACACGGCGTTGACGGAGAGGTCGGTGGCGGTGTTGACGCTGATGTTCCCGTAGGAGACCTGGCCCTCGTTCTCGGGGGCGAAGCGGATGCGGCCGCCGACGACCGGGCGTTTGTTGTCGCCGTTGTAGATCGTGTTCGGGGTGATCCGGCGGCCGTCCTGGGTGCGGGAGCCGTTCTCGGCGGCGGTGGCGAAGACGAACGGCTTGAAGGTGGAGGCGACCTGGTAGTCGTGGCGGGTCGCGTTGTTCACGTACTGCTTGGTGTAGTCGATGCCGCCGTACATGGCGAGGACCTTGCCGGTGGCCGGGTCGATGGAGACCCCGCCGGCCCGGACCAGCCGGTCGGCCTTGCGCTTCGCGGGGTCGAGCTTGCTGACCATCTGGCCGTCGACGGCGTCGACGAGGGCGCTCTGGCGGCGTTTGTCGAGGGTGGTGGTGATGCGGTAGCCGCCTTCGGCGAGGGTCTTGTCGTCGAGGATCTTGTTGTCGACGATGTAGTCCTTGACCGCTTCGACGAGGTAGCCGCGCTGGCCGGAGAGGCCGGCGGCCGCGCGGACCTTGCCCGGTTCGGGGAACTGTGTCGTCGCGCGTTCGGTGGGGGACAGCCAGCCCTTCTTGACCATGCCGTCGAGTACGTAGTTCCAGCGGGCGAGGGCGCGGGTGCGGCTCTGGGGGTGGGAGACGACGTCGAAGGCGCTGGGGGAGTTGAGGAGGGTGGCGAGGTAGGCGCCCTCCGCGGTGGTGAGTTTTCCTACGTCCTTGCCGTAGTAGGCCTGGGCGGCGGCCTGGATGCCGTACGCGTTGCGGCCGAAGTAGCTGGTGTTCAGGTAGCCCTCGAGGATGTAGTTCTTCGACTTCTCGCGACCGAGTTTGATCGCGATGAAGAACTCCTTGACCTTGCGCTTGATCGTCTGTTCCTGGCCCAAGTAGTAGTTCTTGACGTACTGCTGGGTGATCGTCGAACCGGACTGGGTGCCCTTGCCGGTCGCGGTGTTCCAGGCGGCGCGGAGCATCGCCTTGGGGTCGACCGCCCGTTCGGAGTAGAAGTCCCGGTCCTCGGCGGCCAGTACGGCCTCCTGCACGGTCCGGGGGATCTGCGACAGCGGTACGTTGACGCGGTTGACCTCGCCGTCGCGGGCGATCTGGGAGCCGTCGGAGTAGAGGTAGACGTTGGACTGCGCGGTGGCCGCGGCGTTGGCCGGCGGGATGTCGACCAGCAGGTAGCCGGCCACGAGGGCGCCGCCGATCAGCAGGGCGATGAGCAGGATGCCGCCGAGGACCATGCGCCAGGTGGGCAGGATGCGGCGCCAGCCGGTTCTCCTGCGCCGGGCTTTCTGCCCCGGTCCGCCCTGGTGCGGCGACTGCTGCTGTGCCTGCCGTGTCTGCTGTGTCTGATCTGCCTGCTGTGCCTGGTGTGGTGTCGGCGGTTCCGTCCGCGGCTGCGGCACGTCGGGCGGGGTGTCGGGGTCGCGAGGGGTCCAGCCCGGGGGTGGTGACTGGTCGCTCATCTCCAGGACTCCTCGACGCCGTTCAAAATATCCACTTCTGTACCTCATGGTGTCTACCCGATGGCCGATGATTCCGCCCCGGACGGGCATAAATCGGTCGCGTGGCTCGCCCCTCCGCACTAAGCTCGCGCGCTTTGGCCGACGTAGGAACGACGTGGGAAACGGAGGGATACGGTGCGCCGGAGAGTGCGGAACGGAGCGCGTCGGCCGGTGGGTCTCTACCTGGCGGTCGTGGCAGGCGGATTCAGGCGCTACGCCACCTACGGGACGGCGACCGCGGCCGGGGTGTTCACCAACACCGTGTTCGGGTTCATCGTCGCGTACACGTACATCGCGCTGTGGGACGAGCGGCCCGGGCTCGGCGGCTACGACCAGGCGCAGGCGCTGACCTTCGTCTGGGTGAGCCAATCGCTGCTGGCCGCCGCCGCGCTGATCGGCGGCGGCTTCCAGGAGGAGCTCCAGGAGCGGATCCGGACGGGCGACATCGCGGTCGACCTCTACCGGCCCGCGGACCTCCAGATGTGGTGGCTCGCGGCCGATCTGGGCCGGGCTGGCTTCCAGTTGGCGGGCCGCGGGGTGCTGCCGCTGGTGGCGGGGGCGCTGGCGTTCCCGCTGGCGCTGCCCGCCGATCCGCTGCGCTGGCTGCTGTTCCTGGTGTCCGTACTGCTGGCGCTGGTGGTGAGCTTCGCGCTGCGCTACATGGTGGGGTTGGTGGCCTTCTGGCTGATGGACGGGGCGGGGATCAACGTCATGGCCACCGTCGCCTCGATCTTCTTCTCCGGGATGCTGCTGCCGCTGACCGTGTTCCCGGGCGGGTTCGGCGAGTTCGTGCGGACCCTGCCGTGGGCGGCGATGCTGCAGGTGCCGATGGACGTCCTGCTGGGCAAGCACGCGGGGGCCGGGGGCGCGGCCGAGGCGCTGGGCTTCCAGGCCGGGTGGGCGCTCGTACTGCTGGGAACGGGGCGGCTGTTGCAGTCGGCCGCGACGCGGAAGGTGGTGGTCCAGGGTGGCTGAGGCCGAAGCGGAGCTGGAGGCGGTACCGGCGCGGGCGCCGGACCGGGAGAGAGGCCGGGAGAGGGGCCGGGGCCGGGACCGGGCGCGCGAGCGGGGCGTCGTGGTGGCCGGGGCGCCGCGGCGCGGCCCGGCCCTGGAGGGGCTGCGCGGCTACCGGCTCATCGTGGGCATGTGGATCCGCTCCACCATGACCTACCGGACGTCCTTCTTCCTGACGACCTTCGGGCAGGCGGCGATCACGCTCCTGGACTTCGTCGCGATCTACATCATGTTCTCCCACGTGGACGCCCTCGGCGGTTTCACGCTGCCCGAGATCGCGCTGCTGTACGGGTCCTGCTCGGCCTCCCTGGGCCTGGCGGACCTGCTGCTGGGGAACACCGACCGGATCGGCGCCCGGATCCGCGACGGTTCGCTCGACACGATGCTGGTGCGGCCGGTCCCGGTGCTCGCGCAGGTCGCGGCGGACCGCTTCGCGCTGCGCCGGCTGGGCCGGATCGGGCAGGGGCTCGGGGTGATGGGCTGGGCGGTGTGGACCCTGGAGGTGGACTGGACGGCCGGGAAGGTGCTGTTGGTGCCCGTGATGGTGCTCGCCGGGGCGGCCATCTTCGGGGCCGTGATGGTGACCGGTGCGGCCTTCCAGTTCGTGTCCGGGGACGCGGCCGAGGTGCAGAACTCCTTCACCTACGGCGGCTGCACGATGCTGCAGTACCCGCCGACGGTCTTCGCGAAGGACCTGCTGCGCGGGGTGACCTTCATCGTCCCGCTGGCCTTCGTCAACTGGCTTCCGGCGCTGCACGTGTTGGGGCGGCCCGATCCGCTGGGCCTGCCCGGGTGGGTCGCGTACCTGAGCCCGCTGGTGGCCTTCGTGGTGTTCCTGCCCGCGTCGCTGGCGTGGCGCGCGGGAGTCCGTTCGTACCGAAGCACGGGGAGCTAGAGCTGTGGCGGATGCGCTGATCTCGTTGGACGGGGTCGAGAAGGTCTTTGACGTACGGCGCCGGGTGAGCCTGATGCGCCGGGAGAAACGCCAGGTCAGGGCGGTGGACGGGATCAGTTTCGAGGTCGCCCGGGGCGAGGTGGTCGGCTACATCGGGCCCAACGGCGCCGGGAAGTCGACCACGATCAAGATGCTGACCGGCATCCTGACCCCGAGCGGCGGCCGGCTGCGGGTGGCGGGCATCGACCCGGCGCGGGAGCGGATGCGGCTCGCGCACCGGATCGGGGTGGTGTTCGGGCAGCGCACGACGCTGTGGTGGGACCTGCCGCTGAAGGACTCGTACGGGCTGATGCGGCGGCTGTACCGGGTGCCGCGGGCGCGGTTCGAGGAGAACCTGGAGCGCTGCGTGGAGCGGCTCGACCTGGCCGAGCTGCTGGACGTACCGGTACGGCAGCTGTCGCTCGGGCAGCGGATGCGCGGGGACATCGCGGCGGCGCTGCTCCACGATCCGGAGGTGCTGTACCTGGACGAGCCGACGATCGGGCTCGACGTGGTGAGCAAGGCGAAGGTACGGGGCTTCCTACGGCAGCTGAACGAGGAACTCGGTACGACCGTGCTGCTCACCACGCACGACCTCCAGGACATCGAGCAGCTGTGCGAGCGGGTGATGGTGATCGACCACGGGCGGCTGATGTACGACGGGCTGCTGGGCGGGCTGCACGCGGCGGGGGCGGCGGGGGAGAGCGAGCGGACGCTGGTGGTGGACCTGGAGCGGGAGCTCGCGCCGATCAGTGTGGCGGGGGCGCGGGTGGTGAAGGTGGAGGGGCCGCGGCAGTGGCTGGCGTTCCCGGCGGGAGCGTCGGCGGCGCCGCTGGTGGCGGCGGTGGCCGCGGACTACCCGCTGGTGGACCTCTCGGTGCGGGAGCCGGACATCGAGGACGTGATCGCGCGGATGTACGCGGGCCGCGGCTGACTTTCTCCTGAATCAGGGGAAAGCCGGGGGCGATCCGGGGGCGATCTCAGGGGCTGGGCCATACAACTCCCCGACAACCCTGCATAGTCTGGTCCGCATGAGTGACGAGCGGCCGGAGAAGCCGTTGCCGGAGCTGAGGGCGTCGGATGCCGACCGGGACCGGGTGGTGGAGCGTCTGCGGGACGCCGTCGCCGAGGGCCGGCTCGACATGGAGGAGTTCGAGGAGCGGCTCGACGCGGTGTACAAGTCGCGGACGTACGCGGAACTGGAACCGCTGACGCGGGACCTGCCGGCGCCGGCGGGCGGGCCGGGGGGCGGGCCGGTGGCCCGGCCGACGGCGGCGGCGGAGCCGTGGACGGGCCGGATCGGCGGCGGGGGCAGCTCGGCGACGGCCGTCGCGGTCATGTCGGGCTTCCAGCGCAAGGGCCGGTGGACGGTGCCGGCGCGGTTCGACGCGGTGGCGTTCTGGGGCGGCGGGCAGCTGGACCTGCGCGAGGCGGACTTCGCGCAGCGCGAGGTGGTGATCAACTGCGTGGCGGTCATGGGCGGCATCGAGATCACGGTGCCGCCGGGGGTGGAACTGGACGTCCGGGGCTTCGGCTTCATGGGCGCCTTCGACCAGCGCGACAACCCGGGCCCGTACGAACCGGGCGCGCCGCGGGTGGTCGTGACGGGCTTCGCCTTCTGGGGCGGCGTGGAGATCAAGGTCAAGAAGCGCAAGCGCCCGGTGGACGGCCCGTCGCTCCGCAAGGAGCTGTAGCTCCTCGGCTCCGGCGGGTCGGTGGTGCCGGGGCTCTGCGGTTCGGCTCCGGCCGGTCGGTGGTGCCGGGGCTCTGCCCCGGACCCCGCGCCTCAAGCGCCGGCGGGGCTGGGTGGTGTGGGGCGGTGCCCCGCCGGAGTGTCTCCTCGGCTCGCGCGGTGCGGCATGTCGCGGTGGTGCCCGGTGGTGCGCGCTCGTCCTGCGGGGACACTCCGCCGTGTCCCCGCCCCACGGCAGGCTCCGACCGTGCCCCGGAGCCGCCCCGACGCGTGGGGAGCGGGGACGGGGAGGGGTGTCCCCGCAGGACGAGCGCGCAACCACCGGGTACAGCCGAGATGGCTCGCACGCGCCGAGCCGAGGAGACACCCCTCCCCGGCCCCGCGGACCGGCCCGCACCTGCCCGCCCCGCCCGAGGGAATGGCCCCGCGGACCGACCCGCACCGCGCCGGGATCCCGGCCCGCAGACCGGTGCGGACCGGGCCCGGACCCGGCCCGCAGGACGGCGCGGACCGGCCCGGACCCGCCCTGCGGGACCGCTTCGGCAGTGGGCCCGTAGGGCCGAGGGGTCCGGGGTGCCCCGGGTCGTCACCGTCACCCCCGCGGGAGCGGACTGGCGTGGCGGGAACTCCTCGCCCCGCTCAGGAGTCGGATGCTATGCAGACAAAACCGGCGCCCCCGGGGGAAGGCAGGAGTACGTGGAGAACCGCAGCACCACCGGAGGTACCCGCGGCGCGTTCGTGTTCAGCGCCGCCGACGAGGAGCGCCGCCGCGGGGTCCGCCGGATGAAGGCCACCGCGACCGGCCTGCTGCTCCTGGTCGCGCTGGTCTACGTACTCGCCAAGTACGCCCAGCACGCCTGGGGCGTCGGCGGCTGGGCCGCGTACGTCGCGGCCGCCGCCGAGGCCGGCATGGTCGGCGCGCTCGCGGACTGGTTCGCCGTGACCGCCCTCTTCCGGCGCCCGCTCGGCCTGCCCATCCCGCACACCGCGATCATCCCGACCAAGAAGGACCAGCTCGGTGTCTCCCTGGGCGAGTTCGTCGGGGAGAACTTCCTCTCCTCCGACGTGGTCCGGGCCCGGCTCCACGCGCTCGGCATCGGTGGCCGGCTCGGATCCTGGCTCGCCGAGCCCGAACACGCCGACCGGGTCACGGCCGAGCTCGCCGCCGCCCTGCGCGGCGCGCTCACCGTGCTGCGCGACTCCGACGTACAGGCCGTCGTGGGCGAGGCCATCACCCGGCGCGCCGAGGCCGCCGAGATCGCGCCGGGCATCGGCAAGACCCTGGAGCGGGTCGTCGAGGACGGTGGCCACCGTCGCGCCGTCGACCTCATCTGCGCCAAGGCCCACGACTGGCTCGTCACGCACGGGGCCTCGATCACGGACGCCGTCCAGGGCGGGGCGCCGGGCTGGACCCCGCGGTTCGTGGACCGCAAGGTCGGCGAGCGCGTCTACAAGGAGCTGCTCCGCTTCGTCACGGAGATGCGGGACATGCCCGAGCATCCGGCGCGCGGGGCGGTGGACCGCTTCCTGGCGGACTTCGCGGCCGATCTCCAGTCGGACACGGAGACCCGCGCCAAGGTGGAGCGGCTCAAGTCCGAGATCCTGGCGCGCGACGAGGTCCAGGACGTCATCGCCTCCGCGTGGTCGGCGATCCGGTCGATGATCATCTCGGCGGCGGAGGACGAGCAGAGCGAGCTGCGCCTGCGGGTCCGCGCCTCGCTGATCTCCTTCGGTGCGCGTCTGGCCACCGACAGCCGCCTGCAGGCGAAGGTGGAGGGCTGGATCGAGGGCGCGGTCGTCTACGTCGTCACCACCTACCGGACCGAGATCACCTCGTTGATCACGGACACGGTGGCGGGCTGGGACGCCGAGCACACCTCCCGCAAGATCGAGGCCCACATCGGACGTGACCTGCAGTTCATCCGGATCAACGGCACGGTGGTCGGCGCCCTGGCGGGCCTGCTGATCTATACGGTGTCCCGCGCATTCGGGGCGTAGGACGGCGGCAGCGGCAGTTCCAGCTGGGTGTGCCCGCGGGTGGTGACCTGCGGGGGCGCGGGGCGGGCGGCGCCCAGTGCCAGGAGCGCGCGCAGGGCGGCGATCACGTCCGCCGGTCTGTCGCGCAGGATCCCGGGGGTCGTGCTGGCCACCAGGACGCCGCGGGCCTCCAGGCGCAGCCGCCGGTGCAGGGTGGCCTGCCAGGCGTCGCGCGTGTAGTGGTACTCCGCGGAGTCGATCTCCAGCGCCACGCCCTCCTCGGGCCAGTACGCGTCCGGGCTGGCGAGGAAGGCCCCGTCCGGGCCGTGGAGGCGGGCGTTCCAGAGCGGGGCCGGGAGGTCGGTCGCGGCCAGGGTGTCGCGTGCGCGGCCCTCGGCGATCGAGCGGACCCCGGCGACGAGCTCCGCGGCCGCGGCCCGTACGGCGGGGCGGCCGCGGACACGGCCCGCGCGCAGTTCGGCGTGCAGGTCGTGCGGGTGGCACCAGCCGCCCTGGACGACGTTGGCCAGTACGGAGCGCACCAGATCGGCGTCGGCGTCGTCCGTACGGGCCGCGAAGTCGGCGGCGGCCCGGATCGGGCGGGCGCTGGGGATGCCGCGGATGTGGATGGTGGCGGGCCAGCGTGAGGTCGGGCAGGGCCGGACCCGGCCGGTGGCGGCCGGCGAGCGCGGGGCGCGGACGAGGACGTCCAGCGGTTCGGGCGGGGCGTCGCGGATGCCCAGGAGCGCGAGTGCGGCGCCGCCGGTGAGCGCGGCGGTGGACCCGGAGAGCGGATCGGCCGCGGGGTGGGCGGCGTACAGGACGGCGGACAGGGCCTGCTGCCGGGTGTCGGGCGGGCCGGTCTGCAGGAGGTACACCCGTGGCAGGAGCCGCTGCCAGGGCCCTCCGCGGCGGCTGCGGCCGCTGATGGTGCCGGCCGGGATCCCGGCCTGCGTGAGCTGGCGGTAGGTGGCCATGTTCAGCTGCCGCTGGGCGATGCGGGCGAGGGAAGCGCTGTGGGCGATCATGCCCCGGGTATGCCCGGTGGGGCGTGCCCGATGCTCAGGCCGAGGGGTGGTTCGGGGCGAGGAAGACGACGACGCCGTTGTGCGTGCCGGGCAGGGGGGTGACCTCGTGCCAGCCGAGGCGCCGGTAGGTGGCGACGGTGTCGGTGGCCACCCGGGCGGTCAGCAGCCAGGCGCGGCCGTCGGGGGCGTCGGCGGTGATCTCGGCGAGGAGGGCGCGCCCGGTGCCGGTCCCGCGCGCGTGCGGGCGTACGGCGAGCTCGTCGATCTCCAAGGCGCCGATGAGGAGTTCCCGGACGCGCTGGCGGCCGAGCTGCACGGAGACCTGCCCGTAGCCGCGGTCGCGGGGGAAGGTCTTGGGGGTCAGCCAGCCGGTGGCGAAGCCGTCGATGCCTGCGGGCGACTGCGCGAAGGCGGTACGGAAACCGGCGCGGCGGCTGTCGGCCTGGAGCCGGAGGGAGAACTGGCGAATGGTTTCTTCGTCCTCGTTCCACGGTGGCGCGGAGAACACCTCGCTGTAGGCGTCGGCCAGTTCGTCCGACAGGTCCAGCACGGCCGGTCCGTAGCAGATCACGTTTGCAGCTCCTTGGGCCGGCTTGGGCGGCTTCGGTCGTATCGCCCGTGTAGGAGAGTGAATCTACGCCCGGGAGGTTCCACGGAGGGCACCTGCGCGGATCCGGAGGGTGTGCGACAAATCCGACTTCCGTACCGTGTTCCGGCCCGCCCGTATCGCCGCGCCCCGGCCCGGCGTTGAATCTGTGTGTCCAGCTCTCTCCTGCGCAAAGCCCTGATCGGCCTCGCCGCCTGCGCGGTGGCGTTCTTCATCACCCTGGGCGTCATCGCCGTCCTGCCCCGCACCGTCCAGGACACCGTCCCGCCGGGCGTCCTGGGCGGAGCCGTCGTGGTCCTGGGCGTGACGACCGCGCGCCGCTTCACGCGGCGGGCGCGTTAGCCTCGTGCGGAGACGTTCGAACGGCTGGAGGACCCCACGATGGCGCAGATTCCCACCTCGGCACTAGCGGCGGCCGGCCTGGTCGGCGGCTACGCCACGGCCCGCTGGACCGGCGTACGCCCGCTCGGCGGCGTGGTCCTCGCGGCCGCGGGCACCCTCGCGGCCCGCGAATGGCACCGCCGCACGACCCCGACGACCACGGCCCTCCTCGGCGCGGCCTACGTCGCCGCGTTCGCGGGATCACACCCCCTGGCAAAGAAGATCGGCGCCTGGCCGGCAGTCTTCACGGCGGCAGCCGCGGTAGCCACGGCCTCCTACGCGGCGGCCGACCGCTAGCCTCGAGTGGAACCTCGAGATTGGCGAGGCAGGTTCGGCCTGTGAGAGATGGCCACGAGCGCGTCGCTGTCACAGGCGAGCAGATCATCCGGTCATTGAATTCGAAGATCGACTCCGTTTGCGGTACTGCGCGGCGCGAGAATGATGACGTGAAGCCCTTGGATACGACTCCCGACGTCCGCTCTCGGATGAGTCGACAGAAGAGCCGGGACACTCAGGTGGAGGTTGCGCTGCGACGCGCTCTCCACGCTGCGGGATTTCGGTACCGCGTGCATCGGCGTCCGGTGAAGGGCGTGCGCCGGGAGGCTGACATCGTCTTCGGCCCGGCCCGAGTCGCGGTCTTCGTGGATGGGTGCTTCTGGCATGGTTGCCCGGAGCATGCGACGTGGCCTCGACGCAACGCGGAGTTTTGGCGGGCAAAGATCGAGGGCAATCGAAGCCGGGATGTCGACACGGATGCCCGGTTGGCAGAGGCCGGATGGCTGGCGGTTCGAGTCTGGGAGCACGAGAAGGTCGAAGCCGCCGCCGGCCGGGTGGCTGAGATCGTGCGCGGCCGTCGGACCGCGGTCTGATGACAGCGGGCGTGGGGGCGGACGCCACCGGGAGTGGCGTCCGCCCCCACGTTCTACTCGGTACTGGCGGAATAGCCGGGTAGCTCACCCGTGGGGGCGCCGATGAGCAGTTTCCGTACGCGCTGCCGGCCGAGCCGCGCGGTGACCTGCCCGTAGGCCCGGTCGGTGGAGAAGGCCTTGGGGATCAGCCAGGCGGTGGCGAATTCGTCGATGCCGACGGCCGACTGGGCGAACGCGGCACGGAATCCCGTGCGGCGGCCGTCGGCCTGGAGCCGGGGCGGGCGCCCCGCCTGCCGCGCAGCGGCTTTCGTGCGAGTGTTCGCCGCGGGGTCAGGGCGCTGGCTAGCGGGTTGCTTCGCGCTGGATGGTCTTTCCCGTCGCTTCCTCGATCAGCTGGATGACGATCTCCAGCCGCTCGTCCAGGAACGTCGAGTAATCATCGTTCAGAAGGCCGCTGGCCTGATGACTCGCGATGGCGTGCGATGCCAGTACGTCTGCCAGCCTCTGCTCGCCGTATGCGATCTTCATCTTCTTGACATAGGCGCTGGGAGCGTGACTCGCGATGATGCGATTCGTCTCCCCGTCGATGAGGGAGCGGTTAAGCATCAACTCGGAGCTTTCCGAACCTTGTTGCTTGGCCAGGAAGGCTTTCGGGAAGATGTGGTGCGACTCGGCCTCCAGCGCACGGGTGGCCGTCATGCTCTGGCCGGTATGGAAGTCGGCGGCCCTGTTCTTGACGAGCAGACAGACCAGGCCCGAGTAGAGGGCCTTGCGTCGCACAGTCGCGGCTCGCAGCGTCGCCGAGTTGATGTGCAACTCGTTGATCGCCTCGGGTGCCTCGCCGTCGCCGGCGGTGATCCACTGGGAGAGCCGTGAGTAGTCGGCGCCCATTTGACTGTTGGCGCCTTGGTCGTAGTTGGTGGTGAAGGTGCTCGCCCAGAAGAACCGCTGGAGCCGGCGCAACGCCTCGGAACGTTCCAGCGGTTTCAGTTCCTTCTGCTTGTCCCACACGGCGGCCATGGGGGTGAGGAGCATTCCGTACGGGAGCCACTTCTGAGAGGTTACGCCGCAGTCCGACTGGATCATGTCGATCACGCCCGCGAAGCCTGCGGTCGTACTCTCCCAGTGGGCCTTGATGTCATCTCCGGTCAGCCTCTTGAGGACGTCGGATCGTTGGGCGCTCCCGCGGACTCGCAAGCAGATGGCCTGGAGCACGTTGTACGGGTCGATGCGAAACTCCTTCAGGGCCCGGTGGTTGGCCTCGGCTTCATCCCAGAGGTCTCGAAGATTCACTCCTTGGGGGAAGAAGCGTGCGGTGAGGAGTTCGAAGGGGCCAAGCGGCTTTCCGGTCCGGTTCAACGTTTCGAAGATGGTGCAGACGGCGTCCATGGACGTTGAACTGGGAAGGGTGAGGACGGGAAGGCCGTAGGTCTTCAGCGGGCTGATGTACTTGTCACGCATCTCCCGATAGAGACTCTTCGCCTCCTTCGCGGTAAGCGGTATTTCCTGATCGTTCTCAATGGTGTCAGCATAGTCGTCCAGCCAGTCGTCGAACTGGTGAACTTCGGCGATCGGGAGATGGGACGCCTTTGGCAGCTGGCTGCGGCGACCCGACTTCGCTATAGCGGGCATGGAGAAGATCGCCTTTTCGAAGTCCACATCAGGCACCTCGCGGACGCTCCGTGACGGGATGTCAACGAACTCGTCGACCTTGATGAAATATCGCTCGTCGCCCGATCCCGTCAGAGCCTGGTACAGCGACGTGAGGCGCTGCTGCCCATCCAAGACCAGAACTGCGGGTGGCTTGTTGGGTGTGCTCGGAGCGCCGTCGAAACTCCGACTGGCGAAGGTTTGCCCCTCGCCCTGCTCCCAGAAAAGGAGCGTTCCCACGGGGTAGCGCGACATGATGGAGCCGAGAAGCTCAGCAGTTCGAGTGGAATCCCATACGAAGTCGCGCTGGAAATCGGGAAGCGCGATCTCCTGGCTTTGAATGCGAGTGACAATATTCAGGACCTGAAGCGGGTTGGTCTGGAATATGGGGTCCGACTCGTATGCGCTGGTCATGGATTCCTTCATGGTGAAAACGGATTGCGGGCCGGAGGGGCCCGGTTTCAGTTGCTGCTCCCGTGGCACTCCGCGTACGGCTTGCCCGATGTGCACCAGCAGGGGGCGGTGGGGGTTGGGGGCCAGGGGGTGGCCTTGCCGCGGGCTGCCAGGGTTGTGGCGTATTCGGCCAGGAGGGATGGGGAGGCCGGGGAGGTCTTCTCCGATGCCGCGAAGGCCTCGTAGGAGGGGACGCTCGCCGTGACGATGCCCAGGTTCGTGGTGCCCGAGGCGGCCAGGGCGCGGAGGGAGGTCTCGATCTCCCTCAGGTGGGCCTCGTGCGAGGGGTATTCGGAGGCGAGGGTCGGGTAGCTGGTCAGCAGCTCCGACAGTTCGCGCTGCGGCCAGTGCAGGATCGCCACCGGGAAGGGGCGGGAGAGGGCCGCGCGGCGGTCGCCCAGTTCGGCGCGCAGGCGGGCGATCTCGGCGCGCAGTTCGGCGGGGTCGTCGGAGCCCAGGGCCCAGATGCGCTTCGGGTCGTGGAGCTCGTCGAGGGGGATCGGGCCGATGTGGCGGGTGTCCGCGACCATGTCCCAGTCGTCGTGCGGGAGCCCGAGGAGGCGGCGTACGCGGTGGCGGCCCGTCAGGAGGGCGGTGGTGGCCGGGGTCAGCGGGGCGTCCTCCGCGATGAGGAGGGTGGCCGCCTCGGTGAAGCAGTCGTGCGAGGCCTCCAACTCGTCGTGGGCCTCCAGGGCTTCCGCGATGACCTCCCACGGCGCCGGGTCCTTGGGCGAGGCGGCGCGGATGCCCGAGATGAGGGCGCGGGCCTCCGCCTCGTGGCCGTACTCCCAGAGGTTCGCCGCCTGCAGGGCCTTGATCAGGTGGGGGTCGGCGGGGGATGAGGAGAGGAGTTGGTCGTACAGGGCACTCGCCCGGTCGCGTGCGTCGGCCAGTTCGAGGTGGGCCGCGGCCTGGAGGAGCAAGGGCTCCTGGTCCTCGGGGTAGCGGGTCGCCGTGCGGATGAGGCGCTCGGCTTCGGCGATGTGCTCTGCAGGCGTGTCGGGGCGCATGGTTCACACCGTACTGCTGCTGGTCAGTTGGCGGGGGAGGACTTAGGGTGCCGCCCGTGCGAGATCGCGTACCTGTGGTGGTGCAGAGGAGCGGCTGGCGGGGGCGCCGGGCCGGTCTCGCCGGGGTGCTGTGGGCGGGCGCCGAGCTGATCGTCACCGTGGGGGTGGTGGTCCTGTTGCTGGTGGTGCACCAGGTGTGGTGGACCAATCGGCAGGCCGCGGCCGCCGCGCAGGAGCAGGTCCAGGCGCTGGAACGGGCCTGGGGGGAGGGGCCCGAGAGTGGTTCCCGGGTCGGTTCAGGGGCCGACCCCGGCGGTGGTGGCGCTCCTGTGGTGGGGGCGGAGCCGGGCGGGGCGGCGGATTCCGGGGCGGCGCCCGCGGCGCCCGCGGCGACCCGGGCCGCCCGGGCCGCCCCGCCCGCCGCCGGGAGCTCCGAGCGGGACCGGGCGTACGCCGTGCTGCGCATCCCGCGCCTCGGGCTCGTCGTGCCGGTCGCGCAGGGCGTGGACAAGCGGGCCGTCCTGGACAAGGGCTACGCCGGGCAGTACCCGGGGACCGCCGGGCCGGGGGCGCAGGGGAACTTCGCGCTGGCCGGGCACCGGAACACGCACGGCGAGCCGTTCCGGTACATCAACCGCCTGCGGGCGGGCGACGAGCTGATCGTCGACCTGCGCGGGCGCCGGTTCACGTACGTGGTCGGAAAGATCCTGAGCGAGACCACCGAGCGGGACGCCGGGGTGATCGCGCCCGTACCGCGCAGCGTGGTGAAACCAGACCAGGGGTACAGCGAGCCCGGGGCGTACATCACGCTCACCACCTGCACGCCCGAGTACAGCTCGAAGTACCGGCTGGTGGTCTGGGGGACCCTACTCAGGTCTTCCTGACCTCGATACTTCCGGCCGATGGATCCGTAGGTGGGGCCGGTTAGTATCGGTGTCGTACGGGAGTTCGCGTGTGGGAGTGGAGAGGGGGAGGTCCGTATGGCTCGGCAACGACGCGGGGGCCACCTGCTGTCCTACGCCCTGTTCGCGCGGACCTCGCGGGCCCTTGCGCTGCTGCTCCCGCTCGTGCTGCTCGGGGGACTCCTCGGGCTGTTTGCCGGGGAGGGCGGGCTGGGCGCCGTGGTGGTCGCCCTCGCGGCCACCGTCGCCGTGGGCACCGCGGCTCTCGCCGCCGCCGCGCGGCTCGTGCGGCCCGTGCCGCCGCACCGAATACGCACCGCGATCCGTGATCGCGAGCAGCGCACGGCCTTCCTGCCGCAGCGTGATCCCGACGCCTCGGGCAGGTCGAGGCCCAGGGCGCCCGGCCGTCTCGTCCCGACGGCCGCGTAGGGGCGCGCAGTACTCCTCGCCTTCTGCTGACTGAACACTGTTGTCGCCCCTCGCGGGTCGTCACGCCGAAATGCATCTCTTTCGACGTTCGACGAGACCCCTCGGAGGGCCCGCGTGTCCGTTTTCACCCACCTTGTTGCTGAGCTGGGCCGGCTTCTGGAGCCGGTACTGGCGCAGTCCGCGACCGCTGCCGCGATCGTGCTGTTCACCGTGCTCGTACGGCTCGCCCTGCACCCGCTGAGCCGGGCCGCCTTCCGGGGAGCGACTCCTGCGGCGGGGTGTCTGCCGATCCTGCTGCAGTTGCCGGTGTTCTTCGTGATGTACCAGGCGTTCTCCTCCGCCGAGGTGGGCGGGAAGGCGAACGAGCTGCTCGGGCACCGGCTCTTCGCCGCGCCGCTGGGGGCCCGGTGGACCGATGCGCTGGGCGAGGGCGGCCCGTTCGGGGCGCAGGGGCTGGTGTTCCTCGGGCTGTTCGGGGCGATCGCGGTGGTGGCCGCCTGGAGCGCGGTGCGCGGGCGTCGGACGGCTGCCTCGGCAGCGGCGGCGGCCGCTGCAGCGGCCGCGGCCCCGAAGAAGCCGGGCGGCCGGGTCGCCCCCAAGGCCGGGGCGAAGACGGGGGCCAAGGCGGGGGCCGGGGTCGGGGTCATGGCCGAGGTGAGCGCCGAGCAGCAGGAGGTCATGCGCAAGCTGGGCGGCGTACTGCCCCTGCTGTCGTTCGGGACGTTGATCACGGCCGCCGTGGTGCCGCTGGCCGCCGGGCTCTACCTGCTGACCACCACCGCGTGGTCGGTGGCGGAGCGGGCCTGGCTCCAGTACCGCAAGGAGCGGGCGGAGCAGGCGGCGGGTGGAGGTGAGCGTTCCAGTCTGTGAACAGGGTCTTGCGGATTGGGTGGACATCTTGGAGGATCGACCAAATCCTCCGATGGCCGCAACCCATCGGCCGGCCCTGGGCACGCCCCTGGGTCGACCACCCACGACCACGGGAGAATGCCCATGAAGCTGCTGCGTGTCGGACCCGTAGGGTCGGAGCGCCCCGCGCTGCTCGACCGGGACGGGACCCTGCGTGACCTGTCCGGCCTGATCACGGATGTGGACGGCGGCCTGCTCGCCGACGACTCCGTGCTGACCCGGGTGCGGGACGCGGCCGAGTCCGGCGAGCTTCCGGTCCTGAGCGGCGAAGGCCTGCGCATCGGCGCCCCGGTCGGCCGCATCGGCAAGGTCGTGGGCATCGGCCTGAACTACTTCGGGCACGCCGCCGAGATCGGTGCGGAGCCGCCGGCCGAGCCGATCCTGTTCCTGAAGGCCCCGGACACCGTGGTCGGCCCCGACGACACCGTGCTGATCCCGCGCGGCAGCGTGAAGACCGACTGGGAGGCCGAGCTCGGCGTCGTCATCGGCAGCACCGCCCGCTACCTGGACTCCGCCGTGCAGGGGCTCGCACACGTCGGCGGGTACGTGCTGGTCAACGACGTCTCGGAGCGCGAGTTCCAGACCGAGCGCGGCGGCACCTGGGACAAGGGCAAGAACTGCGAGACCTTCACCCCGATCGGCCCCTGGCTGCTCACCGCCGACGAGGTCCCGAACCCGCAGGTCCTGGACGTGAAGCTGTGGGTCAACGGTGAGCTCAAGCAGGACGGCAACACCTCGGACCAGATCTTCCCGGTCGGCGAGGTCGTCCGGTACCTGAGCCACTTCATGACCCTGTACCCGGGCGACGTCATCGTCACCGGTACGCCGGGCGGCGTGGCCATGGGTCAGCCGGAGCCGAAGCCCTACCTGCGGGCCGGCGACGTGGTGGAGGTGGAGATCACGGGTCTCGGCCGTCAGCGCCAGGAGTTCAAGGGCGCGTAGCCGGTCGCACCGGGCACGGGGGAAGGGCGGGGCCGCCATCGGCGGCCCCGCCCTTTCGGTTTTCAGAGTTCAGAGTTCAGGGTTCGGATTTTGGCCGTCGGGCTTCGGGCTTCGGCCTCGGCCGTCGGTCGTTCCTCGTCTCGCGGGCTTCGGTCCTCAGTCGGAATCGGACGTCGCCGCGGGAATCTCCACGGCCACGCCCTGCTCGGACGACCGGCGGGCCGCCTCCAGTACGTCGAGGCAGCGCGCGGCCTCGGCCGCCGTCACGGGCGCGGGCCCGCCCGTGCGCAGCGCGGCCGCCACCGCCGCGTAGTACGCCGGGTAGTCGCCCTGCTCGGTCGGGACCGGGATCCCGCCGCCGGTCAGCGGGGACTCGCCGGAGCCCAGCCGCCCCCACAGGTGCGGGGGCTCCTCGCCCCAGGGCAGGACACCGTCCGGCCGCAGCCCGTCCCGCAGGGCGCCCTCCTGCGGGTCGAGGCCGTACTTCACGTAGCCGGCCCGCGAACCCAGGACGCGGAACCGCGGTCCGAGCTGGGCGGTGGTCGCGCTGACGTAGAGGTGGGAGCGGACCCCGTTCGCATGCGTGACCGCGATGAAGGTGTCGTCGTCGGTCTCGGCGCCGGGGCGGCGCAGGTCGGCCTCCGCGTAGACCCGTACGGCCGGGCCGAACAGCACCAGCGCCTGGTCCACGACGTGGCTGCCGAGGTCGTAGAGCAGGCCGCCGATCTCCTCCGGGGCGCCCGACTCGCGCCAGCCGCCCTTCAGCTGCGGGCGCCAGCGCTCGAAACGGGATTCGAAGCGCTGGACCTCGCCGAGCTCTCCGTCGGCGATGAGGCGGCGCAGGGTGAGGAAGTCGTTGTCCCAGCGGCGGTTCTGGAAGACGGAGAGGAAGGTTCCGCTGCGGTCCGCGAGGGTCGCGAGCGCGCGGGCCTCGGCGGCGGTGGCGGCGAGCGGCTTGTCCACGACCACCGGGATGCCGGCTTCGAGGGCGGTGGTGGCGAGCGGGACGTGCGTCCGGTTGGGGGAGGCGATCACGACCAGGTCGAGGTCCCGGTCCCACAGCTCGGCGGCGGTGCCGGCGATGCGCACGTCGGGGAACTCCGCGCGGGCCTGGGCCTGCCGGGCCGGGTCGGAGGTGACGACGGTGTCCAGTGCGAGTCCGTCCGTGGCAGCCACGAGGGGGGCGTGGAAGACGGAGCCGGCGAGTCCGTAGCCGATGAGGCCGACGCGGAGGGGGGCGGTGGGGGCGGAGGTGCTCATGGGGACCACTTTGGCGACAGTGTTGTCAAAGTGCAAGGAGGGTGGACAATGGGCGAGTGAACAGGGGTAGCGGGGAGCATCGCGGCGGGGTGAACCTGCCGGCGCTGCGCGGGTACAACGAGGCGCTGCTGCTGGATCTGCTGCGTGGCGCCGGTCCGGCGGGCCTGGGCCGCGCCGAACTCGCGGCCCGCACGGGGCTCACCCCGCAGGCCGTCAGCAAGATCACGGCACGGCTCGGCGCGGACGGGCTGATCGCGGAGGCCGGCCGCGCGGCGTCCACCGGCGGCAAGCCGCGCACCCTGCTTCAGCTGGTGCCGGAGGTACGCCACGCCGTCGGAGTGCACCTGGACCGCGACGAGCTCCGTGCGGTACGGGTGGACCTGGCGGGCCGCGTCGTCGCCGAGAGCAGTGGCCCGCTGGACTTCGGGGCCGGGCCGGAGGCGGCGGTGGAGGCGGTCGTACGGGCGGTCAGGAAGGTTGGAGACCCGACCGGACTGCCGCCGCTGGGCGTCGGGGCGGCCGCACCGGGGCCGCTCGACCACCGGGCCGGGGCGATGGGGCGGGTGACGGGGTTCCCGAGCTGGAAGGGCTTCCCGCTGCGGGGGGTGCTGGAGGGGCGACTGGGCCTGCCGGTGCTGCTGGACAAGGACACGAACGCCGGTGCGGCCGCGGCCGCCGGGGCATGGCTCCGGGCCGCCTGGCCGGACGAGGACGAGGACGAGGACGCGGATGTGGGCACCGGGCGTGGCGTGGATGCCGGGCCGGATCCGGATGCGTATATCGGCGGCGGGTCCCGCACCTGTGTGTACGTACACGTCGGGACCGGGCTCGGCGCGGGGCTGTGGCTGGGCGGCGGGGTCTACCGGGGCGCCCGTTCGGCGGCGGGGGAGTTCGGCCACCAGGTGATCCTGCTGGACGGCCCGCCGTGCCGGTGCGGGGCGCGGGGCTGCGTGGAGGCGCTGTGCCTGGAGGCGGTGGCCCGGGGTGATCTCACTAGGGCGGCACGCATCCTGGGCGAGGGCGCGGCGAATCTGGTCGCGCTGCTGGACGTGGACCGTGTGCTGCTCGGCGGGCGTGTGGTGGAGGCGGCGCCGGAGGTCTTCGTGGCCGGGGTCGGGGCCGTTCTCGCGGCCCGCGCGCTGGATCCGGCCCGGCCGGTGGTCGCCCTGGCGGGAGCCGGTGTGGCGGAGGGGGCGGCGGAGCTGGCGCTGGCGCCGTTGTTCGGGCGCCCGGGCTGAGGCGCGCGGGCCGGGTGCCCGCGCCTCCAACGCCGAGGGGCAGGCGGAGCCGACGGGGCCGACCGGACTGCCGGGGCCGACCGGACTGCCGGGGCCGACCGGACTGACACGGGCGACCCGACTGACACGGCCGACCGGACTGACACGGGCGACCCGACTGACACGGCCGACCGGACTGACACGGCCGACGGGGCTGACATGGTGGGGCTCCGCCCCGGACCCGCGCCCTGAAGGGTGATCAGGGACTTGACCTCGTCCACCATTCGGGCATAAACCGGAACAACTCAGGCGTGGCTCCCGATGAGGGGTCGCGCGGGAGTGGCAGGGTGCGGGCAGGGCCGGGGTGATTGTCACCTCGTCCGATCATCGTCCCGTCCGGCGAGCAGCGAAGGTCTTCCATGCGACTGCGCAAAGCCCTTGCCCTCACCGCAGCCCTCTCCGCCGCCCTGGTCGCCACCACCGCGCCCACCGCCGGAGCCGACGTCGGCGCGGGCGGCGGACGCCCCGCACCCGCGCTGCCCTCACGCGCGCAGGCCACCTGCGGCGACGGGAAGAGCAGCGCCTTCCCCATCGGGGCGCGGATCCGCGGCGGTCCGGCCGTGTACCGCACCGGTGCCGGGCCGCAGACCTGGTACCTGGACCTGACCAACACCACCGACTCCGAGTGCACGGCCATCCACCCGATCGTCGTCTTCACGGACAAGGCCCGCACCCTGCGCCCCGCGCACCTGCGCATGGAGTTCGACGCCCCGGGCGGTACCTTCCCCGTCAGCCTGGAGAGCAGCGACCGGGACGAGATCATCGCCGTTTTCGACGGCGGCGACGCCTTCCCCGGTTTCGCCGTCGGCCCCGGCGGTTCCCTGACCGTCAAGGTGGGCCTCTCCTTCGCCCCCGACGCGCCCGTCGGCGAAGTCGTCGCCGACGCCGCCCTCGTCCAGCGCAAGGGTGACGACGGCGACTGGATCGGCGAGGCGGGCGGCTACCGGTTCTCGGTCGAGGGGCCGGAAGATCCCGTCGAGGCGGGCTCCCTCGCCCACACCGGTCCGCGGGAGTGGGCGTACGGCACGGGCGCCGTGGCCGCGCTCGCCACCGGCGGCGGCCTGCTGCTGGGGGCCCGCCGACTGCGCCGTTCCGCACGCTGAACCATCCGCCGACCTGCCGCCGATCTCCCGTCGACCGGCCGCCGACCTCCCGCAGGCCTCCCGCCAGCCTCCCGTCGACCGGCCGCCGACCGACCGCCGGCCTGCCGCCGACCTGCCGCCGGGCTCCCGCCGACCGACCGCCGGCCTCCCGTCGACCGACCGCCGGGCCTGCACCCGGCCTGCCGGGTGTCGCCCGTGCCCCCGTCACCTCGCGGCGCCGACCGCCCCGCATAGAGTCCCACCGTGGACGAACAGACCCAGCGGCACCGCCCCGGCGCACCCGTGCGTTCCGGCATTCCCGAGCACGGCCGCATCCCCAAGTACTACGCCGTCAAGGCCCGGATCGCCGAGCTCCTCGACGAGCTCGGCGAGGGCGGCACGCTGCCCACCGAGCGCGATCTCGCCGAGCGGTACGAGGTGTCCCGCGAGACCGTCCGCCAGGCCCTGCGCGAGCTGCTGCTGGAGGGCCGGCTGCGCCGCTCCGGCCGCGGGACCGTCGTCGCCGGCCCCAAGCTGGAGCAGCCGCTCTCCCTCGCCAGCTACACCGAGGGCGTACGCCGCCAGGGCCGCCGTCCGGGCCGTCATCTCATCGGCCTGGAGCAGTTCCCCTGCCCGCCCGACGTCGCTCCCGGCATCGGGGCCGAGCCCGGCGAGCCCGTCTGGCACCTGGAGCGGGTCCTGCTCGCCGACGACGAGCGCGTCGGCCTGGAGAGCACGTACATCCGGGTGGCCCGGGTCCCCCGCCTGGACAGCGACTTCCAGCCGGACTCCTCTTTCTACGGGTACCTGCGCGACAGCCTCGGCATCTCCTTCGGCGAGGCCGACGAAAAGCTGGAGACGGTCCTGGCGACCCCGCGCGAAGCCCTGCTGATCGGCACCCCGCCCGCTCTCCCCATGCTGCTCATCCACCGCTTCTCGCGGGACCAGGACGGCCGGCCGCTGGAACGGGTGCGTTCGCTCTACCGTGGTGACCGGTTCAGCTTCACGACCCGCCTGCGCGCCGAATAGCCCAGGAGCTATCGGTCCGTACCGGACGGAACGGGATCCATTTACATCACAGAAAGATAACGGGTCTAGTCCAAGTGTCGAGGGCTGTTCACCGGGTCGTTGCCGGACCGCTCCTCCCGGGTCACGGCCCCGCCCCACCGTTGGCGGCGTGAGAGTCATAGTCGTCGGAGGCGGCGTGGTCGGCACCATGCACGCCTGGCAAGCAGTCGAACGCGGCCACGAGGTCGTCCAGATCGAGCGAGAAGCGGAGGCCCGCGGCGCGTCCCTGCGTAATTTCGGCCAGATCTGGGTCAGCGGACGGGCCGGGGGAGAGGAGCTGGACACCGCCCTGCGGGCCCGCGAGCTCTGGGAGCGCATCGGCGCGGAGGTGCCCGGCCTGGGCTTCCGTGCCAACGGCTCCCTCACCCCCGTCCGCACCCCCCGCGAACTCGCCGTCGCCGAGGCGGCCCTGGCCCGCCCGGACGCCGCCGCCCGCGGCTACAAGCTGCTCACCGCGGCCGAGGCGCGGGAGATCAACCCGGCCCTGCGCGGCGCGTTCGAGGCGGCCCTGTGGTGCGAGCGGGACGCGGCCGTCGAACCGCGCACCGCGCAGCTCCGCCTCCGGGAGGCCCTGCGCACCCGCGCCGCCGGCCGCTACACCTTCCTCGCCGGTCGCGAGGTCCGCGAGGTGGCCGGACTCGGAGCCGGAGCGGGAGCGGGCCTCGGAGCCGGAGCCGGAGCCGGAGCGGGCCTCGGAGCCGGCGCCGCGGCCGTCCGCGACGACCACGGCGACGTCCACCGCGCCGACGCGGTGGTCCTGGCCACCGGTGCCTGGCTGTCCGGCCTGGTCCGCGAACTGGTCCCGGACCTGCCCGTGCGCCGCGTCCGCCTCCAGATGATGCAGACCGACCCGCTCGGCGAGCCGCTGACCACCTCGGTCGCGGACGCCGACAGCTTCCGCTACTACCCCGCCTACCAGTCCCCCGCGCTCGACGCCCTCAACGCCGAGCAGGCGCAGGCGCCGGTCGCCGCCGAGCACAAGATGCAGCTGCTGATGGTCCAGCGCCGGGACGGCGGACTGACCATCGGCGACACCCACGAGTACGAGCACCCCTTCGCCTTCGACACCCTCGAAGACCCCTACGAGCACGTCGCCGCCGTGGCCGAGTCCTTCCTCGGCCGCCCGCTGCCGAGGATCCGCCACCGCTGGGCGGGCGTGTACGCGCAGTGCACCGACACCACCCGCGTCGTCCACCGCCAGCAGGTGGCCGACGGCGTCTGGCTGGTGACCGGACCCGGCGGGCGCGGCATGACCTGCTCGCCCGCCATAGCCGAGACCACCGCGAACGAACTGGGCTGGTAAGTCAGATGAGCGACAGCGACAGCAGCATCACCCACGCAACCGACGTCACCCGGCGCAAGCTGGTCGTCCTCGACATGGCCGGCACCACCGTCGCCGACGGCGGCCTCGTCGAGCGCGCCTTCGAGCAGGCCGCCGAGCGTCTCGGCGTCGAGCCCGGGACCCCCGACCACGCCGAGAAGCTCCGGTACGTCCTCGACACCATGGGCGAGTCCAAGATCTCGGTCTTCCGCCACCTCTTCGGTACGGAGGAGCTCGCCCGCCGCGCCAACTCCGCCTTCGAGGAGGCCTACGGCGCCCTCGTCGACGGAGGTCTCGTCACCCCGCTCCCCGGTGCCCGCGCCGCGATCGAGCAGCTCCGCGCCGAAGGCTGCACCGTCGTCCTGACCACCGGCTTCGCCCGGGTCACCCAGGACGCCATCCTCGACGCCCTTGGCTGGCAGGACCTCGCCGACCTCACCCTCTGCCCCGCCGACGCGGGCGGCCGCGGCCGCCCGTACCCGGACATGGTGCTGACCGCGTTCCTGCGCACCGGCGCCGTGGCCGACGTACGCGACGTCGTGGTCGCGGGCGACACCGCCTACGACATGCTCAGCGGCCGCCGCGCCGGAGCTGGCACCGTGGCGGGCGTCCTCACCGGCGCCCACGACCGCGCGGCGCTGGCGGAACACGGCGCGACCCACGTCCTGGCCTCCGTCGCCGAACTCCCCCCGTTGCTCCTGGAGTCGCCGTGAGCGGTATCCGTTTCGACGGGGTCAGCGTCGCCTACGGCGGCAACACCGTCCTGGAATCCCTCGACCTGACCGTCGAACCGGGCGAGGTGATGGCCCTGCTCGGCCCCTCCGGTTCCGGCAAGACCACGGCCCTGCGCGCCGTCGCCGGTTTCGTACGGCCCGTCGCGGGGCGGGTGCTGATCGGCGGTCGGGACGTCACCGCGCTCCCGCCGCACAAGCGCGGCATCGGCATGGTCGTCCAGCAGTACGCGCTCTTCCCGCACATGCGGGTCGAGGACAACGTCGCCTTCGGCCTCAAGGCCCGCAAGGCCCCCAGGGCCGAGATCCCCGGCCGGGTCGCCGAGGCCCTCGAACTCACCGGCATGGCCGCCTACGCGCGGCGCTACCCCCGCGAACTCTCCGGCGGCCAGCAGCAGCGCGTGGCCATCGCCCGGGCCCTCGCCATCCGCCCCGGGGTGCTCCTGCTCGACGAGCCGCTGTCCGCCCTCGACGCGCAGCTGCGCTCCGGGATGCTCACCGAGCTGGCCCGCCTGCACCGCGAACTGCCCGACGTATCGATCCTGTACGTCACCCACGACCAGGTGGAGGCGCTCACCCTGGCCGACCGGATCGCCGTCATGGACCGGGCCCGGCTGCAGGACTGCGGGACCCCACAGGAGCTGTACCGGGCCCCGCGCACCGAGTTCACCGCCTCGTTCGTCGGCAACGCGAACCTGCTTCCGGTGACGGTGGCCGACGGGGGCGTGCTGTTCGCCGGGCACCCCCTGGCCCTGGACCGGGGCCGCGCGGCCGTCGGGGCGAGCGCGACCCTGTGCGTACGGCCGCACCTGCTCGGCCTCGGCACCGGCACCGGCCCGAACACGCTGAGCGGCACCATCGCCGAGGTGCAGTGGCGCGGCTCGACGCACCGGCTGTACGTGGACGTCGGCGGCCACCGCGTGAAGGCGGACCTCCCCGAGCTGCGGGAGACGCCCGCGCTGGGGGACCGGGTCACGCTGCACTTCGAGCCGCGGGACGCCGTGCTGCTGGGGGCGGGGGTGTCGGATGGCTGAGGCCACGCGGCGCGCGGTGCCCGTCCCGGCCGAGCACCGGGGCTCCGCCCCGGACCCCGCGCCTCAATCGCCGGCGGGGCTGGAAGAGCGGGGC
Organism: Streptomyces nojiriensis; assembly: GCF_017639205.1. Lineage (NCBI taxonomy): Bacteria > Bacillati > Actinomycetota > Actinomycetes > Kitasatosporales > Streptomycetaceae > Streptomyces > Streptomyces nojiriensis. The sequence goes on along the minus strand of NZ_CP071139.1, from coordinate 3,701,567 downwards.
TCCGCCCCGGACCCCGCGCCTCAAACGCCGGCGGGGCTGAAGGATCGGGGCTCCGCCCCCGGCCCCGCGCCTCAAACGCCGGCGGGGCTGGAAGAGCGGGGCTCCGCCCCCGGCCCCGCGCCTCAAACGCCGGCGGGGCTGAAGTCGGCGCTATGGGCCCTGCCGCCCGTGGTCGTGCTCGGGCTGGTGTTCCTGTACCCGCTCGTGCTCGTCGTCCAGCAGTCGCTCAGCCCCGAGAACGGCGGCGGCGCCTTCGACGCGTACGCCTCCGTCTTCGCCTCGCAGAGCTTCCGCGAGGCCCTCGGGACCACCGTCTGGCTGGCCGTCGGTGCGACCGCCGGCTGCCTCGTACTCGGCTTCGTGCTCGCGCTGATCATCGCCTTCGTGCCCTTCCCCGGGGCCCGCGCCGTCGCCAAGTTCATCGACGTCTTCCTCTCCTTCCCCTCCTTCCTCATCACCCTCGCCCTCCTCTTCGTCTACGGCACGGTCGGCATGGCCAACGGCCTCGTCACCGACCTCACCGGTGCCGCCGAGGGGCCCTTCCACTTCCTCGCCACCCCCTGGGGCGTCCTGCTCGCGGAGATCACGTACTTCACGCCCTTCGTGATGCGTCCGCTGCTCGCCGCCTTCTCCCAGCTGGACACCGCCCAGCTGGAGGTCGCCGCCGGCCTCGGTGCCCGGCCCGCCCGGATCGTCCGGCAGGTGATCCTGCCCGAGGCCCTCCCCGCCCTCGCCGCGGGCGGCAGCCTCGTCCTGGTCATGTGCCTGAACGAGTTCGGGATCGTCCTGTTCACCGGCGCCAAGGACGTCACGACCCTCCCGATGCTCATCTACGGCAAGGCCATCCTCGAATCCGACTACGCGGCCGCCTGCGTGGTCGCCGTCGTCAACATCGCGATATCCGTCGGCCTGTTCGGCCTCTACCGGGTGGTGGGCAAGCGTGCTGGTGCATAGCAAGAGCGGCCGCTGGGCCGCCTGGGGCCTCTTCGGCCTCCTCTTCCTGCCGCTGTTCGCCCTGCCCCTGCTCGTCGTGGTCGCGGCCTCCTTCGCCACCCACTGGTCCGGGGCCTTCCCCTCCGGACCGACCACCGAGAACTACGCGGCCGCCGTGCGCGGCGAATCCCTCCAGGCCCTGACCACCAGCCTGGTCACCGCCCTCGCCGCCAGCCTCCTCGCGCTCGCCGTCGGCACCTGGGCCGCGCTGGCCGCGGCCACGCTGAGGAAGCGCGGGAAGCGGTTCCTGGACGCGCTGTTCATGCTGCCCGTCGCCGTGCCGTCCGTGGTCGTCGGCCTCGCCGTGCTCGTCGCCTTCAGCCGGCCCCCGGTCCTGCTCAACGGCACCAGCTCGATCGTCATCCTGGCGCACACGATCCTTGTCACGGCGTTCGCCCACCAGTCGGTCTCGGCGGCGATCGTACGGCTCGACCCCGCGTACGAGCAGGCGGCCGCCTCCCTGGGCGCCCGTCCCGGGTACGTCCTGTGGCGGGTCAAACTCCCCCTCCTGCTGCCGTCCCTCACGGCCGCGGCCGGTCTCTGCTTCGCCCTGTCCATGGGCGAGCTGAGCGCCACGATGATGCTCTACCCGCCGGACTGGATGCCCCTCCCGGTCCGCATCTTCACCGCCACCGACCGCGGTTCGCTCTACAGCGGCTCCGCCGTCGCCGTGGTCCTGATGGCCACCACCCTGCTGGTCCTCCTGGCCGTCTCCCGCGTCCGCACCAGAGCCTCCTACCGCTGAACCGCCCTCCCCTGCGACCACCCTTCCGACTCCCTTTCCCCGTAAGGAAGTTCCATGACCCGCAAGAGACTCCTCCGCACCGCCACCGTCGTCACCGCCAGCCTCGCCCTCGCCTCCTCCCTCACCGCCTGCGGCGGCGGCTCCCCGGCCGCGGACGGTGAGGGCGGCGAGAAGGTCGTCACCGTCTACAGCGCCGACGGCCTCAAGAGCGAGAAGGGCGACGGCTGGTACGACAAGGTCTTCGCCGACTTCACCAAGAAGACCGGCATCGAGGTCAAGTACGTCGAGGGCGGCTCCGGCGAGATGGTGCAGCGCGCCGTCCGCGAGAAGACCAACACCCAGGCCGACGTACTGATCACGCTGCCGCCCTTCATCCAGCAGGCCGACGGCAAGGGCCTGCTCCAGTCCTACAAGCCGCAGGGCTCCGAGAAGGTCAACGGCGCGGACAAGGCCGCCGACGGCAAGTGGACCTCGGTCGTCAACAACTACTTCGGCTTCGTCTACAACAAGAAGGAGCTCTCCGAGGCCCCCAAGACGTGGGAGGAGCTGCTGGACGCCAAGTACAAGGGCAAGCTGCAGTACTCCACCCCGGGCGTCGCGGGCGACGGAACCGCCGTGCTCATCAAGTCGATGCACGACTTCGGCGGCCAGGAGCCGGCGATGGAGTACCTGAAGAAGCTCCAGGCCAACAACGTCGGCCCGTCCTCCTCCACCAGCAAGCTGGCGCCCAAGACCGACAAGGGCGAGCTGCTCGTGGCCAACGGCGACGTCCAGATGAACTTCGCGCAGTCCAAGTCCATGCCGAACCTGGGCATCTGGTTCCCGGCGAAGGAGGGCGGCAAGCCCACCAGCTTCGCCCTGCCGTACGCGGCCGGCCTCGTCGACCGGGCCCCGCACACCGAGAACGGCAAGAAGCTCCTCGACTTCCTGCTCAGCGAGGAGGCCCAGCAGCTGGTCAGCGGGGTCGGCGGCGGCTTCCCGGCGCGCACCGACGTCAAGCCGACCGACGCCAACGCCGTCGAACTCACCAAGCTGATGGCGGGCGTGGAGATCTTCGAGCCGAACTGGGCCGACATCGACAAGAACCTCACCGGCTACGTCGACGCGTGGAAGTCGGCAACCGGAAGCTGACCGGTTACTTGCCGGCCACCCCCGACCGTCAGAGTGACCTTTGTGTAACGGGTCTGGACCGAAGACCGCACCTTCGGTCCGGACCCGGTGCACACCGGAACACAGCACACCGGAACGTACGCCGAACGCCGAACGCCGAAACTACCCCGTTCCTTTCGCCGCTCACTTGCTCCCAGGAGGAGTACGTGTCCCCTGTCCTGCCCGGACGTCGTGCCATCGCCGCGACCGCCGTCACCTCCGCCCTGATCGCCGCCACCGTCGCGGCCACCCCGGCCGGCGCCGCCGCCGCGGCGGCCAACACCGACAAGGTCCTCGTCATCGGCATCGACGGCGCGGTCCTGGACCGCGTCAAGGCCGCCGACGCACCCCACCTGAACGGCCTGATGGCCCAGGGCCTGACCGCCCGCAGCACCCTCTACGCGAGCCCGATGGCCGCCACCTCCTCGGGCCCCGGCTGGTCCACCATCGCCACCGGGGTGTGGCCCGACAAGCACGGCGTGAAGGACAACTCCTTCACCGGCAAGAACTACGCCGCCTACCCGGACTTCCTGACCCGCATCGAGAACGCCAAGCCGGCGCTCAACACGTACGCGGCCGCCGACTGGGAGCCCATCACCTCCACCGACCAGAACGGCCCGATCTTCTCCGCGAAGGTCGACAAGCGCCTCTCCCTCAAGGGCGACCGCGACGGCTACCGTACCGAGGACCCGAAGATCGCTGCTGCTGCCGCCGCCGAACTGCGCGACCAGAACCCGGACGCCGCCTTCGTCTACCTCGGCGAGATCGACGCGGCCGGCCACTCCTACGGCGCGGCCAGCCAGCAGTACCTCGACACCGTCGCCCGCGTCGACACCCTGGTCGGCCAGCTCCTCACCGCCGTCAAGAACCGCCCGACGTACGCCCAGGAGAACTGGAAGATCCTGGTCACCACCGACCACGGCCACACCGACTCCGGCGGCCACGGCGGCTCGACCATCCAGGAGCGCGGCACCTTCGTCATCGCCAAGGGCGCGGGCATCCCGGCCGGCTCCGTACGCGGCGACGTACGTCTGGCCGACGTAGCCGCCACCGCGCTCGCCCAGGTCGGCGTCAGCGGCTCCGGCCTCGACGGCGTCCCGCTGAACGCCCCGGACGACGACCCCTTCGACACCCTGCGCCCGAACCTCCAGGCCCGGGTCGACGAGACGGGCATCCCGGCCGGGGTGAAGGGCTTCACGCACACCCCGCCCGCCGACTGGTCCGTCGACAACTCCAAGATGGGCACGGGCGGTGTCACCGAGTGGGCCGGCTGGGCCTTCGCGACCGACGAGTTCTGGAGCCAGTCGCAGCGCGACCAGTGGCGCGAGCTGAACGTCCGCTCCCGTGACGTCTTCGCCGTCGCCGACTCCGACGAGTGGGACGACAAGAGCCACACCGGCACCTTCGACTCCACCCTCGTCACCCCCAAGTGGGCGGTCAGCGGCGGCAGCACGCGGAATCTGACCTTCCAGACGCACTACCGCCACGAGGCCGGCCAGACCGCCCAGGTCCTGGTCTCGTACAACGGCGCGGCCCCGACCGTGGTGAAGACCTACACCGCCGACGCCGTCGCCAGGTCCGAGTCCGTCGCCCTCCAGGTCCCGGCCGGCGCCACCGACGTGCAGGTCCGCTTCCGCTACAGCGGCAACAACAACTGGTTCTGGACCGTCGACAACGTCCGACTCGGCTGACCGCTCCCCGGGTCTGGCCCTCGGGTCCTGGCCTCCGGGTCCTGGCCTTCGGGCCCTGACCTGCGGCTCCTGGCCCCCGGGTCCGGGCTGTGGACGGCAAGGACGTCCACGGCCCGGCCCCGATAGGGTGGTAGAGACCAGAGGTCGCAGGTCACCGAGAGCGGAGAACAGTCCAGTGGCAGAGCGCAAGCCGATCGAATCCTGGCTCACCGACATGGACGGGGTCCTCATCCACGAGGGCACCCCGATCCCCGGCGCCGATGCCTTCATCAAGCGGCTGCGCGAGTCCGGCAAGCCCTTCCTGGTGCTGACCAACAACTCGATCTACACCCCCCGCGACCTCCAGGCCCGCCTGAGCCGCATGGGGCTGCAGGTCCCCGTCGAGAACATCTGGACCTCGGCGCTCGCCACCGCGAAGTTCCTCGACGACCAGCGTCCGGGCGGCACGGCGTACGTCATCGGCGAGGCCGGTCTGACCACCGCCCTCCACGACATCGGCTACATCCTGACCGACCACGAGCCCGACTACGTGGTCCTGGGCGAGACCCGGACCTACAGCTTCGAGGCGATGACCAAGGCGGTCCGCCTGATCAACGCGGGCGCGCGCTTCATCTGCACCAACCCCGACGAGACCGGCCCCTCCACCGAGGGCCCGCTCCCGGCCACCGGCGCCGTCGCCGCGCTGATCACCAAGGCGACCGGCAAGAAGCCGTACTTCGCCGGCAAGCCGAACCCGCTGATGATGCGCACCGGCCTGAACGCCATCGGCGCGCACTCGGAGACCAGCGCGATGATCGGCGACCGGATGGACACCGACGTCCTGGCCGGCCTGGAGGCGGGCATGCAGACCTTCCTCGTCCTCACCGGCCTGACCACCGAGCAGGACACCGAGAAGTTCCCGTTCCGCCCGACCAAGACGGTCGCCTCGATCGCGGACCTCGTCGACCTGGTCTGACGCGTACCGGGTGCCCGCGGCGCGGGCACCCGCACACCGCGGTACCCGCGTACGGCGTACGGCCGAACGGGCGTACCGCGTTTGGGGCGTACGGCCGACACGTACGGCGCCGCTCCGGATGCGCGGCGGCGCGCCGCGCGTGAATCTCCTTGTCGAGGAGGTTCACCATGCGCAGTGTTCCGATCGCTGTCCGCGCCACCGCGATGGCCGTCGCCCTGGCGGCATTCTCGGTGGTGACCGCGCCGATCGCCCTCGCGGGCGAGGAGGACCGCGGTGACCGCGGTGACCGCGGCAGCGTCACCGTCGACCCGAATCCGGCTCACCCCGGAGCGCAGGTCAAGCTGCGCGTCCAGGGCTGTGACGGCACCCGCGGGTCGGCCAAGTCCGCCGCCTTCGTGTCGGAAGTCGACCTCTACGGCCGGGACGGCGGGCGCAGCCCGCTCTACGGCGACACGATGATCAGCTCGCACGCCTCGCCCGGCTGGCACGCCGTCCGGGTGACGTGCGACGGCCACGACAAGGTCAGCGGCTCCGTCCAGGTCTCCGAGTACCGCCACCCGTCCCACCACGCCACCCCCGTCTGGCCGGTCCACGCGGGCGGTGGCGGCATGGCCGCCGAGCTCGCGGCGGAGCAGGCCAAGAAGGCCCACGGCGCCGACGGACCGGGCCTGCCGCACACGGTGATCGGCGCCGTCCTCGCCGCGGTCGCCACCCTGGCCGTCGCGGGCCGGGCGCTGGCCCTGCGCCGCCGCCGCAGCGGCGAGTGAGGCCGGAGCCGGTGAGTGTCGGTGAGTGGCGGTGAGTTCCGGTGAGTGAGGACAGGGCCTCCGCCGGCGGCCGGATGCTGACCTTCGCCGCCTGGGCGGTACTGGTGCTCGGCCTGTGGCTCTGGGGCCGCCAGCTCACCGTGGCGCCGGCCCCGCCCGCCGGTCAGGCCGGCGGGGCGGTGGGTCCGGGGCTGCCGGCCGCGCACGCCCCGCTCGCCGCGGCCCCGCCCCAGCGCGTCGACGTGCCCTCCATAGGCATCCAGGCCCCGGTGATCCCCCGGGGCCTGGACAAGGACGGGGCGATCGAGCCGCCCCCGTACGACCAGCCGGGCACGGTCGGCTGGTGGGGCCGGGGCACCCAGCCGGGGACGGCCGGTACGGCGCTGATGGTCGGGCACGTGGACACCCGGTCCAAGCCTGCGGTGTTCTACGGCTTGAGCTCCGCGCAGCCGGGCGACAAGGTACGGGTGGTGCGGACGGACGGCTCGGTCGCCGAGTTCACGATCGAGGACGTACGGGTCTACGAGCGCGCGGCCTTCGACGCGCACAAGGCCTACGGCCAGCGGGTCCGGGGCCGCGCGGAGCTGAGGCTGGTGACCTGCGGGGGCACGTACGACAAGGCGGCCAAGGAGTACACGGCGAACGTGGTGGTCTCCGCCTACCTGACGGGCGTGGGAGCCCGCCCCGGCGCGCCGGGTACGGCGGCCTAGAGGGCCTCGCCGCGGTACGGTCGGCAGGAAACGAAGAAGCCCCCCGCAGCTTCCGCTGCGAGGGGCTTCCTCCGTCTGTGCGCCGCCAGGGACTCGAACCCCGGACCCGCTGATTAAGAGTCAGCTGCTCTAACCAACTGAGCTAGCGGCGCTTGCTGACAGGGAAAACTCTACCCCACCTCCGGGGGTGCCCGTGACCAGCCACGCCCGCCTTGTCCGATTAACCCATGTTTGGGGGGTTTATCGTGCACCATATGTCTGCGCGTGCCACACCTGATGCTTCATCAGGTGTGGCTCCGGCCGACCGGTGGACGAGTGGACGAGCAGGGGAGTGGACGGAACCGCATGACGATGCAGCCTCCGACGCATGTGCCGATGCCGATGCCCGGCTTCGAGGAGTACGAGCCCGCGGGCGACTGCGCGTGCCGCGGCTGCGCGCAGCGCCGCCGCGCCCTCGCCCGCGCGCGGGCCATACCGCTCCGGGACGGGGGGCACCCGGCCGCACGCGGCGCCCGCCGGGCGCTGGTGCTGGCCACCGCCGCGGGAGTGGTCCTGGGCGGCGGCACCACCACCGCGGTGGCCGCGGCCACCCCGGCCCCGACTCCGACCCCGGGTCCGGTGGCCCTGGACGACCCGAGCTCCCCGCAGGGCGGCCGGACCCCGCTGCACGGCCCCAAGGGCGGGCCTGTGGGCAAGCCCGGCGCTCCGGCCCGGCCCGGCGCGGTGCGGCGGATCGACCGGGCGACGATCATCAACCGGGCGAAGCTGTGGCTGGACGCGGAGGTCCCGTACAGCATGTCCGAGTACTGGACGGACGGGTACCGGCAGGACTGCTCGGGCTACGTCTCCATGGTCTGGAACCTCGGGTCGAACGAATGGACCGGCAGCCTCGACAAGTTCGCCACCAAGATCACCAAGGATGAGCTGCTGCCGGGGGACATGCTCCTCTTCCACAACCCGGCGGACCCCAACAACGGCTCGCACGTGGTCATCTTCGGCGGCTGGGTCGACTCGACGCACACGCACTACATCGCCTACGAGCAGACGCGCCCCAACACGAGGAAGCTGGCCACGCCCTACGGGTACTGGAGCAACCCGACGAAGTACGTCCCGTACCGCTTCAACGGGGTGCCGGCCGGCATCCTCCCGGACACCCCGGTCGTCCCGGTCGTCCCGGACACCCCGGGCGCCCAGCCGCCGCCGGCGGGTTCCAAGCCGGTGGACGCGACGGTCTTCCCGGGCGCGGACAAGTTCGGCCCCGGCAAGACGAACGACCACGTGGCCCAGCTCGGCCGGATGCTGATCGAGCGCGGCGCGTACCGCTTCTACCCCAAGGGGGCGGCCGACCGGACGTGGAGCGACCACGACAAGCTCGCCACCGCCGCCTTCCAGCGGGCACAGGGCTGGACGGGCGCCGACGCCGACGGCATTCCGGGCACGCACACCTGGAAGCTGCTGGTCGAGAAGCAGGGCAAGAACATCCCGCCGACGGTGGGGGCCGCGCCGGGGCCGGGCGGCGTACGGGCCTACCCGGGCGCCGTGGTGTTCCGCCCGGGCCAGTCGCACGAGGCCATCAGGGCCCTCGGCCGCCAGCTGGTGAAGAAGGGCTTCGGCAAGTACTACACATCCGGTCCGGACCTGCGCTGGAGCGAGGCCGACCGCCGCAACGTCGAGGCCTTCCAGCGTGCGCAGGGCTGGACCGGCGCCTCGGCCAACGGCTATCCGGGCCCGGAAACCTGGCGCCGGCTGTTCGCATGACGGAGGTAACGATGTTCCCCACGCGCACCACCTCGACGACGGGCACCCTCCGCGTGCCGCCGCTGGCCGCCCCGGTGGCGGTCCGGGCGGCGGATCCGGCCCCCACTCCCGCCCCCACGCCTGCTCCTGCTCCTGCCCCGACCCCCGCGGCCGCCCCCGCCCCCGCCCCCGCAGTCCTGGCGGCAGCTCACCCGGTGTGGGCCGCGGAGTCGACGACGCCCGTGCCGGAGCCGGTGCACGCGGCCGTCGCCGTCGCGGCTCCGCGCGAGTCCGTCCCGCCCGCCGCGCCGTCCGCCCTGGTGGGCGGCCCCGCCGCGCCGGAGCACGCCGTCCTCACCGAGACCTCGTTCGGCTGGGCCGCGGCGCGGGCCGCCCGCCCGGCGCCCGAGCCGGTGCACGGGTGGGAGGTGCCGGCGGCCCGGGCCCACCCGTACGACGAGGCGGACCAGGGTGCCGCGGCCCCGTCGGCCGCCGCGGGCCTGGACATCCCGCACCCGCAGGACGCGGAGGCCCCGGCCGGGCCGGCCACCCTGCGCCTGCGGACCGCCGAGGCCGACCCCGAGGCCGAGGCCGCGCCCGAGGCCGCCCCCGAGGCCGCGCCGGAACCGGTGGCCGAAGTCGCGCCGGAACCGGTAGCCGATCCCGAGCCCGATCCGGAGCCCGAGCCCGATCCGGAGCCGGCGTTCGCGTTCCAGCCGGAGCCGGAGCCGGAGCCCGTCGCCGCTCCCGAACCCGTGGACGCGGCGCCGGCGCCGCACTCCGGCATCCCCGGGCCCGGACCGGTCGAGATCGTCGCCCAGGCGGTGGCCCGCGGCCTGGACGAGGCCGGCGCCGCCCCGGACCTCCTGCGCCCCGGAGCCAACCGGGGCACCTCCGTCACCGAGGTGCCGGTGCACCTCCCGTTCCGCGGTACGCAACAGCTTCCGGTGGTGCCCGCACCCGCCCAGGCACCCCCGGCCGCCGCATCCGCCGCCCGCGCCCCGCGCCCCGCCCCCGGCCGCCGGGTCCCCCGTGGCGACGACCGGCTCCGCGAGCACCGCGGCCCGGTGCTGCCCGGCTGGGTCGGCGTGGGCGTCGGCGGGCTCGCCCTCGCCGGCTGCGCGGCCGTGCTCTGGCGGGCCGGGGTCGTCCCCGCCGCCTTCGTGGCCGCCTTCGGCGCGACCCCCCGCGCCTACCACGGCCTGCGCGCCACCCACTGGCCGCCGCTCGCCTTCCTCGGGATCGTCGCCCTCGTGTCGCTCGGCGGACTCGGCCGGGCCCGCGCCGGCCACGCCTGGGTGCTCACCCTCTTCGGCCGCTACCGCGGCACGGTCCGGCGTACCGGCCTGACCTGGGTGAGTCCCCTGCTCCTGCGCCGGCGGGTCGACGTACGCCTGCGCCACTGGCGCAGCGACCCGATGCCCGCCGTGGACGCGGGCGGCCTCGCGCTCCAGGTCGTCGTCCAGGTGGTCTGGCAGGTCAAGGACACCGCACGCGCCACCCTCGCCGTCGAGGACCACACGGAGTACCTGGCCGAGCAGGTCGAATCGGCGATGGCCCGCGTGCTGTCGCAGCTGCCCGCCGACGCCTTCCACGAGGACGCCCCGACCCTGCGCGACGCGGAGGCCGTCGGTGACGCGCTGACCCGGATGCTGGCGGCCGAGACCGAGGCGGTCGGGATCGAGGTGTTCTCGGCCCAGCCGACCCGGATCGAGTACGCGGCCGAGGTGGCCGAAGCCATGCGCCGCCGCCGGGTCGCGGCGATCGACGCCAAGCACCGGGACACCGTGCTGAGCTCGGTCGTGGACGCCGTCGACGACACCGTCCACCGGCTGACCTCGCGCGGGCTGGTCGAGCTCGACGACTACGAGCGCAAGGCGCTGGTGAAGGACCTCACGGTCGCCTTCTACACGGGCCGCTCCGAGTAGGGAGCGGCCGTTCAGCGGTACGGGAACGGGTGGCCGGAAGGTAACGGACCACCCGTTTTCCCATTGGTCTGGACATGGCCAACTCTCGTCAATAATCTGGGACTTGGTCTAGACCTAATCCCCACACGCGCGCGCTCTCACGGAACTCCCCCCACGTTCAAGGAGCATCATGCGTCCCATCCGCATGCCCAAACGGGCCGGCGTCGCCGCGCTCGGCCTCGGTCTCGTCGCCGGGATCACCCTCGTCAGCGCCCCCACCGCCAGCAGCCACGGCTACACCGACACACCGATCAGCCGCCAGAAGCTCTGCGCCAACCGCACCGTCTCCGACTGCGGTGCGATCCAGTGGGAGCCGCAGAGCGTCGAGGGCTTCAAGGGCTTCCCGGCCGCCGGCCCCGCCGACGGCAAGATATGTTCCGGCGGACTCTCCCAGTTCTCCGAGCTCGACGACCCGCGCGGCGGCGCCTGGCCCACCACCAAGGTGGCCAGCGGGCAGAGCTACGCCTTCCGGTGGCAGTTCACCGCCAACCACTCCACCACCGACTTCAAGTACTACGTCACCAAGAACGGCTGGACCGGCACCAAGGCCCTCACCCGCGCCGACCTCGAACCCCAGCCCTTCCTCACGGTCGCCTACAACGGCGCCCGCCCCGCCATGACCACCGTCCACCAGGGGGCCATGCCGAGCGGCAAGACGGGCCGGCACCTGATCCTGGCCGTCTGGACCGTCAACGACACCCCGATGGCCTTCTACGCCTGCTCCGACGTTCAGTTCTGACGTTACGTCAGCTACCCTCCGGCGGCATGCGGACGACGACTGCACCCGAAACCGTCGCGGAGCTCATAGCGCGCCAATGGGGCGACCACCGGCCCGGGCTGAAACACGAGAGCGGTGTCCTCACCCACCACCGGACCGCCCAGGAAGCCGCCGCGCGCGCCGCGCTCCTCGTCGACCTCATGCCCCCGGGGGCCGAGCCGCACCTCGGGGTCCTGCTCGACAACACCCCCGAGTTCCCGTTCTGGCTCGGCGCGGCGGCCCTCGCCGGGGCCGCCGTCGCCGGGATCAACCCCACCCGGCGCGGCCCCGAACTGGCTCGCGACATCCTGCACACCGACTGCCGGATCCTGATCACCGAGCGCGCCCACCTGCCGCTGCTGCGCGGCCTCGACCTGCCCGGCGTACGCGTCCTGGTCACCGGCACCGAGGAGTACGAGGCCCTGCTCGCCCCCTACGCCGCCGCCAAGCCCGGCGAAGCCGCGCTGGGGGCCCCCGTCCCCGACTCCCGCCTCCTCCTCTACTTCACCTCCGGCTCCACCGGCGCCCCCAAGGCCGCGATCTGCTCCCAGGGCCGGCTCGCGGCCGCCGGAGCGGCCCTGGCCCGCCAGTTCACCGTCACCCCGGACGACGTCCACTACATCTGCATGCCGCTCTTCCACGGCAACGCCGTCATCGCCGACTGGCTGCCGGCGCTCGTCGGCGGGGCCCCGGTGGCGCTGCGCCGCCGCTTCTCGGCCTCCGCGTTCCTGGACGACGTACGGGCCTACGGGGCCACGTACTTCACCTACGTCGGGCGGGCGGTCCAGTACCTCCTGGCCACCGAACCCCGCCCCGACGACCGCACCCACACCCTGCGCCTGGGCTTCGGCACCGAGGCCGGGGCGGTGGACGCGGCCCGCTTCGCCGAGCGGTTCGGGGTCCGGCTGGTGGAGGGCTACGGGGCCACCGAGGGCGGAGCCTCCGTCCAGCGCGCCCCGGACACCCCGCCGGGCGCCCTGGGCCGGGCGGGCGCGGGCGACGACCTGGCGGTGATCGACCCGGAGACGGGCGCCGAATGCCCGCCCGCGGTCCTCGGCCCGGACGGCCGCCTGCTCAACGGCTCGGCGGCGATCGGCGAACTGGTCAACCGCGGCCGCAGCCTGTTCGAGGGCTACTGGCGCAACCCCGACGCGGAGGCCGACCGCACCCGCGACGGCTGGTACTGGACGGGCGACCTCTTCTTCCGCGACGAAGCCGGCTTCCTCTACTTCGCGGGCCGCACCGACGACCGGCTCCGCGTCGACAGCGAGAACCTCGCCGCGGCGATGATCGAGAACATCCTGGCCCGCTGGACGGACGCGGCGGCGGTCGCCGTCTACGCCGTCCCGGACGAGGTGGCGGGAGACCAGGTCATGGCGGCCCTCGCCCTCCGGGAGGGCGCGGCCTTCGACCCGTCCGCCTTCGGGACCTTCCTCTCCCGCCAGCCGGACCTGGGCACGAAGATGGCCCCGCGCTACGTCCGCATCGTCGAGACCATGCCGACCACGGCGACGAACAAGATCCACCGCGTCTCCCTCCGCCGCGAGGGCTTCCGCTGTGCGGACCCCGTCTGGCACCGTTCCCCGGCCGGGGGCTACACCCGCCTGAACGCGGCCGCCCTGACCGCCCTCCTGGCGGAGTACGAGTCCCACGGCCGGTCCGACCTGCTGGCCCACTGACCCCCGCCCCGCCGTTGCCGGGCTCTGCCCGGACCCGCGCCTCAAACGCCGGCGGGGCTATCTTTTAGCCCCGCCGGCGTTTGAGGCGCGGGGTCTGGGGCGGAGCCCCAGGGCTTTGAGGCGCGCCCGCGCAATCCAGCCCCGCCAGGGGGCACCTCCCAGCGGTAGCTGGGGGAGATTGAGGCGCGGGTCCGGGCGGGGCCCCGGGGTGGGGCTGGGTATACCCGGCGGACGCCCGGTAGGGCCATCGTCACCCCGCCGGGCCCGCGGCTAGCGTGCCCGCATGGACGATCACCCCCGTACCCCCTGGCACGCCCTGGCCCACCGCCGGTACCTGCGGTCCGCCTGGCCCTGGCGAGCCGCCGGCTACCTCGCCGGGAGCGCCCTCACCGGGATCCCCGTCCTCCTCGTCCTCGTCCTCCTCGCCGCGGCCGGCGCCACGCTCAGCCTCGTCCTCGTCGGCCTCCCCCTGCTCGCCCTCCTCGGTCTCGCCGGCGTACCGGTCGCCGCCGTCGAGCGCCGCCGCCTGCGCCTCGTCGACCGCACCCCCACCGGCACCCCCCACCGCACACCCGCCGAACCCGGCCTCCTCGCCTGGGCCCGGCTGCGCTACCGCGAGCAGGCCACCTGGCGCGAGCTCGCCTACGCCGTCCTGCACGGCCTCCTGCTCTGGTGGGTCGACCTCGCCGTCGTCGCGACGCTGCTCGGCCTGCCGCTGCTCCTGCTCACCACCCCGCTCCAGCTCGCCCTCGCCGCCGACGGCGAGGTCAAGGTGGTCAAGCTCTGGCTGGTCACCTCCTACCCGCCCGCCTTCGCGATCGCCGCCGCCGGGGCCGTGCTGCTGCCCGCCCTCCTCCATCCGCTCGGCGCCCTCGCCGGGGCCCGCGCCGCCCTCACCCGCGCCCTGCTCGCTCCCCGCGAGCGCGAGCTCCAGGGGCTGCTCGCCGAGGTCACCCGCTCCCGGGCCCGGCTCGTCGACGCCTTCGAGGCCGAGCGCCGCCGGATCGAGCGCGACCTGCACGACGGCGCCCAGCAGCGGCTCGTCGCCCTCACCATGACCCTCGGCCTCGCCCGCCTCGACGCACCCCCGGGCCCGCTCGCCGACCGGCTCGCCACCGCCCACGACGAGGCCGGCAAGGTCCTCGCGGAACTGCGCGAGCTGATCCACGGCATCCACCCGCAGGTCCTCACCGACTACGGCCTCACCGGCGCCCTCGCCGACGCCGCCGAGCGCTCCGCCGTCCCCGTGGACACCGATCTGGGCACCGGCCTGCCGCGCCTCCCGGAGTCCGTCGAGGCCGCCGCCTACTTCGCGGTCTGCGAGGCCCTCGCCAACATCGGCAGGCACAGCGGCGCGGCCCGCGCCGCCGTCACCGCCCGGCACACCGGCGCCGCGCTGGTCATAGCCGTCACCGACGACGGCCGCGGCGGCGCGGATCCGGCCGCCGGGTCCGGGCTGACCGGACTGGCCGACCGGATCGCGGTCCTCGATGGCACACTGGCGATCACCAGCCCGCCCGGCGGCCCGACCGTTCTGAGCCTGGAGATCCCGTGCCCGGTGATCAGCCCCACGAGCAATCCCTGAACATCGTCCTCGCCGAGGACGGGGTCCTGCTGCGCGAAGGGCTCGTCGGCCTGCTGACGCGTTTCGGCCACCGGGTGGCGGCTGCCGTCGGGGACGCGGACGAGCTCCGCCGCGCCGTGGCCCTCCACCACCCGGACGTCGTCGTGACCGACGTACGGATGCCCCCGGGCCTGTCCGACGACGGACTGCGCGCCGCCGTGGAGCTCCGGGCCGCGCGCCCGGACCTGCCGGTGCTGGTGCTCAGCCAGTACGTGCAGCGCTCGTACGCCGCCGACCTGCTGGATTCGGGGGACGGCGGCGGCGTCGGCTACCTGCTGAAGGACCGGGTCGGGCAGGTGGAGCAGTTCCTCGACGCGGTGGTCACGGTGGCCGGCGGCGGGACGGTGGTGGACCCGGAGGTCGTACGCCAGCTCCTGCGCCGCCGCCGCGACCCGCTGGCCGCGCTGACCCCGCGGGAACGGGAGGTACTGGGCCTGGTGGCGGAGGGGAAGTCGAACGGGGCCGTGGCCCGGGAGCTGGTGGTGTCCGAGGCGGCCGTCGGCAAGCACATCGGGAACATCCTGGGGAAGCTCGACCTGCCGCCCGCCGAGGACACCCACCGCCGGGTCCTGGCGGTCCTCGCGTACCTCCGCGGCTAATGGTTTTGAGCACCCCTGAGGACCAGGTAGTATTTTCTCTGTCAGCAGGCGCCGCTAGCTCAGTTGGTTAGAGCAGCTGACTCTTAATCAGCGGGTCCGGGGTTCGAGTCCCTGGCGGCGCACCTGTCCTTCGGGCGGTTTCCGGTTTCACCGGGAACCGCCCGAAGTGTTTTCCGGGCCCATCGGCCCTGCTGCCACCCCTAAAGCGTGAGCGACAGCAGCAGCGGTGCGGCCTTCCGGTTCAAGGTGTCCGCCGCGGCCCGCAGCCGGTGCGCGTGCTCGACCGGCATCGACAGGGCCAGGCAGCCCACCGAGGCCCCGGCCGTGATCGGGACCGCCGCGCAGACCGTGCCCACGGCGTATTCCTGCAGGTCCAGCATGGGCACGGTGGCGGGCTGGGCGTCCAGCTTGGAGAACAGGATCCGCTCGTTCACGATCGTCTTCGACGTGAGCCGGGCGATCTTGTGCCGGGACAGGTGGTCGCGCCGACCGTTCAGGTCGAGCTGCGTCAGCAGACACTTGCCGACCGCGCTGGCGTGCGCGGCGGAGCGGAAGTCGACCCACTCGTGCACCTTCGGGGTGCGGGGACTGTCCGCGAACTGCGTGATCCTGACCTCGCCGTCCACGTACCGGCTGATGTAGACGGCCGCGCCGACCGAGTCGCGCAGCCGGTCCAGGGTCTCCTGGAGCTTGTCGGTGAGCGCCTGCTGCCGGTCGATGCCGGAGCCGAGCAGGACGAGGGAATCCCCTATGGCGTATGCACCGTCGGACACCTGCAGGACGTATCCCTCCCGGCGCAGCATGAGCAGCATCGGAGCGAGATGGGCTGCGGGCAGGCCGGTCTCACGCGCGATCTGCACGTCCGTCACACCACCGGTGTGACGTGCGATCGTTTCGAGTACGCGTAGTGCGTACTGCACCGAGTGGAATGGCGCGGTCGGCTCGGGCTTCAGCGCCACGGTTTCCCCCTAGCAGGTTGTTACCGCTTGCCCTACCACGATAGCCACCAAGGGGCCCATGTGGAGCGCCTGTTGGTGAGATTACTGGCTCAATTATGTCTGTCTGCCTGGACCTACTCCATTGGCATATGCCAGAGGCATGACCCTCGCCCAGTCCCCCCGGGAATGCCGGGCGGCCGCCCACGGTTCGAGTTCTTCGTACGGTGTCGTACTGATGCCGCACGCACAGGAGAGCGAAACGGGAGCGACGATGAGTGACGCAGGGGACGACGCACAGGACATCGCGAGCCGGAGCGGCGAGGCGAACCGGAACGCGAACGCGCGGGCGAACGCGCGGGCGAACGCGCACCCGCACGGGCACGCGATCCGCGCCACCGCACCGGGCCGGGCGACCGTACCGCTCTCCGTCCTGGACCTCGTCACCGTCGGCGCGGGCAGCACCGCCCACGCCTCCCTCCGCACGAGCGTCGAGATCGCCCGCCTCGCCGAGTCCCGCGGCTACCACCGCCACTGGGTCGCCGAGCACCACTCCATGCCCGGCGTCGCCAGCTCCTCGCCCGCCGTGATCCTGGCCCACCTCGCCGCGCACACCTCCCGCATCCGGCTCGGCTCCGGCGGGGTCATGCTGCCCAACCACGCCCCGCTCGCCGTCGCCGAGCAGTTCGGCACCCTGGAGGCGCTCGCCCCGGGCCGGATCGACCTCGGACTCGGCCGCGCCCCCGGCACCGACGGCCGCACCGCCGCCGCACTGCGCGGACCTGGGCGCCTCGACGAGGCCGCCGACGAGTTCCCCCGGCAGCTCGCGGAGCTCACCCGCTTCCTCGACGACGACTTCCCCGACGGGCATCCGTACGCCCGCGTGCACGCCGTACCCGGCCCGGTCCAGGGCCCCGCCGGCCGGCCGCCGCTGTGGCTGCTCGGCTCCTCCGGCTTCAGTGCCCGCCTCGCCGGCGAGCTCGGCCTGCCCTTCGCCTACGCCCACCACTTCTCGGCGGCCGGCACCCTGCCCGCGCTCGACCTCTACCGCCAGAGCTTCCGCCCCTCGGCCGTCCTCGACGCCCCCTACGCCGTCATCGGGGTCTCGGCGCTCGCCGCCGACACCGACGAGGCGGCCCGCGCCCAGGTGCTCACGGGCGCGCTGTCGATGCTGCGCCTGCGCACCGGACGGCCCGGCCTGATCCCGACGCCCGAGGAGGCGGCGGCGTACCCGTTCTCCCCGCTGGAGCGGGAGTTCGTCGACAGCTGGCTCGCGAACGTCGTCCACGGCACCCCCGACGAGGTCCGCACCGGGCTGGACGACCTGGCGAAGCGGACGGGCGCGGACGAGCTGATGCTGACCTCCAACGCCCACAGCGGGGCGGCCCGTTTGCGCTCCTACGAGCTCATCGCGGACGTGTACGGCATGCCGGTGGAGGCGCCCGCCGCCGATTGACGGCGTGCGAACGGCGTTTGGCTGGTTTGTTGCCGAAACCTTGCGCGGAGCTGCCTGAAGGCAGCCTTAAACCGCTCGTCACCCGGGGTGGCGAGCGGTTTCTGATGTGCGCTCAAGTCTCTGACTTGGGGAAATAGCGCTTGAGTGGTCTAGTCCTTCTTTGGTCCGAACCATTGACGTGGGGGTGGAGTGATCGCTATCACTTCTCTCACCCGAACCGCTTGAACTCCCCTCCCACCCCCACGGAGACAGCTCATGCACATCCGTAAACCACTCATCGCAGCCGCCGCCACGGCCGCGCTGGCCGCCGGAGCGCTGGCCTCCTTCGCGGGACTCGGCACCGCCCAGGCCGCCGACGCCTCGGCCGGCGCCGCGGCGGGCGGCGTCCGT
Source organism: Streptomyces nojiriensis (assembly GCF_017639205.1). NCBI lineage: Bacteria > Bacillati > Actinomycetota > Actinomycetes > Kitasatosporales > Streptomycetaceae > Streptomyces > Streptomyces nojiriensis. Next base: position 3,683,413 of record NZ_CP071139.1, on the reverse strand, counting down.
ATCGCCTACTACGACCAGTGGAGCGTGTACGGCAACGCCTTCTACCCCAAGCACCTCGACACCCGCGGCATAGCGGGCAAGCTGGACGTCATCAACTACTCGTTCGGCAACATCCACCCCACCAACCTCACCTGTTTCGAGGCGAACAAGGCGGCGGGTGACGACAACAACCCCAACGCCGGTGACGGCGCGGGCGACTCCTACGCCGACTACCAGAAGTCCTTCAGTGCCGCGGACAGCGTCAGCGGGGTCGCCGACAAGTGGGACCAGCCGATCGTCGGCGTCTTCAACCAGTTCAAGCAGCTGAAGGCCAAGTACCCCCACCTGAAGATCAACATTTCGATCGGCGGCTGGACCTACTCCAAGTACTTCAGCGACGCGGCGAAGACCGACGCCTCCCGCAAGAAGCTGGTCTCCTCCTGCATCGACCAGTACATCAAGGGCAACCTCCCGGTCGAGGGCGGCTACGGCGGCCAGGGCGTCGCGGCCGGCATCTTCGACGGCATCGACATCGACTGGGAGTACCCGGGCTCGTCCGGCGGCCACCTCGGCAACCACTACGCCCCCGAGGACAAGCAGAACTTCACGCTCCTGCTCAAGGAGTTCCGCGAGCAGCTCGACGCCTACGGCCAGGCCAACGGCGGCAAGAAGTACCTGCTGACCTCGGCCCTCCCGGCCGGCCAGGACAAGATCAAGTACATCGAGACGGACAAGATCGGCGCGTACCTCGACTACGCGAACATCATGACGTACGACATGCACGGCGCCTGGGACGGCGACGGCCCGACGTACCACCAGTCCCCGCTGTACTCCGGCGCCAACGACCCGACCGACCCGATCGCGCCGGGCACCCAGAAGTACAGCATCGACAACGCGATCGACTCCTGGATCGACGGCAACCCGGCCTACGGGATCACCGGCGGCTTCCCCGCCAACAAGCTGACGCTGGGCTACGAGTTCTACTACCGCGGCTGGAAGGGCGTCCCCGCCGGGGCGAACAACGGCCTCGCCCAGTCCGCGACCGGAGCCTCCGGCGCCCGGCCCACCAGCCAGCAGGCCGGTATCGCCAACTACAAGGAGCTCGGCGGCCTCGTCGACAACCCGGCGACCACCTTCTGGGACGACCAGGCCAAGGCCTCGTACTTCTACAAGGACGGCGAGTTCTTCACCGGCCTCAACCAGAAGTCCATCCAGGCCCGGGTCGACTACGGCAAGCAGCGCGGCCTGGCCGGCGCGATGATGTACTCCCTGCTCGGCCTGGACAACAACACCACCCTGCTCAACCAGATCTCGGACGCCCTCGGCGGCACCACGGTCCCGCCGACCACCCCGCCGACGACGCCTCCGACCACTCCGCCCACGACCCCGCCGACCACGCCCCCGACCACTCCGCCGACGGGCTGCGGCTCGACCCCGGCGTACGTCGCGGGCACCATCTACGCGGCCGGCAACGAGGTCTCCTACAACGGCCGCAAGTACAAGGCCCAGTGGTGGACGCAGAACGAGACCCCGGGCACCACGGGTGAGTGGGGCGTCTGGAAGGACCTCGGCGCCTGCTGATCTCCCCCCACCCCGCGCCGAGCGACACCTCCGCCCTGCCCCCACTCTCCCGGGGGCGGGGCGGAGGTGTGTGACATGGTTGCGGGATTCCCGACACCGGTACGTGTCGACGTCGCTACTCTCGGCCACAAGCTCGTTCTCCGCTTGGAGGTGCCGTCCCCATGGCCGTCGTCCGTGACATCGACCCCAGTGCCTCGCCGCTGGACTACTACAGCTACGAGCTGCGCCGGCTGCGGGAAGAGGCGGGCCTGAAACAGGCCCAGCTGGGCGCGATCATCTTCTGCACCGGGTCGCTGATCGGCATGATCGAGAACGGCAAGCGGGTCCCGACCCGCGACTTCTCGGAACGGGTGGACGCGGCGCTGGGTACGGACGGGCACTTCTCCCGCCTGGTGGGCCTGGTCCTGCGGAGCGTCCTGCCGGTGTGGTTCCAGGCGTACGCGGAGATGGAGGCCCGGGCGGCGTACATCTCCACCTACCAGTCGCAGTTGGTCTACGGGCTCCTTCAGACGGAGGCGTACGCACGCGCGGTGCTGGCGACAGGATTGCCGGAGCGGCTGGATGAGTTGGTCGCGGCTCGAATGGAACGGCATCGCATCCTGCGCCAGGAGAAGTCGCCGATGGTCTGGGTAGTGCTCGACGAGGGAGTGCTGCACCGGCCGATAGGAGGTCGTCAGGTGATGCGTGCGCAACTCGCCCACCTGCTGAGCTTTCATGAGAACCGGTGGGTTCAGATCCAGGTGCTGCCGTGTGCGGCGGGTGAACACGCAGGCCTGATCGGGTCGTTCAATGGACTGCGCTTCGACAGCGATCCGGACATCGTCTACACGGAAGACCTCATCTCTGGCCACATGACGGCCAACCCCGACACCGTCAGGGAAGCCGCGCTTCGTTACGCTCACTTGCAGGCCGCCGCACTCTCCGTAGAGGACTCGGCGGTGTTGATCGCGCAGGTAATGGAGGAGCGTTATGGGGAGCAGTCAGAACCTGACCGGCATGCTGTGGCGTAAGTCCAGCTACAGCGGAAATACGGGCGGAGACTGCGTCGAGTGCGCCCCGCTCGGCACCGCCGCCTGGCGCAAGGCCTCGTACAGCGGAAGCAGCGGCGGCGACTGCGTCGAGGTGGCTGCCCAGCCCTGTGAAGTGGCCGTCCGGGACTCCAAGAACCCCGGCGGGCCGGTCTTCACGGTCACGGCAGCCGCATTCACGACGTTCGTCCGGAGTCTCTGACCGTCAGAGCCAGCCCTGCTGGGCCGCCTTGAGGCCGGCTTCGAAGCGGCTCGTCGCGTGGAGGCGTTCCATGAGGGCGGCCATCTGGCGCCTGACCGTGCGCAGCGACACCCCGAGCCGCTTCGCCGCGGCCTCGTCCGTCATGCCCGAGGCCAGGAGCTTCAGCAGTTCCAGCTCGGTCGCGGTGGGGCGGGTGTCGCTGGGGCGGGGGCGGTCGGCTCCGAGCGGTCCGGCGGAGTCCCACGTCTGCTCGAACAGGTTGGTCAGGGAGGCCACGATCCCGGGCGCGCTGGTGCACAGGGCGCCCAGACGGGAGTGGTCGGGGTCGATCGGGACCACCGCCACCGTCCGGTCGAATATCAGGAGGCGCGGCGGCAGGAGCGGACTCGTCCGCACCTGGCCGCCCTCTTCGGTCAGCCACCGCGCGTAGGCCAGCGTCGCCGGATCGTTGCGGGCGCTGTCCTGGTAGACCGAGCGCATCTCGATGCCGCGGGCCAGCGCCCGCCGGTCCAGCGGCCGGGAGGCCTCCAGGCTGGCCTCGGACAGTGCGCCGCCCGGCAGGATCGCCAGGCATTCCCGGGACAGGTCGTGGGCGAGCTGTTCCAGCCGGCCATGGATGGCGTCCATCCCCACGAGCCGCTCCGCGCCGTCGACCTCGGTGTTCGGGCTGAGCTCCGCGAATTCCGAGACCACCTGCGCCGCGGCCGCCTTGCTGCGGGCCAGCTCCTGCTGCTGCCGGGCCAGTTCCTCCTCCTGGCGGCGCAGCAGCAGCTCCAGACCCAGCTCGGGTCGCACCGCGCGCAGCCCGCCCGGGCAGTCACGTGACGGTCTGAGGAGGTCGAGGTCGACGAGCCGGTCCAGGCCCTCGCGGACCTGGGTCTCGGTGAGGCCGAGGCGGGCGCTGAGCTCGGCGATCCCTCCCGAGGGGTCGGCCAGCATGCCCCGGTACACGGCTTCCACATCGGCCCCGAGACCCAGTGTCTGCAGCATCTCCCAGCCCCCCGGCGGTAGTTGGGCGGCCCGGCCGGCGCCGCCTCCGCGATCGTAGGCGAAGTCTGGCACCAAGGTGCCAGGCCCGTTGGTGACAGCCGGAACCTCTTCTTCGCGGGGCCCGGGGGCAGCAACATGGTGATCACCGGACGGCGGGGAGGGAACTCCCCGACTCAGGCCAGAGCCGCAAGGACGATCCGGACCAGCGCGCAGCACACCGCACCGAACGCCTCGCTTCCGAGCCTGTGACCTGGGGGAAACCATGTCCCGTACCGCCCGCTTCGCCGCTGTCGCCGCCGTCTTCGCCGCCCTCTGCGCCGGTGCCGTCACCACCACCTCGGTGACCGCGTCCGCCGAGAACCGCCACGTCAGTGCCTCCGACGACGGCAGCATCAACTGGGACACCGCCCCCGTGTCGGTCGAGGACAGCATCAACTGGGACTAGCCGGGATGCGCGTCGTCCGAGCCTCCCTCTCAGGGCCCCGTGCCGATCCGGACCAGGAGGGCGTGCTCGCGCTCGTCTCCGATCTGATCTGGGCCCACACCCCCGCCGCGCACGGACTCGAACACCTGCGGGCCAAAGCCGCCCGCGACGGCGTGGACGTCTACCTCTTCCTGCGGGCCGCCTCCGAAGCCGCGGCCCTCACCCAGGCCCACGCCATCCTCGACGGCGCCCGTGCCCCACTGCGGGCGCACGGCTACCGCACCACCGAGCCGCACCGTGACCGTTCCCCAGGAGAACGCAGTGACCACCACCCTCCGTCAGGCTGCCCGTAAGAGCGCGGTGGCCGCCCTCTCCGCCGCCCTCGGCGCCGGCCTGCTCACCGCCGCGGCCGTCGCCACCGCCCCGGCCGCCGAGGCCGCGACCACGTGCAGCGGGACCGCCTCGATCTACGGCGTCCTTCCCGACGGCCGTCTCACCTTCAGCACCATCACCCCGGCCACCGGCGCGCTGAAGAAGGTGCGGGTCGGGGCGGACCTGGGGTTCGAGCCCAAGGCGATGGCCACCCTCAACTTCAACACGGTGCTGGTGACGTCGACGACGGGCGCGCTCTACCGCCTCGACGTCCTCACCAACAACGAGTCCCTCGTCCTGGAGCGCCCGCCCGTCAAGATCTTCGACAGCGGCTGGACCCACGACAAGCTCACCTACGACGGACACGGCCACCTGTACGGCACGGCGGGCGGGGTCCTGCTCCAGTACCTGGTCTCACAGCCCAAGCCGACCGGCTCGGCGCACATCGGCCAGCGCAAGGAGATCGGCGGCGGGTTCGTCCTGAAGACCCTCACGGCCGCCGGGGACGACCGCCTCCTCGCCACCACGTCGGCGGGCGCGCTCTACTCCTACAAGATCAACAGCGATGGCACCTGGGACCGCGACGACCTCAAGACCTCCGGCTGGTCCGGCTTCGACCAGGTCGTATCGCCCGGTGGCGGCCTCTACTACGGCCGGATCGAGACCACCGGCGCCATGTACTGGTACAAGGACGCCAACCCGGCCGACGGCACTGGCAGCGACATCGCGTACCACAACGACACCCCCGTCAACACCGGCGGCTGGACACAGCAGCTGCTCTCCGCGCAGCCGGAGACCTTCAGCTGCACCACCACCTCGGACCCGCTCGACGGCAGGGACATTCCCGCCGTGAAGGCGGCCGGCCGCGACCTGATGAACAAGCACGACGGCGGCGTCTGGAACAGCTCCACCCAGTGGAACTGCCTGGAGCAGCTCTGGGACCGGGAGAGCGGCTGGCGCTACTGGGCCGACAACCCGAACTCCACGGCGTACGGCATCCCCCAGGCCCTGCCCGGTTCCAAGATGGACGCCTTCGGCGACGACTGGCGCACCAACCCGGTCACCCAGATCAAGTGGGGCCTGTCCTACATCGACGGCCGGTACGACACACCGTGCGGTGCCTGGACCCACTTCCTGAACAACAACTGGTACTGAGCCGCGCCCGCCCGCCCGCGCCCGCTCCCCGCGCTCTCCGCCCGCTCCCTCCCTCACCTCCCCGGCCCGACGCGCGTACGTCAGGGCTGCCCAGAATCCGGAGACACCCATGTCCTCGTCGTCCCTCAAGCGCCGCCTCGCCGCCACCCTGGCCGTCTCTGCCACGACCCTCGGCATGGTCACCCTCACCTCGGCGCCGGCCCAGGCCGCCGCGATCTGCGGCGGCAACGTGTCGGTCTACGGCACCCTCCCCGACGGACGCCTCACCTACACGGCGATAGCCCCCAACACCGGTGACCGCGTCAAGACCCTGATCGGCGCGAACCTCGGCTTCACGCCCAAGGCGATGGCCACCCTCAACTTCAACACCGTCCTCGTGACCTCGACGGCCGGCGAGCTGTACCGCGTCGACATCCAGACCAACGACAGCGCCCTGGCCCTGGCCGGAGTCACCAAGATCTGGGACAGCGGCTGGACCTTCGACAAGCTGACCTACGACGGCGCCGGTCACCTCTACGGCACGGTCGGCGGCGAGCTCCACCGCTACAACGTCTCCCAGGCCAAGCCCAGCGGGCCCGCCCACATCGCCAAGCACGCGGTGATCGACACGGGCTTCGTCCTCAAGACCCTCGCAGCCGCCGGCGACGACGTCCTCATCGCCAGCACGGCCGACGGACGGCTGCTCTCGTACCAGATCAACGGCGTCGGGGACTGGGAGAGCTCGGTGCTCAAGAGCTCCGGCTGGTCGGCGGTCGACAACCTCGTCTCGCCGGGCGGCGGCCTCTACTACGGCCGTACGAACGGCGGGATGTACTGGTACCACGACGCCGACCCCACCGACGGCAAGGGTGACGACATCGCCTACCACCCCGCCGACCCGGTCGACGCGAGCGGCTGGACCCAGAGCCTGCTCTCCGCCTTCGCCAACGACTGCACCTACCAGCCGCCGGCGCCCCCGACCCCCACCCCCTCCACCAAGGGCGGGCAGATCGCCCGCAGCGAGATCATGAGCCGCGCCGCGAACTGGCTGAGCCGTGACATCCCCTACAACCAGGGCGCGTACGCCTCCGACCCGGACGGCGACCACACCTACCGCACCGACTGCTCCGGCTTCGTCTCGATGGTCTGGCACGCCGGTACCAGCTACACGACCCAGAGCCTGCCGGGCATCGCCGCCACCATCTCCAAGTCCGACCTCCAGCCCGGTGACGCGCTGAACACCCTGGACGGGCACGTGGTGCTCTTCGAGAAGTGGGTCGACAAGGCCGCGGGGAAGTTCTCGTACATCCACGAGGCCAACACCAACGACGACATGATGCGCGGTCAGGACTACCTCAACGGTGGCACCGACGGCCGCATCGCCGGCCACGCCGCCTCGGGCTACGTCGCCCTGCGCTACGACAAGGTCGTGAGCGGATAGCCGGACGAGCATGTGCGTGAAGGCCGGACCGCCCATCGGGCGGTCCGGCCTTCCCTTACCGGTCCTGGCGGCCGCTCACGGCGGTCAGACCTGGAACTGGCCGACCGTGATGAAGTAGCGCAGCTCCTCGGGAGTGCCGTCGACGGCCTTCTGGGCCGCCGCGTACAGGGCCGGGCTGATGCCGGGGCGGGCGAGGATGCGGCCCACGGCGACGCGGTCGTCCTCGGCCTGGGCCAGTCGCAGGCCGGTCTTCAGGAACGCGGCGCGGTCGGCGGCGGTGCCGTTGAAGGCCTTGATGGCCTCGCGCTTGACGCCCTTGCCCGAGGCCGGGTCGCCGTAGATCTTGGCGATGGCGACGCGGTTGTCCTCGTCCTGGGCGATCGCCAGGCCCGTCTTCAGGAAGGTGACGCGGTCGGCGGGGGTGCCGTCGAGGGCCTTGCCGGCCTCGCGGGTGACGGCCTTGCCCGGCTTGCCGGCGAGGATCTTGGCGATGGCGAACCTGTTGTCCTCGTCCTGGGCCTTGGCGAAGCCCGTGGTCAGGAACGCCACGCGGTCCTCGGGGGTGCCGCTGAGGGCCCTGTTGGCCTCGCGGATCACGGCCTTGCCGCTCGCCGGGTCCGCCAGGATCTTGGCGATGGCGACGGCGTTCTCCGTGTCGGAGCCGGGCACCGTGCTCGCCGGAGCCGTGACCGACGCCTTCACCGGTGCGGCGCTGGCGAGGGACGGGGTGGCGAGCAGCAGGGCCGGGGCCAGGGCGCCGACGGTCAGGGCGAGCGCGGAACGGGTGAGCTTCATGATGGTTTCCCCCACAGATCAAAGAAGTTGGTCAAGGGCCTTCGCCCCCGAATGCGGCCGGCGTACGAAGCCGGCGCCTGTCACGCTCAGACCTGGAACTGGCCGACCGTGATGAAGTACCGGAGCTCCTCCGGGGTGCCGTCGATGGCCTTCTGGGCCGCCGCGTACAGGGCCTCGCTGATGCCCGGGCGGGCGAGGATACGGAAGGCTTCGACGCGGTCGTCCTCGGCCTGGGCCAGGCGCAGGCCGGTCTTGAGGAAGGCGGTGCGGTCGGCCGGGGTGCCGTCGAGGGCCTTGTTGGCTTCGCGGGTGACGCCCTTGCCGGGCTTGCCGCCCAGGATGCGGAGGATGGCGACCGTGTTGTCGTCGTCCTGGGCTTTCGCGAGGCCGGTCTTGAGGAAGGCGGTGCGGTCGGCCGGGGTGCCGTCGAGGGCCTTGTTGGCTTCGCGGGTGACGCCCTTGCCGGGCTTGCCGCCCAGGATGCGGAGGATGGCGACCGCGTTGTCGTCGTCCTGGGCCTTCGCGAGGCCGGTCTTCAGGAAGGTGCGCACGTCCTCGGTGGTGCCGGCGAGGGCCTTGTCGGCCGCACTGGTCACGCCCTTGCCCGGCTTGCCGGCCAGGATGTGGTTGACCTCGGCACGCAGTTCGGCGTCCGACATGGTGTCGTACGGCGACTCCCCGGCGGTGACCGCGACCGCCTTCGCGGGCGCCGCCGCGGCCTGGCCGGCGGCGAGGGCCGGGGTGGCGAGCAGCAGGGCCGGGGCGAGGGCGCCGATGGTCAGGGCGAGTGCGGGACGGGTGTGTTTCATGGTGCTTTCCCCCACGGATCAAGGAACTTGGTCAAGAACCTTTGGCCTGAGGATCGTTACAAGGGGGATCTGGCCTGTCCAACGCTGAAAGGGGCCCTAGACAGCCCGAAAACGGTTAAGTGGAACGGCTAGCGGGGGTGTTCCGTGCCCGGTCTGGTGCCGATCATCTCGGCGATCCGCTCCGGGCCCACCGCCCGCGAGTAGAGCCAGCCCTGGCCCGTGTCGCAGCCGACGCGCCGCAGCCGTGCGGCCTGCCCGGCGGTCTCCACGCATTCCGCGGTCACCGTCAGGCCGAGCCTGTGGGCGAGCTGGACCAGGGCCTCGACGATGGTCTCGTCGGCCGGGTTCGGGTGCGTGCCCTCCTCGTAGCGGAACCCGCGCACGAACGAACCGTCCAGTTTCAGAACTGATACAGGAAGTCTGCTGAGGTAGGCGAGATTCGAGTAACCGGTGCCGAAATCGTCGATCGCGATCCGCACGCCCATGTCGCTGAGCGCCTGAAGGGCCTGGAGGGGACGCCCGGCCGAGCCCATCACCGCGGACTCGGTCAGCTCCAGCTGCAGCAGCTGCGGGGCGAGGCCCGTCTCGGCCAGGATCTCAGCGACGTCGCCCACGAGGTCCGAGTCCCAGACCTGCCGGACGGCGACGTTGACGGACACGAAGACCGGTGAGTCGCTGGGCTGTTCGATCTGCCAGCGGCGGGCCTGCCGACAGGCGGTCCGCAGGACCCACTGCCCCAACTGGACGATGGAACCGTCCTCTTCGGCGATCCCGATGAACCGATTCGGCGTGAGCGTCCCGAACTGCGGGTGGTTCCAGCGCACCAGCGCCTCGACCCCGCGCACCGCGCCGCTCTCCAGGTCCACCAGCGGCTGGTACTCCAGCCCGAACTCGCCCCGCTCCACGGCCGGCCGGAGTGTGGAGGAGAGCGCCTGGCGGGTCATGCGGTGCGCGTTGCGCTCCGGGTCGAACAGGGTCCAGCGGGCCTTGCCGTCCGCCTTGGCCCAGTAGAGGGTCGTGTCGGCGGCCTGCATCAGGCCGGTCGCCGAGGTGCCGGCCGCCGCCCGCTCCACGACGCCGATCGAGGCGGAGACGGACAGCCGCTGCCCGGCCAGGTCGAAGGGTTCCTGTACGGCGGCCAGCACGCTCCGCGCCAGGTCGGCGAGCTGTTCGGTGCCGGTGGAGTCCTCGACCAGCAGGGCGAACTCGTCGCCGCCGAGGCGCGCGACCAGGTGCCCGCCGGTGCGCCCGTAGCCGGACTGGTCGGCGCACTGGGTCAGGCGGGCGGCGACGGCGGTGAGCAGCCGGTCGCCGACCCGGTGGCCGAGGGTGTCGTTGACCGCCTTGAACCCGTCGAGGTCCAGGTAGCACAGCCCGATCCGGCCGGTGCCGCCACCGTGTTCGTACGAGGCGGCCTCCAGGGCGGCGGAGAGCCGCTCGAAGAACAGGGCGCGGTTCGGCAGGCGCGTGACCGGGTCGTGCATCTGGAGGTGGCGCAGGCGGGCCTGGAGGTCGCGGCGGTCGCTGATGTCGGCCACCGACAGCAGGACGTCCCCGGTGCCGGGGACGGGTCCGAGGGTGACTTCGGTCCAGAGCGAGTGCCCGTCGGGGTGTTTGAGGCGGCGGGTGCAGCGCAGCCGGGCCTGCCGGCCGCGGAGCACCTCCTGGTACGCGGCCCAGGTGCGGGCCTCCGCAGCCAGGTCGACCAGGTCGGCGGCGGACCGGTGGACGAGCGCGTGCGGTTCGCTGCCGAGCAGTCCGGCGAAGGCCTGGTTGGCGGCGACCACGTAGCCCTCGCGGTCGACGACGGCCATGGCGAGGTGGGCCGCGTTGAAGGCGGCCCGGTAGTCGCGCAAGTCGGAGTCGGCGCGGTACGACGACGCCGGCACGGCCTGGGTGGCCGACGCCGACGGCACTGCCGGCACTGACGGGTGACGCTCCGTAATGGCCGATCGGATGCTGTCGGCCGCCGAACCGGTTCCTTCTGAGGTTCCGCTCACCGTTGGCTCCCGCAGTGTTCGTGAGTGTCCGCGCAGGAAAGTGTGCCGATCATAGAGGCTGCAGGGAGGCCCTATCCAGCGGCGCCACCGGTTGAGACGGTTCAGTTCGGCGTGATGACGGATCGCCGGCGCAAGACCGGGCGATCGTTTCTGCGCGGCTCTGAGCATGAGGGGGTCCCTGCTGTTCTCAGGTGATCGGTCGTGACGTTCTGTAGGCAGGAGCGTGAAGTTCGAGGGTCACCGACTTGCCGTACTACTCACTCGTGTGGGGCAGCGGAACAGGGCATTAGTAAGACAATCGCCTCAAGGTGGATGAACAGGTACGAATCCACCACCGGAGGTCGATGTGGCGCGACAGCAGACACCCGGGGGAGTGGAACGCTCCCGCATCCGAAGTACCGCTGCGGCGCTCACCTCCCTGACGGCGCTCGCCGCCATGTCGCTCGTCGCCGGTCCCGCGGTGGCCGCCCCGGGAGTCGGACCCTGCGCGCTGACCCGCACCTCGGCGCACCACTCCCTCGGCCTGGACACCTGGAACGGCGCCTACCCCAAACCCGTGCGCAAGCTCAACGCCGTCATGGTCTTCCTCTCCTTCCCCGACCACCGCAGCGCCCTGAAGACCGAGGAGATCGTCGGCGACTACTTCCCCGCCACCAGCGACTTCTTCGAGCAGGCCTCGTACGGGCGGTTCCGGCTGGTCCCGCACCCGCAGAAGCAGTGGATCCAGATGCCCAAACCGTCCACCGCGTACGGGATAAAGCGGGACTGGGCCCCCGAGGACCGGGCCTCCTACCTGCGGGACGCGGTCGCCACCGCCGACGCCCAAGTGGACTTCCGCAAGTACGACGTCGTCTACTTCGTCGCCGACCCGGACGCGCCCGGCGTGGACTCCGACGCCACGAAGGTCGTCAACTTCGAGCACCCGATCGTCGCGGACGGCACGGAACTGCGGCGGATCGTCACCGTCTTCGAGCGCCACCCGCCGGACCGGAACGTGCTGGCCCACGAGACCGGGCACGTCTTCGACCTGCCCGACCTCTACCACCGGCCCACGGACGGCAAGGGCGACTGGGACACCTACGTCGGGGACTGGGACGTCATGGGCAGCCAGTTCGGCATGGCCCCCGACCTCTTCGCCTGGCACAAGTGGAAGCTGGGCTGGCTGGACGCCTCCCAGGTGGACTGCGTACAGACGGCCACCTCGATGCACACCCTGCAGCCGCTGGCCCAGGCACCGCCGAGCGGCGGAACGGGCGGTACCCGGCTCGCGGTGATCCGTACGGGCCCCGGCAGCGCGATCGCCGTCGAGGCACGGGGCTCCGCCGGCAACGACGGGGACACCTGCACGGAGGGCGTCCTGGTCTACCGGGTGCGCAACGAGGCGTCGTCGGGCGGCGGCCCGATCGAGGTGCTGGACGCCCACCCGTCGACGGAGGCCTGCTGGGACCGCTCGGTGTACCCGCCCCTGGCGGACGCGCCGCTGGAGGTGGGCGAGACGTACACCGTGCCGGGGGAGCGGATCACCATCGAGGTCGCGGACCGCACCCGGTCCGGCGCGTACACGGTGAAGATCACGACCTGACGGCCGGGCGCGCCGCGGGACGGACCGCGGCGCGCCCCGCCGGACAACGAAGAAGGCCCCCACTTGCGTGGGGGCCTTCTTCCGTCTGTGCGCCGCCAGGGACTCGAACCCCGGACCCGCTGATTAAGAGTCAGCTGCTCTAACCAACTGAGCTAGCGGCGCTTGCTGACGAGGAAGACATTAGCAGGAGGATCCGCGGAACGAAAAATCGATATCCCCAGGTCCGGTCGGTGCGGGGCTGCGGGCCGCCCGTACGAAGGCCCAGAGCAGGGCCTCGGGCCCGGGAAGCCAGGGCTCGCGGGCGTCGGGGGCCACGAGCCACCGGGACGGCCCGGGCGTGGCGGCCAGCGGCGGCACGGTGACGGCGTCGCCCCGGCCGTGGCACAGCGGCGCCGGGGCGGTGCGGGAGCCTCCCCACTCCTCCCACGCCAGCAGGGCGGGCAGCCGGTGCGCGGTGCCGGGGGCGGCGAAGAGCAGCATCCGGCCGCGGTGCACGGCGACCGGGCCGGAGCCGGGACCCTCGGCCCAGAGCAGGTCGAGGATGCGGCGCCCGATGACGAGCGGGACGTTGACGACGTCGAAGGGATCACCGCAGGGCAATGTGGCGGGCAGCCCGGGCCGCGACTCCCACACCGCCAGGGTGCGCCGGGGGTGGGCGGCTCCGGAGGTGAGCCAGGCGGCGCCCTGGTGGGTGACGTGGGTGGCGGGTGCGGTGCGGGTGCGCTCGCCGCGCGCGTGGAGGGCGGTACAGCCGGGAGCCTTCGTCAGCGTCGTCATATGCCAGTGTCTACCCGCCGTAGCGGACCGATATCCGCGAGTTACCGGAAACGGGGACAGTGGGACCGCCACCGGAGTATGGTGCGCTCCCCCTGAACGCCGGAGGGGCCGGACGGCCGGCCCCTCCGACGCTCCAGGCGCTACGGCGTACCCGTGCCGCGCTGGAGGGTCTCGCCGAACTCGATCATCTTGCGGGCGTAGTCCTCGGTCCACTCCGCCTGCTCGGCGATCAGCGCCGGTGAGAGGCGGTCGAACCGGCGGGGATCCGCCAGCTGGGCCGCCGCCAGGGCCTGGAACTCCACCGCCCGGTCCTGCGCGGCCCGGAAGGCCAGCGTCAGCTCGGTCGCACGGACCAGCAGCTCCCGCGGGTCCTCTATCGACTCCAGGTCGAAGAAGTGCTCGGGGTCCGCCACGGCCTCAGAGGGCTCGAAGAGCAGAGGCGCCGGCCGCAGCCGCCGCTCGGTCCGCTCGGGCTCTGCCATGCGTGTCCTCCTGCTGCGCGTACGAGGTGATTCCGGGCCACCGTCCATTGTCCAACGCCGCGCAAGACCTCTGCGCGACGGGCTGGAACACCCGTACGGCCGATGAGGTGCACGAGCAGGCCGACGGGCTCAGTGGCGAGGGAGTCGCACAGGCGCTCGGCCGGCGCCGGTGTCCGCACCGCGATCCCGAGCTTCCCCGTGCGAGGCCGGCGCCGCCCGGCCCGTCGCCGAGGAGTGGGGCTGACCGGCCGTCAGCCGCACGCCGCGTACGACCACCCGGTGGGGACCCCGATCACACCGTGACGGCCTCGGCGGCGCGCCCCGCCACCAGTTCGGCCACGTCGTCCAGGACTCCGGCGAGCTCGCCCGCGAGCGTCTCCGGGGCCTGGAAGCCCTCGGGGCCGAGCAGCTTGGGGATGCCGGGGATCGCGACGGAGCGCTCGGCGGGCAGCATGCCCAGACGGCTGAGGATCGGCAGCAGCATCTCGGCGGCCGGGGCGCCGCCGGTGGGGCCGGCGCTGTAGCTGACGATGCCGACCGCCTTGCCCTTCCACTCGTTGTAGAGGAAGTCGATGGCGTTCTTGAAGGGGGCGGTGAAGCCGCCGTTGTACATCGGCAGGACGAAGAGGAAGGCGTCGGCCGAGTCGACCAGGGCGCTCCAGTCGCGGGTGTGCTGATGCGCGTAGTTGCCGGTGGAGGCGTATTCGGGCTCGTCGAGGAAGGGCAGGGCGATCTCGGCGAGGTCGACGGAGGTGACGTCGAAGCCGCCGCGCTCGCGGGCCTGCTCGGTGACCCAGCGGGCGAGCGGGCGGCCGGCGGAGGTCGGGCGGGTGGCGGCGGAGATGACGTGCAGGCGGGTCATGGTGAGGACTTCCCGTTCGGTGCGGTTGTTGATGTGTCACCCGATGAAACCCAGGATCTGAATGACATGTCAACCAGATAAGTGATGTGTCACCGATCTGGCTAGAGTGGCGGACATGACCCCCGCACCGGAGCCAGGCCCCCGCTGGCTCACCGAGTCCGAACAGGACGCCTGGTACGCGTGGCGACGGATGTTCCCGCTGGTCAACGCGGAGATCGCACGCGACCTCAGCCAGGACAGCGGACTCTCCGAGGCCGACTACGACGTCCTCTCGGTGCTCGGCTCAACCGACGGCCACCGTATGCGCATCAGTGCACTGGCCGAGCTCATGCGCTGGTCCCGCAGCAGGCTGTCCCACCAGCTCACCCGCATGGAGCAGCGCGGCGCCGTCCGCCGCGAGGAGGTGGCCACCGACGGCCGGGGCGCGGAGGTGGTCCTCACCGACGCCGGCATCACCATGATCACGGACGCGGCCCCGCTCCACGTGGAGTCCGTGCGCCGCCACCTGATCGACACCCTGACCCCGGAACAGCTGCGCACCCTGGCCGAGGTGGGCGAGACCCTCCACGCCCGCCTGGGCACCCGCCGAAAGCCCTGAACCGGCCGGTCGGCCGCGCCCGCGGGTCTCAGACGGTGAATCCGGAGATCCGTACGTGCGCGACGTCTCCGTCCTCGTAGTCGAGCTCGATGCGCACCCCGTCCGCGAGTCGGTGGCCGTCCTCGTCCGTGAACGGCGTGGGGCCGTGCAGTTGCGGATGCCCGCACGCGTCGGCGCTCGAGCAGTACTCCTCCGAGATCTCCGTGTCGGGATAGGAGGCGCGCAGCCATGCCGCCACCTCCTGGCGGGGCGCACGGAAGTCCAGCTCGTACGAGGCGCTCATCCACTGGCCCGTGGTGCAGTTCCGGTCGCGCGTCCCTGCGGGCAGCTCGGCGGCGCGGGCGAAATGGGCCGCCTTGTCGCACGGCACGCCCAGGTCGCCCTCGAAGGCGGCCCACCACAGGGACGCCCACCAGCCTCCGACGGCCAGTACGGCCGTTGTGCCGGTGATCACGAGCCACCTCGTGAGGCGCTTGCGTCGTGCGGTCATAACTGAAGAACCCCCTGGTCGCCATCACTTGAACATGTTCAAGGATGAGATTGGGGGGTTCCTGGTTCCACAACCGCTCGAAGATCACGACGGCGGGGTGAGGTGACGGGGCGACCGGGCCCCGCGGGCCTTCCCTATGGCCGCCAGGACACCCGGTGCTCGGCCAGATGGGCGAGCACCGAGTGGTTCGCCTCCCAGCCGTCCGGGAATTTGACCGTCACGCCCAGCTGGACCGGCTCCGTCGAGGGGTGGTCGTCCAGCAGCTCCGCTATGCCCGCCCGGGCCACCACCACGCACGCGTGCCGGTGCCGGGAGGCCAGCACGCACAGGCGGCCCGTCTCCAGGTGGAAGGCCGTCGCGTCCGGGCGGCCCGACAGCGGGTGGAGCACCACCGTGAGGTCGTACTCGCGGCCCTGGAGCCGGTTCGCCGTGTCCACCGTGACCCCCGTGACCCCGAGCGAGGCCAGCGCCGCGCGGACCGCGGCCGCCTGGTCGCGGTGGGCCGTGCCGACCGCGATCCGGTCCGCCGTCAGCGGGGCCGGGGCCGGGGACTGCTCGTCGGAGGTCACCGCCCCCCGGTCCAGGGCCCGGCGGACCACCAGGGCCACCGCCCGCACCGCCTCCGGGTCCGTGCGCGGGGTGTGCCGCGCGGGCAGCTCCAGCAGGCCCCAGCCCGCCTCGGCCGCCTCGTCCAGCACCCGGTCCGGGCCCGACCCGTCCGAGGGCACCCCGTACGACAGCCGCCGCTCGCCCGGGCCCGTACCGCTGCGGAACTGCGTGTACGGATAGAACGCGCGGGAGACCAGCGGCGCCGCCGTCGCCGGGAGCCGCCAGGACACCGGCAGCCGGTGCTGCGGCAGCTGCGGGTTGTGCGCCAGCAGGGTGCTCACCGCCGAGGCGGAAGGGTCGTAGGACAAGCCCGCCCACTGCTCCGCGCCCACCACGCTGAACGGGTCCAACTGCCCCGGGTCGCCCACGAACAGCGCCCGCTCGAACAGCCCGGCCACGGCCAGCAGCGCGTCCGAACGCATCTGGTACGCCTCGTCGACGATGGCGTGCTGCCACGGCTCGACGTCCTTGACGAAGGCCCACTTGGCCGCCGTGGAGATGGTGATCGGCAGCTCCGCGAGATCCTTCGGCTTCGCCGACAGGGTCACCGAGGGCAGCTCGCGCAGCGCCGGGTCGTAGGCGT
The DNA here is from genome assembly GCF_017639205.1 of Streptomyces nojiriensis. Classification (NCBI taxonomy): domain Bacteria; kingdom Bacillati; phylum Actinomycetota; class Actinomycetes; order Kitasatosporales; family Streptomycetaceae; genus Streptomyces; species Streptomyces nojiriensis. Next base: position 3,666,675 of record NZ_CP071139.1, on the reverse strand, counting down.
CCCCGTCACTGCTGTGCAGCCGGCCCACCTTCAGCTCCGGGTCCTTGTCGGCGAGGCGCAGCACCAGGTCGTCGACCTGTGCGTTGGTCTGCGCCACCACCATCAGGCGGCGTCCGGCCGCGGCCAGCTCCCGGGCCGCCCGGACCACGAGCGTGGACTTGCCGGCTCCGGGCGGGGAGTCGACGACCACGCCCCGCTCGGTCCCGTGCAGGGTGTCGGCCAGGATCGCGGCGGTCGCCCGGGCGGCCGCCGCGCCCGGGTCGAAGGGTGCGGTCGTGGTCACAGCAGGTCCTCGTCGGTCACGGAGTCGGGCAGGGGGAGCGCGCTCGCCGACCCCGGCGGGCCGCCGTGCGTCCACGGGGTCTGCTCGGGCTCCGGGAGTTTCGGGCCGCCGCGCGCGTCGTGCTCGAAGAGCGTCCAGCAGAGCCGGTCGCCCTTCTCCGGGACCGTCCCCGGCTCGGGGTCCCGGCCGCGGCCCATCTTGTCGAGCAGCCGCAGCACCAGCCGCCCGCCCTCCTCGAAGCGGACGAACTGTGCGCTCTGCGGGCGCCCGTCCAGCGAGCGGAACACCTTCCCGCCGCCCTCGTCCGCCAGCTGCGGCCGGTCCTCCGTCACCACGGTCACCAGCGGGCGCGGGCTCGGCCGCTTCGACTCCGTCCACTCCATCACCACCTCGGTGACCTCACCGGCGAAGGCCTCGCCCGCGAGCCGTCGGCCCGCCATCACCAGGGGGTCGTCCAAGGCCTCCTGGGCGTCGAGCCGCACCTGTTCGGTCTCCCGCGTGGCCAGTTTCTGGGCCGCCGTCACCGCGTCGTCGCGGCGCGGCTGCGGCGGCTCGCCCGCCCGTACGCGGTCCCGGTGGCCGGTGTAGGACCAGCGGTCGCGCGTCCAGCGTTCCTCCGCGCGCTCGCCCGGCGGCAGGGAGCGCAGCAGGTCGATCGCCTCCCAGGTCTTCCACCAGGTGCCCGACAGCTGGGATTCGACCAGCCGGTGCACCTCCTGCTCGGCCGCCCGGACGTGCCGGTCGTCGTCGCCGGGGCCGGCCGCCAGGGCCGTGCGCGCGGCGTCGTACCGGGCGATGGCGGGGGCCAGCAGCTTGTTGTCGAAGGCCGGGTCGGTGGCCGGACCGGCGGGCGGGCACAGCAGCTGGCCGTCCTTGTCGCGGCCCAGCTCGGCCCGGTGGGCCTCCTCGGCGCCCGACCGGCCCTCGGGCGGGTCGATCCAGCCCAGGAGCGCGCCCAGGTGCTGGTCCTCCAGGTTGCTCTGGCCGGTGGCCCAGTGCCGCGACAGCAGGTCGGTGGCCGACAGCAGCATCGAGGAGCCGGGCACCCGCGAGCGCTCGGCGAGGTGGGTGAACCAGCGGCCGAGCATCGGCACCTGCGAGGGCGCCGGATACGGATTGTCCGGGTCCTCCTCGGCGGTGCGCCGGAACCGCATCGAGCGCCCCAGCAGCCGTACGTACTCGATGCCCGCCCGGCTCGGCACGATCAGCTGCGGCGCGTCCGCGCACAGCTCGGTCTCCACCTTCACCCGCTTGCCCGTCTCCGGGTCGGTCTCGCTGCGTTCGGCCGGCTCCACGGCGTCCGCGTACGCGTCGATGTGGGCCAGCACCTGTACGGCCAGGTCCGCGAGGAAGGCCCAGCGCCGGTCGCGGTCGCGCGGCTGGGGTATCACGAACACCCACGGCTCGTGCCGGTCGGTGCCGACCATGGCGCCGAGCGGGGCACCCGCCTCACCGGCCGTGGTCAGCGGCACGAAGACCATCGGGCGCTCGCTCAGGTGGCGGTGCCGCACGGTCGCGAGCGGCTGGGCGCGCCCCGCGCGTACGGCCTCCAGCCGGGCCAGGGTGCTCAGCAGGGGCATGCGGGGGTCTCCGGGGCGTGGTGCGGCGGACGGGCGGCGGCCAGGTCCAGGGCCTCGGCGCGCAGCCGGGCTGCGCGCTGCAGCGCGGCTGCGGTCGGATCCTCCGCGCAGCCGGCCCCGGCGGCCGCCGCGAGGGCGGCCTCGACGGTGGTCAGCGCGCCCAGCTCCCCCCGTACCGACCGGCCCAGCGCGGTGACCTGGTCGGCGGCGCGGGCCCGGTCGCGGCAGTGGAAGGCGAGCTCGCAGGCGGCCAGGCACTCGGGGGCGTAGGCGGCGTCGACCGCCGACACCGCCAGGGCGAGCTCCTCGGCGGTGCGCGTCGCAGGGTCGAAACTGAGGCCCTCGGGCAGGGCGGCGGCCAGCTCCTCGACACGGGTCAGCCGGTCCAGCTGGCGGCGGGTCACGGAGCGCTCGCGGCGGATGTCGACGGGGGAGGCGGTGGGCAGGTTGGAGAAGTCCTTGGGGCAGACCAGCAGCACGGTGTGCCCGACCTCGGCACCGGGCAGTTTCCCGGCGGTCTTCTCCAGGGCCAGGACGTAGACGGCGGCCTGCCGGGCGGCGGCGCCCACCTTCGCGGCGTCGGCGGCGCCGTCGATCATCGGGAACGACTTGATCTCCACGACGGTCCAGCGGCCGTCGGGGTGGACGACGACGGCGTCGGGCTCCAGGTAGGCGGGGGAGCCGGCCACCTCCAGGGCGAGCATCGGGTGGTCCAGCAGCGTCCAGGCCCCGGTGTCCCGGCCGGCCGCGGTCGCCTCGCGCAGGGCGAGCGCGGTCCGGGCGGCGCGGCCCTCGGGACCGGCGGCGGTCAGGTCGGGAACGCGGGCGCCGGCCCCGGGGGACCCCGGGGGCTCGGCGGCGGGGGCGAGGTGCGCGTGGACCAGCCGCAGCAGCTCGGCTCCGCCGTCGCCCTTGACCTTTGCCTCGAACGAGTTCCCGCGGACTATGGCGAACTGCGACTGCCCGAAGGAGGCCGGCGAGCCGAGCGCCGTGGCCAGGGCGGTCTTGTCCACCCCGGCGCCGTCGAGCAGGGCGCGTCTGCCGCAGCCGGGATTGGCGGCGAGGGCCGCCAGCGCCCGGGCGTCGAGCGGACGGGGCGGCACGGCGGGGCCGCGCAGGCCGGCGAGCCGCTGCCGCAGGGTCGTCGGCTGCGCGGGGCTGCTGGGCGGGTAGGAGCTCACCCGCGGAAGTGTCCCATCCGCCACTGACAATCGTGGACTTAGCGCGGAAACCGGCGGTGGGGGCGGCCGGGCGGGGCCGTGGCGGCGTGGTGATGGATGATGGACGGACTCGACTGAACCGGGAGAATTCACATGGCCCCCCGCATCCTGCTGGCCCGCCACGGCCAGACGGCGTGGTCCCAGCTCGGCAAGCACACGGGACGCACGGACGTGCCGATGCTGGAGGAGGGCAAGCTGGGCGCGAAGCTGCTCGGCGAGCGGCTGGCCCGTGACCCGTGGCGGGGGCTGCCGGGCGTGGAGGTCCGCACCAGCCCGCTCCTGCGGGCGAGCGAGAGCTGCGACCTGGCGGGCTTCGGGGCCCGGGCCGAGCCGTGGGACGCGCTGATGGAGTGGGACTACGGCGACTACGAGGGCATGACCCCGGCCGAGATCCAGGCCGTCCGGCCGGGCTGGCTGATCTGGCGCGACGGCGTCCCGGGCGGCGAGTCCGTCGCCGATGTCGCGGCGCGTGCGGACGAGGTGGTCGCCTGGGCCCGCGCGGCGGAGCGCGACGTCCTGGTCTTCGCGCACGGGCACATCCTGCGCACGCTGGCCGCCCGCTGGCTGGGCTTCGAGGCCTCCTTCGGCGCCCGCATCCGGCTGGAGCCGACCTCCCTGTCGGTGCTGGGCTGGGCCTATGGCGCGCCGGCGCTGGAACGCTGGAACGACACGGGTCACCTCGCGTAGCGGTACCCCTGCGGGGTGGCTCGGCTGTGTGCGGTGCTCGCGCCGTCTGCCGGGCGCGGGTCGTGTGCCGGGCGCTGCCCGGGCCCCTGCGGGGTGGCTCGGCCGTTTGCTGGGTGCGGGCTGTCTGCCGGGCGCTGCCCGGACCCGCGCCTCAAACGCCGGCGGGGCTGAAAGTGCGGGCCCGTGCCTCGGTGGGTGGCGGGGCTGGGTGTGGCGGGCTTGTCCGCGCAGGTCGGTCCGTGGGGCCGCGCCGGGGTGTCTCCTCGGCTCGGCGCGTGCTGTGTGTCTCGGCTGTGCCCGGTGGTCGCGCCTCGTCCTGCGGGGACACCCCGCCACGTCCCCACTCCCCTCGGCGGCGGAGGGCCGTCCGTGTCGTAGCCGTGCCGTGGGGCGGGGACACGCAGGAGGGTCCCCGCAGGACGAGGCGCGACCACGGCCGCCTGGCCGGGACGAGCCCGAACGCGCCGAGCCGAGGAGACCCTCGTGCGGGGCACCGCCCCACCCTTTGAAGCCCCGCCGGCGTTTGAGGCGACCCATCTCGGCAGAGGGAGCTGTGCCGCCGAGCCGTACTCCGCCGAGCCGCCCGCAGGGCTCACGTCGCGCGGGCCAGGAACGCGCCGACGCGGGGGGAGCGCTGGTGGGGGACGAGGGCTCCGGCTGTTTCCGACAGCATCGACCGGACCCGCGTCGACTGGACCTCCGCCAGGAGGTCCAGAACCCGGCCGCCCGCCCACGCCGCCTCGTCCGGGGCACCCGCACGGGCCAGGTCGCCGGCCAGCTCGGCGGTGTAGAGGGCCACGTTCCGGGCGAAGTGCGGGTCCTGGAGGTCGGCGGCGCGGCGGGCGTGCCGGGCCGCGCGGGCGTGCTCGCCCAGCGCCGACCAGCAGCGCGCCTCCAGGGATTCCAGTTCCGCCTGCCCGAAGAAGGACATCCACTCGGGGTCGGCGTCCGACTCGCCCCGGGAGAACTCCGTGTGCGCCCGGGCCAGCGCCTCCTCGCAGGCCTTGCGGTCGGCCAGCCCCGCCCAGCCGCCCGCCTCGCGCAGCGCGAGCAGGGACAGCAGCCGCGGGGAACCGAGGGAGCGGGCGGCGCGGCGGCCCGCCTGGGCGGCCCGTACCGCCTCGCGGGAGCGGCCGCAGTCCCGGGCCAGGAAGGCCATGTTGCTGAAGGCGTGCGCCTCCAGGCCCGCGTCCCGCGCGACCCGGGCCGTCGCCAGGGCCTCCGCGTAGTGCGAGCGGGCGTCGTCGAAGCGGCCCGAGTCGTGGGCCAGCCAGCCGACGGAGACGGCCAGTTCACCGGCGCCCGAGTGCAGCCGGTCCTCGGTGGACTGCCGGGTGGCTCCCGCGTCGAGCAGCGCGTAGGCGGTGCGCAGGGGTTCGGCGGCCCGCCGGTACAGGGTGTCGGCGCCGTGCCGGTCGTCCAGCAGGCGGATCTGGCGTACCGCGTCCTCGACGGCGGCGGCCTCGGACTCGCCGGCGCGGGAGGGGAGTCGGCGGGTGTCGCCGAGCAGGGTGAGGCTGAGCGTCGCGGCCGCCACGGTCGCGGAGCCGCCCGCCATGAACGCGCGACGCAGCACGTCGCTCTCCTTGGCACTGGAAGGGGAACGGGGGACGGGGACGGAGAGGGGATCGCGCTGGGCCGAGCGGCCGCGGACGCTCTCGCGGGGGGAGAAGCCCAGATCGGCCAGGGCGCGGCCGGGGAACATGTGGAGGAAGACCCGCTCGTAGGCGTAGTTGGGGCAGCGGATCTCGCCGGACTCGACGCGGCCGATGTAGCGCGCGTCGCAGGAAACCGTTTCTCCGATCTCCTTCGCCGCCCGGCGTACCAGGGCCGCGAACTCGGCCGGGGAGTGCTGCCCGCGCAGCCGCCGGAACGTGGAGTTGGGTGAGTGGGGGGACGCCGCCATGGACGTGACCTCTCTGGCAAGGAACGCAGCACCGGTGCTGTGACGGGGGGGTCCGGCGCGCATGAACGTACCGCCAGCGAGGGGGTGTTCATGCGATGTTTGGCTACAAAACGGATATCTCACCCGCGATCCGCCATGAACTGCCATCCTTTGCGGCGTCTTGCCACCGCACCCGTTGACGTTCCCGTGCGTTGAACCCATGCGGATACGGATCGAGGAGGGGTTCCCTTGGTGGAGGCCGGCATGGAGAGCACTGCAACGAACACCGCGTCCGAGCCCGGCGCGGTCCCGGACCTGGACCTGGTGACCGTTCCCGCGCGGCAGGGGCTGGAGGCGGTGGACATCATCCGCCGCGCGGCCAGCCAGGCCGGCGGGGTCGGACCCGTCCTGCACGACGGATCCGGCGACACCCTCGGCTTCCTCGTGCCGTCCGGCACCGCCGACGCGTGGGACCTGCCGGGCAGCGCGTGTACGCAGACCAACGGGCGCGGCATGCGCTTCGGCGACGCCGCCGCCTCGCCCACCCCGGGCGACACCGGCTGGCTGCTCCCGCCGGAGGCCGTCGGGCCGGTCACCGATCCGGACGTGCTGCGGGCGGCGCTCGGCGAGGCGGCCCGGCTGATCGAGGCCGCGGACAACTGCCGCTGAAGCGTCCGGGCCGGGTCCTGCGCCGCCGCCCGTCACAATGGGGTGGTGGCAGGCAAGGACAGGAACAAGGGCAGGCAGCGCGGACGCGGCGGCGCCGAGGCGGTCGTCGGGCAGGTGGACGGCGGCCGGGCGGAGCTGGAGCCGGACCGGGAGCGGGCCGGGGCCTGGACCCTGCTGATCGACGGGGCCCCGCAGTCGCACGTGGACCTGGAGGATCCCGGGTACCTGGACTTCGCGTACCAGCGGCGGATCGGCCACCTGATCGACCTCGTCGCGCCCGCCCGGCAGCCCCTGAACGTGGTGCACCTGGGCGGCGGCGCCTTCACCCTCGCCCGCTACACCGCGGCCTCCCGCCCCCGCTCCACCCAGCAGGTCGTGGAGATCGACGCCGCCCTGGTGGCCTTCGTACGGGAGCACCTGCCGCTGGACCCGCAGGCGCGGGTCCGGGTCCGGGCCGTGGACGCGCGGGCGGGCCTGGCCAAGGTCCCGGACGGCTGGGCGGACCTGGTGATCGCGGACGTGTTCAGCGGGGCACGTACTCCGGCGCACCTGACGAGCACCGAGTTCCTGGACGACGTACGCCGTGCCCTCGCGCCCACCGGGTGGTACGTGGCCAATCTGGCGGACGGTCCGCCGCTGACCCATCTGCGGAGCCAGATCGCGACGGCCGCGTCCCGGTTCACGGAGCTGGCGCTGGCCGCCGATCCGGTGGTGTGGCGGGGGAAACGGTTCGGCAACGCCGTCCTGGTGGCGGCCGACCGTGAGCTGCCCGTCGCGGAATTCACCCGCCGGGTCGCGAGCGACCCGCACCCGGGCCGGGTCGAGCACGGCCGGGCCCTGGCCGACTTCGCGGGCGGCGCGACGCCCGTCGTGGACGCCTCCGCGGTGGCCTCGCCGCAGCCGCCGCCCTCCGTCTTCCGCTAGACGGTTGTCCGCCGCCTCAGGGGTCGACGATCTCGACCAGCGGCGGATGGTCGTGCCAGGTGCAGAACACCGACACCTCGCGGCCGTCCTTGGTGAAGGTGACCCGGATCCAGAAGTCCGTCTTCCACACCTGCATCCGCCAATCGGTCGCCGGAGTCGCCGAGACCAGCTCGGCGGAGGAGGCGCCCAGGGAGAAGACGACGCGGCCGCCGGAGACCGGATAGGCCTGCACCTTCCCCGTGTCCTGGCCCTCCGTCCGCTGGTACGGGCCGGAGGTGGCCGACGGCTTCGGGGACTTCTCCGGGGAGGCCCCGGCGCTCGGCGACGCGTCCGGGGAGGGCGACCCGGAGGGCGAGGGGGAAGCAGACCCCGAGGGCTCCGAGGGGGACGGGGACGGCTGCGCGCCGTGCGTCGACGAGGACAGCGGACGGCCGGTCAGGGGTACCGCGAGCGGCGGATCGTAGGCCGTTCCCGACATGACGGTGTGCACGCCCCACCACGACAGCGTCACCGCCGCGCCGGTCGCCAGCATCCAGGCCATCGCATGAAGAAGTCCTCGTCGCATCAGGGCACATACTGCACCACCCGCCACAAGAGTGGCCCGACACCCCGCTGGGTCGCCCGGATGGACTACGGTGCGGGCCATGGCAAGTGTGCTCGTGGTCGAGGACGACCAGTTCGTACGTTCCGCCCTCATCCGGCACCTGACCGAGGCCTCGCACACCGTGCGGAGCGTCGGCACGGCCCTGGAGGCGCTGCGCGAGGTCGCGCACCACCGCTTCGACGTGGTCATCCTCGACCTCGGACTGCCCGACCTGGACGGGTCCGAGGCGCTCAAGATGCTGCGCGGCATCACCGACGTACCCGTGATCATCGCCACAGCGCGCGACGACGAGGCGGAGATCGTCCGGCTGCTCAACGACGGCGCCGACGACTACCTGACCAAACCTTTCTCCGTGGAGCACCTCTCCGCCCGGATGTCCGCCGTCCTGCGCCGCGCCCGGGCCGCCGCCGGGGCCGAACCGCCCTCGCGCGTCCTGCGCGTCGGCGGGCTCGCCATCGACCCGCTGCGCCGCCAGGCCGAGCTGGACGGGGCCGTACTGGACCTCACCCGCAGGGAGTTCGACCTGCTGGCCTTCCTCGCCGGCCGGCCCGGGGTGGTCGTGGCCCGGCGCGAACTGCTCGCCGAGGTCTGGCAGCAGTCGTACGGCGACGACCAGACCATCGACGTCCACCTGTCCTGGCTGCGCCGCAAACTCGGCGAGACCGCCGCCCGGCCGCGCTACCTGCACACGCTGCGGGGGGTCGGGGTCAAGCTGGAGCCGCCCCGGTGAGCGCGCGATGAGATGGGCGCTCGTCAAGGTGTGCCTCGCGGTCACGGCCATGGTGGTCGTGGCCTTCGCCGTACCGCTGGGCCTCGTCGTCCAGGAGATGGCCAGCGACCGGGCCTTCTCCAACGCCGAGCGGCAGGCCGCCAGCATCGGCCCGACCCTGTCCATCACCACCGACCCCGTGCAGCTGCGCAAGGCGGTGGAGTCCACCCAGATGGGCGCCGCCCGCCGGATGGCCGTCCACGTGCCCGCGATCGGCGACAGCCCGCCGGTGGACATCGGCCGGGGCCGGGCCGGGGAGCGCGCCGTCGCGGAGACCCGGCGGATGGGACGGGGGACGACCGCCTCGGTCGCGGGCGGCGGCTCGGCGCTGCTGCAGCCGACCGCGCTCGGCTCCGGTGACATCGCCGTCGTGGAGATCTTCGTACCGGAGAGCGAGGTCAGCAACGGGGTCGCGACCGCCTGGCTGGTGCTCTCGGGCGTCGGGCTGGCCCTGATCATCGGCTCGGTCGGGGTCGCCGACCGGCTCGGCGCCCGGCTGGTCCGGCCCGCCGAGCGGCTCGCGGACGCGGCCCACCAGCTCGGCGAGGGCAGACTCGGCGCCCGGGTGCCCGAGGACGGGCCCAAGGAACTCCGCTCGGCGGCCGCCGCGTTCAACTCGATGGCGGACCAGGTCGTCGAACTCCTCGCCAACGAGCGGGAACTGGCCGCCGACCTCTCGCACCGGCTGCGGACCCCGCTGACGGTGCTGCGGCTCAACACGGCCTCGCTCGGCGACGGTCCCGCCGCCGAGCAGACCCGCGCCGCCGTGGAGCAGTTGGAGCGCGAGGTCGACACGATCATCCGTACCGCCCGGGAGCAGCGCCCGGCCACCGGCCCGGGAGCCGGGGCGGGCGCGGGCTGCGACGCCTCCGAGGTGATCCGCGACCGGATGGCCTTCTGGTCGGCGCTCGCGGAGGACGAGGGCCGTGAGGTGCGGCTCGCGGGCGTGGACCGTACCGTACGGATCCCCGTGGCGCGGCCCGAACTCGCCGCAGCCCTCGACGCCATGCTCGGCAACGTCTTCCGGCACACCCCCGAGGGCACCCCCTTCGCGGTGGACGTCCACGACGCGGGCGACGCCGTCATCGTCCTCGTCTCGGACGCGGGTCCCGGCATCGCGGACCCGGACGCGGCCCTGCGCCGCGGCAACGACGGCGGCCGCGACGGGTCGACGGGCCTCGGCCTGGACATCGTGCGGCGGGTCGCCGAGTCGACCGGCGGCGACGTACGCCTGGGGCGCTCGGTGCTCGGCGGGACCGAGGTCAGGGTCTGGATCGGCCTGGACGGCCGGAGCCTCGGCGGCCCCGGCGCGGGGCGGGCCGGGCGCGGCCGACGCGGCAACCGACGTAACCGGGGGCGCGCCTCGCAGGCGTGATGTCGCCGTCTCGGTACGGTCCGCGGCATGGACACCCTGATCTTCGGCGGGCTCCTCGCCACGCTGATCGCCCTGTACCGGGGCGCGTCCCGGACGGTCGTGCTCGGCGCGTGGTGGGCGGTGCTGATCGCCGTCACCCTGCTGACGGCGCACCACATCACCAGCGGCCTCGCCCTGAAGCTGAGCTACTGACCGTGGCCGCGACGATGCACAGCCTCGTGCCGGACGCGCCGCCGGAGAGCGGCCTGCTGGGCCGGGTCCAGTACTGGTTCGCCTGCTTCTTCGCCCTCGGCTGGTCGGCGGTCGTCTGCGCCGGCCTCTACCACCAGTTCGGGCGGGGGGAGATCCCGTGCCCGCTGTGCGTCGTGCAGCGGATGTTCATGCTGCTGGCCGCCCTGGGCGCGGCGTACATCATCCGCGCGGCGCTGATCAGCGGCACCGTGCCGGCCCGCGTCTACATGACGGGCTGGGGGCTGTCCCTGGTCGCGGCGATCGGGGGCTCCTTCACGTCCTGGCGGCAGACCATGCTGTACGTCCTGCCGGGGAACAAGGAGGGCGGCGAGGTGCTCGGCCTGCACCTGTACCACTGGGCGTGGATCCTCTTCCAGCTCTCGGTGGTCGCCATCGGCGTCGTCCTGGCCTTCACCCACATGACGGCCGACCGCGCCGTCCTGGCGGTCCGTCCGGGGCCGCTGCGCACGGCGGGCATGTGCGCGCTGTGGTTCCTGGGCATGGTCATCGCCGTGAGCATGCTGGCGGTCTTCCTCCAGGAGGGCGTCCACTGGTTCCTGCCGGACGGCCCGAACCGGTACCGGTTCTTCTACGATGTCGGGATCTTGGGCTGACCGGGCCCGGGAGGGGCCGGGACGGCCCGGCCTCCGTTCGACGAATGGATCTCCGCAATGCGCTACGCAGTCCTCGGCACCGGGATCGTCGGCCGTACGGTGGCCGCCCGGCTCGACGGCCTGGGCCACCAGGTGGTCATCGGCACCAGGGAACCGGAAGCCACCCTCGGCCGCTCCGAGTACGCGCAGTGGCAGGAGGCCCACCCCGGGGTCGGGCTGGCCACGTTCGCGCAGGCGGCGCGGGACGGCGAGATCCTGGTCAACGCCACCGGCGGGCAGGCGAGCATCGCCGCGCTGACCGAGGCGGACGCCGCCCACCTCGACGGCAAGGTCCTGATCGACATCGCGAACCCGCTGGACTTCTCGGGGGGCTTCCCGCCGGTCCTGGACCCGGTCAACGACGACAGCCTGGCCGAGCTGATCCAGCGCACCTTCCCGCGGCTGCGGGTGGTCAAGACGCTGAACACGATGAACTGCCAGATCATGGTGGACCCGGCACGGGTCGCCGGCGAGCACCACGTCTTCCTCTCGGGCGAGGACGCGGACGCCAAGAAGTCCGTACGCGAACTGCTGTACGCCTTCGGGTGGCCGCAGGCGAGCGTCCTCGACCTCGGGGGCATCGAGACGGCCCGGGGCACCGAGATGCTGCTGCCCATCTGGCTCCGCCTGATGGGTGCGCTCGGCCACGCGGACTTCAACTTCCACGTCCAGGGCGCCTGAGCTCTACCCGGACGGGGGCGCAAATGTTGTCGCGCCCCCGTCACGCGCCGAGGGTGGGCGTGACGGAAGGAGCCACGCATGAGAGTCATGCTCAGGGCGCACATGGACACGGCAGCCACCAACGAGGGCGTCAAGACCGGCGCGCTGCCCCAGGCGATCAAGACCCTGATGGAGAAGGTCAAGCCGGAGGCGGCCTACTTCGGCCTGCACGAGGGCGTGCGCTCCTGCTGGATGGTCTTCGACCTGCAGGACAGCGCGCAGATGCCGCCGCTGATGGAGGACCTGTTCGTGCAGTTCAACGCCGAGGTCGAGGTCGCTCCCGTGATGAACGCCGAGGAGCTGGCGAAGGGCCTGGCGGCGATGAAGGCCGCCTCCTGAGCCGCTTCTCAGCCCCTCCTGAGCCCCTCCTGAGCCGCTTGTGAGGGTTCACCCGCGCTTCGCGTACGACGCCGCGGCCAGCACGGCGGAGGCGGTCACCGCCGCGCACGAGACGGCGAAGGCGGCCCGGTACCCGTAGGCGCCCGCCAGTGGCCCCGAGGCCGCCGCGGCCAGCGCCTGGCCCAGGATCAGGCCGCTGCCGACCACCGTCATCGCCTCGCCCATCCGCTCCGCCGGGCCGGCCCGTTCCACCAGCCCGAACAGCGCGATCAGGTGCGGGGCCACGGCCACCCCGATGCCCGCGACGGCGAAGGCGGCCCCCCACAGCCCGGATACCGCCAGCAGCGGCAGGGTGAGGACCGCCTGCACGGCGATGGTCCACCGCAGCCGGGCGGTGAGGTCCGCCGACCCGGGCCGGGCGACCGTCACGATGCCGGCGACCGAGCTGGTCACGGCCATGGCGGCCCACACCAGTCCGGCCGCACCCGGCTCCCCCAGGGATTCGGCGAGCGCGTTGACCCCCGTGTTGGCCCCGCTCCACGCGGCCCCCTGCAGCACGGCCAGTACGCACAGCAGGACCAGCCCGGGCGTCCACAGCCGTACGCGGGCCCGCGCGCCCGGGGTCCCGGCGGCCGGGCCCGGAGCGGTCGGGTGCACCGCGAACAGGGTGCCGGACACCAGGATCAGCGCGGCCGCGAGGACGAGCGCCGAAGCCGGGTGCACCGTGACGGCCAGGATGCCGGCCAGTGCCGGGCCGACCATGAACCCGACCTCGTCCAGCGTGGTGTCGAAGGACAGCGCCGAGCCGAGCAGCCCCTTGTCCGCGCCGGCCAGCCGCGCCCAGCGGGCCCTGGCCAGCGGGCCGACCTGCGGGACGGTCAGCCCGGCCGCGACGGCGAGCGCGATGCGGGCGGCCAGCGGCAGACCGCCGAGGACGGCCGCGACGAGAGCGCCCAGGACGGCGGCGTTCGCACCGCAGGCCAGGAGCAGCACCGGGCGGTGGCCGCGCCGGTCGGCGAGGCGGCCGATGACCGGGCCGCCGAGCGCCTGGCCGAGCCAGAGCGCGGCGGCCACCGTGCCGGCGTCGCCGATCCCGTCGCGGGTGTTGATGAGCAGGAGCGTTCCGGTGGGGCACAGGGCCGCGGGGAGCCGGGCGAGGAACGCGTGGACGGGCAGAGCACTGCCGCCGAGGGCGAGCACCGCGCGGAAGCCGGCGGGCGGGCGCGCGGGCGCGGAGACGGGCTGGGACACGGACAACCTCCATCCGCACGCCGACCCACCCGTGTCTCCGGCGCACTGCGTTGCCCGTTGACGGGGGACGCTAGTACGGCGACCCGCGCCGCGGAAGCCCCTGCGACCGCCGTGCGGGCGGCCCGCCGTCCTAGAACGCCTCGTCCCCGTAGGTGTGGAAGCTGCCCTTCCGGGCCAGGCGGGCGTACCAGTGGGCGCTGGAGCGGGGGGTGCGGGCCTGGGTCTCGTAGTCGACCTGCACGATGCCGAAGCGCTTGCTGTATCCGTAGGACCACTCGAAGTTGTCCATCAGCGACCAGAGGAAGTAGCCCTCCACGGGGGCGCCGTCCGCCAGGGCGCGGTGGACGGACGCGAGGTGGGCCTCCAGGTAGTCGATGCGCTGCGGGTCGTGCAGGTCCGGGGCGTACGCCGCGCCGTTCTCGGTGACCAGCAGCGGCAGCCCGGGCGCCTCGCGGGTGAAGCGCATCAGCAGGTCGTACAGGCCGGTGGGGTCGATCGACCAGCCCATGTCGGTCCGCTCGCCCGGGGGTTGGTGGAAGGCGACCGACTCCGCGGCGGGCCAGGGGGAGTGCGCCGCCGCCCCGTGCCCGTCGGCGCGCGGGCCGTTCCCGTCGGGGGCGGCCGAGACCACCGCCGGGGTGTAGTAGTTCACCCCGAGGTAGTCCAGCGGCTGGTGGATCAGCGCCTCGTCGCCGTGGCGGACGAAGGACCAGTCGGTCACCGCGGCCGTGTCCGCGAGCAGGTCCTGCGGGTAGGCCCCGTGCAGCAGCGGGCCGGTGAAGACCCGGTTGGCCAGGGCGTCGATCCGGCGGGCCGCGTCCAGGTCGGCCGCCGAGCCGGTCAGCGGCCGTACCGCGCTGGGGTTGAGCGCGATACCGGCCCTGGCCCGGGCCGGCAGGGCCGCGGCGGCCAGTCCGTGGGCGAGGTTGAGGTGGTGGGCGGCGCGCAGCGAGTCGGCGGGGGAGGTGCGGCCGGGGGCGTGGACCCCCGAGGCATAGCCGAGGAAGGCGCTGCACCAGGGCTCGTTGAGGGTGGTCCAGAGCTCCACCCGGTCGGCGAGCGCCGCCGTGACCTGCTCGGCGTACCGGGCGAAGGCGTAGGCCGTCTCCCGCTCGGGCCAGCCGCCGGCACTCTCCAGCTCCTGCGGCAGGTCCCAGTGGTAGAGGGTGACGCAGGGCCGGATCCCGTACGAGAGCAGCTCGTCGACCAGCGCGTCGTAGAAGCCGATCCCGCCGGCGAGGACCCGCGGCCAGGACACCGAGAACCGGTAGGCGCCGAGCCCGAGCGAGGCCATCAGCCGCACGTCCTCCCGCCACAGCCGGTGGTGGTCGACGGCCACGTCGCCCGTGTCACCGCCGTGCACCTTGCCCGGCGTACGGCAGAAGGTGTCCCAGATGGACGGTCCGCGCAGGCTCGCGGCCCCCTCGATCTGGAAGGCCGCCGTGGCCGTTCCCCACAGGAACCCGTCGGGGAACCGCAGTTCCCGCCCGCCGGTGTCCGTGTCCGCTTCCGTGTGCGTGTGCGTGTGCGTGTGCGTGTGCGTGTTGGTCGGGAGTTGGGTCATCCCTTCACCGCTCCTTGCATGATGCCGCCGACGATCTGCCGGCCGAAGACGAGGAACACCAGCAGCAGCGGGAGCGTGCCCAGCAGCGCGCCCGCCATGATCACCGACTGGTCGGGGATGTAGCCCCGGCCCAGCCCGGTCAGGGCCACCTGCACCGTCGGGCTGCCGTTCTGGGTCAGCGCGACGATCGGCCAGAAGAAGTCGTTCCAGGCCATGACGAAGGTCAGCATCCCCAGCACCGCCATGGCGGGCCGGGCCGCCGGGAACACCACGTGCCACAGCACCCGCAGCGAACTCGCCCCGTCCGTGCGGGCCGCCTCCACCAGCTCCATCGGCAGCGCGTGCACCAGGTACTGGCGCATGAAGAACACCCCGAAGGCGCCCACCAGGGTCGGCAGGATCACCGCCTGCAGCCGGTCGGTCCACGACAGCTTCGCGATCAGCATGTAGAGCGGCACCACGCTCAGCTGCGGCGGGATCAGCATCGTCCCGATCACCAGCGCCAGCAGCGGCCGGCTCCCGCGGAAGCGGAGCTTGGCGAAGGCGAAGCCGGCGAGCGTGGAGAAGAAGACGGTGCCCGCGGCGACCGTGCCCGCCACGATCACCGTGTTCAGCAGGGCGGTGCCCATGTGGGCGTCGGTCCACGCCACTTGGAGGTTGCGCCCCAGGTTCCCGCCGAACCAGAACGGCGGCGGGGTCTGGGCCAGGCGCGTATTGCTCCGGGACGCCGCGATCGCCGTCCACACGAGGGGGAAGAGCGAGCCGGCCGTGAACAGGGCGAGCACCACGTACGTGAGCCGGCCCGCGCGCAGTGACCTCATCGGGAGTCCTCCTTCCGGCCGCGCAGCAGCCGCGCCGCGCCGGCGATCAGCAGCAGGATCAGGAACATCGCCCACGCGATCGCCGAGGCCCGCCCGAGGTGCAGGTTCACCCAGCCCTGCTCGTACAGGTACAGCCCGAGCGTCTGGAACTGGTGGTCCGAGCCGCCCGTCGCGCCCGCCCCGCCGTTGAACAGCAGCGGCTCGCCGAACAGCTGGGTCGCGCCGATCGTCGACACCACGCAGGTGAAGAAGATCGTCGGGCGCAGCGAGGGCACCGTGACGTGCAGGAACTGCTGGAAGCGCGAGGCCCCGTCCAGCGCGGCGGACTCGTACAGCTCGCCCGGTACGGCCTGCATGGCCGCGAGGTAGATCAGCGCGTTGTAGCCGGTCCACCGCCAGATCACGATGGTGGAGACGGCGAGCTGGGAGGCGAAGGTGCCGTTCTGCCAGTCGACCGCCCCGAAACCGACCGCCGACAGCGCCCAGTTGACCATGCCGTAGTCCCGGCCGAAGAGCAGTACGAAGACGAGCGTGGCCGCCGCCACCGAGGTCGCATACGGGGTGAGCACCGCGACCCGGAAGAAGGCGGAGCCCCGCAGCCGGTAGTTGAGGAGGTGGGCCAGCCCCAGCGCGATCGCCAGCTGCGGCACCGTGGACAGCAGCCCGATGGTCACCGTGTTGCGCAGCGCGTTCCAGAAGAACTCGTCGTCCCACAGCCGGGTGAAGTTCCGCAGCCCCACCCACGTCATGCTGTCGGGATCGGTCAGCTCCACCTGGTGCAGCGCCGCCCAGCCCGTGTAGAGCAGCGGGAACAGCCCGAAGGCGGCGAAGAAGAGGAAGAAGGGCGCCACGAAGGCGTACGGGCTCCAGCGCAGGTCCCAGCGGTAGCGGCGCGAGCGCCACACCTGGCCCGGCCGGCTCCGGCCGCCCCCCTCCGCCGTCGGCCGCTCCGGGCCTACGGCGGAGGGGGACAGCACAGCCGTCTCGTCCGTCACCGGTGCCTCACTGGTCCAGGGCGTTGTCGATCGCCTTCACCGCGGCCTCCCAGCCCTCCTGCGGGCTGCGGCCCTTCTGGTCGACCTGGAGCATCCCGATGTCCGCCAGGTTCTGCGCGATCACCAGGTCCTTGGGGCCGACCGCCGCCACCGGCACGCCCTCGGCGGCCTTCGCGAAGATCTCGCCGATCGGGGCGCCGCCGAAGTACGCGTGCTGCGCGCCCGACACGGTCGCCAGCTTGTACGCGGCGCTCGCGCTCGGGAAACTGCCCCGCTTCTCGAAGAGCTTCGCCTGCTGCGCAGGGGCCGTCAGCCAGGCCGCCAGCTTCGCCGCCTCCTCGGCGTGCTTGCCCGCCTTCGGCACCACCAGGAAGGACCCGCCCCAGTTGCTGGGCTTCGGCGCCTGCGCCACGTCCCACTTGTCCTTGCCGGCCGGGCCCGCCTTGTCCTGGATGTAGCCGAGCATCCAGGCCGGGCAGGAGACCGTGGCGAAGGAGCCGTTGGAGAAGCCCTGGTCCCAGGCCGGGGTGAACTGCTGCAGCTTGGCGCTCAGCCCGTCGGTGGCGAAGGAGGCCGCCAGGTCGAAGGCGCCGCGCACCGCCGGGTTGGTCTTGTAGACGACCTTGCCCTGGTCGTCGTAGAAGCGCTGGGCGCTGCTCCCGGTCACCGCCGCCATCACGCCCGACGCCGAGTCCACGAAGGCCTTCCCCTCGCCGGCCTTCGCCTTGTACGTCCGGCCCGCCTCCAGGTACTTGTTCCAGTCGCCCGCCCACAGCGCCCCGACCGCCGTCCGGTCGGTGGGCAGTCCGGCCGCCTCGAAGAGGTCCTTGCGGTAGCAGATGCCCTGCGGGCCGATGTCCGTGCCGAGGCCGACCGTGGCCCCGCCCTTGGCCGCGCTCGCGGTGCCCTGGGCCCACTTCCAGGGCAGGTACGCGGCCTTGTCCACGCCGGGGACCTTGGCCAGGTCCAGCAGCTTGTCGGCCTGGGTGGCGGTGATCTCGGCGATGTTGTTGACCTCGACGGCCTGGATGTCGGCGAGCCCGCTGCCCGTGCCCAGGTGGGTGAGGAGCTGGGGGTAGTAGTTCTCGTTCCGCTCGATGGAGGTCTGCTCGATGCGGATCCCGGGGTTCTGCGCCATGTACGCGTCGTAGAGCCCGGCCTCCTGGAGTCCGAAGGCCCCGAAGACCCCGACGGTGAGGGTGGTCTGTGCGGCGCCGCCGGACGCGCCGGCGGCGGGGGCGCCCTGATCGGGGCTCGCGGGGTCCTGCGCGCACCCCGCGAGCAGCAGGGCCGCGGTTCCGGCCGCGGCGACGGTCGTGGCGAGGGTTCTTCGGACTCGGGCTCGGGCTCGGACGCGCATGTGCTTCCTCCCAGAAGGACGAAACGTGCCAGGTGTCGTGTGACACAGTGTGGGAGCGCTCCCACAGCCGTCAAGAGGTAGATTCACAACCGGGAGGAAGTCATGAACGGGCACGGGCGCAGTGGGGGACGACCGACCCTGGAGGAGGTCGCGGCGCACGCCGGAGTCGGGCGCGGCACGGTCTCCCGGGTGATCAACGGATCCTCCAAGGTCAGCGAGCACACCAGGGTCGCCGTCGAGGCGGCCGTGGCCGAGCTGGGATACGTACCGAACCGCGCCGCGCGCGCCCTCGCGGCCAACCGCACCGACGCCATAGCCCTCGTGATCCCCGAGCCGGAGGCCCGCTTCTTCGCCGAGCCCTACTTCTCCGAAGTGGTCCGCGGGGTCGGCGCCGAGCTCGCGGACACCGAGGTCCAGCTCGTCCTCACCCTGGCGGGCAGCGACCGCGAGCGCCGCCGGCTCGCCCAGTACCTGTCCGGGCACCGTGTCGACGGGGTGCTGCTCGTCTCCGTCCACGCCGGGGACCCGCTGCCGGAGCTGCTGGCCGAGCTCGGCATCCCGACGGTGATCAGCGGCCGCCGCTCCGCCGCCGAGACCCTGCCCTGCGTGGACTCCGACAACCTGGCGGGCGCGGCCGAGGCCGTACGCCACCTCCTGGGCCGGGGCCGCCGCGCCATCGCCACGATCACCGGCCCGCTGGACGTGTACGGGGCCCAGTGCCGCCTCGACGGCTACCGGCAGGCCCTGACCGCCGCCGGACACCCCGTCGACGAGCCGATGATCGCGGTCGGCGACTTCACCGAGGAGGGCGGCCGGCGGGCCATGCGCGCCCTGCTGGAGCGCCGGCCCGGGCTCGACGCGGTCTTCGCCGCCTCGGACGTCATGGCGGCGGGCGCCCGGCGTGAGCTGCGCGCGGCCGGCCGCCGGATCCCGCGGGACGTGGCGCTGGTCGGCTTCGACGACTCGGTGGTGGCCCGGCACATGGATCCGCCGCTGACCAGCGTCCGGCAGCCGATCGAGGAGATGGGCCGGACCATGACGCGGATGCTGCTGGGGAGGATCGCGGGGGAGACGGGCGAGGCGGCCGCCGTGCTGCCGAACCGGCTGGTGGTCCGGGAGTCGTCCTGACGGCCCCGGGCGTGGCGGAAGCCCTGGTCATGCAGAAGGCCCCGGTCCGCTTCCGCGAACCGGGGCCTTCCCGCAGGGTGAGTGACGGGACTTGAACCCGCGGCCACCTGGACCACAACCAGGTGCTCTACCAACTGAGCTACACCCACCATGTCCGGTCGGAAAACCGACCGGCCGAAGAAAAGGGTACAGGGTCCGGGAGGGTGCTCGCTCCCCCCTTTCCCGGCGTCCTCCTCCGGAGGGGCCGGGCCGGAGCTACGCGCCCGGCACGGCGTGCTTGGCGGCGATGCTGCGGGCCGTGTCCGAGTCGGGCCCGGGCTGAGGTACGAAGACCGCCTCCCGGTAGTACCGCAGCTCGGTGATGGAGTCCTTGATGTCCGCCAGCGCCCGGTGGTTGCCGTTCTTCGGCGGGCTGTTGAAGTACGCCCGCGGGTACCAGCGGCGCGCCAGCTCCTTGACCGAGGACACGTCCACGATCCGGTAGTGCAGGTAGCTCTCCAGCGCGGCCATGTCGCGCAGCAGGAAGCCGCGGTCGGTGCCGACCGAGTTTCCGCAGAGCGGCGCCTTGCGGGGCTCCTTCACGTGCTCCCGCACGTAGGCCAGGACCTGCGCCTCGGCATCCGCGAGGGTGGTCCCGCCGGCCAGCTCGTCGAGCAGGCCGGAGGCGGTGTGCATCTCGCGCACCACGTCGGGCATGGTCTCCAGCGCGGCGTCCGGCGGGCGGATCACGATGTCCACGCCTTCGCCGAGCACATTGAGCTCCGAGTCGGTGACCAGTGCGGCCACCTCGATAAGTGCGTCGTCCGTCAACGAGAGCCCGGTCATCTCGCAGTCGATCCACACCATGCGATCGTTCATGTGTCCCACCTTATGCGGTCCCCCACGGCGCGGACCGCATATGCGGAAGGTCCCCCATCGGCGGTGACCGATGGAGGACCCTCGTGCGTCGTACTCAGCTCGCGGTCACGCGTGTTCCCGCAGGACCCGGCCCGGGGCGTACAGCTCCGTCACCGTGGGACCCGACGCGGCCAGGGCCGCCGCCGCCCGGTGGGGCTGCGGAGTGCGCTGGTGCGGAACCGGACCCGCGTTGATCTCGGCCACCTGTGCCACGTCGGCCTGCGGCCGGCGTGCCCGGTAGGCGGAGCGGTAGGCGGCCGGGGAGGACCCCAGCTGCCGCCGGAAGTGACCCCGCAGCGCGACCGGCGAGCGGAACCCGCAGCGTCCGGCGACCTCGTCGACCGAGTAGTCGGAGGTCTCCAGCAGCCGCTGTGCCTGGAGCACCCGCTGGGTGATCAGCCACTGGAGCGGAGCGCTGCCGGTGAGCGAGCGGAACCGCCGGTCGAAGGTGCGCCTGCTCATGTAGGCGCGGGCGGCCAGCGTCTCCACGTCGAACTGCTCGTGGAGGTGTTCCAACGCCCAGGCGACGACCTCGGCCAGCGGGTCGGCGCCGATCTCCTCCGGCAGCGACCGGTCGAGATAGCGTTCCTGGCCGCCGGTACGGCGCGGCGGCACGACGAGCCTGCGGGCCAGGGCCCCGGCCGCCTCGCTGCCGTGGTCCGTGCGCACGATGTGCAGGCACAGGTCGATTCCGGCCGCCGTGCCGGCGGACGTGAGCACGTCGCCGTCGTCGACGAAGAGTTCGCGCGGATCGACATGGACGGACGGGTACCGCTTGGCCAGCGTCGGCGCGTACATCCAGTGCGTCGTCGCGGGCCGGCCGTCCAGCAGACCGGCGGCGGCGAGCACGAAGGCTCCCGTACACAGTCCGACGATCCGGGCCCCCTCCTCGTGCGCCAGACGCAGTGCGTCGAGCGCCTCGGGCGGCGGCGGTGAAGTGATGGAGCGCCAGGCGGGAACGACGACCGTCCCTGCCCGGGCGATCGCCTCCAACCCGTACGGCGCGGTCAGTTCGAGTCCGCCGGTGGTCCTGAGCGGACCGTCCTCACCGGCGCACACGAGCAATCGGTAGCGTGGAACTCCCGCGTCCTGCCGGTCAATGCCGAACACGGAAAGTGGAATGGAGCTCTCGAAGATCGGTCCGCCGCTGAAGAGCAGCACCGCGACGATCTCCCTGCGGCGACGCCCCGCGAGCTTCCGGCCGGCGTCTGCTGCGACGACGGCGGTGGAATCCTGGCTCATGGCGCTAAGCCCCCCTTGGGTGTCGCGACTCCTTGGTCTGGTCGCACCTGCACGTTTCCCCTCGGCCTTGCACGTGGATCCCCCGCCGTAAATACATGATCGAATCTACTGCGTCCCGTGGTGTCGGCGTGACAAGTTCAGCACGCAGCGCTATGTCGACTTCTCAACTTGGCGAAAAGCATTCGATCAGTAAGCGTTCCACTCCGCTACCCGAACGGGAAGCGCGCCGCCCGGCCATGGCCAGTACCTGTAGGGCCAGAACGCCCCCCGGGGTCCGTCGTCGCTGGTGGTGAGGGGGACGGGGGGACATTCCGGCAAGGAGGGCACCCTGCCGGGAAGTTGGCTGAAAACATGCGTGTGTGGGTGTGCGAATGAGTCAGTCGTGCGGGGAGACCGGGCCGGAGCCCCGGCAGCCGCGGTGCATCCCGCCGCCGGCGCGCGAGTGCCGGCCGCGGTGGGCGGGCGGAAGGGACTTCTCCGCGGACACCCGGGCCGCGGCCCGCCGGTTCTTCTCCGAGTGGCGCAGCAGGACCCGGCAGGCCGCCGTGACGGCGAGCAGGCCGAGGGTGGCTACGGCTGCCCCGCCGAAGGAGGTTCCGTACACGACGAGGACCACCGGGACGAGCAGGCAGCTGAAGGCGGCCCAGCGCACGACGTCACCCGCGGGGTCGTCGTGGGGGTGTCCGGCGGAACGCACGGACGGGTGAAGGGCCGAGCGGGGCGACGGGGCGAAGTGCGGGGCTGGGTCGGCGTTCTGGCGGGACCGGGCGGACGGCGTCGGCTGAGCTGGCTGGACGGGGTGAACCGGATGACCGGGCACGGCGTGCTCCCTGCGGGCTCTTACCTGTTGGTCGGACGCATGTCCCAACGCCCGGTGGTGGGGCTCGGTCACTGTGCCAACGGGTGGCTGTGACCCGCCTCGTCACTGGCTGTAGGGGACAGCGGACATTGCCAAGGCGCGTTCGCTCCGGCATGCTCCCTGGGACGCTCTCCAAGGGCGGCATGCCCTGTGCAGGACAGGAGTGTCGCCGTACCCTGGTGGGTATGGGCTTGGGAAGATGCTTCCCGGACAGAGCTCCGTCACACTGCGTCGCCGATTTCGCCCCTGTTGCTTCCTCCAAGGACCTCTTCGCCGAGACACCCATGGCCGGTCACGAATTCTCCGAACCCGCGGACCGCAAGCGCAAACGCGTCGTCGACCCCGCGTCGGCCGCCGATCTGCGCGCGGTGGAACAGACACGCGTGCACTGCGATCCGGCCTTCCGGCACGGGGTCGTTGTGGGATTCGACGGATCCACGTCCAGTGAGCGCGCGCTCGCCTATGCGATCGGCATGGCCCGTCGCTCCGGGTCCGGTCTGATCATCGTCCATGTCGCCAACCGGCTGCCCACCACGGTGTGGGCCGGCTGCGAGCCGCCCGTCTTCGTCGACGTGCCGGACCACCGCACCGAGGTGCTCGGCCTGGAGCTGGCCTGCGCGGACTATCTGGCCGAAGTGCCGTGGATCCTGGTCGAGCGCGGTGGTGACATCTGCCACGAGCTGGAGGAGGTCGGCCGGGAGTATTCGGCCGACGCCATCGTGGTCGGCTCGACGCACGGGATCGTGGGCCGGATCTTCGGATCGGTCGCCGGCCGACTGGCCAAGCGCGCACAGCGACCGGTTGTTGTCATTCCGTGACCGCTTGTTAAGCCGCTTGTGCGGTTGTGCCCCTGTGTAAAGGGTAGATAAGTGCTGCTGGGACGCAGCAAACAACTGCAGATCGAAGGGAGCCCGCCGTGGACAATGGTGTCTCTGCGGGAAGCACGGCCTCGACTTCGACCCTCGGGAACATCGCCCTGGGTCTCACCCTTCTCGCATTCGGTATCGGCCACACCGGTGTCATCGACGGGGTGTCCGCCGCCAATTCCGTGTCGCTCGCCATGTACGTCGGCGGCGCGGCCCTGTTCCTCCTCGGGCTCCTGGAGTACCGCGGCGGCAACGGGTTCAACGGCACCGCGTTCGCGGGCCTCGGCGTCTTCTGGTTCACGTGGGCCAAGGGCGCCGGCGGTTCGGTCTCCGACGAAGCCGCCGGAACGTTTCTTGTCCTGTTCGCGATGCTCGCGCTGACCCTCACGGTCGCCGCCGCGAGCGGTCTGTTCAGCCAGGGCGTCTACGCCCTGCTGACCCTGTCGCTGCTCCTGCTGGCGATAGGCGCGTTCGTGGACAACGGCACGCTCGCGAAGGCGGGCGGCTGGGTCGCCGCCGTCTCCGGACTGCTGGCCTGGTACGGCGCCACCGCGGCGCTGGCCCACTGGCCGATGGCCTTCGGCAAGGCCCGCAGCGGCGGCGCGGTCGCCGCGAGCTGACCCGGCCGGCGGATCGGCCGGGCCGGTCCGGGCACCACGGCAGAGAACCCCCGTGCGCACCGCGCACGGGGGTTCCTCGCTGTGGGGGCGGCGATTACTCGACCGTGACCGACTTCGCCAGGTTGCGCGGCTTGTCGATGTCCCGGCCCATGGCCAGGGCCGTGTGGTACGCCAGCAGCTGGAGCGGGATGCCCATCAGGATCGGGTCCAGCTCGTCCTCGTTCTTCGGGACCACGATGGTGTGGTCCGCCTTCTCCTGCTCGCGGTGGGCGACCGCCAGGATCCGGCCGCTGCGGGCCTTGATCTCCTCGAGCGCCGCGCGGTTCTTCTCCAGCAGGTCGTCGTCCGGGACGATCGCGACCGTCGGCAGCGAGGGCTCGATGAGCGCCAGCGGGCCGTGCTTGAGCTCGGAGGCGGGGTAGGCCTCGGCGTGGATGTAGGAGATCTCCTTCAGCTTGAGGGAGGCCTCCAGCGCCACCGGGTAGCCGCGCACCCGGCCGATGAACATCATCGACTTGGCCTCGGCGAACTCGGCCGCCAGCTTCTTGATGTCCTCTTCGCCGTCGAGGATCTCCTGGATCTGCGCGGGCAGCTTGCGCAGGCCCTCGATGATCCGCTTGCCGTCGGTGACCGAGAGATCCCGGATGCGGCCCAGGTGCACGGCGAGCAGCGCGAAGGCCACGACCGTGTTGGTGAAGCACTTGGTGGAGACGACGCAGACCTCGGGGCCGGCGTGCACGTACACGCCGCCGTCGGCCTCGCGGGCGATCGCGGAACCGACCACGTTGACCACGCCGAGGACGCGGGCGCCCTTAGGCTTGAGCTCCTGCACCGCCGCGAGGACGTCGTACGTCTCACCGGACTGGGAGACCGCGATGTAGAGGGTGTCGGGGTCCACGACCGGGTTGCGGTAGCGGAACTCGGAGGCCGGCTCGGCGTCCGCGGGGATCCGGGCCATGCCCTCGATGAGGCCGGCGCCGATGAGGCCCGCGTGGTACGAGGTGCCGCAGCCCAGGATCTTGACCCGGCGGATGCCGCGCGCCTCGCGCGGGTCCAGGTTCAGGCCGCCCAGGTGCACGGTGCTGAAGCGGTCGTCGATCCGGCCGCGCAGCACGCGGTCGACCGCGTCGGGCTGCTCGGAGATCTCCTTGTGCATGTAGGTGTCGTGGCCGCCCATGTCGTACGAGGCGGCCTCCCACTCCACGGTCTCCGGGGTGGCGTTCGTCGTCGTGCCGGAGGTCGTGTAGGTGCGGAAGTCGTCGGCCTTGATGGTGGCCATCTCGCCGTCGCCGAGGGTGACGACCTGGCGGGTGTGGGCGACCAGCGCGGCGACGTCCGAGGCGACGAACATCTCCTTCTCGCCGATGCCGAGGACCACGGGGGAGCCGTTGCGGGCGACGACGATGCGGTCGGCGAAGTCGGCGTGCATGACGGCGATGCCGTAGGTGCCGTCGATGACCTTGAGCGCCTCGCGGACCTTCTCCTCCAGGGAGTCGGCCTCGGAGCGGGCGATCAGGTGGACGATGACCTCGGTGTCGGTCTCCGAGGCGAAGACGACGCCCTCGGCCTCGAGCTTGGCGCGCAGCTCGGAGCAGTTGTCGACGATGCCGTTGTGGACGACGGCGACCTTGTTCTCGGGGTCCAGGTGCGGGTGGGAGTTGATGTCGCTCGGGGCGCCGTGCGTGGCCCAGCGGGTGTGGGCGATGCCGGTGGTGCCGGCGAAGCGCTTGGGGACGCGGGACTCCAGCTCGCGGACGCGGCCCTTGGCCTTGACGACCTTCAGGGCCGGGGCCTTCGGGGTGTTGACCACGATGCCCGCGGAGTCGTACCCGCGGTATTCCAGCCGTGCCAGGCCTTCCAGCAGCAGCGGTGCCACGTCACGCTTGCCGATGTAACCGACGATTCCACACATACGGTTCTGCCCCTCCTGAAGTTCGGTTCTGTACTCGTCCGGAGCCGCGTGCGGCGGCGGCCGGCTCAGCCGTAGACGATGCGGCGCAACTGCCGGAGCGAGAGCTCCGGCGGCGCCACGGCGCGGTGCGGCAGCTCGGCCGCGATCCGCTCGAAGATCTCCGCGTTC
Organism: Streptomyces nojiriensis; assembly: GCF_017639205.1. Taxonomy (NCBI): domain Bacteria; kingdom Bacillati; phylum Actinomycetota; class Actinomycetes; order Kitasatosporales; family Streptomycetaceae; genus Streptomyces; species Streptomyces nojiriensis. The sequence goes on along the minus strand of NZ_CP071139.1, from coordinate 3,641,053 downwards.
ACCGCTCCGCCGGACTGCAGTTCCCGGTGGCGGCGGCGGACGAACTCCTCGGTCGTCTCGTCGAAGTAGGCGAGCACGTCCAGTACCACCCGGGCCGCTTCGCCGCGCTGCAGCGCGGTGCTGCGCACCAGGTGGTCGACGAGGTCGTCATGCGACGGGCGGCGATCGAGCACTCGTAGATATTGGCGGCTAACGGCGATGAACGCAAAGATCCTGCCCGATTCCGGGCAGGATCCCTCTGGTCTGGACCAGTGAGGCGCTCGCTGTGCCCTCCTTCGGATGATTTCCGCCCGTCCCGGATTCACTCACCGGACGGGACGGGCCCCTTGGCCTATACCTGTGCGCATGAGAGTCCTGCGACGCACGCTCGGCGCCCTCCTCGCCTTCGCCGCGGCCCCGGCCCTGGTCACGGCCTGCACCTCCGCCCACGGTGACGACGCCCGGCCCGGGGACGACCCGCCGGTGGCCCTCGCCCCCTTCGAACGGCTGCTGCCCGCGCCCGTCTCCGCGCACGCCGAAGGCCCCGGGTACTCCTTCGGCGCGGGCACGGTCATCCGTACCGGCCGGGGCCCGGACGAGGAGGTCCGCCGGGTGGGCGAGCTCCTCGCCGAGCAGCTGCGCGGCCCGAGCGGGCTGCCGCTGCCGGTGGTCGACGGGGCGCAGGGGGACGGGATCCGGCTCCGGATCGACGAGGGGGCGCAGGGGGTGGGCGAGGAGGGGTACCGGCTGGAGTCCGGCCCGACCGGGGTCACCCTCACCGCGCGGACCCCGGCCGGGCTCTTCCACGCGGGGCAGACGCTGCGCCAGCTGGTACCGGTGGCGGGTCCCGGCACGGTGCCGGGCGGGACGGTCACCGACCGGCCGCGCTTCGCGTACCGCGGGGCCATGGTCGACATCGCGCGCCACCACTTCTCGGTGGACCAGGTGAAGAGGTACGTGGACCAGCTCGCCCAGTACAAGGTCAACACCCTGCACCTGCACCTGACCGACGACCAGGGGTGGCGCCTGGCGATCGACTCCTGGCCGCGGCTGGCGGAGTACGGGGGCGGCAGCGAGGTCGGCGGCGGGCCCGGCGGCCACTGGACGAAGGACGAGTACCGGGAGCTGGTGGCCTACGCGGGGCAGCGGTACGTGGACGTGGTCCCCGAGATCGACATGCCGGGGCACGTGAACGCGGCGCTCGCCTCCTACGCCGAGCTGAACTGCGACGGGAAGGCCCCGGAGCGGTACACCGGCGTCAAGGTGGGCTTCAGCTCGCTGTGCGTGTCCAAGGAGCGGACGTACGAGTTCATCGACGAGGTCCTCGGCGAGCTGGCGGAGCTGACCCCGGGCCGCTACCTGCACATCGGCGGCGACGAGGCGCACGCGACGCCGGCGGCGGACTACGCGGCCTTCATGGACCGGGCGCAGGCGGTGGTGGGGCGGTACGGCAAGACGGTGGTGGCCTGGCACCAGCTGGCGGCGGCCCGCCCGGTCCGGGGCGCGGTGCTCCAGTACTGGGGCCACGACAAGACCGCGGCCGCGGACAAGGCGGCCGTGGCGGCGGCGGCGAAGGCGGGACACCCGCTGATCCTGTCGCCGGCGGACCGGCTGTACCTGGACATGAAGTACGACCCGGCGACGAAGCCCGGCCTGGCCTGGGCGGGGTACGTCCCGGTGCGGCGCGCCTACTCCTGGAACCCGGGGGCGTACCTGGCCGGGGTCCCGGAGTCGGCGGTGCTGGGTGTGGAGGCACCGCTGTGGACGGAGACCGTCGCGACGCGCGGGGACTGGGAGCTGATGGCCTTCCCGCGGGTGCTGGGCCTGGCCGAACTGGGCTGGTCACCGGCGGCCGCCCTGGACTGGACGTCCTACAGCCGCCGCCTGGCCGCGCAGGCGCCCCGGCTGGAGGCGCAGGGCATCGCCTTCTTCCGGGCGCCGGACGTCCCCTGGCAGTGACCGGTGGGGGAGGGGGTCAGGGCGAGCAGGAGGTCTTGGCCCCGTCGGCCTCCGAGCCCGCCGTTATCTCGAATCCGGCTCCCGTGGCGAACTCCGCGGCCGTCTCGGGACCGTAGAACTCGGTGAGGAAGCGGGCGGGCGGGAAGGAGAGGGCGAGCACCTTGGCCTGCCCGTCCTCGCCCTTCGTGAAGCACGATCCCCACGTTTCCTGACCGCGCACCGGTTCGGGCTCGAACCGCCAGCCGTCGGCCTCGGCGGCCTTGCGGTAGTGGTCGAGGACCTCTTGGCGGGTGCCCGGATACGTGTAGAGGCGTCCGGCGGACAGCCAGGCGTCGCCGCTGTCGTCCGCGCACTCGGAGGAGACGCCGTCGAAACTGCGGGGGGCGCTCGCGCCGGGCGGCGGGGAGGAGAGCAGGGGCAGCGATTCCAGCTCCTTCATCCGGGCTTCGGTCCCCTCGCAGGTCTTGAACGGAGACAGGAAGGAGCAGCCGGACAGCCCCCCGGCCACGAACACGGCCGACAGGAGCAGGGCGGCCGTGCGGCCAGGGCGGATCCGGAACGGCATGCGGGCTCCCAGACGGACTCGGGCCGCGGACTGCGGCCACGGGAGCGGACACACGAAGGCGTGACCGCGAAGGGGCCATTGTTGCTTCGCGGTCACGCCGTCGGGATCCCGGGGTGGGGCGGGGGAGGCATCGAGGGACCGTATCGATGCCTGCCCCGCCCCGTGGGTCACCGCCGGGCGAAGGCCGCGACGGGGTTCTTGAGGTTGCCGATCAGCTGGAGGGCCGCCGCCGGGTCGGCGAGGTCGACCATCTGCTTGTTGTTGCGCAGTTGGAGGCGGTTCAGGCAGGACAGCTGGAACTCCTCGGCGAAGAGGTCGTACCGCTGGAAGCGCTCCGCGAGCTGCGGCATCGACTCCTGGTAGTCGTGGCCGCAGTCCGCGACCGCCCGCCAGAAGGTGTCCTCGTCGCAGATGCCCTCGTCCGCAAGGATCGCGCCGAGGAAGCGGAAGAAGCAGTCGAAGACGTCGGTGAAGATCGACAGGAGCTTCATGTCCTCGGGGATGTCCGCCCGGACCCGCTCGACCGCGGGCGGCAGCACCGCGTCCGCGTCCATGATGACGATCTCCTCGGCGATGTCCTTGAAGATCGCCCGCTTCACCAGGCCGCCCTCGATGACGAGGATGGTGTTCTCGCCGTGCGGCATGTACGCGAGGTCGTACTGGTAGAAGCAGTGCAGCAGCGGCACCAGGTAGGCCCGCAGGTAGTGGCGCAGCCACTCGGCCGGGGTCAGGCCCGACTCCGCGATCAGCGCGCCGGCGAAGGACTTGCCCTCCGCGTCCACGTGCAGGAGCGAGGCCATGGTGGCGAGGCGCTCGTCGCCCTGGATCGAGTTCACCGGGGACTCGCGCCACAGCGCGGCCAGCATCTTGCGGTACGGGGAGTACCGGTCGGTGGCGCGCTCGTACTGGCGGTGGTGGTAGCCGATCGCCGCGCGCTCACGGATGATCGAGAAGTCCACCGACTGCAGGACCTCGTCGCCCTCGATGAGCTGGTGCAGCCAGTCGTTGATGGCGGGGGTGGCCTCCATGTACGCGGCCGACAGGCCTCGCATGAAGCCCATGTTCAGGACCGAGATGGCGGTCTTGACGTAGTGCTTGTGCGGCGCGCTCCGGTTGAAGAACGTGCGGATCGACTGCTGCGCGAGGTACGCGTCCGGGCCCTCGCCGAGCAGCACCAGGCGGCGGTTCGCGATCTCGGCCGCGAAGGTGACCGTGGTCTTGTTCCACCACTGCCAGGGGTGCACGGGGAAGAGGTGGAAGTCGGCCAGGTCCAGGCCCAGCGCGGTCATCCGCTCGGCGAAGACGCCGATGGTCTCGTCGCCGAGCTCCTCGCGCATGAAGGAGTCGTGGTCCAGGCCGGCGCCCGCCGTGAAGGTGGAGACGTCCTTGCGGGCGGCCACCCACACCAGGTGGACGGGGCTGGCGGTCTCCGGGGCGTACGAGAGGTACTCGTGCACGCCGAAGCCGAGCCGGCCGTTGTTCGCGACGAAGCAGGGGTGGCCCTCGGTCATGCCCGTCTCGATGTCCTGGAAGGAGGACTTCGCGAGGACGTCGGAGGAGACCTGCGGCTTCGTGTACTTGTAGCCGGTGCCGGCCAGGGTGGAGGAGATCTCCTCCAGGTAGACGGGCAGCACCTCGGGGCTCAGGCCCAGGGACTCGCGCAGCTCGATGTGGAAGTCGAGGGCGTCCAGCTCCAGCTCGGCGCCGCCCCGGTGGCGGGTGATGGAGGCCTCGTCGACCGACCAGTGGTCGAGGGCGTGCAGGACGGCCTTGAAGCGGTACTCCACGGTGGAGTCGTCGCTGAGGACCGAGTAGAGGCCTTCGCCCAGCGGCTTCGGGGTCAGCAGGCGCTCGTGGGAGAACTCCGCGAGGCCCTTGCGGACCAGGGCGCGGTTGGCGCGGGTCCACAGCTCGGGGGAGAGGTGGGCGACGGCGTCGGCGAGGCTCATATGGACACCCCCTGGGCGGCCGTGGCGGCCTCGAACTGGGCGCGGGTGCAGAAGCTCAGCAGGGCTTCCTTCTCCGGCTTGGTGACCTGGCGCTCCGGCACGAAGCCGACGGCCTCGTTCAGGGCGTGCACGGCGGTGTTGGCGACGTCCGGCTCGACGACGACGCGCTCGGCGGCCGGGTCGGCGAAGATCGCGGCCATCACCGTGGTGATGACGGCGCGGGTGAAGCCGTGCAGCGGGGTGTCGCTCGGGGCGACGAGGAAGTGCATGCCGACATCGCCGTGCCGGGCGTCGTAGAGGCCGACCAGCTCCAGCTCGGACGGGTCGTAGGTCTCCATGAGGAACGCGGGGCGGCCCTCGTGCAGGCCGATGAAGGCCTGGTGGTGCTCGTGGGCGGCGATCCTCATGTACTCGCGCTCGACGTCCGGCAGGGACGCGTCCTGCATCATCCAGAACGAGGCCTTCGGGTGGGTGACCCAGCCGTGGAGCAGCTCCGCGTCGGCGAAGGGGTCCAGGGGGCGCACGGCGAAGGAACCGAGTTCCGTATCGGTGCGGGAGAAGAGGAGTTCGGTGGTGCTCATCAGAGGGTGCCTTCCGGGGCGGCGAACTGCTGGAACGCGATGGACTTCTCGACCTTGTAGTGCTCGCGGCCGAGGAGCTCACCGACGATGTACGCGTTCCGGTACGCCGCCATGCCCAGGTCGGGCGAGGTGAGGGAGTGGTTGTGGGTGGTGCCGTTCTGCAGGTAGACCCCGCGGCCCGTGGTGTCGATGCTGTAGTTGCGGGCGGCGTCGAGACGGCCGTGCCCGTCGAAGTTCAGGCGGTCGCGCACCGGGTTCAGGAACTCCGGGAACGTGTACTTGTAGCCGGTGGCCAGGACCAGGCCCTCGGAGGTGAGGGAGAAGTCCCGCTCCTGCTCCTCCTGGCGCAGCCCCAGTGTGTACGTGCCCGTGGTGGTGTCGTACGCGGTGCTGTTGAGGGAGGTGTTGGTCAGCAGGGTGGTCGGGACCTGGCCCGGCATGCTGATCTTCTTCTGGTAGAGCAGGTCGAAGATGGCGTTGATCAGGTCGCCGTCGATGCCCTTGAAGAGGTTCTTCTGCTGGGTCTCCAGCCGGTACCGGGTGTCCTCGGGGAGCGCGTGGAAGTAGTCCACGTACTCGGGGGAGGTCATCTCCAGGGTCAGCTTCGTGTACTCCAGCGGGAAGAACCGCGGTGAGCGGGTGACCCAGTTGAGCTGGTAGCCGTGGACGTCGATCTCGGCGAGGAGGTCGTAGTAGATCTCGGCCGCGCTCTGGCCGGAGCCGACGAGGGTGATCGACTTCTTCTTCTGCAGCTCCGCCTTGTTCTGCATGTAGGCGGAGTTGTGCAGGGAGTCGCCGCCGAGGCCCTCGCAGGACTGCGGGACGTGCGGCGGGGTGCCGGTGCCCAGGACCAGGCGGGGGGCCCGGTGGGTCTCGCCCCGGTCCGTGTGGACCTCGTACAGGCCGGCCTGCTCGTCGTAGGTGACCTCGGTGACCGAGGTGGACCACCGGACGTTGTCGAGGCGGTCGGCGGCCCAGCGGCAGTAGTCGTTGTACTCGGCCCGCAGCGGGTAGAAGTTCTCCCGGATGTAGAAGGAGTACAGCCGGTCCTTGTCCTTCAGGTAGTTCAGGAAGGAGAAGGGCGAGGTCGGGTCGGCGAGCGTGACCAGGTCCGACATGAAGGGCGTCTGCAGGTGGGCGCCGTCCAGGAACATCCCGGCATGCCACTCGAAGTGCGGCTTCGACTCGATGAAGAGACCGTCGATCTCGTCGAGCGGGGCGGTCAGGCAGGCGAGTCCGAGATTGAACGGACCGACGCCGATGCCGATGAAGTCGTGGGTCTCAGCGGTGGAGGGCAAGGGATTCTCCCAGGAACTGCTCGGCATGTGCGGCGAGAAGGTCGAGGACGGCCGCGATGTCGGCCGTCGTGGTCTGCGGGTTGAGGAGGGTGAACTTCAGGTACTGCTTCCCGTCCACCTTGGTGCCGGCGACGACGGCCTCACCGGAGGCGAACAGGGCCTTGCGGGCGTGCAGGTTGGCCTCGTCGACCAGGTCGGCGCGGATCTCGTCGCCCTCGGGGACGTAGCGGAAGACGAGGGTGGAGATCTGCGGCTTGACGACGACCTCGAAGCGCGGGTCGGCGTCGATGACGTCCCAGCCGGCCGCGGCCAGGTCGATGACCTCGTCGAAGAGCGAGCCGACACCGTCGGCGCCCATGACGCGCAGGGTCACCCAGAGCTTGAGCGCGTCGAAGCGGCGCGTGGTCTGGATGGACTTGTCGACCTGGTTGGGGATGCGCTCCTCGGCCATGCGGCGCGGGTTGAGGTAGTCCGCGTGGTACGTGGCGTGCTTGAGGGTGTCGCGGTCGCGCACCAGCATGGCGCTGGAGCTGACCGGCTGGAAGAACGACTTGTGGTAGTCGACCGTGACCGAGTCGGCGCGCTCGATGCCGTCGAGGAGGTGGCGGCGGGTCGGGGAGGCCAGCAGCCCGCAGCCGTAGGCGGCGTCCACGTGCATCCACGCGGAGTGCTCACCGGCCAGGCGGGCGATCTCGGGGAGCGGGTCGATGGACCCGAAGTCGGTGGTGCCGGCGGTGGCGACGACGGCCATCGGGAAGAGGCCTTCGGAGGCGCACTCCTCCAGCTCCAGGGCGAGCACCGCGGTGTCCATCCGGCGGTTGCGGTCGACCGGGACGGAGATGACGGCCTCGTAGCCGAGTCCGAGCATGGCGGCCGACTTCTGGACGCTGAAGTGGCTGGCCTCGGAGGTGAAGATGCGCAGCTTCGGCAGGAGTTCGGCCTTGGTGAGCTCGCGTCCCTCGTCGAGCGCCTTCTTCATGACGAGGCGGCAGGCCTCGTCGCGGGCGAGGAGCAGCGCGTGGAAGTTGGACTGGCTGCCGCCGGAGGTGAAGATGCCGTCCGCGGCGGGGCCGAGGCCGATGCGCTCGGTGGTCCAGTCGATGAGGCGGCGCTCGATGAGCGTGCCGCCGATGGACTGGTCCCAGGTGTCGAGGGAGGAGTTGACGGCCGAGAGGATGGCCTCGCCGAGCACGGCGGGGATGACGACCGGGCAGTTGAGGTGGCCCAGGTAGCGCGGGTGGTGGAAGTACACCGCGTCGCGCAGGTAGACGTCCTCCAGCTCGTCCAGGACGGCGGCCGCGTCCGCGAGCGGCTTGTCCAGGTCGATCCCGTTGATGACCGGGGCGAGTTCGTCGACGGATATACCGGTGTGGGGCCGCTGCGTGGTCGCGAGTTTGGCGGCGACACGGTCGACGCCCTCGGTGACGGAGCGCCGGTAGAGGTCCGCGGTCGTCTCGTTCAGCAGATGCGAGCGCATCAACTTTCCTCCGGGCAGGGGGTGGAGAGGGGGTGGGGTGTGGCGTACGGGAATTAGGTTAGCCTAACCTTAGTATTTCGCCAAACGCAGATGGGCCCTGGCTGAAAGCCAGGGCCCATGTCAACTGCTCTGCGGGGTAAGGAAACTGACTACAAGTCGGACGCCGGGTCCTCGCTCGGAGCCTGGCCCGCGTACGCCTCGGCGAGGAGCTGCTCCTCGCTCGCGCCGAGCCGCCAGTAGCCCGTGAAACGCACGGCGCGGCGGTCGACGGATCGTTCCTGCACGAAGTGGCGCCGGACCGCGCGGATCGTGCCCGCCTCGCCCGCCAGCCAGGCGTACGGGGCTTCGGCCGCGGCGGGTCCGGCCGCGCGCAGCGCGCCCAGCACCTGCTCCGTCCGCTCCCGGCCGTCGCCCTCGCGCACGATCCAGGTGATGTCCGCGTCGGCGGGCGCCCGGAGGCCGAGCCGGTCGTCCTCGTGCGGGACCTCGAACCAGGCCCTGACCCGGGTCCCGGCGGGCAGCCGGTCCAGGATCGCGGCCGCGGCCGGCAGGGCGGTCTCGTCGGCGTACATCCAGATCTCGTCGGTGCCGGCCGGCGGCTGGAAGCGTACGGACTTGTTCTCCGCGACGGCCGGTCCGATCGCCAGGATCCGGCGGCCGGCCACGGCCTGCCCCGCCCAGCGGGACGCGGGGCCGCAGTCCCCGTGGAGGACGAAGTCGATGTCGACCTCGTCCGCCCCCTCGGGCGTACGGCGCTGCTCGCGCACCGTGTAGGAGCGCATCACCGGCCGCTCCTCGTCCGGCATCGCGCGCCAGGCGGCGAACCAGGTGTCCTCGTCCGTGGACGGGAGCACCGTGTGCTCCTGGCCGGACGCGGGCAGGAAGAGAGACAGGCTCTGGTCGAAGCCGCCCGAGCGGAAGCCCGCGAGGGACTCCCCGCCGAACGTGACCCGCAGGAACGAGTGGCCCAGACGGCGCGTGCGGACCACTTCGAGCTCGAAGAACCGGAAGTGTGCGACGGCCGGGGCGTCGGATGCGGTGGCGGTCATGCGGAGAGGTCCCCCTGGGAATCAGCCGGAGTGAAAGGCGGTCAGCCGAGCTTCTTGGCGTTCTGGATGGACTTCGCGAGGTCTTCCAGGATCTGCGCGCACTTGTCGTACGAGTAGATCGGCTCGGTCACGCGCGAGACGACCTGACCGGCCTTGACGGCGGGCAGCTCGTTCCAGGTCGGCTTGGCCTTCAGCTGCTCGGGCTGCAGGGTGCCGGTGCGGTTGTCGAGCAGGATGACGTCGGCCTTGTACTTGCCGGCGTTCTCCCAGCTGAGTGCCTCGAAGAAGCCGCCCTCGTCCAGCTTCTCGGGGGTGACGAACTCGACGCCGAGCTCCTTGAAGTACTTCAGGTCGGCCGCGGTGTCCGGGGTGGACGCGTAGAACAGGGCGTCGGCGCCGGAGCCGGCGAGCACCTTGACCCCGGGGTTCGCCTTGGTGGCCTCGCGGACCTTGGTGACGGCTGCCTCGAAGCGCGCCTTGGAGTCGACGACGTTCTTGGCACCCAGGTCGGCGCCCAGGGACTTGGCCAGGTCGGCCGTGCGCTCCAGGGCCTTGGGCATCGAGGTGTCGCCGCCCACGGAGACGGCGGCGGCCGGGGCCAGCTGCAGGATCTTGTCCTTGGAGGCCTCCGGGACGTACCAATAGGTGCCGTCCCAGGTGTTGGTGACGAGGAGGTCGGGCTGGAGCGAGGCGTACTTCTCGACGTTGAACTGGTCGAAGACGTTGCCGAGGATCTCGACCTTGGTGACGTCGAGCGAACCGGCCTGGACGTCGGGCTTGCCGTCGGCGGTCGTGGTCGGGCCGAACACGCCCTTGACCGGGACGCCGTAGTCGTGGAGCGCGGCGGCGGTGCCGGTGAAGCCGACGATGTTCTTCGGCTTGGCCTTGGTGGTGACGTCCTTGCCGAGGTCGTCCTTGAAGGTCCAGGCGGCGGACGCCGAGGCGCCGTTGTCCTTGCCGTCGCCCTTCGCCGAGTCGGTGCCGCCGCACGCGGCGAGGACCGCGACGAGGCCGAGGGCGCCACCTGCCGCGACGAAGCCGCGACGGGTGAAGGAGGAGGTTCGGGACTTGGGCATGTCGATGTCCGCTTTCGTGCGTGCAGGGGTGGCCGCTGGGCCGTTCGGTGAGAAGGTTAGCCTAACCTAAGGCTATGTCCAGTGATCGGCCGGGATCCGATCGTGAGGTGGATCACCCTCCAGGGCGCCCGGAACCCGTATCGCCCCCGGTGCGCGCCCGAGTTGGGAAATCGACCGCGATCGCGGGAGTGAATGCTGGGCGCATGCAAAGGCGTTGGTGGATAACCGCAGGAGCGAACCTGGTGATGGGGGTGCCCTGCGCCGTGCCGGTCTGGCTCGTCTGGTACATCGCCGTCAACGGGCCGCTCGCCGACCTCGGCTGGACGCAGCGGGAGCCCACGGAGAACGACGGCATGATGCTCTGGCTGGTGATCGCGGGGCCGATCGTGATCGCGTTCGCGCTGCTGTGGTGGTTCGCCAACGACTTCGTCCGGCGGTGGAACACGGCGGCCGCCCGGGTCTACTGGCCGGTGTGCGCCCTGGTGACCCTGGTTCCCACGGTCATGCTCATGATCTTTTTGTGACCGCCCGCCGACATGCCGAAGTCCGGCGCGGGCACGGGCCCACGCCGGACTTCGGCATCGGGTGGTCTCAGCCGGCGAAGCCCAGCTCGCGCGCGATCAGCATGCGCTGGACCTCGCTCGTGCCCTCGCCGATCTCCAGGATCTTGGAGTCCCGCCACATGCGGGCCACCGGGTACTCGTTCATGAAGCCGTAGCCGCCGTGGATCTGCGTCGCCTCGCGGGCGTTGTCGACTGCGACCGTCGAGGAGTACAGCTTCGCGATCGCCGCCTCCTTCTTGAACGGCTCCCCGGCCACCAGCCGCGACGCCGCGTCGCGCCAGCCGATGCGGGCCATGTGGGCGCGCATCTCCATGTCGGCCAGCTTGAACTGGATCGCCTGGTTGTCGCCGATCGCCTTGCCGAAGGCGTGCCGCTCCTTGGCGTACTTCACCGACTCGTCCACGCAGCCCTGCGCGAGACCGGTCGCGAGCGCGGAGATGGCGATCCGGCCCTCGTCGAGGATCCGCAGGAACTGCGCGTAGCCGCGGCCCTCCTGGCCCACCAGGTTGGCCAGGGGGACCCGTACGCCGTCGAACGACAGCTCACGGGTGTCCGAGGAGTTCCAGCCCACCTTGGAGTACGGCGCGGCCACCGTGAAGCCCGGGGTGCCGGACGGGACGATTATCGAGGAGATCTCCGGACGGCCGTCCGCCTTGCGGCCCGTCACCGCTGTGACGGTGACCAGGCCGGTGATGTCCGTACCGGAGTTGGTGATGAAGCACTTCGAACCGTTGATGACCCAGTCGTCGCCGTCCTTGACGGCGGTGGTGCGGGTGCCGCCCGCGTCGGAGCCGGCGCCGGGCTCCGTCAGGCCGAAGGCGCCGAGGATCTCGCCGGAGCACATCTTCGGCAGCCACTCGCTCTTCTGCTCCTCCGAGCCGAAGAGGTAGATCGGCATGGCGCCGAGGGAGACACCGGCCTCCAGGGTGATGGCGACCGAGGAGTCGACGCGGGCCAGCTCCTCCAGGGCGATGCCGAGGGCGAGGTAGTCCCCGCCCATGCCGCCGTACTCCTCCGGGAAGGGCAGGCCGAACAGGCCCATGCGGCCCATCTCGGCGACGATCTCGTACGGGAACTCGTGCCGCTCGTACAGGTCGCCGATCTTCGGGGCGACGACGTCGTGCGCGAACGCCTCCACGGTGCGGCGGAGTTCCTCGTGCTCAGGGGTGAGCCGGTGGTCGAGGGACATGGTGTGACTACTCCTTGTGGGAGAGGGCGCGGACGGTACGGGAGGGGCTGGGGCGTCCCAGCTGTTCGGCCATCCACACGCTCGTGGCGGTGAGGGCGGCCAGGTCGACCCCGGTTTCGATGCCGAGGCCGTCGAGCATCCACACCAGGTCCTCGGTCGCGAGGTTGCCGGTGGCGCTCTTCGCGTACGGGCACCCGCCGAGGCCGCCTGCGGAGGCGTCGACGGTGCTCACGCCGTGCTGGAGCGCGGCGAGGGTGTTGGACAGTGCCTGGCCGTAGGTGTCGTGGAAGTGCACGCCGATGCGGTCGGTCGTGACACCGGCCTCGTTCAGCGCGGCGAGCAGGGCCTGGACATGGCCCGGCGTGGCCACGCCGATCGTGTCGCCGAGGCTCAGCTCGTCACAGCCGAGGTCCAGCAGGGCCTTGGCGACGGAGACGACCTGGTGGACCGGGACCGGGCCCTCCCAGGGGTCGCCGAAGCACATCGAGAGGTAGCCGCGGACGTGCGCTTCGCCCTCCTTGGCCCGGGCCACGACGGGCTCGAACATGGCGAGGGACTCGGCGACGGTGCGGTTGAGGTTGCGGGAGGCGAAGGTCTCGGTGGCCGAGCCGAAGACCGCGATGCGCGTGGCCCCCAGGGCGAGCGCGCGGTCGAGGCCGCGCTCGTTGGGGACGAGCACCGGCAGGTCCGCCGTGACATCGGCGAGCTGCGGGAACAGCTCCTCCGCGTCGGCGAGTTGGGGCACCCACTTGGGGTGCACGAAGCTGGTGGCCTCGATGGTCGTCAGCCCGGCGGCGGCGAGGCGGTGGATGAACTCCGCCTTGACCTCGGTGGGTACGGCCGTCTTCTCGTTCTGCAGCCCGTCGCGGGCGCCGACCTCGTGGATCCGGACCCGGGCCGGGAGGCCGGGCGCCGGGACGTTCATGGGCAGCCTGTTCACGCGGCCCCCTCCTCGTCCTCGTCGGGGGTGACGACGGCCAGGATCTGGTCCATGGCGACCGTGCTGCCGGGGGTCACGTCGAGCTCGGTGACGGTGCCGGCGTGCGGGGCCGAGATGACGTGCTCCATCTTCATGGCCTCGACGACGAGCAGGCTCTGCCCGGCCGCGACCTTGTCGCCGACGGCCACCTTGACGACGGTGACGGTGCCGGGCATGGGGGCGGCGAGGGTGTCGGCGCCGCCGTGTCCGGCCCCGCTGAGGTTGGCCACGACGGGGTCGTACGTCTGGACGTGCCAGGAGTCGGCGTCGCGGCCGAGCCAGGTCCCCTCCGGGGAGGCGGCGTGGCTGAAGCGGTGCGTGACGCCGTCGAGTTCGACGGTGACGGCGTCGGTGGTGCGGGCCACGATCCGGGCCCGCACCGGTGCGCCGGGGCCCTGCCCCGGACCCCGCGCCTCAAACGCCGGCGAGGCTGAATCGCTGAGCCGCGTCTCGACCCGTACGGGTTCCTGACCGGGCAGGCGGAAGTGGTGGACCGTCCAGGCGGGGGTGCCGCCCAGGCGCCAGCCGCTGGCGGCGTCGAAGGGGTCGACCCATCGCTCCTGCTGCGGCTTCGCCGAGGGCTGCGCCAGCAGCGCCGCGGCCGTGTACACCTCGTCCGGGACCCCCTCCGGCAGGAGGGACGGGAGGTCCCGCTCGACCAGGCCGGTGTCCAGGTCGCCCGACACCACGTCCGGGTGGGCCAGCAGCCTCCGCAGGAAGCCGGCGTTCGTCTGCACGCCCAGGATCACCGTGTCGGCCAGCGCCGCCCGCAGCATGCGCAGCGCCGTCGGGCGGTCCGGCCCGTGGACGATGACCTTCGACAGCATCGGGTCGTACGTGGAGCCCACCGGCACGCCCGCCGTCAGCCCGGAGTCCGTACGGACCGCACCGCCGTCCGGCTCGGACAGGGCCAGCACCGTGCCGCCGGACGGCAGGAACCCGCGCGCCGGGTCCTCCGCGCAGACGCGGGCCTCGATGGCGTGCCCGGTCAGCGTCACCTCGGACTGGTCGAAGCCCAGCCGGGCGCCGGCCGCCACCCGGATCTGCTGCTCCACCAGGTCCAGCCCGGTGATCAGCTCCGTCACCGGGTGCTCGACCTGGAGGCGGGTGTTCATCTCCATGAAGTAGTACGAGGACGGGTCGCCGCCCGGCACGATGAACTCCACCGTGCCCGCGCCGACGTACCCGCAGGAGCGGGCCGCGTCCACGGCCGCCGCGCCCATCGCCGCCCGGGTCTTCTCGTCGAGCAGGACCGACGGGGCCTCCTCGATCACCTTCTGGTGCCGGCGCTGCAGCGAGCACTCGCGCTCGCCCAGGTGCACCACGTTCCCGTGGGCGTCCGCCAGCACCTGGATCTCGATGTGCCGCGGCCGGTCCACCCACCGCTCGACCAGCAGGGTGTCGTCGCCGAAGGAGGACCGCGCCTCGCGGCGGGCCGCCGCGATCTCCTCGGCCAGCACCGCCTCGTCGCGCACCAGCCGCATGCCCTTGCCGCCGCCGCCCGCCGAGGGCTTGAGCAGCACCGGCATACCGATCTCCGCCGCGGCGGCGACCAGTTCGGCGTCGGTCAGGCCGCTGCCCGAGGAGCCCGGTACGACGGGTACGCCCGCCGCCTTCACGGTCTCCTTGGCACGGATCTTGTCGCCCATCAGGTTGATGGCGCTCGCCGGCGGCCCGATGAAGGCGAGCCCCGCGTCGGCGCAGGCCTGCGCGAAGGCGGCGTTCTCGGCCAGGAAGCCGTAGCCGGGGTGGACGGCCTCGGCGCCGGTGCGGCGGGCGGCATCCAGCAGCCGCTCCACCGACAGGTAGCTCTCGGCCGCCGCGGCCGGGCCGATCCGGACGGCCGTGTCGGCCTCCCGGACATGGCGGGCGTCCGCGTCGGCGTCGCTGAAGACGGCCACGGAGCGGATGCCGAGCTGCCGCAGGGTGCGGATGACCCGGACCGCGATCTCGCCCCGGTTCGCCACCAGAACAGTGCTGAACATCAGTGAGGTCCTCACGTCACATACGGAAGATGCCGAAGCCCGAGTCGCCCAGCGGGGCGTTCGCGCACGCGGTCAGGGCCAGTCCCAGCACCTGCCGGGTTTCCATCGGGTCGATGACCCCGTCGTCCCACAGCCGCGCGGTGGCGTAGTAGGCGTTGCCCTGCTCCTCGTACTGCGCGCGGACCGGGGCCTTGAAGGCCTCCTCGTCCTCGGCGGGCCATTCCTGGCCGGCGCCCTCGATCTGGTCGCGCTTGACCGTGGCGAGCACCGAGGCCGCCTGCTCCCCGCCCATCACGGAGATCTTGGCGTTGGGCCACATCCACAGGAAGCGGGGCGAGTACGCCCGGCCGCACATCGAGTAGTTGCCGGCGCCGTACGAGCCGCCGACCACCACGGTCAGCTTCGGCACCCGGGTGCAGGCCACGGCCGTCACCATCTTGGCGCCGTGCTTGGCGATGCCGCCGGCCTCGTAGTCCTTGCCGACCATGAAGCCGGAGATGTTCTGGAGGAAGAGGAGCGGGATGCCGCGCTGGTCGCACAGCTCGATGAAGTGCGCGCCCTTCTGTGCGGACTCGGCGAACAGGATGCCGTTGTTGGCGATGATCCCGACCGGGTGTCCGTGGATCCGGGCGAAGCCGGTGACCAGCGTCTGGCCGAACTCGGACTTGAACTCCTGGAAGCGGGAGCCGTCCACGATCCGGGCGATGATCTCGCGGGCGTCGTACGGGGTGCGCGAGTTGACGGGGACCGCACCGTACAGCCCGTACGGGTCCACCTTGGGCTCTTCCGGCGCCTCGACCGACCAGGGCAGGGCCCCGCGCTCGGGCAGGGTCGCCACGATGTTCCGTACGATCCGCAGCGCGTGCGCGTCGTCCTCCGCGAGGTGGTCGGTCACGCCCGAGATCCGGGAGTGGACCTCGCCGCCGCCGAGCTCCTCGGCCGTGACCACCTCGCCGGTGGCGGCCTTCACCAGCGGCGGGCCGCCGAGGAAGATCGTGCCCTGGTTGCGGACGATGACGGCCTCGTCACTCATCGCCGGTACGTACGCGCCGCCGGCCGTGCAGGAGCCGAGGACGGCGGCGATCTGCGGGATGCCGGCCCCCGACATGCGGGCCTGGTTGTAGAAGATGCGGCCGAAGTGCTCCCGGTCGGGGAAGACCTCGTCCTGCATGGGGAGGAAGGCACCGCCGGAGTCGACCAGGTAGAGGCAGGGGAGACGGTTCTCCAGGGCCACCTCCTGGGCGCGCAGGTGCTTCTTGACGGTCATCGGGTAGTACGTGCCGCCCTTGACGGTGGCGTCGTTCGCGACGATCACGCACTCGCGGCCGCTGACCCGGCCGATGCCCGCGATGACCCCGGCGGCGGGGGCGGCGCCCCCGTACATGCCCTCGGCGGCCAGCGGGGCCAGCTCCAGGAAGGGCGATCCGGGGTCGAGGAGGGTGTCCACGCGGTCGCGCGGGAGGAGCTTCCCGCGGGCGGTGTGGCGGGCGCGGGCCTTCTCGCCGCCGCCGAGCCGGGCCGCGTCGAGCCGGGCGCGCAGGCCCTCGGTCAGCTCGCGGTGGGCGGCCTCGTTGGTCCGCCAGGCCTCGGACGCCGGGTCCGCGGCGCTCGTCAGCACTGGTGCCTGCTGCATCGGTCGAGCTCCCTTGCTCGTTCCACGCGGTTAATGAGCGTTAACGCTTGTGAGCTCAGGTTAACGACCGCTAACGGCCCTGTCTAGAATGGTTTCCCATGAGCACCAGAGCGGCCGCACCCACCCGTCGCGAGCAGATCCTCAGTGAGGCCGCTCGTCTCTTCGCCGCGCGTGGATTCCACGGCGTGGGCGTCGACGAGATAGGGGCCGCCGTGGGCATCAGCGGTCCCGGCCTGTACCGGCACTTCGCGGGCAAGGACGCCATGCTCGCCGAACTGCTCGTCGGCATCAGCGAGCGGCTGCTGACCGGCGGCCGGCACCGCGTGGCGGAGGCGGCGGGCGACCCGGCCCGGGTGCTGTCCTCCCTCATCGACGGCCACATCGACTTCGCGCTCGACGACCGCGCGCTGATCACCCTGCACGACCGGGAGCTCGACCGGCTCCGGGAGGCCGACCGCAAGCTCGTGCGGCAGCTGCAGCGCCAGTACGTGGAGCTGTGGGTGGAGGTCGTACGGGAACTGCACCCGGAGGTCGGCGAGGCGGAGGTGCGGGTCGCCGTGCACGCGGTCTTCGGCCTGCTCAACTCCACCCCGCACCTGGCGGCGCTGGGGCGCGAGGCGGTGGAATCGCTGCTGCGGCGCCTCGCCCACGGCGCGTTCGGGGCGCTGTCGGCGTGACCCGGGGCGTCCGCCGACCGGAATGGACGCGCCGGCTCCGCCCCGGCGGCGGCAGAATGGCCCGTATGCCGAAGCCGATAGAGACGCCCGTACCCACCCGCGCCGAACTCATCGACCACCTGGTCCGCACCCGGATCGCGGGGCAGGTCGCCACGCCGCGCGACAACAACCTGAGCCACTACCGCAAGCTCGCCAACGGCGATCGGCACTACTGGCTCGGGCTGGAACTGGGCGACCGCTGGACGGACGAGCAGGACGTGCTCGCGGTGATGGCGGAGCGGTGCGGCGTCGTGGACGACCCCGAGTTCCGCTTCGGCCAGGACACCATCGACCCCGAACTGACCGTGGCCGGCCTGGACCGCCTGGCGGCGCGGCTGCGCAAGGCGGCGCTGGACCGGCAGAGCGTGCTCTTCGCCACCGGCCACCCGGGCGGCCTGCTGGACGTCCACCGCGCCACGGCGGCGGCCCTGCGGGCGGCGGGCTGCGAGATCGTCGTCATCCCGCAGGGGCTGGTGGCGGACGAGGGCTCGGTGTGGCAGTTCGCCGACGTCGCGGTCCTGGAGCGGGGCGCGACGCTGTGGCACACCCACTCGCCGGAGCCGATGGCCGCGATCCTGGACGGCCTGGCGGCCGAGAACCGCCCGCTGCCGGACCTGGTCGTCGCCGACCACGGCTGGGCGGGCTGCGCGGCCCAGCGGGGCCTGGACGCGGTGGGCTACGCGGACTGCAACGACCCGGCCCTGTTCATCGGCGAGGCGGAAGGCGCGGTCCAGGTGACGGTCCCCCTGGACGACCACGTCCGCGACCCCCGCTTCTACGACCCGATGGTGGCGTACCTCCTGGACGCGGCGGGCCTGCGGGACGCATAGCGCGGCGGACACGAAAGAGCCCCGGCCGGTATCCCGGGCCGGGGCTTCCCCGGTCCACCCGCAAGGGACGGCGCCCTGCCCGCCCCGCGTCGGTCAGCCCAGCGGCCCGGCCGACCGTACGTAGTGCACGCCGGGCGGGTCCTGGGGGAGGAACCCCTTCGTGCCGTCCTTCAGCGAGAAGACCACCAGGTAGGCCTTGCACGGCTTGGCGGTGGCGGGTCCCTGGTAGTCGAACCTGATCCCCGGCCTCTCGTCGGGATAGGTGTCGAAGACCCACGTCGCCGGCCCGGTGTACGAACGGCCCGCCGCGTCGGTGGACCGCCCGCAGTCCGGCCCGGGCCGTGTGACCCGCTCCAGGTCCGCCGAACCATCGGCCCGAACCGTCAGCCGGCCACCGTCCGAGCCCTGCCAGACCCCCTCCACGTCGCCGACCGCCGGCGAGGCCTCACGGTTCTCGCCGAGGTCTGCCAGGAATGCGACCGGCAAGGCCACGATGAGGCCTGCCGCCGCTGTGAACCACCAGACGGACCGTCGCGGTCGGTCACTCACTGAGCGCCCCTTCTCATGCCTGCCACCGTAGCCTGCGGCGGCGGTTGTCAGTGGTGGTGGTTACGGTCGCCGCATGTCGAAGTCTCCGAAGGTGCGCAGCCCGCTGTCCGTCCTGGCCGAGGATCCCCAAGGGCGGTCCCTCGGGCTGGAGTTGCCGCGCGGTGTGCTCATCGACAGGCCCGGTCGGCGGGGGTGGTGGCGGGAGTCCGCGCCGCTGCTGTGGGTGTCCGACGAGGCCGTGGGGGTCGGGGCGCTCGCCGCTCACCGGAGTCCCGCGCTCGCGGCCGCCGGGCTGCAGGCCGTGCTGCTCCAGGGGCGGCGCGGGCTGGAACGGTGGTGGCAGGAGCGGGAGTTCTCGCCGGAGCGGATGTCCGACCCCGACGACCACCACGTCGAGCCCGTGCTGCGCGAGTTCTGGAGCGCGGTCGTGCCCGACCCCGAGGAGGGGGCGGAGGGGGAGGAGCTCATCGCTCCCTTCGGCCGCGACTGGCCCGGGCTCGCCCGGTCGGAGGACGGGCCGGATCCGGACGCCGTCGCCTGTGGGCTCGCGGACGGGCTGATCGCGAGCGGCCACCTGCCGAGCCCGCGGCTCGCGCTGGTCCCCGCGGGCCGCGGGGCCGACGTACCGGCCGCGATGGGCTGGTGCGGCCCGACCAACCACGAGAACGACACCGCCCGCATCAGCGCGGTCCTGCGCTCCTGGGAGGACCGCTTCGGCGCCCGCGTCGTGGCCCTCGGCTTCGACGAGCTCCACGTGTCCGTGGCGGCCCCGCCGCGTACGGTCGCCCGCGCGCTCCCCGTCGCGGCGGAGCACTACGCCTTCGCGCCCGACAACATCTGGCAGGGCTCCGGCAGCATCCGCGCCTACGCCGACGAGGCCGTCACCGGCAGCAACCACTGGGGATTCTGGTGGGACTGAGACGGGCGGGCGCGGGTCACGCACGCGGGACGCGTACGACGCCCTCCTGGATGACCGTCACGGCCAGCCGGCCGTCCTGCGTCCAGATGCGGGCCTGGCCGAGGCCCCGGCCCGCGGCCGCCGAGGGCGACTCCTGGTCGTACAGCAGCCACTCGTCCGCCCGGAAGGGCCGGTGGAACCACATCGCGTGGTCCAGCGAGGCGCCGACCACGTCGCCCACCGCCCAGCCGCCCCGCCCGTGCGCGAGCAGCACCGAGTCCAGCAGGGTCATGTCGGAGACGTAGGTGGCGAGGCAGGTGTGCAGCAGCGGATCGGCGCTGTCCAGCTTGCCGGCCGTACGGAACCACACCTGCGAGCGCGGCTCCACCGGCTCGCCGATGCTGCCCCAGGGCGGGGTCGTCGCGTAGCGCAGGTCCACCGCCTCCCGCGTCTCGATCAGCCGCTCCACGGTGCCGGGGTCGCGGAAGATCTCGCGGTACGCGGGCAGCGACTCGGCCGCGGTGGGCAGGGACTCCGGGTCCGGGGCGGACGGCATGGCGACCTGGTGGTCGAGGCCGTCCTCGTACGTCTGGAAGGAGGCGGAGAGGTGGAAGATCGGCTGGCCGTGCTGGACGGCGACGACCCGGCGCGTGGTGAAGGAGCGCCCGTCGCGGATCCGGTCCACCGAGTAGACGATGGGTGCGGAGGTGTCCCCGGTGCGCAGGAAGTAGGAGTGCAGCGAGTGCGCGATGCGGTCCGCGGGGACGGTCCGGCCGGCCGCGACCAGGGCCTGGGCCGCGACCTGGCCGCCGAAGACGCGCGGTACCAGCGAAGGCCGGCTGGTACCGCGGAAGATGTTCTCCTCGATCTGCTCGAGGTCGAGCAGATCGAGGAGCGTCGTCAGTGCCTGGTTCATGGGGGAAGGGTAGGTGCCCGGATTCCTTACAGGCCCATGGACTTGGCGATGATGGACTTCATGATCTCGCTGGTGCCGCCGTAGATGCGGTTCACGCGGTTGTCGGCGTACAGGCGGGCGATCGGGTACTCGTTCATGTAGCCGTAGCCGCCGTGCAGCTGGAGGCAGCGGTCGATCACGCGGTGCGCGACCTCGGTGCAGAACAGCTTCGCGGAGGCGGCCTCGGCGGGCGTCAGCTCGCCGGCGTCCAGGGCCTCCAGGGCGCGGTCGGCGACGGCCTGCGCGGCGTCCACCTCGGCCTGGCAGGCGGCCAGCTCGAACTTGGTGTTCTGGAAGTGCGCGACGGGCTTGCCGAAGACGGTGCGCTCCGTGACGTACTGCTGGGCGAACCGGACGGCCGCGGCGGCCTGGGCGTACGCGCCGAAGGCGATGCCCCAGCGCTCGGAGGCCAGGTTGTGGCCGAGGTAGTAGAAGCCCTTGCCCTCCTCGCCGAGCAGGTCCTCGACCGGGACCTTCACGTCGACGAACGCCAGCTCGGCGGTGTCGGAGGTCTTCAGGCCCAGCTTGTCGAGCTTGCGGCCGATGGAGTAGCCCTCGGACTTGGTGTCCACGGCGAAGAGGGAGATGCCGAAGCGGCGGTCGTCCTCGCTCGGGGCGGAGGTGCGGGCGCAGACGATCACGCGGTCGGCGTGGACGCCACCGGTGATGAAGGTCTTGGAGCCGTTGAGGACGTAGTGGGTGCCGTCCTCGGAGAGCTTGGCGGTGGTCTTCATGCCCGCGACGTCGGAGCCGGTGCCCGGCTCGGTCATCGCCAGCGCCCACATCTCCTCGCCGGAGACGAACTTCGGCAGGAAGCGCTTCTTCTGCTCGATGTCGGCCAGCATCTTGATGTAGGGGAGGGCGAGCAGCACGTGCACGCCGGAGCCGCCGAAGTTGACGCCCGCGCGCGAGGTCTCTTCGTAGAGGACGGCCTCGAACTTGTGGGTGTCCAGGCCCGCGCCGCCGAACTCCTCGGGCACGTTGATCCCAAAGACGCCCAGCTCGCCGAGCTTGTAGTAGAAGTCGCGCGGCGCCTGACCGGCTGCGAACCACTCGTCGTAGACCGGGACGACCTCGGCCTCGATGAAGGCGCGGATGGTCTCGCGGAATGCCTCGTGGTCCTCGTTGAAAACGGTACGGCGCACAGCCGGCTCCCTTCGGTCGCGGCGGTCCGCCGCCATGCCTAAGCGCTTGCTCAGGATAAGTTACCGGCCAGTCAAACTGGCTGTCCAGAGCGGAGGGGCCGAAGAAAGGGTGGGGTGGCTCACCCCCGGCCCTCCGGCGGCGACCCCCGGGGCGATCCCGGCGGAGGGGCCCGTCCGGGCCGTGGTGGCCGAAATGTGGCCGGAATGCGCTCGAGAATGCCTTGTTCGTGGTCTCACGTACCGGTTCGCCCTCCCCTAACCTGCCCGGCATGCCACTTTTCCGGAGAGCGAAAAAGGCCGGCGCGGGCGTACCGGACTGGTGCGCGTGGTTCAGCCCCGCCGACTGGCACCGCTTTGAGGAGCTCCTGAACGACGTCTTCCTGGACGGGAACAGGAGCGGGCCGCCCATGCGCTTCGGGGAGCACCGCCACCTCTCGCTCGCCGCCGAGGGAGAGCCCGGAGCTCCGCTGGACCTCGCGGAGATAGCCGAGCTGGTCCGCGGGCTGCCGCACACGAACTGGCGGTCGGCCACCGTCTCCTTCCTGAACCAGAAGCAGCGGCTCGCCGAGCGGCGCCGCGAACTGGAGCGCGCGGGCTTCGCCGAGGTCCGCAACCTGCTCATGCCGAGGCTGGTGACCGTCGACACGGTGACCGAGCGCCACGCGCTGGCGGTCGCCCTGACCGAGGAGCTCGCGGCCGTCGTCGTGATCCAGGTGGGCGGCACCCTCTCCGCACCCGTCCCGCCGGAGCAGTTCGACGCCTGGCAGGTGGACGGCTCCGAGGTCTGGGCCGCCGCCATGGCCAACCTGGACGCCGCGCCGGTCTCGCTCCGGTACAACGACGACGAGAACCCGCTGGTGAACGTCGAGGCCGACGGCGGATGGACCTCCACCCACCTGTTGCGGGCCGCCGATCTGATCGACCGCCCGGCGCCGCTCGGCATCCTCGCGATGGTCCCCTTCCACGGTCACCTGATGCTGTGGGCCGTGGCGGGGCCGGACCTGCACACCTGCGTGATCGCCTACGGCCCGCTCGTACGGCAGATGTGGGAGGACGCCCCGGAGGGGTTCCGGCTGAGCTCGCGCCTGCTGTGGATCGGGGAGGACGGGATCGAGTCGATCGGGGTCGAGCCCGCCCCGCCCGGCAGCGGGCGGCCCGGGGTGATCACCGGCTCCGCCCGCTTCCTGGAGATGCTCGCCTCCTTCCGCCCGCCGGACGACCACCCCGGCTGAGCGGGCCGCCGGCGGGCGCCGCCCTCACCCGGCGGCGACGCGCAGCGCGAACCACAGCTCCATCCGTACGTCCGGGTCGTCCAGGTCCCGGTCCAGCAGTTCGGCGGCGCGGCCGATGCGCTGGCGGACGGTGTTGCGGTGGACGCCCAGGGCCGCGGCCGTGCGGTCCCAGTTGCCGTGGTGGGCCAGCCAGCCGTGCAGGGTCTCCCGCAGGGCGGGGGGGAGCGGCCCCAGCAGGGCCTCGGCGTGGGCGCGCGCCTCGGCCTCGCCGACCAGGCCCGCGAAGCCGGGGTCGGTGTGGCGGGCCAGCGGGGTACGGGCCGCCTCCGCGCGCTCCAGGGCCCGCGCGGCCTGGGCGTCGGCCGTGGCCAGCGCGTCGGGCGCGGCCGGTGCGCCCACCCCGAGCCGCCAGCCGGGCTGTGCGGCGGGCTCCCGGTCCGTGAGCAGCCGTACGCCGCCCTCGTGCGGGTCCAGCAGTACGGTGCCCAGCGCGGCCGCGAGGGCCTGCGGGTCCCCGGACCCGCGGGCGTGGACGGCGTACCAGGGTCCGGCCGCCAGGGCCGCGGCCGGATTCCCGTCGAGGAGCAGCCGGGTCAGGGCCGCCGCCTCGGCCCCGGCGGGCCGCTCGGCGGTGAGCAGGGTCAGCAGGACGGCGGCCACCGATGCCACGGTGTGGTCGCCGGGTGCGCGGGCCGGGGTCGCGGTGCCCAGGGCGGCCCGCCCGGCCAGGGCGTAGGCGGCCAGGTGGTGTCCGCCCGCCCGATCGGTGGCGGTGGCGGGTCCGCCCTCGCGGCCGACGCGGGTCAGCAGCGCGGACAGGGCCTCCCATGCCGGAGCCGGCAGCTCCGGGCCCGCCGCCCGGCCGCCCGGCCACAGGGCGACCGACCCGCCCAGGCTCGCCGCGAGCCGGGCCAGCACCGCCGGGACCGGGTCGGGTCGGGCCGCGGCCGCCGCCAGGGCCTGCTGGGCCTCGGTGACCCGGCGCAGCTCCCGGGTCCGGGCCTCCGCCATCAGCCGACCCACCGCGCGGGCGACCGCCGAGAAGGGGGTCCGCGGCGGCACCTCCAGCAGCGGCAGCCCGTGCCGGGCGCAGGCCTCGGCCAGCGCGGCCGGGACCTCCTCGTGCACCGGGGCCACGCCGAAGCCGAGCGCGGCAGCCCCCGCCCCGGCCAGCCGGGCCACGTACCCGTCGGGGTCGTCGGCGGGACCCGCCCCGGCGGTCAGCAGCAGCTCGCCGCCGAGCAGGTACGGGGAGGGGTCGGGCATCTCGGAGGCGTGCACCCCGTGCACCCCGGCGGCGGCCGGCCCGGCGAGGTGGCGCAGGCCGAGCTCCCGGTCGCCGAGCAGCGCGGCGAGGGGCACGGTCGGGGTGAGCGGCTCCCCGACCGGGCCGTCGCCGTACTCCGGATCGCGGGGAGGGCTGGGCATGGATACTCCATCCATTTCGACTCTGCCGGATGGATGAAACGTACACTCCCCACCCCCCGGTGGCCCGCTTACGCTCGAAGTACCGCACACGTCAGGCCAGAGAAAAAGAGGCACAGCCATGAGCACGCAGCCGCGCGGCCCCGTCGACTCCTCCCGTATCCCGCGCTACGCGGGCCCGGCGACCTTCGCCCGTCTGCCCCGCCTCGACGAGGTCGGCTCCGCCGACGTCGCCGTCGTCGGCGTGCCCTTCGACTCCGGCGTGTCCTACCGCCCCGGCGCCCGCTTCGGCGGCAACGCCATCCGCGAGGCCTCGCGCCTGCTGCGCCCGTACAACCCGGCCCAGGACGCCTCCCCGTTCGCGCTCGCCCAGGTCGCCGACGCCGGTGACATCGCCGTGAACCCCTTCAACATCAACGAGGCCGTCGAGACGGTCGAGGCCGCCGCCGACGAGCTGCTCGGCGCCGGCTCCCGCCTGATGACCCTGGGCGGCGACCACACCATCGCCCTGCCGCTGCTCCGCTCCGTCGCGAAGAAGCACGGCCCGGTCGCGCTGCTCCACTTCGACGCGCACCTGGACACCTGGGACACCTACTTCGGCGCCGAGTACACCCACGGCACCCCGTTCCGCCGCGCCGTCGAGGAGGGCATCCTCGACACCGAGGCGCTCTCCCACGTCGGTACCCGCGGCCCGCTGTACGGCAAGCAGGACCTGGACGACGACGCCAAGATGGGCTTCGGCATCGTCACCTCGGCCGACGTCTACCGCCGCGGCGCCGACGAGGTCGCCGACCAGCTGCGCCAGCGCATCGGCGACCGTCCGCTGTACATCTCCATCGACATCGACGTGCTCGACCCGGCGCACGCGCCCGGCACCGGCACCCCGGAGGCGGGCGGCATGACCTCCCGCGAGCTGCTGGAGATCATCCGCGGGCTGTCCTCCTGCAACCTCGTTTCCGCCGACGTCGTCGAGGTCGCCCCGGCGTACGATCACGCCGAGATCACCTCGGTCGCGGCCTCGCACACCGCGTACGAGCTGACCACGATCATGTCGCGACAGATCGCGCAGGCGAAGGGCAAGTAAGCGAAGTGACGCACGACCACGACCTGGTTCTCCGCCCCACCGACGCCCAGAGGGCGGCCGCGCTCGCGCCGCCGCCGGGCCGGACGGGCGGGGACCTGGTCGTGGAAACGCTGCGCTCGCTCGGCGCGAACACCGTCTTCGGCCTGCCCGGCCAGCACGCGCTCGCCCTCTTCGACGCGGTCGGCCGCTCCGACCTGCGCCTCGTGGGGCTGCGTACGGAGAACAACGCGGGCTTCGCGGCCGACGCGTACGGCCGGATCACGGGCGAGGCGGTGCCGCTGCTGCTCTCCACCGGCCCGGGCGCGCTGATGGCGCTGCCCGCCCTGGCCGAGGCGGCCGCCGCCTCGGCCCCGGTCCTCGCGATCTCCTCCCAGGTTCCGGTGGCGGGCCTGGGCGGCGGGCGGCGCGGGCACCTGCACGAGCTGCGGGACCAGTCGGCCTCCTTCCGGGACGTGGTGAAGTCCGTCCACACGGTCCGCACCCCCTCCCAGCTCCCCTCCGTGATCGCGGAGGCCTGGGAGTCGGCCCTGACCGCCCCGCACGGCCCGGTGTTCGTCGAGATCCCCGAGGACGTGCTGCGGGCCGAGACCGTCATCCCGCAGGTCACGGGCGTGGACGCGACCCCGCACGAGCTGGCGCCGAGGCCAGAGCTCACGGCGCTCGCCGCCCACTGGCTGGAGAACGCCACCCGCCCGGTGATCATCGCGGGCGGCGGGGTCGTCCGCTCCGACGCGGCGGGCAAGCTGAGGCAGCTCGCCGAGCGCCTGAACGCGCCCGTCGTCACCACCTTCGGCGGCAAGGGCGCCTTCCCGTGGACCCATCCGCTGTCCCTCCAGTCCTGGCTGGAGGACCGCCACATGACGGACTTCCTGGAGGACGCCGACGTCCTGCTCGTGGTCGGCTCGGGCCTCGGCGAGCTCTCGTCGAACTACCACACGTTCTTCCCGACGGGCCGGGTCGTCCAGATCGAGGCGGACCTCGGCAAGCTGGAGTCCAACCACGCGGGCCTCGGCATCCACGCGGACGCCCGCCTGGCGCTCCAGGCCCTGCTGGAGACGGTGTCCGAGCGCGAGGACCCCTCCGCCCCGGAGCGCGTGCGCCTGGTCCTCGCGGACATCGCGGCCCGCCTCGCCACCCAGGACGTGGCCCTCGAACAGGAACTCCTCGGCTCGATCCGGGCCGCGCTCCCGCCCCGCTCCCCGTCCTTCTGGGACATGACGATCCTGTCCTACTGGGCCTGGTCCGCCTTCGACCCGAAGCACCCCAACACCATGCACTCGGCCCAGGGCGCGGGCGGCCTCGGCTACGCCTTCCCGGCGGCACTCGGCGCGTGCGTCGCGGAACCGGACACCCCGGTGCTGGCGGTGTCCGGCGACGGCGGCGCGATGTACTCCGTCGCGGACCTCGCCACGGCGAAGCAGCACGGCCTCGACGTCACCTGGCTGATCGTGGACGACGCCGGCTACGGCATCCTGCGCGAGTACGGCTGCGGGACCGGCACCGAGCTCGCCGGCCCCGACTTCGTGGCGCTGGCGCAGTCCTTCGGCGTCCCGGCCTCCACCACCACCCCGGAATCCCTCCGCGAGGACCTCGCGAAGGCCCTCGGGACCCCGGGCCCCTCGGTGGTGGTCCTCCCGGCCACCCTGAAGATGTTCGCCCCGACGCACCTCTGAGGGGTCAGCGCGGCGTCAGCCGCCGGAGCGGCCCTCCTCCTTCTCCTCGTAGGTATGGAGGAGGAGGCTGACCACGGCCACGCCCAGCGCCGTGCCCAGCCGGGCCCACGGGTTCTCGGTCAGCAGGCCGACGATCTTCGCCGCGAGCAGCGCGACGAGGAACGCGGTGACGTAGGGGACGACGGTGCGGACGGTCCGCTGCATGAAGCCGGTGCCGGTGCCGGTGCCGGTGCCGGTCGAGTGTTCGTGGTGAGTGGACATGGTCCTGGATCCCTTCGCTGCGCCACCGTGGTCGGAGGGCTGCCGACTTCCAGCATCGGCAGTACGCCCTGCCCGGCCCAGATCCGTGATGTCGTGACTTGACAGGGACGGGCCCCGCGTCCGCCTCGCTGCCGCGCCGCCCCCCACGGCCTCCCCACGGCCTCCCCGCCCCGGTCGGACGCGGTCCGCGCGCCCCCGCCGTACGAGAGTGCGATTGTTGCGGCGGGATGAAATCCGCCGGTCGGAGCGTTGGCGCTTCCGGCAGGACAGGACGAACGGGGAGGCCTCACGTGGCGGCGGCAGAGACAGCGGCTGGGGAGAAACAGGGCTGGGGCAAGCGGCTGGCGGCCTACACCTGGCGGTACAGGACCAATGTGCTGCTCGCGCTCGGCTCCTCGCTGGCCGGTATGGCCGTGATGGCGGTCGTGCCGCTGGTCACCAAGGTGATCATCGACGACGTCATCGGGGACCGGACCAAGCCCATGGCGCCCTGGGCCGGGATGCTCATAGCCGCGGCCCTGCTCGTGTACGTACTGACCTACGTACGCAGGTACTACGGCGGGCGGCTCGCCCTCGACGTGCAGCACGACCTGCGCACCGACATGTACGACACGATCGCCCGCCTCGACGGGCGGCGGCAGGACGAGCTGAACACCGGTCAGGTCGTCGGCCGCGCCACCAGCGACCTCCAGCTGATCCAGGGCCTGCTCTTCATGCTGCCCATGACGATCGGGAACTTCCTGCTCTTCGGGATATCCCTCGGGATCATGCTCTGGCTCTCGCCGCTGCTGACCCTCGTCGCCCTGCTCATGGCCCCCGCCCTGTGGTTCATAGCCAAGCGCAGCCGCAAGAAGCTCTTCCCCGCCACCTGGTGGGCCCAGGGCCAGGCCGCCGCCGTGGCGACCGTCGTCGACGGGGCCGTGACCGGCGTCCGCGTCGTCAAGGGCTTCGGCCAGGAGGAGCAGGAGACCGGCAAGCTGCGCGAAGCCGGCCGCCGGCTGTTCGCCGGGCGGATGCGGACCATCCGCCTCAACTCGCGCTACACCCCCGCCCTGCAGGCCGTCCCCGCGCTCGCCCAGGTCGCCATGCTGGCCCTCGGCGGCTGGATGGCCACCAACGGCCAGGTCACCCTCGGCACCTTCGTCGCCTTCTCCACCTACCTCGCCCAGCTCGTCGGACCCGTCCGCATGCTCGCCATGGTCCTCACCGTCGGACAGCAGGCCCGGGCCGGCGTGGAGCGCGTGTTCGAGCTCATCGACACCGAGCCCGAGATCCACGAGGGCACCCACGAGCTGCCCGCCGACGCGCCCGCCACCGTCGAGTTCGACGACGTCCGCTTCGGCTACGACCCCGGGCGGCCCGTCCTCGACGGCTTCTCGCTCTCCGTGGCGCAGGGCGAGACCGTCGCCGTCGTCGGGTCCTCGGGCAGCGGCAAGTCCACCGTCGCGCTCCTGCTGCCCCGGTTCTACGACGCCGACGGCGGCGCCGTCCGCGTCGGCGGCCACGACGTCCGCGAGCTGACGTACGACTCCCTGCGCGGCGCGATAGGCCTGGTCCCCGAGGACTCCTTCCTCTTCTCCGACACCATCCGCGCCAACATCGCCTACGGGCACCCCGGCGCCACCGAGGAGCAGATCGAGGCCGCCGCCCGCGCCGCCCAGGCCGAGGGGTTCATCCGGGCCCTGCCCGCCGGGTACGACACCAAGGTCGGCGAGCAGGGGCTCACCCTCTCCGGCGGCCAGCGCCAGCGCATCGCCCTCGCCCGCGCCATCCTGACCGACCCCCGGCTGCTGCTCCTCGACGACGCCACCTCCGCCGTCGACGCCCGCGTGGAGCACGAGATCCACGAGGCCCTGCGCTCCGTCATGGCCGGCCGGACCACCCTGCTGATCGCCCACCGCCGCTCCACGCTCGCGCTGGCCGACCGGATCGCCGTACTCGACCGCGGGCGGCTCGCCGACATCGGCACGCACGAGGAGCTGGAGAGCCGCTCCGCGCTCTACCGCAGGCTGCTCACCGACCCGGACGCGCTCGGCGCCGCCTCGCCGCGGACCCCGGACGCCCGGGTGATGACCGAGTTCGAGCGCGAGCTCGACCGGGACCTCGAACGCGGCATCGAGCTCGAGGCCGAGATCGACTCGGAGCCCGTCAACGCCAAGCGCCGGGTCGCCGGCGGGGTCACCCCCGAGCTCTGGCGCCGCCAGGACGAGCCCGACACCGCTGCCGGTGCCCCCGTTCCCGGCGCCGCCCCCGCCGCGGGTGGCGCGCCCGGAGCCGGGCATTCCATGGCCGGGTCCGTCTCCGGCATGCCCGCCACCCCCGAACTGCTCGCGCAGGTGGCCGCGCTGCCGCCCGCCGACGACCTCCCCGAGGTGGACGAGACCCGCGCCGCGGCCGCCGAGGAGAGCTACGGACTGCGCCACCTGCTCCGCGGGTTCTGGGCGCCGCTGGCCATCAGCCTCGGCCTCGTCGCCGCGGATGCGGGGGCCGGACTGCTGCTGCCGATCCTGATCCGGCACGGCATCGACCAGGGCGTGGAACAGGCCGTGCTCGGCGCCGTCTGGGTGGCCGCCGGGCTCGCCCTCGCCCTCGTCGTCGCGCAGTGGGCCGCGCAGTTCGCCGAGACCCGTATGACGGGCCGTACCGGCGAGCGCGTGCTGTACGCCCTGCGCGTCAAGATCTTCGCCCAGCTCCAGCGACTCGGCCTCGACTACTACGAGCGCGAGCTGACCGGCAAGATCATGACCCGGATGACCACCGACGTGGACTCGCTGAGCTCCTTCCTGCAGACCGGCCTCGTCACCGCCGTGGTCTCCGTCTTCACCTTCTTCGGCATCCTGATCGCGCTCCTCGTCCTGGACGTCGAGCTCGCGCTGATCGTCTTCGCGACCCTGCCCGTCCTGGTCGTCGGCACGATCGTGTTCCGCCGCAGGTCCGTCGCCGCCTACGAGCTCGCCCGCGACCGGGTCAGCCTGGTCAACGCCGACCTCCAGGAGTCCGTCTCGGGCCTGCGCAT
Organism: Streptomyces nojiriensis; assembly: GCF_017639205.1. Classification (NCBI taxonomy): domain Bacteria; kingdom Bacillati; phylum Actinomycetota; class Actinomycetes; order Kitasatosporales; family Streptomycetaceae; genus Streptomyces; species Streptomyces nojiriensis. The sequence continues at coordinate 3,610,987 of NZ_CP071139.1, read as the reverse complement.
CGTCCAGGCCTTCCGCCGCGAGGGCTCGGGCGCCAAGCGCTTCGCCGAGCGCAGCCACTCGTACCGCGAGGCCCGGGTCCGCGGCCAGTGGCTGATATCCGTCTACTTCCCCTTCGTGCAGCTGCTGTCCTCGGGCGCCGCGGCCGCCGTGCTGATCGTCGGGGCGGGCCGGGTGGAGGCCGGGACGCTCACCACCGGCGCGCTGGTCGCGTACCTGCTCTACATCGACCTGTTCTTCGCGCCCGTCCAGCAGCTCTCCCAGGTCTTCGACGGCTACCAGCAGGCCACGGTCGCTCTCGGCCGCATCCAGGGGCTGCTGCGCGAGCCCACCACCACCCCGCTGCCCGAGCGGCCGCGCGCACTGGAATCGCTGCGCGGGGAGATCGCCTTCGAGAACGTCCGCTTCCAGTACGGGACGGCCGAGGAGCGGGGCGAGAACGGCGAGGCCCTGGCCGGCATCAGCCTGCGGATACCCGCCGGGCAGACCGTCGCCTTCGTGGGCGAGACCGGAGCCGGGAAGTCCACGCTGGTCAAGATGGTGGCCCGGTTCTACGATCCGACCTCCGGCCGGGTCACCGCCGACGGGGCCGACCTGCGCGAGCTGGACCTGACGGCGTACCGCCACCGGCTGGGCGTCGTCCCCCAGGAGGCCTACCTCTTCCCGGGGACGGTCCGTGACGCCATCGCCTACGGGATCCCCGGTGCGAGCGACGCCGAGGTGGAGGCCGCCGCCCGCGCGGTCGGCGCCCACGACATGATCGCCACCCTCGACGGCGGCTACCTGCACACCGTCGCCGAGCGCGGCCGCAACCTCTCCGCGGGCCAGCGCCAGCTGATCGCACTGGCCCGGGCCGAGCTCGTCGACCCGGACGTGCTGCTGCTCGACGAGGCCACCGCCGCCCTCGACCTGGCCACCGAGGCCCAGGTCAACCAGGCGACGGACCGGCTCGCGGGCAAGCGCACCACCCTGGTGGTCGCGCACCGGCTGACCACCGCGGCGCGCGCCGACCGGGTCGTGGTCATGGACCGCGGCCGGGTGGTGGAGGACGGCACCCACACCGAACTGCTGGCGCGCGGCGGCCGGTACGCGGAGCTGTGGCGCACCTTCGTCGGCGAGGACGAGCGCGCCGCGGCCTGAGCGGACCGCCCGTCAGGGGACGCCCCGGGATCAGAACTCGCCGAAGAGCAGGTTCCCCGGGGCGTCCTCGTCGGTGCCGGTGTAGTACTCGCGTACCGCGTCGAGCAGTTCGTCGACCGTCAGCGAGCCGTCCCCGTTCGCGTCGATGCGGTGGAAGAGCGCCTCGGTGTCGGCGGGGCTCAGCCGCGTGTCGAAGGCCTCCTGCGCCCGGTGGAACTCCTGCGGGCTGATGAGCCCGTCGCCGTCGGTGTCGACGATCGTCAGGATCGCGCTCATCATCGGGCGGAACGAGCGGTCGTAGGCGGGCCCGCCCTGCGCGTACAGGCGGGTCATGCCCTGCTTGTACTCCTCGGGCGTGACCTTGCCGTCCCGGTCGATGTCCAGCTCGGTGAACAGGTCCTGCCAGAAGTCGGCCAGCCCGCCCATCACCCGCTCCGCCTTGGGCGAGTCGGCCGGCTCCGCGAGGGCCGTCAGCAGCCGGGAGCCGAGCGCGATGATGTCGTCGGCGTCGATCACGCCGCTCCGGTCGGCGTCCAGGTGCGTGAAGGCGCGCGCCAGCTTGCGGTCGAGCAGGTCGTTCGTCATCTCAGGGCCTTTCACGGCTGCCGCCACCGCCGCGATCACGGCGAGCGGGGGGTGGATCACCTAGCGTAATCGCCCCTCCGGGCGTGAACTCCCGCTGTCCCGCCGGGGGTGGCGGATGCACCCGTACGAGGGAGGGCGGCCGGTGGCGGAGGGCCGGGCCCTTGCGCGCGGCAACCATCCGGGGGGTTCGGGCGTCGTACGTGCGTGCGTGCACTGTACGTACGACCGATGGGGGCAGGGTGTTGCAGGAGTGGAGGAGGCGGGGCCGCCGGGGCGCGTCCCTGGGGGTGTTCACGGTGGCGCTGTGGCTCTGCGCGGGCGGGCTGTGCACGCCGCCGCCGGCGGCGCAGGCCGCGACGGAGGGCTGCGGTGGCCGGCTGGCCCGGACGGTGGCGTTCGAGACGGGCGAGGTGCGGGTCTACAAGAGCCGCAAGCGGGCCTGCGCGATGACGGTGGCGCGGGTCTCCGGCGAGCGGCGCCGGATGGCGGTGAGCATTCAGCCGCGCGGGGGCGCCCCGGTGCGGGAGGCCGGGCGATTCACCCGATATGCCGGGCCGGTCACCGTGGGTGCGATCAACCGCTGCGTGTATGTAAAGGGGAGCGTGGGGGCCGGATCTGTGGATTCCGGCTGGATCCTGTGCTGATGGACAGGCCCAACTGGGTCTGGTCAGTGGTGCGTTGACCCGGCTAGGTTCACGGCGACCGAAGTGAACTCAAGGGGAGGGTGAATGCGCAAGACGCTCGGATGGCTGCTGTCGCTCGTGGTGCTCATCGGCACCATGGGTGCGGCCGGCTCCATGGCTCAAGCGGCCACAGCCGCGCAGCCCGCGGCCGCCACGGACATCAAGGACCAGATCCTCGGCATTCCCGGGATGAGCCTGATCGAGGAGAAGCCGTACCCCGGCTACCGCTTCTTCGTACTGAACTACGAGCAGCCGGTGGACCACCGGCAGCCGTGGAAGGGCACCTTCAAGCAGCGCCTGACCCTGTTGCACAAGGACGTCTCGCGGCCGTCGGTGTTCTTCACCTCCGGCTACAACGTCAACACCAACCCGCGCCGCAGCGAGCCGACGACCATCATCGACGGCAACCAGGTGTCCATGGAGTATCGATTCTTCACTCCCTCCCGGCCTGACCCGGCCAACTGGTCCAACCTGGACATCTGGCAGGCCGCCAGTGACCAGCACCGCATCTTCACCGCCCTGAAGAAGATCTACAAGAAGAACTGGCTGGCCACGGGCGCCAGCAAGGGCGGCATGACGGCGACCTACTACGAGCGCTTCTACCCGCGCGACATGGACGGTGTCGTCGCGTACGTCGCGCCCAACGACGTCGTCAACCACGAGGACTCGGCCTACGACCGCTTCTTCGCCAAGGTCGGCACCAAGGAGTGCCGCGACAAGCTCAACGCCGTCCAGCGCGAGGCGCTGGTGCGCCGCGAGCCGCTGGAGGCCAAGTACGCGGTCGCCGCCGCCGAGAACGGCTGGACCTTCACCACCGTCGGCGACCTCGACAAGGCCTACGAGGCCGTCGTCCTCGACTACGTGTGGGCCTTCTGGCAGTACAGCCTGCTCGCCGACTGCGCCTCCATCCCGGCCGCGGCCACCGCGAGCGACCAGGAGATCTGGGACACGGTCGACACGATCTCCGGCTTCTCCGCCTACACCGACCAGGGACTGGAGACGTACACGCCGTACTACTACCAGGCGGGTACGCAGCTCGGCTCCCCGGACATCAAGCAGTCGCACCTGAAGGGCCTGAGCCGCTACGGCTACCAGCCGCCGCGCAACTTCGTGCCCCGCGACATCCCCATGGCCTTCCAGCCGGGGGTGATGGCGGACGTGGACAAGTGGGTGCGCGACAACGCCCACCAGATGCTCTTCGTGTACGGGCAGAACGACCCGTGGGGCGCCGAGCCGTTCCGCCTCGGCTACGGGGTGCGCGACAGCTACGTGATGATCGCGCCGGGCGCCAACCACGGGGCGAACGTCGCCAAGCTGATGGACGGCGAGAAGGCCCTCGCCACCTCGAGGATCCTGCAGTGGGCCGGGGTCGCCCCGGCCGCCGCGCTCGCCGACGCGGGGAAGGCGGCGCCGCTGGCGGCGCCGGACGCGCAGCTCGACCAGCGCGACCCGGAGCGCGAGCCGCAGCTGCGGCCGTAACCGGCACGCACGGCGGGCAGTGGGCCGCGGGCCGGCGCCTGAGGGATCAGCGCGTCAGCCCGTGGCCCAGCGGGTAGCGGCCCGGGACCGGGACGGGGAGGCGGCCGGCGGGCCGCAGCACCCCGGTGAGCACCCGGGCCGCCGCCCGCATCTCCACGTCCGTCCACGAGTACGTCGCCAGCTCCGCCGCGCACTGCGGCAGCCGGGCCGGGTCGTACGGGTTGCGGACCGCCAGCGAGAGCACCGGCACACCGGTCGCGATCAGCTCCGTCACCAGCGTGCGCTGCGGACTCTCGCCCTCCGGGACGTTGTACGTGCACACCAGCACCGCCGCGTGACCGGCCGCCGCGGCCACGGCGCGGGCGGGCGGCACCGCCGTGGCCCGGCAGCCCAGGGCGGTCAGCTCCCGGGCCAGTACGGCCATAGGGGGTCCGGTCGTACCCGTGGGGGAGACCGGGTCCGCCCCGGTGACCAGCAGGCGTGGTCCGGCCGTCGCATCGAACGGCACCAGCCCACCGGGATCGGCCAGCAGGGTCGTCGTGGCCGCCGCGATCGCGTCGGCGGCGGTGAGATGCTCCTGCACGCCCACGACGGCGTCCACCTCCCGGCCCGTGGTGTACGCCTCGTCGAGCAGTCCCCGGCGGGCCTTCAGCTCCAGGATCCGCAGCACCGACTCCTCGACGCGCGCCTGCGTCAGCTCGCCCGACTCGACGGCCGCCCGCACGCTGCGGTGCGCGAGGCCCAGGTCCGGCGGGTTCAGCAGCTGGTCGCAGCCCGCCAGCAGGGCCAGGACCGGGACACGGTCGTTCCCGTACTTCTGGCGGACCCCGGCCATGTCCAGGGCGTCGGTGACCACCACCCCCTCGAAGCCGAGGCGTTCGCGCAGCAGACCGGTGACGATCGGCCGGGAGAGGGTCGCCGGATCCCCCGAGGGATCGAGCGCGGGGAAGACGATGTGCGCCGTCATGATGGCGTCCACGCCCGCCTCCACCGCGGCCCGGAAGGGCGGCTCGTCCAGCTCCTCCCAGGCGGCCCGGGTGTGCCGCATCACCGGCAGCCCGACATGGCTGTCGGTCTCGGTGTCCCCGTGGCCGGGGAAGTGCTTGGCGGTGGCGGCGACCCCGGCCCCCTGGTAGCCGCGGACCTGGGCGGCGACCAGCTCCGCCACGGCGTGCGGGTCGGAGCCGAAGGACCGTACGCCGATCACCGGATTGGCCGGGTTGACGTTCACGTCGGCCACCGGCGCGTAGTCCTGCCGGATGCCCATGGCGGCCAGCTCGGAGCCCGCGATGCGCGCGGCCCGCAGGGCGTGGGCGGTGGAGCCGGCCGCGCCGAGCGCCATCGCGCCCGGGAACAGGGTCGCGGGCCTGCCGATGCGGGCGACGGCGCCGTGCTCCTGGTCGGTGGAGAGCAGCAGGGGGATCCGGGCACCGGTGGTGAGGGCGGCCTGCTGCAGGCCGACCGAGAGCGCGGCGATCTGCTGCGGGGCGCGGGTGTTGTGGGCCCAGGCGAAGTAGACGATCCCGCCGAGGTGGTAGCGGGAGACCAGCTCGGCGGCGGTGCGCACCCCGAACGCCGCGAGGTTCTGCTCGGCGTCCGCCGGGTCGGGGTCGGTCGCCGAATGCCCGTAGGCCCGTGAGACGAAGAGCTGCCCGACCTTCTCGTCGAGGCTCATCCGGTCCACGAGGGCGCGCAGCCGCGCCCGGCCCGGGCGGCGGCCCGGGGGCCGCGCGTCGTCGGGGACGTGGTGGGGGCCCACCGCGGCGGAGGCCGCCCCGGCGGCCGTGACGGCGACCATGGCGGCTGCGGCGAGCAGGTTCCGGCGCGAGGCGTGGTACGGCACGCGCCGGACCCTACTGCCGCGGTACGCCCGGGGAGTGACGGACACTCGGAAGGTCCCCCGGACGAGGCCCCGGGCCGACACGGCCTACGCCTCCTGCAGGTCCGCCCAGTGCTCCTGAAGGCTCCGTACGGCCTCGGTGATCGCGGGGCGCCGGGCGGCCCCGGTCCGCCACAGGGCGTACAGCCTGCGTACGGGGCCCGGTTCCAGCGGTACGGCCACGGCCCCCGGCGGCAGTGCGCCGGTGCCCAGCCGGGGTACGACGGCCACCCCGAGCCCGGCCGCGACCAGGGCGACGATGGTGTGGTTCTCCTCCGCGACGTGCGCGATGTCGGGCTCGAACCCGGCGGTGCGCAGGGTCCGTACCAGCCAGTCGTGGCAGACCCGGCCGGGCGGCTGGCAGACCCAGCGCTCGCCGCCGAGGTCGGAGCGGCGGATGACCCGGCGGGTGGTGAAGGGATGCCCGGCCGGGACGACCAGGTCGCAGAGGTCGTCCCCGATCACCGCCTGCTCGATCCCCTCCGGTGCGGGCAGCGGGGCGATGTCCCAGTCGTGGGCCACCGCCAGATCGGTGACCCCCCGGGCCACCAGTTCCACGGACAGGTGCGGGTCCACCTCGGTGAGCCGGACGTCCAGCGCCGGATGCCGGCGGGCGAGATCGGCCAGCACCTGCGGCAGCAGCCCGCGCGCCGCCGAGGCGAACGCGGCCACCGTCAGCAGCCCGCCGGGCTGCCCGCGCCGCTCCTCCAGGGTGGTCTCGGTGCGCTCCACGATCGCCAGCAACTCCTGGGCGGCGTCGGCGAGATGGCGGGCCTCCTCGGTGAGCGCGACGCCGCGCCCGCGCCGCTCCAGCAAGGTCGTGCGGGTCTCCCGTTCCAGCTTGGAGATCTGCTGGGAGACCGCCGAGGGGGTGTAGCCGAGGGCGGCCGCCGCGCCTGCGACCGAGCCGTGGACGGAGACGGCGTGCAGGGCGCGCAGCCGGGCGAGATCGAGCATGCCCCCATCGTCGCACCGCGGGTATCCGTAAGCAACGCTTCATCCATCCCGGAAGACATCCGAGCTGGTGCTACATGGTCCGGCGGTCGATGCTCGAAGCATGCGTCCCGTACACACCGCCCTCGCCGTGCTCGTCGCCGCCGTCTGGGGCTTCAACTTCGTGGTCATCCAGATCGGCCTCGACCACTTCCCGCCCCTGCTCCTGTCCGCCCTGCGCTTCCTCGTCGCCGCCCTGCCCGCCGTGTTCTTCGTCGGGCGGCCCAAGGCCGCCTGGAAGTGGATCGTCGGGGTCGGGATCGCCCTCGGCGTCGCCAAGTTCGGCCTTCTCTTCACCGGCATGGACGCCGGCATGCCGGCCGGGCTGTCCTCGCTCGTCCTGCAGATCCAGTCCGTCTTCACCGCCGTCCTCGCCGCCGTCGTACTGCGTGAGCGGCCGGGCCGGGTGCGGGTGCTCGGGATGGCCGTGGCGCTCGCCGGGATCGCGGTCGCCGCGGTGGACGGCGGGACCTCCGGGCCGGTGCTCGGCTTCACGCTGGTCGTGGCGGCCGCCGCCTGCTGGGGCGTGTCCAACGTCCTGACCCGCAAGGCCGCCCCGCCCGACGCCCTGAACTTCATGGTGTGGGTGTGCACGGTCCCGGTCCTGCCGCTGCTCGCGCTCTCGCTGCTGCTGGAGGGCCCCGAGCGGGACCTGGCCGCGCTGCGGGCCCTGGACTGGTCCGGGGCGGCCGTCATCGGCTATGTCGCCTGGGTGTCCACCGTCTTCGGGTTCGCCGCCTGGAGCTACCTGCTGCGCCGCTACCCGGCCTCCTCGGTGGCCCCGTTCTCGCTGCTGGTCCCGGTGTTCGGGATGTCCTCCGCGGCCCTGGTCCTCGGGGAGTCCGTCTCGGGGCTGCGCTGGCTGGCGGCCGTACTGCTGGTGGGCGGGGTGGCGCTGACCTCGCTGGCCCCGGCGCGCGCCGCGAACCGTACGGGGGTCGGTTCGGGCGTCAGCGCGGGGAGTCCTCCCGCAACGGCAGCCGCCAGTCCTGTCCCGTCAGGCTCGCTCCGTACGAGCGGTGCGGCCGCTCCGCGATCAGGGTGAACCCGGCCTTCAGGTAGAGCTCGCGGGCGTCGGTCAGCACGTCGTTGGTCCACAGCACCAGCTCGCGGTAGCCGACCGAGCGGGCGAAGGCCACGACGGTGTCGACCAGCAGGGTGCCGACGCCGCGGCCGCGGCCCTGCGGGTCGACCAGGAGCAGCCGCAGCCGGGCGGTGCCGGGCGCGCCGTCCTCCCGTACGCACATCACCGAGCCGACGGGCCGGCCGTCCAGCTCCGCGATCCACACCCGTTCCAGGTGGGGGTCGTGGTCCTGGGCGAAGTCCGCGACGATCCGGGCGACCAGGCCCTCGAAGTCGCTGTTCCAGCCGTACTCGGCGGCGTACAGCGCGCCGTGGCGCTGCACGATCCACCCCAGGTCACCCGGTTCCGGGTCGCGGAGCCGCACGCTCTCAGCCATGGGGCAACCCTAGGGGGTGGGCGCGCCGGTGGGACCTCGCAGGGGTTGTTTCCTGCCGGCTACTTCTTGCCACCGCCGAGCAGGTCGCCGAGGCCGCCGCTCGTTCCCGGGGCGCCGCTGGGGGCCGCGCCGGGCGCCGCGGTGCCCGCCGCCCTGCCGGAGGCGCGCTTCGCCAGGACCGCCAGGACGACCGGGATCAGCATCTCGATCACCCGGCTGACGGTGGCCGCGGGGATGCCGGTCCGCTTCGATACGGCGGCGGCCACGGGCTTGCCCACCTTGGCGAGCACCCCGGCCATCATGCCGCCGCTGAGCAGGCCGCCGAGGCCGCCGAGCGTGGCCACGCCCTCCAGTGGCGGCTCGGCCTCGGCGACCTCGGCGATGGCCTGGCGCACCGCCACGCCGTCGGCGTCGTCCGCGTCGGCCTTCTGCCGGAGGTCGCCGGTCATCGCGCCGACGGTCTGCGAGACGGTCTCCCGGGCGCCGGAGTCGTCCGTGCCGAGCAGGCCGGCGATCTCGGTCAGCTTGTCGTCGCCGAGTTCGCCCAGCACATCGTCCTGGAATGAGGATTCGGTCATGCCTGAAACGCTACTTCTGTGCTGATTCGCCAGCACCTTGAGTAGGCGTTGGGTAACGGAAACGTAAAGCTGTGGTTCCGGATGCAACCCTGCGGGCGTATCGCGGGTCGTATGTTGCGTCGGTGCTTCCGGGGAGGGATCTGGGGGGATCGGGAAGTCCGACACGGGAGGGGTAACCGTGAGGGGGTCCGGCCGCGAGGCGGGACCCCCTTTTCGTTGCCGTCCGCGTTGTCCACAGGGCTGACGCGCTGTCGGCGCCGCCCGGTAGCTTCGGGTCATGGCAGCAGCAGACGGGGCGCCGCGGGCGGTGCAACTGGCGGTGGTCGACGGCGTGCTCGAACGCATCACCTACGCCAACGAGGAGAGCGGGTACACGGTCGCCCGTGTGGACACCGGCCGTGGCAGCGGCGATCTGCTGACGGTGGTCGGCTCGCTGCTGGGCGCCCAGCCCGGCGAGTCCCTGCGGATGGAGGGCCGCTGGGGCTCCCACCCGCAGTACGGCAAGCAGTTCACCGTGGAGAACTACCGGACGGTGCTCCCCGCGACCATCCAGGGCATCCGCCGCTACCTCGGCTCGGGCCTGATCAAGGGCATCGGTCCGAAGATCGCCGAGCGGATCGTGGAGCACTTCGGCACCGACACCCTCGACGTCATCGAGGGCGAGCCGAAGCGGCTGATCGAGGTACCCGGGCTCGGCCCCAAGCGGACGAAGCTGATCGGCGCGGCCTGGGAGGAGCAGAAGGCCATCAAGGAGGTCATGGTCTTCCTCCAGGGCGTCGGCGTCTCCACCTCCATCGCCGTGCGCATCTACAAGAAGTACGCCGACGCCTCCATCTCCGTGGTGAAGAACCAGCCCTACCGGCTCGCCGCCGACGTGTGGGGCATCGGCTTCCTCACCGCCGACCGCATCGCCCAGGCCGTCGGCATCCCGCACGACAGCCCCGAAAGGGTGAAGGCCGGCCTCCAGTACGCCCTGTCCCAGTCCACCGACCAGGGGCACTGCTTCCTGCCCGAGGACCGGCTGATCGCCGACGGGGTCAAGCTGCTCCAGGTGGACACGGGGCTGGTGATCGACTGCCTGGCCGAGCTCGCCGCCGACCCGGAAGGGGTCGTACGGGAGCCCGTACCGGATCCGCAGGGCGGGCCGGACCCGCTGACCGCGGTGTACCTGGTGCCCTTCCACCGGGCCGAGCTGTCCCTGGTGGGGCAGGTACGCCGGCTGCTGCACGCCGAGGACGACCGGATGCCGGGCTTCCAGGACGTGGACTGGGAGAAGGCCCTGGGCTGGCTCGCCGGGCGGACGGGGGCCACGCTCGCCCCCGAGCAGCGGGACGCCGTGAAGCTGGCGCTGACCCGCCGGGTCGCCGTCCTCACGGGCGGGCCCGGCTGCGGGAAGTCCTTCACCGTGCGCTCGATCGTCGAGCTGGCCCGGGCGAAGAAGGCGAAGGTGGTGCTGGCCGCGCCCACCGGCCGGGCGGCGAAGCGGCTGGCCGAGCTCACCGGGGCCGAGGCCTCCACGGTGCACCGGCTGCTGGAGCTCAAACCGGGCGGGGACGCGGCGTACGACCGGGAGCGCCCGCTGGACGCGGACCTGGTCGTCGTCGACGAGGCCTCGATGCTGGACCTGCTGCTGGCCAACAAGCTGGTCAAGGCGGTGGCACCGGGGGCGCACCTGCTGCTGGTCGGCGATGTGGACCAGCTGCCGTCGGTCGGCGCCGGGGAGGTGCTGCGGGACCTGCTGGCCGAGGGCGGCCCGGTGCCCGCGGTGCGGCTGACCCGGATCTTCCGGCAGGCCCAGCAGTCCGGCGTGGTCACCAACGCCCACCGGATCAACACCGGGTTGCCGCCGATCACGGACGGGCTGCCGGACTTCTTCCTGTTCCCGGAGGAGGACACCGAGGCGGCCGGGGTGCTGGCCGTGGACGTGGCCGCCCGAAGGATCCCGGCCAGATTCGGGCTCGACCCGCGGCGGGACGTCCAGGTGCTCGCGCCGATGCACCGCGGCCCGGCCGGCGCCGGGAACCTCAACGGACTGCTCCAGCAGGCGATGACACCGGCCCGGCCGAACCTGCCGGAGAAGAGGTTCGGCGGCCGGGTCTTCCGGGTGGGCGACAAGGTGACCCAGATCCGGAACAACTACGAGAAGGGCGCCAACGGCGTCTTCAACGGCACCGTGGGCGTGGTCACCGGACTGGACGTGGACGAACAGCGCCTGACGGTACGGACGGAGGAGGACGAGGAGATCGTGTACGAGTTCGGGGAGCTCGACGAGCTGGCCCACGCGTACGCCGTCACCATTCACCGTTCACAGGGGAGTGAATATCCGGCGGTGGTGATCCCCGTCACCACCGGGGCCTGGATGATGCTCCAGCGCAACTTGCTCTACACGGCGGTGACCAGGGCGAAGAAACTGGTCGTCCTCGTCGGGTCCCGCAAGGCCCTCGGCCAGGCGGTGCGTACCGTTTCCGCAGGCAGGAGGTACACGGCGGTCGCCGCCAGGCTGTCCGGCCGGATACCGGTGGGAAACATCACCTAGATGATCGATCATTTGGGGTTCCGGCAACCGGCTCGGGGGGGGCAGGATGAGCAGGTTGGCGGCACTCAGTGCCGCCAGAAGCACCAAAGGCCGACCCCGAGTGCACTCTCCTGCGCCAAATGGGGGAAGGTAGAGGAAGTCAGGGCACCTCGAAGAAGAGGCACTACGTCGGTGAGGGATGACGTGAGCGACAACTCTGTAGTACTCCGGTACGCGGACGGTGAATACACCTACCCGGTGGTCGAAAGCACCGTCGGTGACCAGGGCTTCGACATCTCGAAGCTGCGGGCCCAGACCGGGCTCGTCACCTTGGACAGTGGCTACGGCAACACCGCGGCCTACAAGTCCGCGATCACCTACCTCGACGGTGAGCAGGGCATCCTGCGTTACCGCGGCTACCCGATCGAGCAGCTGGCCGAGCGGTCGACCTTCATCGAGGTCGCGTACCTGCTGATCAACGGCGAGCTGCCGACCGTCGACCAGCTCGCGTCGTTCCGCAACGAGATCACCCAGCACACGCTGCTCCACGAGGACGTGAAGCGCTTCTACGACGGCTTCCCGCGGGACGCGCACCCGATGGCGATGCTGTCCTCCGTGGTCAGCGCGCTGTCGACGTTCTACCAGGACAGCCACAACCCGTTCGACGAGAAGCAGCGCCACCTGTCGACGATCCGTCTGCTGGCCAAGCTCCCGACGATCGCGGCCTACGCGTACAAGAAGTCGGTCGGCCACCCGGTGGTCTACCCGCGCAACGACCTCGGCTACGTCGAGAACTTCCTGCGCATGACCTTCTCCGTGCCGGCCCAGGAGTACGACCTGGACCCGGTCGTGGTCTCCGCGCTCGACAAGCTGCTGATCCTGCACGCGGACCACGAGCAGAACTGCTCCACCTCCACCGTGCGCCTGGTCGGTTCCTCGCAGGCGAACATGTTCGCCTCGATCTCCGCCGGCATCTCGGCCCTGTGGGGTCCGCTGCACGGTGGCGCCAACCAGTCCGTCCTCGAGATGCTGGAAGGCATCAAGAACGACGGCGGCGACGTCGACGCCTTCATCCGCAAGGTGAAGAACAAGGAGGACGGCGTCCGCCTCATGGGCTTCGGACACCGCGTCTACAAGAGCTTCGACCCCCGGGCGAAGATCATCAAGGCGGCGGCGCACGACGTCCTCTCGGCGCTCGGCAAGAGCGACGAGCTCCTCGACATCGCGCTCAAGCTGGAAGAGCACGCGCTGGCCGACGACTACTTCGTCGAGCGCAACCTCTACCCGAACGTGGACTTCTACACCGGTCTCATCTACCGGGCGATGGGCTTCCCCACCGAGATGTTCACCGTGCTCTTCGCGCTCGGCCGCCTTCCCGGCTGGATCGCCCAGTGGCACGAGATGATCAAGGAGCCGGGTTCCCGCATCGGTCGCCCGCGCCAGATCTACACGGGCGAGGTCCTGCGCGACTTCGTCCCCGTGGAAGCCCGCTGACCCGAGGCTTTCCTCCGCGCGGCGTGCGGCCGCGCGGAGCGCACCGCAGACAACCCTGAGCATGCGAGAAGCGCCCCGCCGTCGATCCCCCCACGGGTCGACGGTCGGGGCGCTTCCCTTTTCCCCGAAACGGATTCCCCCCACGGGACCCGAGCCGGGGCGTCGGTGTGCCGGGACCCGTTCGTCCGGGAGGGCCGCTCAAAGCCTCCCGCGGGTACGTGTCCCGGCCGGCTGATGCCCACGGAAACCTCCCCAGGTTTTCGTGAAACGTCCCCCAAGACGTTCTTGGCACCGCCCCATTAGACCCACGACGACCCCGGATGGTTACGTTGCGATCACTGTGATCTGCGTCTCCCGTGAAGGAAGTGTGGGGACCGTGAGGAGGAGGGCCACTAGCGGAAGGACCGCAACCGGAGGCTGTTGGTCACCACGAAGACCGAGGAGAAGGCCATCGCGGCCCCCGCGATCATCGGATTCAGCAGCCCGGCGGCCGCCAGCGGCAGGGCCGCCACGTTGTAGCCGAAGGCCCAGAACAGGTTGCCCTTGATCGTGGCCAGGGTCCGGCGCGAGAGCCGGATCGCGTCCGCCGCGACCCGCAGGTCACCCCGTACGAGGGTCAGGTCGCCCGCCTCGATGGCCGCGTCCGTGCCGGTGCCCATGGCCAGCCCCAGGTCCGCCTGGGCCAGCGCGGCCGCGTCGTTGACCCCGTCGCCGACCATCGCGACCGTACGGCCCTGCGCCTGCAGGCGGCGTACGACGTCCACCTTGTCCTGCGGGAGGACCTCGGCGATCACCTCGTCGATGCCCACCTCGCGGGCCACCGTCGCGGCGACGGCCTTGTTGTCGCCCGTCAGCAGGACCGGGGTGAGGCCCAGCGCCCGCAGCCGGGAGACCGCCTCGGCGCTGGTCTCCTTGACGGCGTCGGCCACGGTCAGGACCCCGCGCGCCGCGCCGTCCCAGGCCACCAGGACGGCGGTGCTGCCCGCGGCCTCGGCGGCCGCCTTGGCCTTCGCCAGTGCGGCCGGCAGCTCGATCGACCAGTCGGCCAGCAGCTGCTCGCGGCCCACCAGGACGGCGTGTCCGTCGACCACGCCCTGGACGCCGAGCCCCGCGACGTTCTCGAAGGACTCCGGAACCGGCAGGGAGCCGGCCCGCTCCGCCGCCCCGGCGGCGACGGCCCGGGCGATCGGGTGCTCCGAGGCGTGCTCCAGGGACCCGGCGAGGCGCAGGAGTTCGCGCTCGTCGACGTCCGCGGCGGTGAAGACGCCGTCGAGGGTCATCCGGCCGGTGGTGACGGTGCCGGTCTTGTCCAGGACGACGGTGTCCACCCGGCGGGTGGATTCCAGGACCTCGGGGCCCTTGATCAGGATGCCGAGCTGTGCGCCCCGCCCGGTGCCGACCATCAGCGCGGTCGGGGTGGCCAGGCCCAGGGCGCACGGGCAGGCGATGATCAGGACGGCCACGGCGGCGGTGAAGGCGGCGGTGGGGTCGTCGGTGATCAGCAGCCAGGTGATCCAGGTGCCGATGGCGAGCACCAGGACGACGGGTACGAAGATCCCGGAGATCTGGTCGGCGAGGCGCTGCACCTCGGCCTTGCCGTTCTGCGCGTCCTCCACCATCTTCGCCATCCGGGCGAGCTGGGTGTCGGCGCCGACCCGGGTGGCCTCGACGACCAGGCGTCCGGAGGTGTTGACGGTGGCCCCGGTGACGGAGTCGCCCACGGCGACGTCGACCGGGACGGACTCGCCGGTCAGCATGGAGGCGTCCACGGCGGAGCTGCCCTCGACGACGGTGCCGTCTGTGGCGATCTTCTCGCCGGGGCGGACGACGAACCGGTCGCCGACCGCGAGCGCGCCCACCGGGATCCGGACCTCCTGGCCCGCGCGCAGCACGACGACGTCCTTGGCGCCCAGCTCCAGCAGCGCCCTGAGGGCCGCGCCCGCCTTCCGCTTGGAGCGGGCCTCCAGGTAGCGGCCCAGGAGGATGAAGGAGACGACGCCGGCCGCGACCTCCAGGTAGATGGCGGAAGAGCCGTCGGTGCGGGAGATGGTGAGGTCGAAGCCGTGGCGCATGCCGGGCATGCCGGCGTGGCCGAAGAACAGGGCCCACAGCGACCAGGTGAAGGCGGCCAGCGTGCCGACCGAGACGAGGGTGTCCATGGTGGCGGCGCCGTGCCGGGCGTTGGTCCAGGCGGCCTTGTGGAAGGGGTACCCGCCCCAGATGACGACGGGTGCCGCGAGGGTCAGGGAGAGCCACTGCCAGTTGTCGAACTGGAGGGCGGGGATCATCGCGAGCAGGACGACGGGCAGGGCGAGCGCGACGGAGACCAGCAGGCGCTGCCGCAGTGCGACGAGCGCGGGGTCGGGAACCGTGGTCGCCTCCGTCGCCTCGGTCCCCCCGCTCCGCGCTTCTTCGGCGGGTTCCGGGGCGGGCGGCGGCGGGGGCTCCTCGGCGGTGTAGCCGGTCTTGACGACGGTCGCGATCAGATCGGCGACCTGCACGTCACCGGTGTAGGAGACGCGGGCCTTCTCGGTGGCGTAGTTCACCGTGGCCTCGACGCCGTCCATCCGGTTGAGCTTCTTCTCGATGCGGGCGGCGCAGGAGGCGCAGGTCATCCCGCCGATCGAGAGTTCGACCGCCGTTATCGGTCCGTCGTGCACTGTGCTGCTGCTCATGTTCCGGCTCCAGGGGATGGCCGGGCCGTACGGGACCAGTATGAGCTGGCCGGCACGGCCCGGCAGGGTGCCGCGGGGCTGCCGCGGGTGCCGTGCGGGTCTTGCGGGCCGCTCAGGCCTGACCGGCGAACTCGTAGCCGGCCTCGTCCACGGCGGCGCGGACGTCCTCGTCCGCGAGCGGGGCGGCGGAGACCACGGTGACCTCACCGGTCGCGGCGACGGCCTTGACCGTGCTGACGCCCGGCAGCGAGGAGATCTCGGTGGTCACCGCGCCTTCGCAGTGTCCGCAGGTCATGCCGGTCACCCGGTAGACGGTGGTGGTCTGGGTGTCCGTCTCGGCGGTCATGTCGTTCTCCTCTTCAGGGGCGTGTGCCGGTCACCGGGAGGGGCGGCCGATGGCTCCACCGTCCTCCCGACTCTTCGAGACTATACCCCTGGGGGGTATCAACGCGAGTAGCGGCTCCCACTTTTTCGATCCTGCAGGGAAAACGGGCCGGTATCGGCGAACTGCCGGGAGATGGCCGATACGGATCACCCGGGAAGCCTCGCCCGGACCGTGGCTGCCGCGGTGGTGCGGGCCGATTGGGCCGGGCGGGCCGGGCGTGTCGGGCGGGTCAGTGAGGGGGAGTCCTGGTGATCATCGGCTCCAGGTAGCGCAGCAGGACGGTCTTGAGCTCGGCGGTGTAGGCCGCGCGCTCGTCGCCCTCGTGGGCCAGGATCAGGTCCAGGGACGACTTGAAGATGCCCAGGATCATGTTCGAGGTGTGGGTGAGCTCATGGGCCGGGGCCCCGGGGCAGAAGTCGCGCAGCACGGCCTCGATGCGGGCGAGCAGGCCGGCGTGCAGTTCCTCGTGTTCCTGGGCGATGCCGGGGACGCCGGTGCCGTGCATGAGGGCCCAGAAGGCCGGGTTCTCGCAGTTGAAGGCGATGACCGGGTCGAGGACGGCGTCGAGCAGCTCGGGCAGGGGGCGCTGGAGGTTCTCGGGGCGGAAGGCCTGTCCGTGGGTCTCGTGCGCGCGCTGGAGCAGCTGCCCGCCGAGCTCGACCGCGATGGCCTCCTTGTTGGGGAAGTACTGGTAGAGGGTGCCCGGCGACACGCCGGCCTCGCGGGCGATGGCGTTGGTGCTGGCCGAGGCGTAGCCGGTACGGCAGAACACCCCGGCGGCGGCGGCCAGCAGCTGGGAGATCCGGCGCTCGCCGCGGGCCTGGCGGCGGCGCGGGGCGGCGGCGGTGGTGCCCGTGCCGGTTGCGTCCACGGCGTCCGCGGCGACCTCGGCGCCCGTGGCGCCCATGGCGGCCTCGGCGGCAGAGCTCTTGATCTCCTTTTCGGTGGTTTTGCCCATGCGTGTCCCCGGCATGTCCAATCCCCTGCTTCCCGTGGGTGATTGACAAACGCGAGTGATCGCTCGCATTCTGTGAAAACGCGAGCGACTGCTCGTGTTTGCCAGTCTATGTGGCCTGGCAATCACGGTGAAGGGGACACCGAGTCATGTCCGAAGTCAAGAATCCGCCGTCCTCCGGGGCGGACGCGGGGTGGACCCGGTTCGTCACGGCCCGGCCGCGGCTCACGCTGCTGCTCGCCCTGCTGGTCACGGCCCTGGCCGTGGTCGCGGGCGGCGGCGTCGCCGACCGGCTGGGAAGCGGCGGCTGGGAGGACCCGGGCGCCCAGTCCACCTACGCCGCGCGGGCCCTGGAGCGGGAGTTCCCGCACTCCGAGCCCAATCTGCTCCTGCTCGTCGACGCCGCGGCGGGCACCACCGGGGTCGACGACCCCGCCGTGGCCGCCGAAGCCGAACGGCTCGCGACCGCACTCGCCGCCGAACGGGGGGTCGTCGGCGTCGGCTCGTACTGGCGCGCCCAGATGCCCGCGCTGCGCTCCGAGGACGGCCGGCAGGCGCTCATCGTCGCCCGCGTCCAGGGCGACGAGAAGACGGCCACCGCGGCACTGGAACGCATGGCCCCGCGCTTCGAGGGCGAACACGGCCCGGTGCGGGTGTCCCTCGGCGGTCCCGCGGCGGTCCAGCGCGAGGTCACCCGGACCATTCAGGAAGACCTGCTGCGCGCCGAGCTCATCGCCCTGCCGGTCACCCTCGTCCTGCTCGTCCTCGTCTTCGGCAGCGCGGTCGCCGCCCTGCTCCCCCTCGGCGTCGGCATCGTGGCCATCCTCGGCACCAATGCGGTACTGCGCGGACTCACCGAGTTCACGGACGTCTCCGTCTTCGCCCAGAACCTGACCACCGCGCTCGGCCTCGGACTCGCCATCGACTACGCCCTGTTCATCGTCCGCCGGTTCCGTGAAGAACTCGCCGCCGGGCGTGATCCGGTCGCCGCGGTCGGGGCCACCCTGCGCACCGCCGGGCGCACCGTGCTCTTCTCGGCGCTCACCGTCGCCGTCTCGCTCTCGGCGATGCTCTTCTTCCCCATGTACTTCCTGCGCTCCTTCGCCTACGCCGGCGTCGCGGTCGTACTGCTCGCGGCTGCGGCCGCACTGATCCTGCTGCCGGCCGCCCTGGTGCTCCTCGGCGATCGGGTCAACGCCCTCGACCTGCGCCGGCTGTGGCGGCGGCGCCGGGCGGAGGCACCCGTGACCGGGCCCGCGGAGACGGGCCGGGTCTGGGGGTGGGCGGCCGCCCTCGTGATGCGGCGCGCCCCGGTCTTCGCCGCGGCCACCACCGTGGGCCTGCTGCTCCTCGGGCTGCCCTTCATGGGCGTCGAGTTCGGCACGGTCGACGACCGGCAGCTCCCGAAGGACGCCCCCTCGCACGTGGTGCAGGAGCAGATCCGCGACAACTTCCCGGGCAGCCCCGGCGGGGGTATCACCGTGCTCGCCGAGGGAGCCCCCGGCCCCGAGCGCCTCGCGGCCTACCGGGACCGGCTGGCCGCCCTGCCCGGGGTGACCCGGGTCGACGGGCCGATCGGCTCCGCCACGGGAAGCGAGTACGCCACCTTCTCGGTGTCCGTCGAGGGGGAGGCCGTGGGGCAGACGGCCCGGGACCTGGTGGACGAGGTCCGCGCCGTGGACGCCGGCTTCAAGACCTCGGTGACCGGACAGGCGGCCGTCCTCGTCGACGCGCAGAAGGCCATCGCCGGCGCGCTGCCCGCGGCGGCGGCCCTGGTGGTCCTCGCCACGCTGCTGCTGGTGTTCCTGCTCACCGGGAGCCTGCTGATACCGCTGCAGGCGGTGCTGCTCAACGCCCTCAGCCTGACCGCGATGTTCGGGGCGGTGGTGTGGGTGTTCCAGGAGGGCAACCTCTCCGGGCTCCTCTCCTTCACCGCCACCGGCGACATAGAGACCACCCTGCCGGTGCTGATGTTCTGCATCGCCTTCGGGCTCTCCATGGACTACGGGGTGTTCCTCATATCCCGCATCAAGGAGGAGTACGACCGGACCGGGGACCACGAGAGCGCCGTCCGGACCGGGCTGGCCCGCACCGGCGGGCTGATCACCGCGGCGGCCGTGATCCTGGCGGTGGTGATGGTGGCCATCGGCACCTCCCGGGTGACCAACACCAAGATGCTGGGGCTCGGGATCGCGCTGGCGGTCCTCATGGACGCCATGGTCGTCCGCAGCCTCCTGGTCCCGGCGGTGATGAAGCTGACCGGACGGGCCACCTGGTGGGCGCCCGCCCCGCTGCGCCGCCTGCACGAGAGGTTCGGCCTGAGCGAGGGCGAGTCCGCGCCCCCGGCACCGGAGCCGGACCGGATACCCGTGGGGGCCGGCGCCTAGACCGTGCCCTTCGGCGCCGGGTGAGGGGACCCGGCGGGGTCCCCTCACCCGGCGCCGCGGGGGTCAGTCCTCGCGCCGGCCCCGGTTCCCGGGCCTGCGGGCCACCCAGGCGCGCACGGTTTCGGCGTACCAGTAGGGCTTGCCCCCCTCCACGTGGTCGGGCACGGGCAGCAGCCCGTGCTTGCGGTAGGAGCGCACGGTGTCCGGCTGGACCCGGATGTGAGCAGCGATCTCCTTGTACGACCACAGCTGTCGGTCGCTCATGCTGGACACCTCCTTGTCCACGCCGCGGGGTCGGCCGGGAGGCCGTCGGGGAGCCGACGCGTGGACACTGACGATCACTCGGGTTGTGCCCGGGGAACGACGCTGAGTGATCGCAGGGGAGGGGCTGTTTACTTCCTGTGACGGAAGACCCGCGTAATGCGGACATGCGTGACAGAAGGGAGACCCCTGTGACAAAAGAGCCACAGGGGTCGGGCGAGGGGTTGGCGGGGCGTCAGCGGTACAGGGCCGGGCGTTCCGCCAGCTCCACGACGGCCCGTGCACCGCTGCGCGCCGCCGCGAGGCCCGCCTCGGAGACGGCGGCCGCCGCGTAGCCGTCCCACGCGTCGGGCCCCGCCACCCGGCCGCGCGCGGCCGCGGCCACCCAGCTCCGCAGCTGGCGGTCGTAGGCATCGGCGAAGCGCACCGTGAAGTCCTGGTCGATGGCGCCGCCCCAGCGGCCCGCCGACTGCACCACCATCGCGTGTCCGTCACCGATCCGGGCACTGCCCGCCTCACCGACCGCCTCGCACTGCACCTGGTAGCCGAAGCCGCAGTTGACGAAGATCTCCACGTCGACGACGGCCCCGCCGGAGGTCTCCAGCAGCACCAGCCGGGGATCGCTCAGCCCCTCGGGAGCGGCTGCCGTGGGCCGGGGCGAGAGCACGCTGACCGCGGCGATCTCCTGCCCCAGCAGCCAGCGGGCCGCGTCCACCTCGTGCACCACCGAGTCGCTGATCAGCATGTCGCTGGTGAAGAACGACGGCGAGGAGGCATTGCGGTGCCGGCAGTGCAGGAAGAGCGGCCGCCCGATTCCGCCCGCGTCCAGCAGCTCCTTCAGCCGGACGTACTCGGCGTCGTACCGCCGCATGAACCCCACCTGCACCAAGCGCCGTCCCAGCCGCTGTTCGGCCTCCATGACGCGCAGCGCCCCCGCCGGGTCCGGAGTCAGCGGCTTCTCGCACAGCACCGGCAGCTCCCGCTCCAGCGCGTACAGGATCGCCTCCTCGTGGGCGGGTCCGGGCGAGGCGATCAGCACGGCCTCGACCCCGGGTGCAGCTATCGCGGCCGCCGGGTCGGTGTGCGCCGTCGCCCCGTCCAGGGTGCCCGCGACCTCCTTGACCCGGTCCCCGTCCGGGTCGGCCACGGCCACCACACGGGCCCCGCCCACCGTCCGCCCGATCCGGCGGACGTGGTCGGCGCCCATCTTCCCGGTGCCGATGACGGCGATGCCGAGCGTGCTCATGTCGTACTCCTCTTCCTTCCGAAGGGTCAGCGGGCGCCGCAGGAACGGAGGTAGGCGCGGGTGCGGCGGGCGATCGGCAGCGGCCGGTCGGGCGGACAGGGGTACATGTCCTGCTCCACGATGGCGAACAGGTCCACGTCCAGCCGCTGCGCCGCCGCGAGCACCGGTTCCAGCGCGGGCACCCCCGAGGGCGGTTCGCACATCACCCCACGGCCCACCGCCGGCCCGAAAGGCAGCTCCTCGGCGACGACTTCGGCGAGGATCCGCGGATCCACCTGCTTGAGGTGGAGGTAGCCGATCCGCTCGCCGAAGGTCTCCACGGCCTGCACGCTGTCCCCGCCGCAGTACGCGTAGTGCCCCGTGTCCAGACAGAGGGAGACGAGCCCGGGGTCGGTGGCGTCCAGGAAGCGGGCCACGTTCGAAGGGGTGTCGATGTGGGTGTCGGCGTGCGGGTGGACGACGATCCGCAGCCCGTACCGGTCCAGGACCTCCCGGCCGAGGCGTTCGGTCTGCGTGGTCAGTTCACGCCATTGGGCGGGGGTCAGGGTGCGGTCCTCCAGCACCTCCCCGGTCTTGTCGTCCCGCCAGAAGGAGGGGATGACGACGAGATGGGCCGCGCCCATGGCCCGGGTGAGCGCCGCGATCCGCGACACGTGCTCCCAGGTGTCCTCCCACACGGCGGGCCCGTGATGGAGTCCGGTGAAGACGGTTCCGGCCGAGACGCGCAGCCCGCGCTTGGCCGTTTCCTCGGCGAGGCGGGCGGGATCGGTGGGCAGATAGCCGTAGGGGCCGAGTTCGATCCACTCGTACCCGGCGTCGGCGACCTCGTCGAGGAAGCGTTCCCACGGGGTCTGCCGGGGGTCGTCGGGAAACCAGACACCCCAGGAGTCCGGAGCCGAACCGATGCGGATACGCGTCAACGCGGGCGGGGAGGACGTCATAACGGCCACCTTAGGGTGGAGGACCAATGGGAGGACTGACTGTGACCGGCACCGGCGATCCGCTCGCGTTCGACCTGATCACGATGGGCCGGATCGGGGTGGATCTCTACCCGTTGACGACGGGCATACCACTGGCCGAGGTCGAGACGTTCGGCAAGTTCCTGGGCGGCTCCCCGACCAACGTGGCCGTCGCGGCGGCCCGGCTGGGACGCCGGGTGGCGGTGATCACCCGTACCGGCACGGACCCCTTCGGCGGGTATCTGCGCTCCGAACTGCGGGGGTTCGGAGTGGACGACCGGTGGGTCGCCGAGGTCGCCGGACTGCCGACCCCCGTCACCTTCTGCGAGATCTTCCCGCCGGACCGCTTCCCGCTGTACTTCTACCGGCTGCCGAAGGCCCCGGATCTGGAGATCGCGGCGGACGAGGTGGACCTGGCGGCGGTACGGGCGGCCCGCGTGTTCTGGATGACGGGTACGGGCCTGAGCGAGGAGCCCTCACGGGCGGCGACCCTGGCGGCGCTGGAGGCCCGTGCGCGGACCGGGACGACGGTCTTCGACCTGGACTGGCGGCCGATGCTGTGGCGGGAGAAACCGGGGCCGTACTACGAGCGGGCACTGCGGTCGGCGACGGTGGCCGTGGGGAACGCGGAGGAGTGCGAGATCGCCACGGGCGCGTCGGATCCGCACGCGGCGGCGCGGGCGCTGCTCGCGGCGGGTGTGGAACTGGCGGTGGTCAAGCGGGGCCCGGAGGGCGTGCTGGCGGTCCACCGCGACGGCACGGTGGCGGAGGTCGCCCCGGTGCCGGTGGAGGTGGTCAACGGCCTGGGCGCGGGCGACGCGTTCGGCGGGGCGCTGTGCCATGGGCTGCTGGCGGGATGGGAACTGGAGCGGGTGATGCGGTACGCGAACGCGGCCGGGGCGATCGTCGCCTCGCGGCTGGCGTGTTCGAGCGCGATGCCGTTCCCGCACGAGGTGGAGGAGGTGCTGGGGCGTGCCGGTCGTGTCTGAGTGGGAGATGGAATGGACGAGGCTGATGGTTCTCGACCTGGCCCCGGGAGAGGTGTACGCGCACACGTGCGGCGAGTCGGAGTGGATCGTGCTCCCGCTGTCGGGCGGATGCCAGGTCCGCTGCCGGGCTCTGCCCGGACCCGCGCCTCAAACGCCGGCGGGGCTGAAAGAGCGGGGCTCTGCCCTGAACCCTGCCCCCCGTCCTCCGGCGGGGCCGGAGGACGGACAGGGCGGGCCAAATCCAGCCTCGCCGGCGTTTGAGGCGCGGGGTCCGGGGCAGAGCCCCGGGAACGGACCGGAGGTGTTCCAACTGCACGGGCGGACAGAGGTGTTCGACGGGGTCAGTGACTTCGCGTACCTGCCCCGGGACGCGCACGCGGAGGTCGCCTCGGAGAACGGCGGCCGCTTCGCCCTCGCCGGAGCGCGGTGCGAGCGGCGGCTCCCCGCCCGGTACGGGCCCGCCGGGAAGGTCCCCGTGGAACTCCGCGGCGCCGGCCACTGCTCCCGCCAGCTCAACAACTTCGCCGCCGCCGGCCCGGACGGCTTCGACTGCGACCGCCTCATCGCCGTCGAGGTGCTGACCCCCGGCGGGAACTGGTCCTCGTACCCGCCCCACAAGCACGACGAGCACCACCCCGGCGAGGAGTCCCGCCTGGAGGAGATCTACTACTTCGAGATCGCCCCGCACGGGGACACCCCCGGGCTCGGCTACCAGCGCGTCACCCCCTCCCCGGCCGGGAACACCGACATCCTCACCGAGGTGCGGACCGGGGACGCGGTGCTGATCCCCGACGGCTGGCACGGGCCGTCCATGGCCGCTCCCGGGCACGACATGTACTACCTGAACGTGATGGCCGGACCGGGCGGGACCCGGGAGTGGCTGATCCGGGACCACCCCGACCACGGCTGGATCCGCGGCAGCTGGGACGGCCAGGACGTCGACCCCCGGCTGCCCTTCCTCCGAACGGAGGACCACCGGTGAGGCTCACCGTCGCACAGGCGCTCGTCCGTTTCCTGTCCCGCCAGTACACCGAGCGCGACGGACACCGGCACCGGCTGATCGCCGCCACCTGGGGGATCTTCGGGCACGGGAACGTGGCGGGCATCGGCCAGGCCCTCCTGGAGACCGGGCCCGAGGCCATGCCCTTCCTCCAGGGCCGCAACGAGCAGGCCATGGTGCACGCCGCCGTCGGATACGCCCGCCAGAGCGGCCGCCTCTCCGCGCACGCCGTCACCACCTCCATCGGGCCCGGCGCCACCAACCTCGTCACCGGCGCCGCCCTCGCCACCATCAACCGGATCCCGGTGCTCCTGCTGCCCGGCGACACCTTCGCCACCCGGCCCGCCGACCCCGTGCTCCAGCAGCTGGAGGTCCCGTACGCCGGGGACGTCTCCGTCAACGACACCCTGCGCCCCGTCTCCCGGCACTTCGACCGGATCACCCGCCCCGAGGCCCTGATCCCGGCCGCCCTCCAGGCCGTACGGGTGCTCACCGACCCGGTGCAGACCGGCGCCGTCACCCTCGCACTGCCGCAGGACGTGCAGGCGCAGGCGTACGACTGGCCCGAGGAGTTCTTCGCCGAGCGCGTGTGGGGCGTGCGCCGGCCCCGTCCCGACCGGCACGAGCTGGCCCGCGCCGCCGAGGCGGTACGGGGCTCCGCGCGCCCGCTGATCGTCGCCGGCGGCGGGATCCGGCACAGCGAGGCCGGTGCGGCGCTGGCCGCCTTCGCCGAGGCCACGGGGATCCCGGTCGCCGTCACCCAGGCGGGCAAGGGCGTCCTGCCGTACGGGCACCCCGCCGACGTGGGCGGGATCGGCCACACCGGCACCTCCACCGCCGCCGCGCTCGCCCGGGACGCCGACCTCGTCATCGCCGCCGGTACCCGGCTGACCGACTTCACCACCGCCTCCGCGACCCTCTTCCAGCACCCCGCCGTCCGGTTCGTCGGCCTCAACCTGGACCCGTACGACGCCCACAAACTGGCCGCCCTGCCCCTGGTCGCCGATGCCCGCGAGGGCCTCGACGAGCTCCGGGTCGCGGTCGCCGGCCACCGTACGGACCCGGCGTACGGGGCGGGGTACGCGGCGGAGCGGGCCCGCTGGGAGAGCCGCGTCGAGCGGGCCTACGCCGTCCCGGAGGCGGACGAGGACGCCCCGCCCACCCAGGCCCAGGTGCTCGGGCTGCTCGACGCCCTCGTCGACGGCACCGACATCCTGATCAACGCGGCCGGCTCCCTCCCCGGCGACCTGCACAAGCTGTGGCGGGCCCGGTCGCAGGACCAGTACCACGTGGAGTACGGGTACTCCTGCATGGGATACGAGATCCCCGCGGCGATCGGCGTGGCGCTGGCCGCGCCCGGCCGGCCGGTGTGGGCGCTGGTCGGCGACGGGACGTACCTGATGAATCCGACCGAGATCGTCACGGCCGTCCAGGAGGGCGTCCCGATCAAGGTGGTGATCCTCGACAACCACGGCTACGCCTCCATCGGCGGCCTGTCGGGGGCGGTGGGCGGCGAGGGCTTCGGCACCGCGTACCGCTTCCGGGCGCCCGGCTCCGAGTACACGGGGGACCCCCTTCCGGTGGACCTCGCGGCCAACGCGGGCTCCCTCGGGATGGCCGTGATCCGCGCCCGCACCACGCGTGACCTGCGCGAAGCCCTCGCCGAGGCCCGCATCGCGACCCGCCCCACATGTGTCTACGTACAGACCCGAACGCCCGACACTGTGTCGGGCCCACCCCCGGCACAGGCGTGGTGGGATGTTCCTGTGGCCGAGACCGCGACCCGCAAGGCCGCTGCCACGGCCCGTGAAGAGTACGACCGGCAAGCCGCGCAGCGACGTCGCCATCTGTGAAGGAGCAAGGCAATGAAGACCGTCAACCACTGGATCGGTGGCAAGACCGTCGAGGGCGCGTCGGGCAACTACGGCCCGGTCACCGACCCGGCCACCGGCGAGGTCACCACGCAGGTAGCGCTCGCCTCGGCCGACGAGGTCGACGCGGCGGTACAGGTCGCCCGGGAGGCCTACCTCAGCTGGGGCCAGTCCTCGCTGGCCGCCCGCACCAAGGTGCTGTTCGCCTACCGCGCCCTGCTCGACGCCAACCGCGACGCCATCGCCGCCCTGATCACCGCCGAGCACGGCAAGGTCCACTCGGACGCGCTGGGCGAGGTGGCCCGCGGCCTGGAGATCGTCGAGCTGGCCTGCGGCATCACCACGCAGCTCAAGGGCGAGCTGTCCACCTCCGTCTCCAGCCGGGTGGACGTCTCCTCGATCCGCCAGCCGCTGGGCGTCGTCGCGGGCATCACCCCGTTCAACTTCCCGGCGATGGTCCCGATGTGGATGTTCCCGCTGGCCGTGGCCTGCGGAAACACATTCATCCTCAAGCCGAGCGAGAAGGACCCGTCGGCCGCCAACAAGCTCGCCGAGCTGGCGACCGAGGCCGGTCTCCCGGCGGGTGTGCTGAACGTCGTCCACGGCGACAAGGTGGCCGTCGACGCGCTGCTCGCCCACCCCGGGATCGCGGCCGTCTCCTTCGTCGGCTCGACCCCGATCGCCCGCCACATCCACACCACCGCCTCGGCCAACGGCAAGCGCGTCCAGGCCCTGGGCGGCGCCAAGAACCACATGCTGGTGCTGCCGGACGCCGACCTGGACGCCGCCGCCGACGCGGCCGTGTCCGCGGCCTACGGCTCGGCCGGTGAGCGCTGCATGGCGATCTCCGCCGTCGTGGCCGTCGGTGCGATCGGTGACGAGCTCGTCGAGAAGATCCGCGAGCGCGCCGAGAAGATCAAGATCGGCCCCGGCAACGACCCGACCTCCGAGATGGGCCCGCTGATCACCGCAGCCCACCGCGACAAGGTCGCCTCGTACGTCAAGGGCGCGGCCGACCAGGGCGCGGAGGTCGTCCTCGACGGCACCGGCTTCACGGTCGAGGGCAACGAGAACGGCCACTGGATCGGCCTGTCCCTGCTGGACCACGTGAAGACCGACTCCGACGCCTACCGCGACGAGATCTTCGGCCCGGTCCTGTGCGTGCTGCGCGCCGAGACCTACGAGGAGGGCGTGGCCCTCATCAACGCCTCGCCGTTCGGCAACGGCACCGCGATCTTCACCCGCGACGGCGGCGCCGCCCGCCGCTTCCAGCTGGAGATCGAGGCCGGCATGGTCGGCGTCAACGTCCCGATCCCGGTGCCGGTGGGCTACCACTCCTTCGGTGGCTGGAAGGACTCGCTCTTCGGCGACCACCACATCTACGGCAACGACGGCATCCACTTCTACACCCGCGGCAAGGTCGTCACGACCCGCTGGCCGGACCCCTCCGAGGGCCACCTCGGCGTGGACCTGGGCTTCCCCCGCAACCACTGACCCGCCCGCCCCGCCCCCGGCACTCCCAGCAGCCCCCGGCCGCCTTTCCCCGGCCGGGGGCTGCTGTCGCTCTCCGCCGGAGGGCGTGGTTCGCGGGCAACGGTGGCGGTCAGTGCGTCCGGGCCAGGTCCGGTACGGACTGCTGCTGTTCGCCGGACGCTCGGCGGCGGCGCAGCACCCACACGGTGGCGCCCGCGCCCGCCAGTACCAGGAGGAGGCCCACGGCCGGCCAGGGAACGGCGACGAAGTCGGTACCGGACTCCGAGACCAGATCGGGGTGGGCCGCCGCGCCGGCGGTGACCTTGACGGTCACCCAGTCCGACTGGGGGGCGTCCGGCCACGGTTCGGTCAGTTCGATCCGCTGGCCCGGCAGCAGGGACAGCTTCAGCTCGCGGGCGGGCCGGTCCAGCACCTCGCGCCCGAACAGCCCCTCGGCGGACACCGCCACCTTGGGCTCGACGACCACGTTGCCCCGGTTGACCAGCGCGTACGAGACCGTGGCGCGGGCCTTGCGCACCCAGGGCAGCAGCGGCGCCGAGCGGCTGACCCGTACGTCCTCCACGCTCAGCCCCGCCGTGATCGGCCCCGGCACCCGGAAGTAGAGCCGGGCGCCCACCGAGCGCTTCACCCCGACCTGGACCTTGCCCTCCTGCTGCACGCCCTCCACGGCGGTGCCCAGGGCGACGATCCCGCCCACGTGGTCACCGGGCGTCGCGTCCGCCGGGACCTTCACCGTGAACGGAATGTCCTTGCGGCCCTTGGCGGGCACGGTGACGGTGCTCGCCGTCTCCGGCGCCAGCGAAACCCACGCGCCGACGTCCTTCGGTTTCGTCTCCACCGGCAGCAGCGCGAAGGCGCCGCCCGCCGGGGTGTTCACGGCGTCGGCGGCGAAGACCTGGAACGTCAGCTCCTTGTCGGAGGAGTTCACGATCGTCACGCTGTCGCTCAGCGTGCTCCCGGCCGCGCCCTGGTGGAAGAAGTACGCGCGGTCGGTCATCGCCGCACCGGCCGCGGGCGTCGGGAACACCCCCCACGTGCCGTTGTCCGCGGCGCTCGCCGCGGTGGCCGGCAGCAGCCCCGCGCCGCCGAGCAGCAGGCCGAGGAGCAGACCGTAGAGGAGGGTGCGGGTGCGGCCACGGG
Source organism: Streptomyces nojiriensis (assembly GCF_017639205.1). Lineage (NCBI taxonomy): Bacteria > Bacillati > Actinomycetota > Actinomycetes > Kitasatosporales > Streptomycetaceae > Streptomyces > Streptomyces nojiriensis. The sequence goes on along the minus strand of NZ_CP071139.1, from coordinate 3,582,821 downwards.
TGCGGCTGAGGCTGCAGGTGCGGGTGCGCATGGGCGGTCTCCAGTGGGCGCGGAAAGGGGAAAGGGGTGGTGCGGCGCCGGAGCGCCGCACCACCCTGGGCCGAGCGGCCGTACGGGTCAGGAGATCGAGAAGGTCACGACCGTCTGGTAGGTGTCCGCGAACATGAAGGGCGGGAGCTGGATCATCCCGGCGCCGCCGACGGCGAACTCACCGCCGGTCAGCTCGTCCCCGCCGGCGGCCTGGGAGGCCACCTTCATCGGGACGTCGGAGATCGCGCCGGGCGTGCCCGCGGTGCAGGTGCTCGGGCTGTCCGGGTTGGTCACGGTGCAGGACGGCTGGATGCCGATCTGCGCCTTCGCCATCGAGTGGCCGGTGGCCTGGTTCAGGAACGGCGTACGCGTCGCCGTCACGTCCCAGCCGAGCGAACCGCCGCGGAAGTCCTGGACGGTCGCGGCGTTGAAGACGCCGACCACCGACTGGGCCTTGCCGTTGATGGTGACCGCGCCGAAGCTGACGGCCGGCTGGCCGCCCTTCGGGCCGAGGGCCAGCGGGCCGGGCAGGACCTCGACGTCGACCGGGTTCTTCACACCGGCCTGCTCCTCCAGGAACACGAAGGCCTTGTACGGGGTGATCGAACCGTCGATCCTGATCGCGTCGGCCTTCTTGGTGACCGTGATGTTGCAGGTGGCCGCGCCGGAGGCGTCGGCCGTGCCCGCACCGGTGTCACCGGTCACCGCACCCGCGAGCAGGGCGGAGCAGGTGACGGGGCCGGCCGGGAAGTTGGCGCCGGTCACGGCGACGGCGGTGCCCGCCGGGCCGCTGTTGGGCGTCAGCTTCGTGGTGACGGGGTCCTTGGGCAGGGCCTCGACCGCGACCGAGCCGAGCGAGGCGCTCGGGCGCGGCGCCGGGGTGCAGGTGGTGGTGAAGACGGAACCGGAGAGGTCCGCGTCGGTCACCGCCAGGTCGAGGGCGACCTGGACGGTGGTGCCCTCGGTGCCGTCCGGGATCTTGATCGTCCCGGAGAACGCCTTGGGGTCGAGCGGCTGCCCGGCGATGACCGAGACGGTCTCCGGCGGGCTGGTGACCACCTGGGTGGTGGCGCCGACCTTGAGGGTGATCTTGGAGGTGTTCACCGTGGTGACGGAGAACCCGGGGATCAGCGGGCTCGCGCCCGGGTCGATGGTGATCGGAACGACGTCACCGGCCTTGGCGCCGTCGGGCAGGGTGACCGTCCAGTTCTGGTTGCCCGAGCCGTCGGGCTGCGGCGCCGGGGCGTCGCAGTTCTCGAAGACGGCCGTGGTCCTGGTCGCGGCCTGCGCGGAGCCCGCCAGACCCGCCACCGTGCCCGTCAGGGCCAGGGACAGGGCAGCCGCCCCGGCCAGCACTCTTCGTCGATGCGTTCTCGTACTCACTGGGTCGCGACTCCTTCGTCATGACGAACCCCTCCCCCCACCCGCTGTGTGGGGGAGGCCGAGCCGGTGCGGTGGCCGATATTGACGCGTCGCCGTGATGAGAAGTCAATGACTTGCTTTGCCCCGAAGCACACAGAAATTGATGGGCCATCAGGGAAGGTCTGATGGCCCATCGGATACCGACCGGTCGGGGTGAGCGGGGAGCGGGGCGGTCGACGGGACCTAGCGTCCGGTGGGGGTGTGGAGCAGCCGGTTCGGGGTGCCGGCCGGGAGCCCGGTGATCCGGTCGGACACGGCGCTGTGCAGCAGCTCCTCGGACACCTGCGCCGGGGTGCGCGCCGTACCGCGCGCCAGGATGAGCGCGGCGACCCCGGCGACGTGCGGGGCGGCCATCGAGGTGCCGGAGGCGCGGGCCGTGGCGGTGGTGGAGTCCTTCCAGGCCGAGGTGATGCCCACGCCCGGAGCCGAGAGGTCCACGCAGGGGCCGTGGTTGGAGAACGGTGCCCGCCGGTCCGCGGCGTCGGTCGCGCCGACCGTGATGGCCTGGGGGACGGAGGCCGGGGATCCGCCGCAGGCGTCCTCGCCGTCGTTCCCGGCGGCCGCGGTGAAGGTGATCCCGGAGGCCACGGCCCGGACCACGGCGGTGTCGAGGGCGTAGCTGCGGCTGCCGCCGATGCTCATGTTGGCGACGGCCGGGGTGGCGGGGGCCTTGGCGGCGTCCTTCACCACCCAGTCGAGACCCTTGAGGATCGCCGACAGGCTCGCGGAACCACGGCAGTCGGCCACCTTCACCCCGACGAGCGAGACCCCCTTGGCGACCCCGTACGTCTCCCCGCCCACGGTCGCCGCGACGTGCGTGCCGTGGCCGCTGCAGTCGCGGGAGCTGCCGAGGAACACCGCGTTGTAGCCGGTGCGGGCGCGGCCGCCGAATTCCACGTGACCGGTGTTGATCCCGGTGTCGACGACGTAGACGGTGACGCCCTCGGCCCTGCTGGGGTACGTGTACGAACCGTCGAGCGGGAGTTCGCGCTGGTCGATGCGGTCCAGGGACCAGGGCGCGGGAGCCTGCGGCGCCGGCAGCGGTTCGGGGGTGCCGGTGGCGTCCGGGGTGTCGGTGGTGTGGAACTCCGCGTCCGGCTCCACCGAGGCCACCCGTGGGTCGGCGGACAGGGCGGCGGCCCGGGCGGCCGTGGTGCGGACGGCGAAGCCGTTCAGGGCGGCCTGGTAGACGGGTCCGACCTCGTCGCCGGCGTGCACGGCCTCGGCGGCCAGGGCGCGGGTCGGCGCGCGGGAGGTGGTGTCCTTGAGGACGACGACGTAGGGGGAGGTGGCATCGGGACCGGGATCCGGAGGGGAGCCGGTGACGGTGGCGGCAAGCAGGGCGGCGGTGGGGAGGAGCGCGCCGAATGCGGTTGCGGTCATGCGGCCGATGCTCTGCGAGCGGCGGCGCGGGCGCGCGGAGGGTGCGCCGGGTGGGCGCACGACACGCCGCCGCACGGGCGGGTCCGGGCCCGGACTCGGATCCGGGCCCGCCCGCGCGGCCGACCGTTGCGTCAGGCCGCGCGCCAGACCGTCATGTCCGCCATCAGGAAGCTCGGCAGCTCCTTCATCAGCGGAGTCGACTTGAGCGTGAGCACGAGCAGCGCGATGTCCCCCGACTGGTGCTTGACGCAGAACTCGCTGCCGCCCGCCGCCGAGGCCAGGGGCAGGCTTCTCGTGGGCTTGCCTCCCAGGGCCGTCCTGCAGGAGTCGAGGGAGCCGTGCGGCTCGCCCGACAGGAGGGCGATCACACTGGTGTCGCTTTCCAGCGTGCAGCTCACCCGTTCGCAGTTGAGGCGCAGGTCCCCGGCGCGAGTGGCACGCTCGACCGGTTCCTTGATGCCGATCGAGTTCTCCTCGTCCAGCCTCAGCGAGGGGTAGGGGAAGGCCTTCGGGGGTGCGCTCGCGGGCGGGCTCGGGCTCGGCTTCGGAGCGGATTCGGCGGCTCCGCTGGTCGGGTCGCTGCTCGCCGAGCGAGCCCCACCCGCCGGTGTCTTCTCGGCCGTAGGGGACTTCGCCCGGTCGCGCAGACCGTCCGCCGCCTGGTCGAACACCGTCCAGAGCGTGCCCAGCAGCATCGCGGCCGTCGCCACCGACGCGACGGCGAGCAGCGCGTTGCGCCGCCGGCGCCTGCGCCGTTGCTCCGGTCCTTCCGGAGCCGTCGGCCGCGGAGGCTGCCACACCTGGTTCATCGTGTGCGGGGAGAGGGGAACCGGGGCGCGCGGAGCCGGTACTGATGCGGGCTCGGGCTCGGGCTCGGGCACGGGCTCCGGGACCGCCGGCTCCGGTCCGGTCACCTCGCGCCAGAGTGCGGGGCCGCCGTCCGCATCGGCGTCCTCGCCCAGTTGCGTCCGGCACCACGCCACGATCTCCGCGGGGGTCGCCCGTTCCTGCGGATCGGTGGCCAGGCACCGGGCGATCAGCGGGCGCAGCTCCTGCGGCAGCCGGGACAGGTCGGGCGCGGAGTGCACGATCCGGTAGAGGACGGTCGCGGAGGGGCCGGTGCCGTACAGCGGCTCGCCCAGCGCGGCGAACGCCGCCGTCTGGCCCAGCGCGAAGACGTCGGCGGCAGCCGTGACCTCGCCCGCCGACGCCTGCTCGGGGGACATGTACTGGGGCGTGCCGATGGTGGCGCCCGTGGCGGTGTGCACGGTGGTGTCGGACGCCAGCGAGATGCCGAAGTCGATGACACGGGGCCCGTCGGCGGCCAGGAGCACGTTCGACGGCTTCAGGTCGCGGTGCACGATGCCCGCGTCGTGGATGGCCTGCAGGGCCTCGGCCACGCCCGCCGTCAGCCACAGCACGGCGGGCACGGGCAGCGGTCCGCGCCGGGCCACGGCCTGCGACAGCGAGGGTCCGGGTACGTAGAGGGTGGCCAGCCAGGGCGGCGTCCCGTCCGCGTCGGCGTCGATCAGCTCGGCGGTGTACGCGCCCCGGACCCGGCGGGCGGCCTCCACCTCACGGCGGAACCGCCGCCGGAACGCCGGGTCCTCGGCCAGTTCCGGGCGTACGACCTTGATCGCCACCGGTCGCCCGCCCTGGGTGTGCGACAGGTAGACGTGGCCCATGCCGCCCGAGCCGAGCCGGGCCGCGATGCGGTATCCGGCCACGGTGGGCGGATCGTCCGCCCGCAGCGGCTCGAACACCTCGGTCGCGCTGTTCATGGGCCTCCCCCCGATCCCCTGGCCGACCGATGGGCCGACCAGCGAACACCCTAAGCGCCGGGCAGGGGCCGGAGGTTGCCGGGGAGGCGGCGCGTCCCGGCTACGGGGTGAGGGGCCAGCCGCGCATCGAGAAGACGCCCTCGTCGCGGGCGCCGGCGGCGTCGTAGGTGGCCAGAGCGGCCTCGTTGCCGGTGTCGACCCCCACCCACATGCCGTAGCAACCGCGCGCCTTCGCCTCCTCGGCGAGGGCCAGGGTCAGGTCCCGTCCGATGCCGCGACGGCGGTACCCCTCGTCCACGGAGAGCTCGTACAGGCACATCTCGGTGCCCTTGTCGGGGTGGCTCATCTCGATGCCGGAGACCATTCCGGCGGGCACGCCGTCGACGTAGGCGATGAGCATCAGATGTCCCGGGGCGGCGAGGAAGCGCTCGGACCACTCCTTGCGGGCAGGCCCGTCGAAGAGGGACTCGGCGGCTGCGAGCTCGGCGGGGGTGGAGGCCCGGCGGATGTCCATGGCGGCCACGATAGTGCGCGCATGACGGATGGTCAGCCGATGCGCGGCACGGCGTGGCGGCCACGAAGCCGCCCGTCGCCCGGGACACCCCCTAGCCTGTTCCGGCTGTCGAAGACTTGAGGGGGAGCATCGTGAAGAACGCCGTGGTCACGCCCGAGGGCGACCGGATCCGCTGGGTCGAGCTGGCGGGGGAGGAGCCGGCCCGGGTGTACGTGCACGGGCTCGGGGCCACCTCGCCCGCCTACTTCGCGGCGAGCGCCACCCACCCGCTGCTGGCGGGGCGGCGTTCGCTGCTGGTCGATCTGCTGGGCCACGGGCACAGCGACCGGCCCGAGGGGTTCGGCTACACCCTCGAAGCGCATGCCGACGCGCTGGCGGCCGCCCTCACCGAGGCCGGGGTGGAGGGCGCCGAACTGATCGCCCACAGCATGGGCGGGGCCGTGGCCATCGTGCTCGCGGACCGGCACCCCCACCTGGTGTCCCGGCTGGTGCTCGTCGACGCCAACCTGGATCCGCGGCAGCCCGTTCCCGCCGCGCCGGGCAGCAGCGGGATCGCCTCCTACACCGAGGAGGAGTTCCTGGCCGGGGGCTGGGCCGAGGTGCGGGACAGGGTCGGCGCGCACTGGTGGTCCACCATGCGGCTGGCCGGCCGGACCGCCCTGTACCGCACGGCCGTCCACCTGGCCGCCGGCACCACGCCCACCATGCGTGAGCTGCTGCTGGAGTCGAAGATCCCGTGCACCTACCTGCTGCCCGAGGCGGACGGCCCGCTCCCGGGCGCCGAAGCGCTCCAGGCCTCGGGTGTGGCCGTGGTGTCCGTCCCCGACTGCGGGCACAACATCATGCTCGACAACCCGGACGGCTTCGCCCGGGCCACCGCGGCGGCGCTGGCCCGCGACTGAGCGGACCGGCCCTGCCGGGCCTGGCGCGCGGAAGTGGGTCAGCCGTGGGTCCGGGGCGTGGCGGCGGCACCGTCCCGGGGTCCCGCGGAACCCGGGGACGGGGTGCCGTCCGTCCAGGCGTAGACCCGCTTGCCGCGCACCGCGACCTGGTACTGGTGGGGACCCCGGCACTCGGGCCGCACACCGTCCCGCAGGCTGCCCGGCCACCACCTGGCGTGCAGATCCGGGGTGTCCACCGGCTTCGGCGTGCCCGCGCCGCACTGGGGGCCGTCCAGCGGGGTCGCGCCGAGCGTGAACCGGATCAGCCGGGCCTCGCCGCCCGTGCGCACCCGTATGCGGACGTCGGTGGCGTCCTTGGGTATCCAGGACGGCAGGGCGAACGGCGCCTTCTCGCGCGTAGGGGCATCGGCGGCGCTCGCGAAGCGCTTGCCCTTCTCCTTGTACACCTTGCTGTCGATCGTTTCGGTCACGGGGTTGGGCGGCAGATTGGGCAGCGCGAAGGCGGCGGTGGCGAGGACTCCCACGGTGGCTGCGGCGGCGACGAACGGGCGGCGGTTCATGCTTCCAGTCTGGGCGCGCGGCCCCCGCCGCGCGTCCCTCCTCAGGACGAACCGGGACTGCGCCGCAGGTCCCATACGGGCTCATACCTGGGAGGGTGCCGGGTCCGGTTCCGTCGACGCGCAGTAACCGCGAGGTGCCCGGGGGAGTTGGCCGGAGGTGACCCGTCCGCTCCGGCACCGAGGAACCCCATGCGCCGTCGCCGCCTCGTCCCCGCTCTCGTCCCCGCCCTCGCCACCGCCGCCGCCACCGCGGTGCTCGCCCTCGCCCCCGCGGCCTGGGCGGCACCGCAGGTCCCGGCCGACAAGCCGCAGGTGCTGAGCCGCTGGACGCAGACCAGCGCCGCCAGTTACCAGGCGTGGGCCGAGGCCCGCGCGCACCGGGCGGACTGGGCCGCGTACGCCTTCGACTGGTCGACGGACCACTGCACCTCGTCCCCCGACAACCCCCTCGGCTTCCCCTTCGCGAACGCCTGCGCACGCCACGACTTCGGTTACCGCAACCACCGCGCGGCAGGGCTGTTTCCGGCCGCCAAAGCACGGCTGGACCTGGCGTTCCACGCGGACCTGAAGCGGGTCTGCGCGCAGTACTCGGGCCCCCGCAGGAACTCCTGCGACGGCACCGCCTGGACCTACTACCAAGCGGTGCGGCTGCTCGGAATTTCCTAGGGATCACAGGGCGCACACACGCCCCCTCCGCTCGTTCACACGTTCTCCGTCTCTGCTTCACCGATCCGTGTGCCGGACAGCCCTACGCCCCGTGGATTGTCATGCCCGCGGCCATGGGTGGATGGCCGATTTCAGGCCACGCACGGCTTGTGGGGAAGGGGGCGGACCGGTGTCTCGGCCACGTTTTCTGTTCGTGTCGTGGGTGGACGTCGCACGACGTCAGGGGCCCGGGCGCGCCGCGGACCAGGGGGGTACCGGCGGCTGCCCCGAGGCGGTGACCTGGCGGCTCGTCGGCGCCAACAACCACGAACTCGGCCGCAGTCCGCACGTCCACAGCAGCCTCACGGCCTGCTGCTCCGCCGTGCAGCGGCTGCGCACGGAGGCAGCCCGGGTCAGCGCACTCGTGGTGATGTCCCCCGGGACCGGGACCCCCGGCGGAACCGTCGGTGCCGGCGCCAGTGCCAGCGCCGGCACGACCGGCACCGGCACCGGCACCGGCGCCGGCGCCTGGACCTGGCAGCTCACCCTCGACGAGCGCTGCGTGGCGGTGGCCGTCCGCACCTTCCGCCGCCAGCGCGAATGCCGCCACAGCCTCCAGCTCTTCCTGTCCGCCGTCACCGAGGCCCAGGTCGCCTCCGGCGTCACCTACACCCGGCGGCTGCGCGGCCTGCGCCTGCCCGGCGCAAGTGACGTGCCGGGGCTGGCCGTCCGCGGGGGAGGCCTGCTGTGACCACCGCGACCACGACCGTCGTCGGTGCGCCCGAGCCCGCCGAGCGGGGGGACGCGCCCCGCCCCCTCGCCAGGAGCGGCGACCCGGCCGACCGCATCTTCCGCGGCTCCGCCCGAGGGGCCGGCGCCACGGTCCTCCTGATCATGACCCTGGTCGGCGTCTTCCTCGGCGGCCGCGCCCTGCAGGCCCTGACCGACGCCGGCCCGGACTTCCTCACCACCTCCGCGTGGGAGCCGGACTCCCACCACTTCGGCATCGCGACCGTCCTCACCGGCACCGTCCTCATCGGAGCCGTCGCCATCGTCTTCGCCGTACCGCTCGCCGCGGGCACCGCCCTCTACATCACCGAGTACGCGCCGCGCCGCCTCAAGCAGACCCTGATCAGCCTGGTCGACCTGATGGCCGCGGTGCCCAGCGTGGTCTACGGCCTGTGGGGGCTGTTCCTGTTCCAGCCGAGCGTCGTGGGCCTGTCCCGCTGGCTCACCACCTACTTCGGATGGTTCCCGCTCTTCGCCGTCGACGGGGACAGCCCCCGCGACCCGCTCAGCCCGAACACCTTCTACACCTCCTCCACCTTCATCGCCGGCATGGTCGTCGCGCTGATGGTCACGCCGATCGCCTGCTCGGTGATGCGCGAGGCCTTCGCCCAGGCCCCGCCGGGCGAACGCGAGGGCGCCTTCGCCCTCGGCGCCACCCAGTGGGGTGTCATCCGCTCCGTCGTCCTGCCCTTCGGCAGGGGCGGGATCATCGGCGGCACCATGCTCGGCCTCGGCCGCGCACTGGGGGAGACCATCGCCGTCTACCTGATCATCTCCCCGGTCTTCGAGGTGCAGTGGCACCTCCTCCAGAACGGCGCCAACTCCGTGTCCGCCCTCATCGCCCTGCGCTACGGATCCGCCAGCGAGTTCGGGATGTCCGCCCTGATGGCCGCCGGCCTCGCCCTCTTCCTCATGACCCTCGTCGTCAACTTCATCGCGTCCTCCGTGGTCGCCCGCAGCCGCTCCGGAGCGGGGGCCGAGGCATGACCGTCACCACGCACCCGACCGCCGCGGCCGCCGAAGCGCCCCGCACCGTCTGTCCCGAGGACGTCCCCGACGGCCCCGGCGCCCCCGCCGAACAGCGCCGCAACACCTCCTCCCTGCACGCCCGCGACGTACTCGCGCTGCTCGGGGCCGCGGCCGCCGCACTCGGCCTGACCTCCCTCCTCTTCGGGCGGGTGCTGCCCTTCGACGCGCCGCTCGGCTTCACCGTCGTCCTCTACCTCGCCTTCATGGCGCTGTACGCGGTCCTCGTCTCCCTCGACGAGAACGGCTCGGCCGTCCGCGCCCGCCTCGCCCAGGCCTTCGTCCACAGCATCGCCGCCCTGCTGCTGGCGGCCCTCCTGCTCGTCGTCGGCTACGCCATCGTGCGCGGCCGGGAGGCACTGGCCCACCTCAACTTCTTCACCGAGGACATGTCCGGCACCGGCCCGCTGGACCCGCTCACCCAGGGCGGAGCCCTGCACGCCATCGTCGGCACCCTGGAGCAGATCGGCATCGCCCTCGCGATCACCGTGCCGCTGGGGCTGGCCTGCGCCGTCTTCCTCAACGAAGTCCCCGGCCGCTACGCACGCTTCGTCCGCACCATCGTCGAGGCCATGACCGCGCTGCCCTCGATCGTGGCCGGCCTGTTCGTCTACGCCACCTGGATCCTGATCCTCGGCCACGACAAGTCCGGCCTCGCCGCCGCCCTCGCCCTGTCCGTCATGATGCTGCCGATCGTCATCCGGGCCTCCGACGTGGTGATCCGGCTGGTGCCGGGCTCGCTCAAGGAAGCCTCCTACGCCCTCGGCGCCGGCCAGTGGCGCACCGTGTGGACGGTGGTGCTGCCCACCGCCCGCTCCGGACTGACCACCGCCGTGATCCTGGGCACCGCCCGCGGCATCGGCGAGACCTCCCCGGTGCTGCTCACCTCGGGCATCGCGGCCGGGCTGAACGCCAACCCCGTCGAGGGGCCGCAGATGTCGCTCCCGCTCGCCACCTTCAGCCTCGTCGGCTACCCGGACAAGACCATGATCGCCCGCGGGTTCGGCTGCGCCGCCCTGCTGATGGGCCTGGTGCTGCTGCTGTTCGTGCTCGCCCGCGTCATCGGCGGCCGGGCTCCAGGACAGCTCAGCCGCGGCCAGCAGCACCGCCGGGTCCTCGCCTCGGTGCGCGACGCGGAGCGCATGGCGGCCAGGGCCGAGGAACGCGAACAGGACCTGACCTCGGAGCCGGTGGCGCCGGGGGCGCCGCACGGGCCGGGGGCGCCGCAGGAGTCCGGGAAACCGCAGGAGTCCGGGAAGTGGCAGGGGCCCGGGACGTCGCAGGGGGTGGACCTCGGCGGGCCGGGAGGGCCGGCTCCGGGAGGTCGCGCCCCGCTCGCGCAGCCGGCCGAGCGGCGGACCGAGCCTCCGCCCCGGGCGTAGCCGTGCCCGCGCCCCGCGCGTCCCGCCGCACCACGCTTCGTACGATCCGTCACCGATCAGGAGAGTTCCCGATGCCCGGACGACCCCCGGCCCACCACGGACGTGCCCCTGCGGGCGTCCTCGTCCGCGCGCTCGCCCTGCTCCTCGCCGCGGTCGCCGTCGCCCTGCCCGGCGCCGCGCCCGCGGCCGCCGAGAGCTACGTACCGGTGTCCGGCGCCGGTTCCACCTGGAGCCAGAACGCCCTCGACCAGTGGCGGGCCAACGTCAAGCAGTACGGCATGACGGTCAACTACAGCGGCACGGGATCGTCCGACGGCCGCAACCAGTTCCGCAACGGAACGGTCGACTTCGCCGTCTCCGAGATCCCCTACGGCATCAAGGACTCCGGGGTCGTGGACCCGGCGCCCTCGCGGAAGTTCGGCTACATGCCCATCGTCGCGGGCGGCACGGCCTTCATGTACAACCTCAAGATCGGCAACCGCCGGGTCACCAACCTCCGCCTCTCCGGCGAGGTCGTCGCCAAGATCTTCACCGGTGCCATCACCACCTGGAACGACGCCGCCATCAAGGCCGACAACCCCGCCCTCGCCGCCTCGCTGCCCGCCCGCCGGATCGTCCCCGTCGTCCGCTCCGACGGCTCCGGCACCACGGCCCAGCTGACCAACTGGCTCGCCCAGCGCCACGGCGGCCTGTGGGACGCCTACTGCGCCAAGGCCGGCCGCTCCACCCCCTGCGGGCAGACCTCCAACTTCCCGGTCGTCGCCGGCCGCGGCTTCGTCGGCCAGTCCGGTTCCAACGGCGTCTCCGGCTACGTCGCCCAGGACGGCAACGTCGGCACCATCACCTACGTCGAGTACTCCTACGCGGTCGCCACCACCGGCTTCCCGGTCGCCAAGATCCTCAACGGGTCGGGCTACTACACCGAGCCCACGGCCCAGAACGTCGCCGTCTCGCTCACCAAGGCCAGGATCGGGGCCGACCTCACCCAGGACCTGTCCCAGGTCTACGACGAGAGCAGCGACCGCCGCAACTACCCGCTCTCCAGCTACAGCTACATGATCATCCCGACCGCGCAGGAAGCGAACTTCAACCCGCAGAAGGGCAAGGCGCTCGGCGCCTTCGCCTACTACTTCCTCTGCGAGGGCCAGCGCTCGGTCGACCGGCTCGGCTACTCCCCGCTGCCGGTCAACCTCGTGCAGGCCGGGCTGGAACAGGTCCGCCGCATCCCCGGCGTCACCGCCACCAACATCGACATCAAGAACTGCAAGAACCCGACCTTCTCCGCCGACGGCACCAACACCCTCGCCACCACCGCGCCCCAGCCCGCCGAGTGCGACAAGAAGGGCGCCACCCAGTGCGAGGTCGGCACCGGCGGCAACAAGACCCCCACCCAGACGGGCAGCGCCTCGGGCGGCTCCGGCTCCGGTGGCGCCGCGTCCGGCGGTAGCGGCGGCGGTACGGGCTCGGGCTCGTCCGGCACAGGCGCCGCGGCCACCGGCGGCTCCGCCACGGGCGGGGGCGGGGCCGACGGCGGGGCGGCCGCGAGCGGCGGCTCCGGCAACGGCGGCGCCGGCTCCGGTGGCGCCGAGGGGGGCGCCGACGGCGGAGCGGGAGCCGTCGACCCGGAGACGGGCCGGCCCCTCGCGGCCGGGGCGGGCGACCTGTTCGGCATCCCCGTCACCACCGCCACGGGCATCGGCGGGCTGCTCCAGACCGCGCTGATGGTGCTGGGCGCGCTGATCCTGCTCACCCTCACCGTGGGGCCCCCGCTGCTCACCCGGCAGCTGGCCCGGCGGCGCACGGGAGGCGGTTCCTGATGCGCGGCACCCTGATGCGCGGCACCCTGATGCGCGGCACCCTGATGCGCGGCCCCTTGACACGCGGACTCCGCATGCCCCCGATGTCCCGGTCCCGCACGCTCCCGATATCCCGCGTGCTCCGGACACTCCGCATACCCCCGCGGCTCCGCCTCGCGCTGGGCGCGCTCTGCCTCGCCCTGCTGCCCGTCGTGGCCGCCACCGGCCCGCTCGGCCCCCTGGGCCCCGGCGCGCAGCAGGCGTACGCCGCCGACGGCCCGGCCGCCGACGGATCCGGGGCGACCGTCACCGGCTCCGGGGACTTCGCCACCCTCAAGGTGACCGTCAGCCAGACCCGCAACCTCGTCGACCAGGTCGTCAAGGTGTCCTGGACCGGCGGGGCGCCGACCGTCTCGGACACCGCCTACGCCGCCAACTACCTCCAGATCATGCAGTGCTGGGGCGACGCCGCGACCGGACCCACCACCGACCAGTGCCAGTTCGGCGGCTCCTCGGCGCTGGGCGCGGGCGCCGGCAACCAGGCCGCCGGCGCCTACACCAACAGCCGCCAGCTCAACTACGGCGACCGCCTCAAGGACGCGGAGAACCAGCCGCTGCCGCCGCCCACCCCGAGCGGGATCTCCTTCGCCCCCTTCCGCACGGTGGCCGACGACCCGGTCAGCCCGGGCAACTGGAACGAGTTCTTCGACGTCAACAGCACCAACGAGGTCCCCTACGCCCGTACCAACGCCCGCGGCACCGGCGAGGTCTGGTTCGAGACCCAGACCGCCATCGAGGCCCCCGGCCTCGGCTGCGGCGCCGCCGTCCGCGATCCGCAGGGCGCCACCACCGGCCGCGGCTGCTGGCTGGTGGTCGTCCCGCGCGGCACCACCGAGATCGACGGAACCCCGTACACCGGCCAGTCCGGCGGACAGCTCCAGTCCTCCCCGCTCAGCCCGGCGAACTGGAAGCACCGCCTCGTCGTCCCCCTCGGCTTCGAACCGCTCGGCAGCTTCTGCCCGATCGGCGCCGAGGAGCGCGGCACCCTCGGCAGCGAGATGGCCGCCGAGGCCGTCACCCGCTGGCAGCCGGCCCTGTGCCAGACCGGCGGCAAGGCCATCTACGGCTACGCCCAGGTCCCGGACGAGACGGCCCGCGTCAAACTCCTCTCCGGCACCCCCGGCCTGGTCTTCCTCGGCCGGCCCGCCGCCGCGTCCGCCCCCGGTTCCGAGACCCGCAGACCCGTCTACGCGCCGGTCGCCCTCTCCGGCATCACCATCGGCTACTTCATCGAGAGCCAGGCCGGTTTCGGCGCCCCCGACGAGGTCAAGGCCCGCAACGGGACCCGCCTCGGCTCCCTGCGCCTGACCCCGCGGCTCGTCGCGAAGCTGCTGACCGAGTCGTACAAGGACGGCAACTCGCGCTTCGCCGAGAGCACCGCGAAGAACCCGGAGAACCTGGGCCGCGACCCGGAGTTCATCCGCCACAACCCCGACTACACCGGCCTCGACTTCGGCGGCAAGCTCGGCGACGCCCTCGTCCCGCAGCCGCTCGCCGACACCACCCGCCAGCTGTGGGAGTGGGTGGCGCAGGACGCTGCGGCCCGGGAGTTCCTGACCGGGGTGCCCGACAACGAGGGCAGCCACGGGGACCGCGCCTACGCGGGCATGGCCGTCAACCCGCACTACAAGGACCTGGCGCTGCCGGTCGACAGCTTCCCCAAGAGCGACCCGTACTGCCAGCCCTTCGACGACCGGCCGTCCTTCCCGCTCTGCATCCAGGACAAGCACCCGTACGCGAGCGACATGCACGCGGCCGCCCGCGCCGCGAGCCGCGGCGACACCCTCGCCCGTACCTCCTGGGACGCGACCGCCACGCCCCCCGCCTACAAGAAGGACCCGCCGCAGCCGGCCGGCGCCCGGGCCGTGCTCGCCGTCACCGACACCGCCACCGCCGACCGGTACGGCCTCGTGCGCGCCGAACTCCTCAACGCGGCGGGCCGGTTCGTGGCCCCGGAACCGGCCGGTCTCATCGCCGCGGCGGGCGCCCGCAAGGCCGGTCCGGACGGCGCGAACGGCGTGAGTTCCCCCGACCCCGCGGCCAAGGACCCGGCGGCCTACCCGCTCACCGTCCTCACCTATGCGGCGACCGTGCCCGCCGACCTCACGGTGGCCGAGGGCAAGGACTACGGCAGCCTCCTCGCCTACGCGGCCGACCGGGGCCAGACCCCGGGCGTGGCCGCCGGAACCCTGCCGCACGGCTACGCCCCGCTGCCCGAGGCCCTGCGGGCCCAGACCCGCGAGGCCGCGCGCAAGGTCACGGCCGAGGCGGGCAAGAAGCCGGCTCCGGGCGGGTCGGCGGGCGCCGAGGCGGGCGGAGCCACGACTTCCGGCGGTACGTCGGCCGCCGCGGGGGGTTCCGCCGGCGGCGCGGCAGCCGCCTCGGGCTCCGGCGGGTCCACCGCCACCGGCGGCTCCGCCCCCGCCCCCGCATCCGCCGCGGGCGGCGCGGCTCCGGCCGCCGCCGCTCCGGCCCCGCCCGGCACGTCCGGCGCATCCGCTTCACCCGCCGCCACCGCGGGCCAGGCGCCCGCCGCGCGGGCCACCGGTGACACCCCGCGCTGGGTGGTCGGAGCCATCCGGCACGTGCTGCTGATCTGCCTGCTCGTGGGCGCGCTCGCGGCCTTCGCCGGCCCGCTGCTGCCCCGCCTGTGGCCCCGTCTCCTGCCCCACCTGCGTGCGCTGCGCGCGGGCGCCGCCCACCGCGACGAAGGGAGGTGATACCCGGCCACAACCGTCTGATTCGTCCGCGCCAACGGAACTTCACCCAACGCGTGCCGGGCACCACCCGGGGCGCAGCCTAGCTGAGGGGTAAACCCGCGTGAACAAGAAGAAGATCGCCTTCGCCGCCGCGGCGGCCGCACTGGCGCTCGGCGCCACCGGGGGCAGCATCGCCTTCGCCGACCCGGCCGGCTCGCCGCAGTACCGCCAGCTGTCCGGTGTCGGCTCCGACACCACCCAGGACGTCATGAACGGCCTGGCCGCGGCCATCACCGTGAACGGCCAGAAGGTCATCGGCTCGTACGACGCCACCGGTTCCGCGAACATCACCACCAAGGATCCGGCGGCCAACCCGAACTGCACCCTCGCCCGCCCCAACGGCAGCGGCGCCGGCCGCTCCGCGCTGCTGACCTCCCTCCAGGCGAACAACGGCTGTCTGGACTTCGCCCGTTCCTCCTCCCTCAACCTGGCGGCCGCGGCCCCGGGCCTGACGTACGTCCCGTTCGCGGTGGACGGCGTCAGCTACGCGATCACCCCCGGTTCGGCGATCCCGCGCAAGCTGTCGCTGACCGACCTGAAGGCGATCTACCACTGCGACCCGAACTACGTGGGCGCGGGCCCCAACTACGACATGACCGTCTACCTGCCGCAGGCCGGTTCGGGCACCCGCAGCTTCTGGGAGTCCCAGATGGGCATCACCGACGCCGACGTCGTCGCGGGTGTCTACCCCTGCATCAAGGACAAGAAGGGCAGCGCCCCGGTCCAGGAGCACGACGGCCGCGTCCTCGACGACAAGTCGATCGTGCCGTTCTCCATCGCGCAGTACCAGTCGCAGTCCTCGCAGACCATCGCCGACCTGCGCGGCCGCGCCATCCTCGGCACCGTCGACGGCCTGGCGCCCACCGTGCTCAACAGCGGCTTCGGCGTGAAGCGCGACGTCTACAACGTCATCCCGACCGGCAAGGTCGCCACCGCGCCCTGGAGCACGGTCTTCGTCGGCGCGAACTCCGAGATCTGCAAGCAGGCCGCGGTGATCAACACCTACGGCTTCGCCACGAACCCGAACTGCGGCGACACCACCAAGCAGACCCCCTGATCGGTGATCACCGATCACCGATCCCCAATCGCTGATCACCGATCGCTGATCCCCGAACGAGCCTTGATCTTCTGATTCTGGAGACCGTTGTGCTGAAGAACAGAGTTTCACGGGCCCTGGCCCTGGGCGTCGCCGCGGTGACCGCCGCCTTCGCGGCGGGTCTCGCGGGCGCGAGCGCCGCGTACGCCGCCCCGATCGGCACCATCGAGATCAACCCGGCGACCGGCGCCGACACGTCCGGCATCGCCTTCACCACCTCCGGCGCCTGCCCCGCGAACGCCACCAACGTGCTGGTGAAGGTGGAGGGTTCCGGCTTCCCCGCCGGCGGGCTGAACGTGGTCGGCAACTCCCCGATCACCACCTACCCGACCGCCCCGAACGGCGGCATGGTCATCCCGCTGACCTCCACCATGCGGGACTACGCCAGCCAGGCGGGCTTCACCACCCTGCAGGGCAAGTACGACTTCACGGTCATCTGCCGGACGGCCTTCAACGGCACCAGCCTCGGCGACTACACCGGCGCGGTCTGGTTCACCTCGAACACCACCTACCAGAACACCGACCCGGCGGTGAAGACCGGCACCACCACCGCGCTCGCGGTCACCCCGGCCGGCCCGGCCCAGGCCGGCACCCCGGTCACCCTCACCGCCACGGTCGCCCCGGCCGGCGCCGGCGGCACCGTCCAGTTCAAGGACGGCGCGAGCAACCTCGGCACGGCCGTCACCGTCGTGGGCGGCACCGCGGCCCTCACCACCAGCAACCTCGCCGCCGGCACGCACGACCTGACCGCCGTCTTCAGCCCGGCGAGCGCCTCGTACAACGGCTCGACCTCGGCCCACGTCTCCTACGCGGTCACGGCCGTCCCGGCGGCCGCGACCACGACCGCCCTCGCGGTCTCCCCGGCTTCCACCGCGCCGCAGTTCAGCCCGGTGACCCTGACCGGTACCGTCACGCCCGCGGGCGCGGCCGGCGCGGTGAAGTTCACCGACACCGCGGGCGGCACCACCGCCACCCTGGGCACCGTCCCCGTCGCGAACGGCACGGCCGTACTGACCACCAGCAGCCTGCCGGTCGGCGCCCACTCCTTCACCGCCGTCTTCGTACCGGCCGACGCGGGCGCCTTCACCGGCTCCGACTCGGGCGCGATTCCCTACACGGTCGGCGCGTTCACCGGAGTCACCGCCTCCGAGACCATCACCACGACCGTCAATGCCGGCGCGCTGGTCATCAGCGTCGCCAACCCGCAGGTCACGCTGCCCTCGCCGGTCCTGAACGCCGACGGCGACCTGCTGACCACCGCCGGGTCCATCAACCCGGTCACCCTCACCGACACGCGTGCGGGCAACCCGGGCTGGACCATCAGCGGCCAGGTCACCGACTTCTCCGACGGCGCCACGCACGCGATCAACGGCCAGAACCTCGGCTGGTCCCCGAAGCTCGTGGACAAGGCCCCCGCGCAGACCGTCACGGCCGGCTCCGCCGTCACGGCGGCGCACGGCGCCGGCACCGGTGACGCGGGCACCGCGGGCCTGAAGTCCGCCCGCACCCTCGCGAACGGCGCCGGCCTCGGCACCGCGCACGTCACCGCCGACCTGGCGCTGAACGTCCCGACCTCCACGGTGGCCGGCACCTACAGCGCCACCCTCACCCTCACCGCCATCTGATCCAGGCGTGAGCCCCGGGGCGGAACGGGCCCTTCCCAGTACGCCGCCCGTCCCGCCCCGCCCCTGACGCCTCGATCTCCCCGATCGTCTCCCTACGCCCGGATCGGACGCCCGCGCCATGACCTCCACCGCCCCTGCCCGGCGCCGCCCGGGCCCGTCCGCAGCCGCCGTCGTGCCGGTGGCCCTGCCGGCCCTCCTGGTCCTGCTGCTCGCGCTGTTCGCCGTACCGGCGGCGCACGCGGCCCCGGCGCCCGCGGAGGACCGGAAGTCCACCTTCGGCGTACAGCCCGCCGGTCCCAGGGAACCCGACGCCCGCGCCCACTTCTCGTACGGGGTCACCGGCGGCGCGGGGCTGCGGGACCAGATCGCCGTATGGAACTACGGCGACGAGCCGCTGACCGTCGCCGTCTACGCGAGCGACGCCGTCAACACCGCCGACGGCGGCTTCGACCTGCTCCCGGGCGGCCAGGCCCCGAAGGACGCGGGCAGCTGGATCAAGCTGGAGAAGGACACGGTCACGGTCCCGCCGAAGGCCAACGTCATCGTGCCCTTCACCCTCGCCGTCCCCCGGGACGCCACCCCCGGCGACCACACCGCCGGCATCGTCGCCACCCTCGCCGGCGGCGGCCAGGACGCCCAGGGCAACAAGGTCCGCCTCGACCAGCGCGTCGGCACCCGCGTCTACCTGCGCCTCGCCGGGGAGCTCACCCCGCGCCTCGCCGTGGAGGACGTGAAGGCCTCGTACGCGGGCACCTCGAACCCCTTCGGCACGGGCTCGGCCACCGTCACGTACACCCTGCGCAACACCGGCAACGTCCGCCTCGGCGCCCGCCAGGCCGTCCGGATCAACGGCATGTTCGGCGGCTCCGTCACCGCGGGCGGCCTGAAGGACCTCGGCGACCTGCTGCCCGGCAGCTCCCTGACCATCACGGCGAAGGCCGACGGCGTGAGGCCCACGCTGCGCTCCTCCGCCGTCGTCTCCGTCCAGGCGGTCGCCACCCGCGAAGGCGTGGACCCCAGACTTCCGTCCCTGACCCGCTCGGCGTCGCTGTGGACGGTCCCGTGGACGCTGCTCGCCCTGGTTCTCGCGATCACCGCGTGCGGGCTGTGGCTGTGGCGCCGCCGGCGCCTGGCCCGGGCGGTGGCCACCGCGTCGGCGCGCCGGCGCACCACACCCGAGATCGCCAAGAAGGAGCCCATCGTGCACTTCACCCGTCCCTCCCGGCGCGACGCGGCCGGAGCCGCCGTGCTCGTCGCCGCCGTCGTGACCCTGGCCGCCACGGCCCTGCCCGGGGCGGCGGCCCAGGCCGCCCCGACCGGCACGGCGGTGATCAACCCGGCCACGGGCAGCGACACCACCAGCGTCGACCTGGCCACCTCGGCGGCCTGCCCGGCGCCCGCCACCAACGTCCTGGTGAAGGTCACCGGCAAGGGCTTCCCGGCCGAGGGCAAGAACGTGGTCGGCAACTCCCCGATCTCCACGTACGGGCAGGCGCCGTCGGGCGGCATCGTCGTTCCCCTGACGATGACCATGCGCGACTACGCCAACGAGGCCGGCTTCACCACCCTGGAGGGCCGCTACGACCTGACGGTGGTGTGCCGCAAGGCCTTCGGCAGCGACACGTACGGGGACTTCACCGGGTCGATGTGGTTCACCTCGAACACGGAGTACCGGACGACGGACCCGGGCGGCGGCCAGCCGACCCCGACCCCGACCCCGAAGCCCACGCCGACGGCCACGCAGACGTCGACCCCGAGCGCGACGCCGACGCCGACCACGACCACGACCTCCACCCCGGACCCCTCCGCGACCCCGACCCCGACTCCGACCACCACGGCCACCGCCACCGGCGGCACCGGACTGGGCCTGTCCACCAACGTCACCACCGGCGGCACGGGAACCACCGCGGGCGGCACCGCCGGCACCGCCGGCAGCAGCGCCACCGGCGGCTCCGGCCCGCGCGGCGGCCTGGCCAACACGGGGACGGACGCCGTCACCCTCGCCCTGATCGCCGCGGGCCTGGTGCTGACCGGCGGCTCCGCCGTCTGGTGGGCCCGTCGCCGCGGGCTGCTGAGCTTCCCGGGCGCCTCCCGCACCCCGGGCAACTGAAGCCGCCGTAGCAGCCGTAGCAGCCGAAGCAACAGCAACCGAGCGACGGAGAAGGACAGATGACCGCCACCGCCACCGAGCCGGTGGACGTGCGCCCCGATCCCGCCGGAGCCGTCCGTGCTCCGGCGGGGCCGGGGTCCGCCCCGGCAGCCGGACCCGGCCTGTGGGCCGCCGGCGCCGCCCTGGCCATCCTGGGTGCGCTCCTCCTCGGCTTCGTCGCCGAGGTCGGGCCGCTCGGCCACCTCCGGCACGAACGCGACCGCCGGGTCGGGTACGCCGAGCTGCGCGACAAGCTCGCCAACGCCACCGCCCCGCTGGGCCCGACCGAGGCCGGCGCCCCCGTCGCGCTGCTGGCCATCCCGCAGATCGGCGTACGGGAGGTGGTCCGCGAGGCGACCACCGCCGAGGTGCTGGCATCGGGCCCCGGGCACCGCCGCGACACCGTGCTGCCCGGCCAGCCCGGAACCAGCATCCTGATGGGCCGCCAGGCGGGCTACGGCGGTCCGTTCGGCCACATCGGCGACCTGGAGCGGGGCGAGACCTTCACCGTCACCACCGGGCAGGGCGAGCACGCCTACCGGGTCCTCGGAGTCCGCCGGGCCGGGGACCCGCAACCCGCCCGGCCGACGGGGGAGGCGGGCCTGCTGACCCTGATGACCGCCGACGGAACCCCGTACATGCCGGGCGGTGTGCTCCAGGTCGACGCCGAACTCGTCTCGCCCGCCCAGCAGTCCGGCGGACGCGCCCCCGGTCGGCTGCCCGCCGACGAGGCGCCGATGGCCGGGCAGTCCACGGCCTGGATGCCGCTGATCCTGTGGGGCCAGGCCCTGCTGCTCGCGGCGGCCGCCCTGGCCTGGGCCCGGGTCCGCTGGGGCCGCGCACACACCTGGCTGGTGGGGTTCCCCGTACTGGCCGCCCTCGGCCTCGCCGTGTCCGACCAGGCCGCCCTGCTCCTGCCCAACCTCCTGTGAACGAGGCCCCCATGACCGAGACGCTCACCCTGCCCCAGGCCACCTCCACGGGTGCCTCCGCCCTGGACGCCCGCGGCATCTCCGCCTGGTTCGGCGGCCGCAAGGTCCTCAGCCGGGTCTCGCTGGAGATGCCCGCCGGCCGGGTGACGGCCCTGATCGGACCCTCGGGCTGCGGGAAGTCGACCTTCCTGCGCATCCTCAACCGCATGCACGAACTGATCCCGGGCGCCGAACTGGCCGGGGAGGTCCTGCTCGACGGCGAGGACATCTACGCCCGCGGCCGCCGGCTGACGGACGCCCGCCGCCGCATCGGCATGGTCTTCCAGAAGCCGAACCCCTTCCCCGCGATGTCGGTCTACGACAACGTCACGGCGGGCCTGAAACTCACGGGCGTGCGCGCCTCGGGGGCCGTGAAGGACGACCTGGTGGAGGAGTGCCTGAGCAAGGCGGGGCTGTGGAAGGAGGTCCGCGACCGCCTGCGCCAGCCCGGCGGCGCCCTCTCCGGAGGCCAGCAGCAGCGCCTGTGCATCGCCCGCTCGCTGGCGGTCCGCCCGCGGATCCTCCTCATGGACGAACCCTGCTCCGCCCTGGACCCCACCTCGACCCGCCGCATCGAGGAGACGATCCGGGACCTGGCCGAGGAGGTCACCATCGTGATCGTCACCCACAACATGCAGCAGGCGGCCCGCGTCTCCGACCAGTGCGCCTTCTTCCTCGCCGAGCAGGGCACCCCGGGCCGGATCGTCGAGCACGGGCCCACCCCGGCGATGTTCTCCGCCCCCTCCGACCGGCGCACCGCGGACTACGTGGAGGGCCGCTTCGGCTGACGGCCCGCCACCGCCGTGCGCCATCCGCCGCTCAGCAGCACAGGACCGGAACGTGCTGGACCAGGTTGTTGCCGAAACCGCCCCGGTTCCACGACTGTTCGAGGGGCTGTGTGCTGCCCTCGGCGTCCGTGGCGCGGACGGTGAGCGTGTGGCGGCCCGGCGCCGCCGCCCAGACACAGGACCAGGCCTGCCACGCCCACCGGTGCGGCCCCGGCGGCGCGACCTCGGCCCGGATCCAGGAGCGGCCGCCGTCGGCGCTCACCTCCACCCGGTCGACGGCCCCGTGGCCGGACCAGGCCCGCCCCTCCAGCGGTACGGGGCCGGGGTGCACGACGCGGGTGCGGGACATGAAGTCGGGGAATCCGGGCGGGACCATCAGGGCGCGCGGCGCGATCCGGGTGACCGGCTCGCCGGGGGCGTCCGGAGCGTCGGCGGCCCGCCGGTAGCGGTAGGCCACGGACTGCTGGAATCCGGTGAACGGCGCGTCGACGAGGGTGATCTCGCGCAGCCACTTGACGTGCGCCATGCCGTACCAGCCGGGGACGACCAGCCGCAGCGGGCACCCGTGCTGCGGGGGCAGGGGCAGGCCGTTCATGGCGTAGGCGATCAGCACCTCGGGGTCGTCCCCGGTGGCGGCGGCCACCGGCAGGCTGCGCCGGTAGTCCTGCTCGACTCCGCGTTCGACCCCGTGGTCGGCGCCGGTGAACACGGCCTCGACGGCGTCCTCCCGCACTCCGGCCCGGGCGAGCACCAGACGCAGCGGTACGCCCGTCCAGTCGGCGGTGCCCACCGCCTCGACCAGCCACGGCTGGCTGACCGGCCGGGGCGTCAGACGGGCCCGGCCGTTGCCCGCGCACTCCATGGTGACGCGGTGGGTGACCGCGGGGAACGCGTGCAGGGCGGCGAGATCCAGGGTCAGCGGGGTGCGGACCCGGCCGCCGACGGTGAGGGACCAGCCGGCCGGGTCGGCGGCGGGAATGTCGTAGTGGACCAAGACGTAGTGCAGCCCGGGCGGTGTGACCTCGTAGCGCAGGGCCTCCAGCGGAAGCCCGTGGTTGCGGGCCGCGAGCGCCAGCTCGTCCGGGCCGATGCCCTCACCGGGCGACGCGATGCGGCCCGGGGTGCTGACATCCTGCACCGACGCCTGCTCCATCTCCTCATGGTCGCGCCTGCGGCCGGTGCCGCGCCACCGCTGCCGTCACCGCCACAGGGTCACCGGTCCGGTCTACTGCGGTACCAGGTGGCGGGTGAACCAGTCGCGGGCCAGGGCGGCCACCTCGTCCAGGGCTCCCGGCTCCTCGAAGAGGTGGGTGGCCCCGGGGACGACTACCAGCCGGTTCTCGCAGCGCAGCTCGCGCTGGGCCCGCCGGTTGAGGTCGAGCACCGTCGAGTCCCGGCCCCCCACGATCAGCAGCGTGGGGGCCCGTACGGCGGCGAGCCGCGCACCGGCCAGGTCCGGCCGGCCGCCGCGGGAGACCACGGCGCCGATCTCAGAGCCCGGCTCCGCGGCCGCCCACAGCGCCGCCGCGGCCCCGGTGCTCGCCCCGAACCAGCCCGTCGGGAGGAGCTCGCGGCGGCGCAGCCAGGCGGTGGCGTCCGCGAGCCGCCCGGCCAGGGTCTCTATGTCGAAGACGTTGGCGCGGTCGACCTCCTCGCCGGGCGTGAGCAGGTCGAGGAGCAGGGTGGCGAGGCCCGCCCGGTTGAGGTCCGCCGCCACCGACCGGTTGCGCGGGCTGTGCCGGCTGCTGCCGGAGCCGTGCGCGAACACCACGACCGCCCCGGCGCCCTCAGGCAGGGCGAGGTCACCGGCCAGGACGAGGCCGCCGGCGTCGATCTCGACCTCGGCGGTCCGGACGGGCGGGCGGCTGACGGGGTCGGCCGCCGCCCGCGCCAGCAGGAAGACGACCTCCTCGTCGGGGGTCTGGGAGAAGTCCTGGTACCACTCGCCGACGGCACGGAAGGCGTGCGGCGTGGCCAGGCACACCACCTCGTCGGCCGCGGAGCCCAGCCGGGCGACCGCGTCCGGCGGGGCCACCGGAACGGCCAGCACCACGCGCGCCGCGCCCTGCGCCCGTACGACCTCGCACGCGGCGGCGGCCGTGGCCCCGGTCGCGATCCCGTCGTCCACGACGATCACGGTCCGGCCGTCCAGGGACACCCGCGGCCGGTCCCCGCGGAACCTCCTGGCCTGGCGGGCGAGCTCCGCCTCCTCGGCGTGCTCGACCGCCTCGATGTCCTGCGGTCCCAGGCGGCTGCCGAGGACGATGTCCTCGCTCAGGACGCGTACGCCG
Source organism: Streptomyces nojiriensis (assembly GCF_017639205.1). Taxonomy (NCBI): domain Bacteria; kingdom Bacillati; phylum Actinomycetota; class Actinomycetes; order Kitasatosporales; family Streptomycetaceae; genus Streptomyces; species Streptomyces nojiriensis. The sequence continues at coordinate 3,558,852 of NZ_CP071139.1, read as the reverse complement.
CCCTCGCCGATGGCGCCGAAGCCCAGCTCGCGGTGGTAGGGGACGCCGAGCTTGCGCACCACGATCACATCGAGCGGGGCGCCGAGCGCGCGCGCCACCCGGTAGGCGACCGGGACCCCGCCGCGGGGCAGGCCCAGTACGACGGGATCCTCCCCCTTCAGGTGCCGGAGCGCTTCGGCGAGCCGCTCGCCGGCCTGCGCACGATGGGTGAACAGCACGATGGCTCACCCCCAACCCAGGGGAGACGGAAACCACGTACTCATCTCCTTCGACGCAACCGCATCCCCGGCCTTCTCGCAAGTCGGTCGGGGTGCGGAGGTCAGGACGCGGCCGCGGCGGCCGGGCGGCCGGGTCCCGCCCGAGGAACCGGCGCGAGGTCGATGCCCACGACCGCGCTGCCCCTCCGGCCCGCCCTCGCCGACGATGTACTCGTCGCCGGTCCCGGACAGGAAGCCGATGGCGGCCGGCGGGCATGTCCGTGCCCGCGGCCGCGTGGATCTCCGGCTTGATCTCCACCGCCGACGCGAGGCGGGCGCCCTCGTCGGTGGTGGGACGGTGCGGCCCCCTGCTGACGGCCCGCTGACCGCGCTCCGTGGCCGAAATCGGCGCGGAGCGCGGCGAGATGGGCGCTTCGCGGCAGCTCGTAGCAGCTCGGGCCACCTGCCCGCGGACGAACGCTCCCGGCCCGCCCGCGCCGGCATCCTGGACCACGGCCGCCCACGGCCTGCTCCTCCACCGGGATGCGGTCCCCGCCGGCGCGACCGCAGGGCGGGGCCCAAGTGGTCCCGGACGGAGCGGCGTTGCGGGCGCCGGTCCGGGACCGGGAGAAGATCAGTCCTTACCCTGGCGCTACGAAGCGCTCCCTAGGCTGCTCTGACCTGCACGAAAGCCCTCCGCGGAGGGAGGGCTTCGGGCGATGTGGAAGTGGTGCCCCCGGCAGGACTCGAACCTGCGGCCAAGTGCTTAGAAGAGACTGGCCTTCTCTCCTGCGCAGGTCGCCCTGACCTGCGCTTTTAGGTGAGGAAGTGGCGACTCACGGTTCGGCGTCCCGTGCATCCACCGGACGGGCTGGTTCCGACGAGGTTGAGGGAAGCGCGCTCGTGCGTCGCACCGCATCCCCGGCCGTCCAGCATGCCGACCGGGCCGGCCCCCCGTGCGGCGGGCCCGGGGGGACGAGTTGAACAGCACGATGACTCACCCCCAACCAGGGGAGACGGAAACCACGTACCCGCCTCCTTCGACGCCACAACGAGACCGTCGTGAAGGGGGCGTGACACCTCAACGGCGCTAGGGAGATAGTGGATTCCACTACGGCTAGTCACCTGCGTGTATAGCCTGTCAACCGTGACTGATGTAGATGCGTCTGAGGTGCTGGAAGCTGCCGATTCCACGGGCAGGGGGATCTTTGACGGGTTCTCCGGTTTCGTGACACCTACACCAGACGACTGGAAGCGTGTTCTTAGTAACGGGACGGTCGTCGTAGATACGAACGTCCTCCTGAATCTGTATCGATACAACAACGCCGCGCGAGAGGCTTTTCTGTCGACGTTGGCGAAAATGGGTACACGCCTCTGGGTGCCTAATCAAGTGATGGCCGAGTTTTGGCGTAACCGAGAGAGAGCGCTCGAAGACCCGGCGAAGCAGCTCGAATCGTCAAAGAAAGCGCTCCTTGCGGATCTTAGCAAGGCGGTGGAAAAACTTCGCGCCTGGGCCAATCGAGTATCGCTTGATCGGGCAGAGCTTCGCCGTCTTGAGGGAAATCTATCCCAGGGATTTGATCAGGTCATCGAATCGATGGAGAAGGTGGTTGATAGCAGCGGTCTCGGCATGGAGCGGGATACATCGAAGGATCGCGTAATCTCTGAGCTCGCCATACTGCTTGCAGGGAAGGTGGGTCTCCCCCTTGTGAGGGCAGATTATGATGCCGCGATCATCGAGGGGAAGCGGCGGGTGGAGAAGAAAATTCCGCCAGGCTATATGGATAAAGATAAGGACTCACGCGGCGATGATTCCGAGGCGGGGGACTTCCTGGTTTGGAGTCAGATCAAGTTGGAAGCAAAGCGCCGTGGCGGCGACTTCCTTTTTGTTACTGGCGACTCGAAGGAAGACTGGTGGTGGATTCGTCAGGGCGCGCCGGTCGGTCCTCGCAATGAACTCGCCGAGGAGCTTCGCGACGAAACGTCCGCTCATCTCTACATGCTCAAACCTGAGCGGTTGCTAGTGCTTGCGCGAGACTACCTTGCGGTTCCGGTAACAGAGGACTCTGTCCAGAACGTCGAGATGGTCGATGCGAGATCCGAGGCGGAGGAACGGGTTAGTAATTGGAACTACGTCTTCCTCGGCCAGTTGCTTCGTGCGCTGCGAGCTCAAGCCCCAGTGCAGGAGTCTGCGATAAGGCGAGCTGTTCGGAATGGCGGGTTCGTGAGCCGGGACGAAGTTTACGAGATCGGTGGCTATGAGCCCGGTCGTATGCTCAAGGGGTTCACTCGACCGGTTAGCAGAATCTCGCAGGATGTTTCCTTCGATGCGAATCTATCTGGGTTTGATCAAGATGTCCTGGTTCCAGTCTATGACGAGATGAAGGCTGGTTTTGGCAGGGTCGACGGATTTAGCGTGCACGAAAGCCTGCATGGCCCACTCGAAAAGGCGTGGGAAATCCTCGACCGGGAAGACTAGATTAGTCTATCGGGTCCTGGCGCAGCTGCAGGTGGCTGGGGTGAATGAGGCATTCATGGTCTTCGCGGGTGGTGGATGGGCGTCCTGGGGCGCCCTTGACGGCCCACGCTAATTTCCTCATAGATAGCCGACACGGAGACGGAGTGCATGCACACAACAGCCCGGCGTTAGTCATGGCGCGGGACGGTGGCATTCAGGTGCGTTCGGGCCTCTTGGACGAAGCGAACGAGCACAGCGTCTAGCTTCGCCTGTGCCGCATCAAGCATGTCCGGAACGCTATGCTCCCAGGTTCCGGAATGCCGAAGGATGGCTTCCCGCTCAACCTCAGTGATGATCCCCTCTTCAACGTAGACCTGCAGCAGGGACCGGGCTTGCAGAAACTCTGCTCGCCAGCGCCTACCACCCTCTCCCATCTCCCCTGCCCGCGCGGGCATGTCTTCGCTAGCGAGCAGGTGGACGCGGTCACGCGGTGAGAGGTCCCTGTTGATGGACCGCAATCGGTCGAGGGACTCGATGGCGGGAAACTCGCTGAGGGGACTGTGAAAGTGGCGTGCCCAGAGCTTGTTTGTTGCTCGATAGACGTGGCCGTGATGTTCAAGCAACTGTTTGAAACTAAATGATGCATCCGCGATCTCGCGGGCCGCGGCCAACACCGGTTCGGGTCCTTCCAGCTCTACTGCGGCGAAGGCCGTCTCTACCTGCACGAGAGGTTCACGCAGGTCATGAGCCAAGTGATCGCGGTCCCCCTCGTTGCTGCGCGTGTATTCTGCGCGCCGCACGAAGTCTCGGGTGACGGCTAGAAGGCCGACATACGCAGCCCTCTGGGCGCCTCGGTTCTGCTGCTCAAGGGTGGCCGCGTACTGCGTGGTCGCCGTGGTCTGGGCAGCACGATAGGTAGCGTCCGCCTGAGCGTGACTCCCCTTCGCCTGGATGCGTGCAGCAGAGAGGGTGCCAGCGATGCCTAATGCCACGCCCGCCAGGGTGGCTATCGCGGTGATCAGTTCCGGGGCCATGCTCTGCATCATCGCTTGAGCCGGAGAGGTCGCGCTGTCCTTCGGTAGAACTGACAGGCGTGCATCAAGCTCGGGTCGGTTCCGTCCAGCACGAGCATCAACGAGGGCCTTGCAGGGCAGCCTCCGGACGCCCTGGGCTCGTCGCCCAATAACTCAGACGGGAAGAGAGACAGGCATGGCCGGGTTCTCCGAGCTGGCCCCCGACTACGCTGGCCAGTGCCGGCCGACGAACGGGGAGAGTGCGCTGAGGATGGGACCGAAGTCGACGAGGGTCTACCAGACGATCCGATCGTGGATCGAGACGGGGAAGTATGGCCCCGGCGAGAAGCTCCCCTCCGAGCGAACCATGAGCGCTGAGCTGGAGATCGGCCGTACCGCCCTCCGGCAGGTGCTCGCACGATTGGCGAGCGAGCACCTCATCAAGGCGTACGACCGCAGCTCGTACCGAGTCGTGGGTGGCGAGACCGCACCCACGCCGGCAGAGCTGGAGCCCTGGACGATCCACGGCAGCAGGACGGTCTACGAGAACCGGTGGGTGAACCTCGACCTCGTCGACGTTGAGCCCCCCGGGGTCGAGCGGTTCGAGCACCACGTGGTGCGCCTGCACCACGTGGCGATCACGGCCGTGATCGATGATCAGCAACGCGTCCTGATGATGTGGCGGTACCGCTTCGTCCCGCAGCAGTGGGGATGGGAGCTCCCCGGCGGGATCGTGGACGAAGGCGAGGACGCGGCGACGACGGCGGCACGCGAGACCGAGGAAGAGACCGGTTGGCGTCCGACGAACGTCGAGCACGTCGTGACGTATCAGCCGATGATCGGCATGGTCGATTCGCCTCACGAGATCTTCGTGGCACGGGGCGCGGTGAAGGTGGGTGAACCGACGGACATCGAGGAAGCTGGGCAGATCGCCTGGGTGCCACTCGCGGACATCCCCCGACTCATGGCCGAGGGCAAGCTCATGGGGTCAGGAACCCTGGTCGCCCTGCTGCACGTCCTCGCGTCGCGTGCTACAGCCGCCCCGTAAGTAGCTCCACACGCCGGCGGTGCCGCACGGACCCCGTGCGGTTCGCCAGCAGTCGCGCCTGCTGAAGGTTCGAGCGGGCCTCGTCGAACTCGCCGCGGGCGAGGTGCGCCTGGGTCAGGTCGCTGTGCAGTCCTGCCTTGGCTCGGACGAATGTGGGGTCCGTCGCCTGGAGAGACGCGTACAGGTCACCCATGGCCGAGCTGTCGCCCAGTAGTGCCAGCACGTTTCCCCGCCAGCGCGCCAGGTGGTCCGCGTTCAGGAAGATGCTCAGCATGTCGGAATCACGAGGGTTCACGCCTTCCGGCAGCGCGGACGCCGCCCGGTCCAGCGCATGACGGGCATCGTCGTGCATGCCAGCGGCAGCACACAGCTCGGCTTCGGCCGCGCTCAGCCAAGCCCGAAGGCGAGGCGACTGCCGCTCCGCGTGGGTGAGCTGCGCGTCCCGGATCAGCTCAACCGCCATCTCGGGTCGGCCGGCATCACCCAGGACGTACGCCTGCTCCCCCATGGCGTGGGCCAAGTACTGCGGCGCGTCAGCGTCCTGCGCGGCCCGCTTCGCCAGCTCGTAATGCCGCCACGCGCGCTCCACAGAACCCGCGTCCAACGCCTGCCAGGCCGCCAAGGTCGCCGCCCCTGCCAGGGCCGTTGCGATGGGACGGCGAGTGCCTGGCAGGACCGCGAAGGTGAGCGCGTCCTCCATCGTCGTCAGGTGACCGTTCATCTGGTCGACCAGGCCCGATGCGCCCATCTGCCGATCCATGGTGCGAAGTAGCTCCGTCTGGTCCATGAAGGTGCTCACCATGGAATCGCTGACGCTCCGCGCCGAGTCGATACGACCCAACAGGTCCTCATAGCCGTCTGCTTGCTGGGGGACCGAGCGTGCAGGCTCCCCGCCCAGTTCGGCGTCCGTCACCCCGAGCAGCGGCCGGAGGATCACGGCGTACCGCTCTGTGATGGCCCGTCGGCCGTTCTCCCACTCCGACACGTATGTCTTCAGGCTCGCGCTCGACGCGACGTTCAGCATGTACTGCCGCGCGTAGCGCTCAATCTCGAAGATCAGCCGCTCCTGCGACCATCCCCGCGCGGTACGAACGACTCGTAATCCCTTGCCCACGTGCATCGCCTCCGATGGCCGTGCCACCTGGGGGGCTTAACCAAATCGCCGCAGGTGGGAGCGGGTTAACACCCTTGAGGTTAACCCCTGTTGGCTACCGAGACCCCCTGTCTGAGCCGTTTCCTGAAGACACACCGGAACACACCGGCAAGCCCGGAACGAACCAGGGGCTTGCATCTGGTGCGCACCAGATGCCATGCTTCTGGTGCGCACCAGATGGCCCGAAAGGGCTCAGCTTCGGCGTGCATGTACGACCAGGAGCCCCGCAACGGACGGGGGGAGGGCCCCGGATCCCTTGTCAACCGGAGGGCGAGACCGAAAGGTCACTCGTCTCGCATGCCTAAGACGGGAGCTCGTGTTCCCGAAGGCGAGACACCCTTTCGCACGTCCGACCCCCTGTTGGAGGTTGATGTGTCCCGACGAAGAATCTGGGCGCTGCCCGTGCTGGACCGGCACGGGCGGCTGCCCTTCGCGTCTTCACCTGAGCCGCCGCGATGCGCACCGGGATAGCCGGTGATCCGTGGTTCGGGTTCATCCGCGCAGCGGAATTGCTGCGGCCGGTTGCCTCCCCCGCCCGTCCGGCGCCCTTGCGGCGTCGTACGGGCGGGGTCGAGGAGAGCCGGATTGGTTCCACCCCCGAATGCAGTGCAGCCCCCGGCGTTGGAGCGCCGGGGGCTGCTGTTCGGGTCCCGTTCCTCTCTCGAAGGAGCAAGACCCATGAAGTCCATCGCTGCACTTAAGAACCGTGTTACCCCGTGGTCCGACGAGCTGGAGCCGTCGGCCGCAGAGCTGGACGCGATCGACGTCGAGATGCCGTTGATCCTGGCGAGCGTCGACCTGCTCGACGCGCAGATCATGACGATCGACCGCACGCCCACCGAGGTGGATGAGCGCCGGATCCGCCGGGCCCGTAACCGGGTCCTGGCGGCCCGGCGGGACCTGGCCAACCGCACCGCTGGCACGACGGGTGCGGGGGATGCGGCATGAGCAAGCAGATCTTCGGCGCGCAGATGTCGCTGCGATGCTGCGGCACCACCGCGCCGGAACTGACGGCCGGACCGTGCTGGCAGTTGTACGTGGCCATGACCGGTCTGGTCAGTGAGTGGCCCACCTACACGTGGCCGGCGTCCACGGAGATCCCGACGGTCCGCCAGCGTCGCGACGCGCTGACGGAACTCGGCTATGGGCTCGCCGAGGACGCCGAGTGGGAGTGGGAGGAGTGCACCGGCCCGGACTACCACCCGCACCCGGTGCGGGTGCTCCTCCTGGGCACGGTGAAGGTCCGGCCGCTGGAAGCGGGTGCGGCATGACACACAGCGCCCGCCTGGCGAACTCCTACTTCGGTGAGTGGGAGATCTACATCATCGTCGAGGGCCACGCCGACGACTGGCCCCTCCACTCCTTCGGCCGCACCTCGCCGACCCCCACGCTCGCCGAGCGCACCGCCGCCCTGGCCAGCCTCGGGTACGAGGCCGCGGACGACGCCGCCTGGGAGTGGATCGAGATGGACAACGACCACACGGACGCCGTCGAGTTCCGCGGCTCGTTCGATGTCCGCCCCATCGGGGAGGCGCCGTGAACCGCACCGCCAAACGCGCGCTCGTCCTCGCCTTGGTGGTCGTGGTCGGCATGGCCTTCAGGGTCTCCTGGAACGCCCTGCGCGACATCGCCAAGGCCATCGGCGCGGACGACGCGGCAGCCAACCTCTACCCCTTCGTGGTCGACGGCCTGATGGCCCTGACCCTCGTCGCGACGCTCGTGCTGACCGGCGATGCCCGCCGGTTCGCCTTGCGGGTCCTCGCCGCGTACACGCTCGCCTCACTGGTCCTGAACTACGTCCACGGTCTGGTTCCCGCCCTCCACAGCGAGACGGTCGACTGGGGTCGACTGGCCGACTGGGATCCCGCGAACTGGGCGCTCGTGCTGCTGGCGACGTCGCTTCCGGTCGGGTCGATCTACTTCGGCTCCGACCTCGTCGCCGAGGTCCTTCACCACCGACCCGCGATCGAACCGGACAAGCAAGAATCCATCCACACTCCCGCATATCGGTCCACCCCTGAGCAGGGCGAACCCCCCGCCGAGCAGCCCGAGCCGCAGGAGGAGGTGGACTCTTCCACCGTCGCACCGATCGAGACGATCGAGGCCCGACCGCAGCTCGCGGTGGCCGCGGAGGTGACGCGTCCTCGTCGGGCGACCGGTCGAGTCCCTGCCGCCGCCCGATCGACCCGACCGACCCGGACGGAAGTCGAGCTGCTCGCGGAGGCGCGGAGCCTGACGGAGTCGTGGCCGATCGAGAAGCTGACCGGTGAGGGGATCCGCAAGGCCCTGCGCACGTCGCCAGCGAAGGCCCGGATCGTGCGGGAGACGTTGAAAGCGGAGCGGGAGCGGGACTCCGCGGCGGCGGTGGCCGGATGAGCCTGCGGATCGGGTCGCTGTGCACCGGCTACGGCGGTCTCGACATGGCCGTCCAGAGCGTCCTGGGCGGGACGCCCGCGTGGGTGTCGGACAACGACCCGGGCGCCGCCCGCATCCTCGCCCACCACTACCCGAACGTTCCGAACCTAGGGGACCTGACCGCCGTCGACTGGCACCAGGTCGAACCCGTCGATGTCGTCTGCGGCGGCTACCCCTGCCAGCCGTTCAGTACCGCCGGCAAGCGCAAGGGAGTCGCCGATGACCGGCACATCTGGCCCCGCATCGCCCGCGCCCTTGGCGTTCTACGACCCCGCTACGCGGTCTTTGAGAACGTCGCAGGGCACCTTTCCCTCGGATTCGACACCGTCCTCGCCGACCTTGCCGCCCTCGGGTTCGATGCACGGTGGGCTTGTGTACGCGCGTCGGACGTCGGCGCGGCCCATCAGCGCAACCGTCTCTTCCTCCTCGCCTGGCCTGCCGACACCCAGGGCCCGGGATGCGAAGGGCCGGGGCTTCCCGGACGGCCTGCCGGCCGTCGCCTCCCTGCTGCCCACCCCCTCGACGTCGGAGGCGGCCGGCCCCGGCCACGCCGCCAGGGGCGGGATGAACCTCCGGCACGTGGTCTCGCTGCTGCCCACGCCGGTGGTCGGCGACTCCAAGGGAGCCCGGCAGGCGACAGCCCGCAATCCGCGCAGCAGTTCACCCACGCTGTCGGACCTGTCGTTCGCGAAGCTGTTGCCGACGCCGAGGGCGACGGACGGCAGCAAGGGCGGGCTGAACCAGCGCGGCAGCAAGGGGGACCTGACGCTCCCCTCGGCGGCCCACCGGATTGGGGCCCCTACGCCCCCGCAATCGCCAGGTGGGAAGGGGTCGCCGGACGCTCCGCTCCCCGGCCAACTGACCCTGTGGGACGACTGAGCCCTCCTTTCGTCGAGTGGCTGATGGGTCTGCCCGCCGGCCACGTCACCGACGTCCCCGGACTCTCCCGCACCGCCCAGCTCAAAGCACTCGGCAACGGCGTCGTCCCCCAACAGGCCACCGCCGCCCTCCACGCCCTCATGAACGCCGACGAAGCGGCCGCGGCCGCCTGATCTCCCCGAAGGGAGACGCTCATGAACCACTTGCCCGAACCCGCCCGCGTCGTCCGGCTCCCTGACGGCACCCACGTCTACGCCGACCAGATGCCCGTCACCTTCCAGAGCGGCCCGCAGGTTGTCCACCAGCACATCCACCAGGCACCACCCGACCGGACCGTTCAGCGCCTGGCGCTCGGTTCCGGGATCGGCGCCGGAGCCGTCGCGGCCGGCGTCTACTTCGGTCCACTGCTCGTCGGGGCGCTCACCGCGATTGCCGCGAACATCGCGATGCTCGCCTTCCTCGCGCTGATCCTCGCGTGGGGTGTCCACACGGTCGTGAAGTCGACCGGCAGCTCCGAGGGCGCCACCGCGGTGAAGAACGCGCGCAGGCTCGCCCGTCGCAGCCGTCGCTGACGGCTGCCCGATCCACCCGCCACGGCGGGTGGTGAGGGGAGCCGGACAGACCGGCCCCGGGAGGAGTTCGGTGATGGCGAAGGAACCGAAGTTCACTGCCAAGGAGACCGCGCAGCTCGGTTGGTACATCGCGCGGATGGCCAAGCGCGGTATCGCGAGCGAGACCGTCTACCAGGGCGACCTGGAGCGCAAGGTCGACCGGATCATCGACGGCGCCCGCGAACGTGAGGCCCGCCAGGCGGCCGAGGCCGCCGCGGCTGCGAAGGCGGCCCGTAAGGCCGCGGCGAAGGCCAAGAACCGCAAGTAGCTGTGCCCCCGGAGCGGCCGTCCCGGCCAAGGAAACCGCGCCGCTCCGGGGCCCTACCCACCCGCCCACAGGCGAGAGCAGGAGTTCACAGCATGACCGATTCCCCGACCACGCACCTGCGGGCCGTCCCGGACGAGGACGTCGAGCCGGTGATCCCGAAGATGGTCGACAACCCGAACTTGCCCGACCCCAAGGTCCGCGACGAGAAGCGCAAGCCGGTCCTGGCCGGGTGGCTGACCAACCGGCGGGACTTCGCGGCCACCGCCCGCCACGCCGCCGCGAACCTCGGCTACGCCACCCTCTTCCACGGCGTCCGGATGCCCGTCTACGCCGGCCGCCTGGCGCTGATGTCGCCGCGGGGCGCTTGCCGGTTCATTTCCTCCACCAACCGGTGGGTGTGGGACCGCGAGGCAGCCCCGCTGCGTGACTTCGCCGTCCGCACCGAGGACGTCGACGAATACATGCGCCTGGCCAGGCTCCGCCAGGGCCGCATCCGGCTGCGCGGACTGGTCACCCTCGTCGCCGCCGTATTCGGCCTCGCCTTCGCCCTGTGGCTGTACGTCCTGGCGCCCGTCTACCTGTACGCGTTCGCCGCCGGCGGGGTCCTCCTGCTGGGCCTGGCCGGGCAGCAGCCCGATGCCCCGGTGATCGGCCCTGCGGTGCTGAAGACCGAGCTGCAGAAGATGACCGGCTCGATCGTCCTGCGCGGTCTGGACAGCATCGGCAACGCAAAGATCTCCGCCGCCATCAAGAAGGGCGGCGACATGAACGGGCTCCGCTTCACCTCGGAGATCGTGAGGGACGGGCCCGGCTACCGCGCCGACCTCGACCTCCCCTACGGCGTGACGCCCGAGGACATCATGGAGGCCCGCAAACCCCTCGCCTCCGGCCTGCGGCGCAAGGTCGGCTGCGTCTGGCCCGCCCCCGACCCGACCGAGCACGAGGGACGGCTGATCCTGTGGGTCGGGGACAAGCCGATGAACGAGACCACCAAACCCGCCTGGCCGCTCCTGAAGACCGGGCAGGTCGACCTGTTCAAGCCCGTCGTGTTCGGCAACGACCAGCGCATGCGGGACGTCTCCGTGACCCTCATGTTTGCCGCGGTCGTCGTCGGCTCCATCCCCCGCATGGGCAAGACGTTCCTCATGCGGCTGCTCCTGCTCATCGCTGCCCTCGACCCCCGCGCCCAGCTCTACGCGTTCGACTTCAAGGGCACCGGCGACTTCTCCGCCTTGGAGCCGGTCTGCCACCGCTACCGGGCCGGCGAAGAGGACGAGGACATCGAGTACGTCGTCCACGCTCTGCGCGAGCTGAAGGACGAGCTCCGCCGCCGGGCGAAGGTCATCAAGTCCCTGCCCCGCTCGCGGTGCCCGGAGTCGAAGGTGACCCCCGAGCTGGCCAGTGACAAGTCGCTGGGGCTGCATCCGATCGTCGTCGGGCTGGACGAGTGCCAGGTGCCCTTCGAGCACGAGAAGTACGGCCAGGAGATCGAGGACATCTGCACCGACATCACCAAACGCGGCCCCGCCCTCGGCATCGTCGGCATGTTCGGCACCCAGCGCCCCGACGCCAAGTCCCTGCCCACCGGGATCAGCGCGAACGCGGTCCTGCGGTTCGCACTGAAGGTGATGGGGCAGCCCGCCAACGACATGATCCTGGGCACCTCGATGTACAAGGCCGGGTATCGGGCCACGATGTTCTCCCGCTCCGACCGCGGTATCTGCTGGATGGCCGGCGAGGGAGACGACCCGCGAATCGTCGCCTCCGCGTTCGTGGACGCGGTCGCCGCCGAACAGGTCGTCGCCCGCGCCCGCAAGATGCGTGACGAGTACGGCAACGTCACCGGCCACGCCATCGGCAAGGACCCCGAGACCACAGCCGGCGTCGACATCCTCGCCGACGTCCTAGGGGTCATTCCGACCGACGAGGACGCGGTGTGGTGCGAGCGGATCGCCGCCCGACTCACCGGCCTCCGGCCCGACGCGTACGCGGGGTGGAAGGGCGAGAACGTCACCGCCGCCCTCAAGCCGTGGGGCATCAAGCCCGGCCAGGTCTGGGGCCAGACCGACGAGGGCGAGGGCAAGAACCGGCGCGGTATCAAGCGCGCCGACATCACCGCTGCCATCACCCGCCGTGACGCCGATCGGGCCGCCGCCTGACCCTCGAACCGGTGCTAGACCTAGCAGGCGCCGCTGCTAGGTCTAGCACCCCCGCTAGCAGCCCATAAGGCCCCTGACCAGGGAACTAGCGTCTAGCGGCCCACCTGCGAAAAGCCCCGGAAACCGCCCCAGCCATGGGAAGAGACCCGCATGCTCATCGCTAGCACCGCCCTCATCCTCGTCACCGTCGCCGGTTACACCCTGTTATGCATGGCCAGCCCGTTCGGGACCTGCCGCAAGTGCGACGGTGCCGGAGCCAAGCTCACCGTCAACCGTGCCGGGAAGCTCAAGCGGGTCAAGCCCTGCCGCCGCTGCAAGGGCCAGGGCAAGCGCCTGCGCGTCGGACGCCGCCTGCACAACCACAGCCGTGAGGTCCACCGCGCCGGCAGCCGCTGACCCCGGACAGCAAGGCCGGTGGCCGCACGCCATAAGGCGGACCCCGCTCGGCAGGGCGAGCTAGGCGGACACGGCCACCGGCAAGACCCCGAGCTTGTCAGCACCCGAAGCACGCGCAGCCTCCCAGCACACCCCGAGCACCGTCAAAGGAGATTCCGGCATGGCCATCACCGTCTCACTCGTCGCGCTCTTCGGACTCGTCCTGTACTTCCTCCTGCGCTCCCACAGCCTCAGCGCGGGGAGCGCGTTCGTCGCCGCCGGCTTCGGGTTCTTCCTCGCCTCGACCGGCGCCGCGGGCCCCATCAACGAGATGGCCACCGCCATCGTCCACGCCATCCCCAACCTCTAGGGATCACTGACCCGCTCGCTCCACACGCACAGCAAAGGGCGGCCCCCGTCTCGCCAAAGTCCGGGGCCGCCCCATCCAGCACTCAAGAACTGGAGAGACCAGCATGACCCACCCGACCGACTTCCCGCGAGACCCCAACCGGCCTGCCTTACCCACTCAACTACGAACCGCGCTCTGGCTCGCCGGGCTGGGGCTGCCCGTTCTGCCGTTGCGGGAGGGCAAGCTGCCCTTCGGGAACTGCTCCGCCTGCACCAGCAGCAAAGGCGTCGGGCCCTGCCGATGCGGCGACCGCCCGAACATGAAGTTTGCCGGGCCCTGCCACTGCCCCGCCCCCTGCCACGGCTGGGCGGCCGCCGCCACCGACCCCGACATCCTCACCGGCCCGGCCTGGGCGACCGCCTGGCGCCAGGCGGTCGCCCTCGCCTACCACCCCGGCGGGGCTCACCTCACCGTCGTGGACCTCGACAACCCCGATGCCGTGGCCTGGGCCCGCGAGCACCTCCCCGCGACCAAGGTCGTGGCGACGACCCGCGGGGAGCACTGGATCTACCGGGGTGCCATGCAGTCCGCCAACAAGGTCCGGCCCGGCGTGGACATCAAATCCACCATGTCCTACGCCCGCTGGTACGGCCCCGGCACCGGCCCCATCACGGCCCTGCCGGACGTCGTCCGGGCCCTGGTCGTGAGGGAAGAGTCCACTCGGTCCCTTCGCGGGGAGGTGGACTCTTCCTCCCCGGCCCGCGCCACCTGGGACCGTTCGGTCGCCACCGGATGCCGCCACAACGACACCTTCGTCCGGACCGGCCTCACCCGGGGCCTCGCCAGGATCGCCGCCTGCCCCGAGCAGGGCGCCGGCAGCACCGCCTACGGGGTCGCCCGCTTCCTCGCCAACCAGCACACCCGATGCCCCGGGCCCTGCGGACTGGAGGTCCTCGGAGACCAGATCATCGACGCGGCCGTCGGCGTCGGCGTGCCCGAGGCGTACGCCGAACGCGCGGTCACGCGTGGCTTCGAGGCCGCGGCGGTGAGGGCATCGTGACCACCGGCCCCCGCTCCGCCGAACCGACCCCCACCACCGGCGGGAGTGGCGCGCCAAAGGTCGTCGCCGAAGGCGTCCCCTCTGCCCTTTGCTCTGACCCGCGCTGGGACGACGGGCGCCGACCAGTCGCCTGGCTCCACATCGTCGCCCCCGGACGCGGTGTGACCCCGTCCGTCCGGTCCTGGTGCGCATGCGGGCGGGACCTGTTCGCCGCCGGACAGCGGAGGGCACTCGCACTGATCGCCGACCACGAGCAGCACCGCACCACCTGCCCCCACATCACGCCCGTCCAGGAAGGGAGGAAGGCCGCATGAGCCTCGCCGAGGAGCTGCCCGCTCCGTCCAACCCGATGGCCGTCGCACGCCGGATCCTGCCCGGCTGGCAGGACGAGCAGGAGCGCCTGCTGTGCCGGCGGTGGCGGGGAGCGTGGATGCGCTGGACCGGAACTTGCTGGCGCGAGTTCGAGGAACAGCAGATGCGCGCCACCCTCTACAAGCAGTTGGAGCACGCCACCTACGTCGCCGGCCTCGACAAGGACGGTCTGCCGGAGGTCAAGGACTGGGCGCCCACCCGCACCAAGCTGAGCAATCTCCTGGACGCCCTCACGGCCGTCACCCTCTTGCCCTCGGAGGTGGACGCGCCCTCGTGGATCGAGCGGGAGGAAACCGCGGGGGACCGTAGCCCGATCGTGGCGTGCGAGAACGGGCTGCTGCGGATTCGAGACCGGGCGCTCCTGCCCCACACGCCGGGGTTCTTCAACCTCGTGTCCGTGCCGTTCGCCTACGACAAGGGGGCCACGGCACCGGCCTGGGAGAAGTTCCTGCACCAGCTCTGGCCCGACGACCCCAGCGCCATCCAGGCATTGCAGGAGTGGTTCGGCTACGTCCTCTCCGGCCGCACCGACCAACAGAAGATCCTGCTCATGAAGGGACCCACCCGATCTGGGAAAGGAACCATCACCCGGATCCTGACCGAGTTCGTCGGCAAGAAGAACATCGCCGGCCCCACCCTCGCCAGCCTCGGCACCAACTTCGGACTGTCCTCACTGGTCGACAAGCCCTTGGCAGTCATTTCCGACGCCCGCCTGACCGGCAACGAGGGAGGTCAGGTGGTGGAGCGGCTCCTCACGATCTCCGGCGAGGACACCATCGACATCGACCGCAAGTACCGCGACCTGTGGACCGGGAAGCTGCCCACCCGGTTGATGATCCTCACCAACGAACTCCCCAGCTTCGGCGACAGCAGCGGTGTGATCGCCCGCCGGTTCATCGTCCTCAACATGACCGTTTCCTGGCTCGGCAAGGAAGACACCACCCTCGACGAGTCCCTCAAGCGGGAGATGCCCGGAATCCTGAACTGGGCCCTTGGTGGCCTCGCCCGTCTCCAGGAGACCGGCCGGATCACCCAACCCGCCTCCTCCCGGGAGGCGATCACGATCATGCAGGACACTGCGTCACCCACCAGCGCGTTCGTCCGCGAACGCTGCGCCACCGGGCCCGACTGCGCCGTGCCCGTGGACGCACTGTGGAACGTCTGGCGCGAATGGGCCGAGGACAACGGCGTACGCGCCGGAACGAAGCAGGTCTTCGGCCGCAACCTCCAGTCCGTCGTTCCTCAGCTCCACCGGGAACGCCCCCGCGACGAGTACGGCCGGCAGGTGCCGACCTACACCGGGATCACGCTCAACCAGTCCGATCCACATTCCCCTGAGTCGCGACTCAAGCGACTCAACCCCGCTCAGACCGCCCTCTAAGCCGCTCTGAGTCGCTTGAGTCGCGACTCAACGCAATGTGAACCCAACTGGATCCGACGAGCCTCGGCGCCGCTAGTCCGCCTTCCGAAGCTCAGTTAACCCCCATCCCATCCTCAGCAGGGCACGGCCGGTACTTCTCGGCCGTGCCCTGCTGCCGGTTCAAAGGAACCCACATGGCCACGCACACCAGCAGGCGGGGGATGCTCAAGGTCCCGGAGGTCTGCGACGAACTCGGGATCTCGCGATCCACCTTCTACGAGTGGCGGCTGAAGCAGCGCGCCCCCCGCTGCATCAAGCTCCCCAACGGCGAACTGCGCGTACGCCGAGGCGACCTGGACATCTGGTTGAACGATCGCGAGGACGCCGCCTGATGGACACGACGTACGAAGTCAAGATCTGGAAGATCGGATCGCGTAAGCAGGCCAAGGGCACCACGTATACGGTTCGATGGTTCCTGGGAGGACGCGAATGGCGAGCTCCGTTCGCAACGCGGGCGTTGGCTGACGCCTTCCGCTCCGAGCTGGTCAGCGCCACCCGCCGCGGTGAAGCCTTCAGCGTGTCGACAGGGCGGCCGCTCTCGCACGCTTCAGGTGCAAGCTCTGTCAGCTGGTACGAGTTCGCCGTGAAGTTCGCGGATTTCCAGTGGCACCGGACGAGCGGGAACAGCCGTAAGACGACGTCCAAGGTCTTGATGGCCGCCACCGGGGCGCTCCTGCGTAGTCCCGTGCCCAGCACGTACGACCCGGTGGTCGTGCGCACCGCGCTGCGGGAGTTCGCCTTCAACACCCGTCGGCGGAACGAAGCTCCTCCCGAAGTTCTCTCCATCCTCAAGTGGGTCGAGCGCAACTGCCTGTCCATGGCCGCTTGGGAGGACTCTGCTCGGGTGGACGCGGTCTTGCGGGCGGTGTCCAGTCGGCTCGATGGCTCCGATACAGCGGCCAGCACCGTCAAGCGCAATCGGCGCGTGCTGAACGTGATGCTGGAGCACGCCGTGAAACAGGACGTGCTGAGGTCGAACACCTTGCCGAAGGGGCGAGGGGCGGCACCGAAGACGTCCATCGCCGTCGATAAGCGCTCTCTGATCAATCTCCGCCAAGCGGCCGGCCTGCTCGGCTGGGTTCGCCGACGTCCTCGTGGTGGACCTCGCCTCCATGCCTTCTTCGCCGCGATGTACTACGCCGGTCCGAGGCCGGAAGAGGTGGTGGCCATGTACGTCATGGACGTCCGGCTTCCTCCGGAGGGGGCCGCCGACCAGTGGGGCGAGCTGCTGATCCACACTGCGCAACCCGAAGTGGGCAAGCACTGGACGAACGACGGCGCGATCCACGAAGAGAGAGGGCTGAAGGGCAGGGCCAAGGACGACATGCGAACGGTTCCGTGCCGGCCCGCGTTGACCAAGATCCTCCGAGAGCACATCGAGCGGGATGAGCTGAAGCCGGGAGACCTGCTCTTTCCGGGTGAGAAGGGGGAGATGCTCGCCGGGTCCGTCATCCGGCGGGCATGGCGTTCCGCTCGCCAGGAGACCCTCACCCCGGAGGAGATCGCGTCACCCCTGGGGAAGCGTGTCTACGACCTGCGCCACACGTGCCTGACGAACTGGCTCAACGACGGCGTTCCGCCGGCGCAGGTGGCGGAATGGGCAGGTAATAGCGTCCCGGTCCTGCTGGCCGTCTACGCCCGGTGCATCGTTGGTCATCTAGGGGACCTGAAGAAGCGCATCGAGGCAGGGGGAGACCTCCCCGAGGTCTGAGGTCCCTTGCCCGAGAACGCCACCGCGTATCCACCGTGGCCACCCGTAGAAAGCGGGAATCAGCCGGATACGGCCGGACTGCC
This sequence comes from Streptomyces nojiriensis, assembly GCF_017639205.1. NCBI lineage: Bacteria > Bacillati > Actinomycetota > Actinomycetes > Kitasatosporales > Streptomycetaceae > Streptomyces > Streptomyces nojiriensis. The sequence continues at coordinate 3,541,281 of NZ_CP071139.1, read as the reverse complement.
GTTCGGGGTTACCGCGCGGCCTTCCGGCCCTTATCAAGCGACTACCGATATCTCGGTAAGGTGCGCTGACCTGCACGAAAGCCCTCCGCAGAGGGAGGGCTTCGGGTGGTGCGGAAATGGTGCCCCCGGCAGGACTCGAACCTGCGGCCAAGTGCTTAGAAGGCACCTGCTCTATCCACTGAGCTACGGGGGCCGGAAGGCGGCCTTGGTGGGCCTGGAGCCCCCAGTGGGGGTGGGGCTGAGGTCCGTGCCGGGTCAAGGATAGGGCTCCGGTCGCCTTGTCCCGGTTGCTTCACCCGCGAGCCACGATGTGGAGGTTCGGTGAAGCGGTCCCGATAATCGCAGGCAGGTGCGATTCTCGCATCGCTTTTGCGCCGCGGCGCCCCTGGTGTTGTGCACTCGTTATGCCTGCGCCCCACTCGTCCGTCGTGCCCAGAATGTCCCACTGGAGTCGCGGTCGGCGCGCAGAGGACGTATAAGCTTCAAAAATGGTCCTAAATTGGGCATTCTTCGCATGTGGTGACCTTGGATGTTCGGCCTCAGCTGCTCGATGCCCTGTCCGCCCTGCGCGACCGGGTCGCGTCCGTGCGTCTGCCGCTGCCCCTGCCCGGCGCTCCGCGCGCCCGCCAGACCAGAGCCGAGCTGCTCGCGCAGCTCGACGACTACCTCGTACCCCGGCTGAAGGCGCCCGAGGCGCCGATGCTCGCCGTCGTCGGCGGGTCCACCGGGGCCGGTAAGTCCACCCTCGTCAACTCCCTCGTAGGCCGACAGGTCAGCGAAGCCGGCGTGCTGCGCCCGACCACGCGCACACCGGTGCTCGTCTGCCATCCGGATGACCACCACTGGTTCGCCGGAATGCGCGTACTGCCCGACCTGATGCGGGTCTGGGTCCCGCACGGGGAGGAGGAGATGCCCCCCGCCGCCAGATCCCGGGCCCGCGACCGCGGACCGGCCGACACCCATGCGACCCGCGAGATGCGGATCGAGACCGTTTCCAGCCTGCCGCGCGGGCTCGCCATCCTCGACGCCCCCGACATCGACTCCCTCGTCGTCGAGAACCGCACCCTCGCCGCCCAACTCATCTGCGCCGCCGACGTCTGGGTGATGGTCACCACCGCCTCGCGGTACGCCGACGCCGTCCCCTGGCACCTGCTGCGCACCGCCAAGCAGTACCGGGCCACCCTCATCACCGTCCTCGACCGGGTCCCGCACCAGGTGCTCGCCGAGGTCTCGCGGCAGTACGGGGCCCTGCTCACCAAGGCCGGGCTGGGCGACGTACCGAGGTTCACCGTCCCGGAGCTGCCCGAGTCCACCGGCGGCGGCGGACTGCTGCCGGCCAGCGCCGTCGCCCCGCTGTTCGCCTGGCTCGCCCACCACGCGCAGGACCCGGCCGCCCGGCAGTACGCCGTCGGGCGCACCGCGCTCGGCGCGCTGGACTCGCTGAAGCGCCGGATGCCGGAGCTCGCCTCCGCCGTCGCCGCCCAGCACGCCGCATGCGTACGGCTGACCTCGGCCGTCGAGGACGCGTACAAACGGGAGGGCAAGCGGGTCCGGGGCCGCCTCGACCACGGCGCCGTACTGGCCGGGGACGCCCTGACCCGGTGGCGCGGCTACCCGCTCGACACGAGCGCCGACGAACTGCTGGACTCGCTCGCCGAATCCCTCGCCGCGCTCCTGCAGTGCGCCGTCGCCGCCGCCGACGAGCGCATCGCCGAGGCCTGGCGGCGCGAACCGGCCTCCGGCGCGGTCTCGCTGCCCGCGCCCGACCGGGAGGCGGGCGAGCGCATCGGCATGGCCGTACGCCGCTGGCGGCGGGTCCTGGAGGAACTCGCCGAGGAGGAGGTGGCCAAGAGCGACAGGCAGCCCGCACCCGACCCCGGTGGCGTGGCCGCCCTGCTCGTCGCCGCCCTCCTCGGCGGCAAACGGGCCCGGCCCGCCGGGGAGAAGCTCGCCGAACGGATCGGCGCGCAGGCCGCCCTGCGACTGCGCGACCGGGGCGGGGAACTGGTCGGCGACCACCTCGACCAGGTGCTGCGCGCCGAGCGCGACCGCCGGCTCGCCCCGCTGGAGGCGCTCGAAGTGACCCCGGAACCACAGGCCGAGTTGATCGCCGCGCTGTCCGTACTGCAGAAGGAGAGGTGACGCGGTGACCGCTCTGACCGACCGCACCGACGACCGCTGGGACGACGGATTCATCGCGCGCTCGCGCCCCCGGGCCGTCGAGGGGGACCCCGACGAGGAGGGGCGCGAGGGTGACGAGGGTGACGAGGGCGACGAGGCCCTCGTGCGGGCCGTCTCCGGCGCGGGCAGCGACGGCGGCAAGTCGACCGCGCCCCCGCTCAGCCCCGAGGGGCAGGCCCTGCGGCTGCGCCTCGACGCGCTGCGCCAGCTGGTCGGGCTGTCCCGGACCAGGCTCGACGGAAAGACCCTCGCCGAGGCCGGACGGGTCCTGGACGAGGCGGCCGCGCGCCGCGGGCTGTCGCCCCAGCACACGGTCGTCGCGATCGCCGGCGCCACCGGAAGTGGCAAATCCACTCTCTTCAATTCACTCGCCGGTGTGCAGATCTCCGAGATGGGGCTCCGCCGCCCGACCACCGCCGCGCCCATCGCGTGCAGCTGGTCGGACGGAGCCGCCGGACTGCTGGACCGGCTGGAGATCCCGGGGCGGCTGCGACGCCGGCCCCGCGAGACCTCGGAGGCGGAGGCGTTGCGCGGGATGGTCCTCGTCGACCTGCCCGACCTGGACTCGGCGGTCGGCGCCCACCGGGACCACGTGGACCGGGTGCTGGCGCTGGTCGACGCCGTGGTGTGGGTGGTGGATCCGGAGAAGTACGCGGACGCCGTGCTGCACGAGCGGTACCTGCGGCCGCTCGCCGGGCACGCGGAGGTGACCTTCGTCGTCCTGAACCAGGTGGACCGGCTGCCCGGGGAGGCCGCCGACCTCGTACTGGACGACCTGCGCCGGCTCCTCGACGACGACGGCATCGCCCTCGGCGAGCACGGCGAGCCCGGCGCCACCGTCCTCGGGCTGTCCGCACTCACCGGGGAGGGGGTCGGGGAACTGCGCGATCTCCTCGGACAGTTCACCCAGGAGAAGGGCGCGGCTACCCGGCGGATCTCCGCCGACGTCGACCGCGCGGCCGCGCGTCTGAGGCCGCTGTACGTGGCCGACGGGCACCCCGGGCCGGAGATCGGGGAGGCGGCGCGCGCCGAGTTCGAGGACCGGCTCGCCGAGGCGGTCGGGGCGTACGCGGCCGGGCTCGCCGCCGAGCGCGCGTGGCGGCGCAATGCCGGGAAGGCGTGCGGGACGCCGTGGCTGCGGCTGTGGCGCTGGTACGAGGGCCGCCGCGCGCCGCGCACCCTGGCGGGCCTGGCCGCCCTCGCGGCGATCGGCGGGCGCGGTCAGGTGGTCGCCGAGGCCCCGGTCGAGGAGGAGGTGACCGCACGCCAGCGGGTGGAGCAGGCGGTGCGGGCGGTCGCCGACGAGGCGGTGTCCGGGCTGCCCGAGCCGTGGGCGCAGGCGGTCCGGGAGACCGCGGTGCGCGGCGCCGACCGGCTGCCGGAGGCGCTGGACGAGATCGCGGTGACCCTCGGGGCGGCGGTCGCGGTGCCGAGCGCCAGACCGCCGCGGCCCACGTGGTGGCCGGCAGCGGTGCTGGGGCAGGCCGCCATGACCCTCCTGCAGATCTTCGGCGGGCTGTGGCTGGTCGGGCAGATCGTCGGGGTCCTGGAGCCGAGGCTGCTGCCGCCCGTGCTGCTGATGGTGGCGGGCATCATCGGCGGGCCGCTCGTGGAGTGGTCCTGCTCGATCGCGGCCCGGGGCCCGGCACGGAGGTACGGGCAGGACGCGGAGCGCCGGCTGCGGCAGGCGGCGGCCGGGTGCGGCCGGGCCCGGGTGCTGGAACCGGTGGCGGCGGAGCTGCTGCGTTACCGGGAGGTGCGGGAGCAGTACGCCACGGTGGCCGCAGGGGGGAGCAGGTTGTCCACAACCCGGCAGTAATCCACAGGCCGGAGCGGGGACCGGCGGCCTGCCCCAGCATGGTTCGTACCCCGTGCGGATGCTCCGTACGGCTGGTCCGTGCGGATCCGTACGGACCGCGACCATGGGGGAGGGCGACCGGGATGTACGACACCCAGGTGACGCTGGTGGGTTACGTGGCGACCCAGATCGACTACAAGGAGACGGTGAACGGTCCGGCGGCGCGGTTCCGCTTCGCGGTGACGCCGAGGTACTTCGACCGGCGCAAGGACGCCTGGACGGACGGGGCCACCAGCTTCTACACGGTGTGGGCGCGGCGGGCGCTCGCCGTGAACCTCGCCGGTTCCGTATCCGTCGGCGAGCCGCTGGTGGTGCACGGGCGGCTGCGGGTGCGGGAGGACCCGCCCGACGGAGAGGGCAACCGGTGGTTCTGCGCGGAGATCGACGCGACGGCCGTCGGCCACGACCTGAACCGCGGGACCGCCGCCTTCCGGCGCGTGGTGCGGACGGACACGCCGCTGATGGCCACTCAGAAGTCGGCGGTGGCCTGAGTGTTCGAGGCGGATAGGATTCCCCGGTACTCACGGGCACCTGGGTCATTGGCCCGAAGGGGAAGACTGTGTCGATTGCCGTTCCCGCATCCTCCGCTCCTGATCCCACTCCTGCGTCCGCGCGCGAGCCTGTTACAGCTTCGGCTCCTGCTCCAGCTCCTGCCCCGGTTCCTGTCGAACCTCCCGCCGCGGTACGGGGCTCCGCGCGCCGGCCGCTGGCGGTGGCCCTGCTGGCCGCGGCCCTCGCCGCCGCGCCCGCGGCGCGGGCGGCCGCCGACTCCGGCCCGGTGGCGCCCAGGTCACCCGAGGGTGCGAGCGCCGTGCTGGACGGGCTGAAGACGTTCGGGCAGGCGGTCCTGCGGTCCGGGGACGGCTCGGTCCGCCAGATCCCGGCCGGGCTCTTCGAGATGCGGGTCGACGGCGGCGGAATGCTCCAGACGTACGGAGTCGGCGTGACGGGCAACGCCCAGCCCCAGGCCCGGTACACCGAGAGCGCCTGGAGCCGCAGCCCGCTCGCCGGGAACCGGGAGGCGGGCCGGATCCGCTGGGTCCTGGAGCACTCCTACCCGCAGCACAACGACCTGGCCGGCCTCGCCAAGGCGGCCGGGGCCGGGGCCCTCACGGCACAGAGCGCGGCCGCCGGGACCCAGGTGGCGATCTGGCGGCTGGCGGACGGGGTGCAGGTCGAGGCCGCGGACCCGGCGGCCGAGAAGCTGGCCGACTATCTGCAGCGGGCCGCCGGGCAGCTGCCGGAGCCGCCGGCCTCGCTCGGGCTGGACCCGGGCGACGTGTCGGGGGCGGTGGGCACCCGGCTCGGCCCGGTCACCGTACGGACCGGGGCGCCGAGCGTGTCGGTCATCCCGGACGCGGCCGCCGTCGCGATGGGGGTGCGGGTGGTGGACGCCGAGGGGCAGCCGCTGACCACCGCCGCCAACGGGAGCCGGCTCTACTTCGAGGTGCCCGAGGGCACCCCCGACGGGACGGCCTCGGTCACCGTCCAGGGCACGACCAAGGTGCCGGTCGGGCGGGTCTTCACCGGCGAGCTGCCGGCCCACGCCCAGATCGTGGCCGGCTCCAGCGAGTCCGCGGCCGCCGCCACGGCCACGGCGGTCTGGCCGCAGCCCCCGGCGACGGCGGTGGCCGCCACCCCGGGCGAGGCCCCGGAGGCCGGTTCCGGCTCGGCGGCCGAGGTACTGGGCTCACGGGCCGCGGCGGTGGCGACGACCTCCCCGGACGAGGAGCGGCTGGCGATCAGCGGCAGCTCGGCGGCCACCCCGGTCATCGCCTCCCTGGCGGTGGGCCTGGTGGTCCTGGGCGGCCTGGTGGTGCTGCTGCTCCGCAAGCGCCCGCTGGACGAGGAGGACACCCCCTAGGGGGCGGGCCCGATGGGCCGGGTGGCCGCGGGGACCGGTTCGGATCCGCCGCTCGGGGTAGGGGCAGAAGATGGCTGATCACGCACTGACCTGGTCCGGCACCTTCGCCCGGTGGGACCGCCGGGTCTTCGACGCGGTGGCCCGGCGGCACTGGCCCGGGGCCGACCGGGTGCTGCCGCGGCTCGGCCGGGCCGCGAACCACGGGGTGCTGTGGGGCGGGGCCGCCGCGGCGATCGCGGTGTTCGGGTCGGCCGGCGCCCGCAAGGCCGCCGTGCGCGGGGTCGCCTCGCTGGCACTGGCCTCCGCGACCATCAACACCATCGGCAAGTGGTCCGTACGCCGGCCGCGGCCGCTGCTGGAAGGCGTGCCGCTGACCCGGCAGCTGGCCACGCAGCCGCAGACCACCTCCTTCCCGTCCGGGCACTCCGCGTCGGCCTTCGCCTTCGCCACCGGGGTGGCGCTGGCCTCCCCCGGCTGGGGGGCCGTCCTGGCCCCGGTCGCCGCGTCCGTGGCGTTCTCCCGGGTCTACACCGGGGTGCACTACCCCTCCGACGTGCTCGTGGGCGCGTCACTGGGGGTGGCCGCCGGGTTCGTCGTACGCCGCCTCGCGCGCGACGCGCAGGAGGCCCGGGTCGTACCGGGCGACGAGCGGACTGCCGCCGGGGCCCCCGCGCTGCCCGACGGGGCCGGGCTCACCGTGGTGGTCAACAACGGGTCCGGGACGGCCGCCGAGGGCCTCGACGTGCTGCGCACCCGCCTGCCCGCGGCCGAGGTGATCGAGTGCGAGGGCCCCGAACTGCCCGCCACGCTCGCGAAGGCGGCCTCACGGGCCACCGTGCTCGGGATCTGCGGCGGCGACGGCACCGTCAACGCGGCCGCCACCGCCGCACTGGAGGCCGGGGTGCCGCTCGCCGTGTTCCCCGGCGGCACCCTCAACCACTTCGCGATGGACCTCGGCCTCGCCGGAGCCGAGGCGACCTGCGAGGCCGTGGCGCAGGGACAGGCCGTCCGCGTCGGCGTGGGCCGCTTCTCCCCGGGGCCCGGCGGCGAGAGCGGCTACTTCCTGAACAACTTCAGCATCGGCGCCTATCCGGAGCTGCTGGGCCACCGGCTGCGCTGGGCCCCGCGCATCGGCGGCGGCCCGGCCGCGGTGCTGGCCGCCTGGCGGGTCCTGCGCTCCCAGCGGCCCGTGCGGCTGCGCCTGGCCGGGCGGCCCCGGAGCGTGTGGCTCCTCTTTGCGGGCAACGGCACCTACCACGGCACCGGCCCCACGCCCCGCCGCCGCGACAGCCTTGGCGAGGGCCTGCTGGACCTGCGGCTCGTCCACGGCGGCGGCCGCCCCGGCCCCCGGCTGCTGGCCGCCGCCTTCACGGGCCCGCTGAGCCGTTCCCCCGTCCACGTGGCCACCCGCTTGCGCAGCCTGCGCATCGGGGACATCCCCGCGGGCACCCCGCTCGCCTACGACGGCGAGTACGCCGAGGCCCCGGCCGCCCTCGTCCTCGACCAGCTCCCCGACGCCCTGACCGTCTACCGCCCCTGCTGACCGCCCCGCTGACCGGGCCCGGCCGCCGCGCGGTCAGGAGCCGACCGGTCCCGGCTCCACGCCCAGGTCGGCCCGCATGAGGCCGCGCATGCTCTTCCAGCGGTCCCCCAGCCGCAGCAGCTCGGCCTGTATCTCCTCGAACGCCCAGCCGGGGTACGGGTCGCCCTCCTCCAGGTGCAGGGTGCGGCTGTACGCGCCGGCCAGGGTCGCCGTCATCGCGTCCAGCTCCCGCAGCACCGCGTCCGAGGCGACCATCTGGGCCTCCGCGAAGGCGGTGTGCATGGAGTGCCGCGCCTCCTCCAGATCGGCCCGCGCCTGCGCGGTGGCCTCGCCCTTGTGGACGAGCCACAGGTACTTCATGAGCTCGATGCGGTAGCGGCGGTAGCCGGAGTTCGCCGTGACGTAGCAGGCCTGCCGCTTCTCCACCTCCGCCGTGCGCTGCTCGCGCACCCACTGGGCGTCGGCCGCCCGCTGCTGCCGTTCGAACTGCTCCGTCTGCACGCGTGCGAGCACGCGCTGCGAGAGGATCGGCGCGAGCAGGGTGCCGGTCACCGCGACGATCGCGCCGGCGAGCGCCAGCAGCGCGTTGTCCACATGTACCTCCGTACGGCCGGCGGAGGCCGCGCCCCCGCACTCCCCACCATCCTGCCCGGGGGCGAGGCCGTGGCCCCCCTGGTCCGCCCCCTGGACGCCGATCGACGGTGACCGTGAGCCGCGGCCCACCCCGCGGGCGTGCCCCAGCTCAGGGGCGACTGACCTACCCATTCGCCCGAGGGTATGGACGTACGGCAAGATGGGGTGTATCTGCCCACCATCGATCTGCCGGACGGTTTCTCTTGGCTGAGTTCATCTACACCATGCGCAAGACGCGCAAGGCGCACGGCGACAAGGTGATTCTTGACGACGTCTTCCTGAACTTCCTGCCCGGCGCGAAGATCGGTGTGGTCGGCCCGAACGGCGCCGGTAAGTCCACCGTTCTCAAGATCATGGCGGGTCTGGAGCAGCCGTCGAACGGTGACGCCTTCCTCTCTCCCGGGTACTCCGTCGGCATCCTCATGCAGGAGCCCAAGCTCGACGAGTCCAAGACCGTGCTCGAGAACGTCGAGGACGGCGTCGGCGAGATCAAGACCAAGCTCAACCGGTTCAACGCGATCGCCGAGGAAATGGCGACGAACTACACCGACGAGCTGATGGAGGAGATGGGCAAGCTCCAGGACGACCTGGACCACGCCAACGCGTGGGACCTGGACGCCCAGCTGGAGCAGGCCATGGACGCCCTGGGCTGCCCGCCCGGCGACTGGCCGGTCACCACCCTCTCCGGTGGTGAGAAGCGCCGCGTGGCCCTCTGCAAGCTGCTGCTGGAGGCCCCCGACCTGCTGCTCCTCGACGAGCCCACCAACCACCTCGACGCCGAGTCGGTGAACTGGCTGGAGCAGCACCTGGCCCAGTACAAGGGCGCCGTCGTGGCCGTCACCCACGACCGCTACTTCCTGAACAACGTCGCCGAGTGGATCCTCGAGCTCGACCGCGGCCGCGCCCACCCGTACGAGGGCAACTACTCCACCTACCTGGAGAAGAAGGCCACCCGCCTCAAGGTCGAGGGCCGCAAGGACGAGAAGCGCCAGAAGCGCCTCAAGGAAGAGCTGGAGTGGGTCCGCTCCAACGCCAAGGGCCGCCAGACCAAGTCCAAGGCCCGCCTCGCCCGCTACGAGGAGATGGCAGCCGAGGCGGACAAGATGCGGAAGCTGGACTTCGAGGAGATCCAGATCCCGCCGGGCCCGCGTCTGGGCTCGATCGTGGTCGAGGTCAACAACCTCACCAAGGCGTTCGGCGACAAGGTCCTCATCGACGACCTGTCCTTCACTCTGCCGCGCAACGGCATCGTCGGCATCATCGGCCCGAACGGCGCCGGCAAGACCACGCTCTTCAAGATGATCCAGGGCCTGGAGACGCCGGACTCCGGCGCCATCAAGGTCGGCGAGACCGTCAAGATCTCGTACGTGGACCAGTCCCGCGCCAACATCGACCCCAAGAAGACCCTCTGGGCGGTCGTGTCGGACGAGCTGGACTACATCAACGTGGGCCAGGTCGAGATGCCGTCCCGCGCGTACGTCAGCGCCTTCGGCTTCAAGGGCCCGGACCAGCAGAAGCCGGCCGGCGTCCTGTCCGGTGGTGAGCGCAACCGCCTCAACCTGGCGCTGACGCTCAAGGAGGGCGGCAACCTGCTGCTCCTCGACGAGCCCACCAACGACCTCGACGTCGAGACCCTGTCCTCGCTCGAGAACGCGCTCCTGGAGTTCCCCGGTGCGGCCGTGGTCATCTCCCACGACCGCTGGTTCCTGGACCGGGTCGCCACGCACATCCTGGCGTACGAGGGCGAGTCCAAGTGGTACTGGTTCGAGGGCAACTTCGAGTCGTACGAGAAGAACAAGATCGAGCGGCTGGGCCCGGACGCGGCTCGTCCGCACCGTGCCACCTACAAGAAGCTCACCCGAGGCTGAGGTCGCCGTCATGGCCAGACACCACTACCGGTGCCCCCTGCGCTGGGCGGACATGGATGCCTTCGGGCACGTCAACAACGTCGTCTTCCTCCGCTACCTGGAGGAGGCGCGGATCGACTTCATGTTCCGCCTCGCACCGGGGGAGGGCAGTGAGTCCTTCACTGGCGGGTCCGTCGTGGCCCGTCACGAGATCGACTACAAGCTGCCCCTCGTGCACCGCCACGAGCCGGTCCTCATCGAGTCCTGGGTGACCCGGATAGGGGCCGCGTCCCTGACCATCCGCTACGAGGTCAAGGACGAGGCGACCGAGGACAGGCCCGAGACGGTCTACGTGCGCGCCGAGACGGTGGTCGTGCCCTACAACCTCGCCGAGGGGCGGCCCCGCCGCATCACGGCCGAGGAGAAGCACTTCCTCGAGGCGTACCTCGACGAACCCGCGGCCGGGTCCGAGTCCGGCACCGGCCGGGAAGGGCCCCTCGCGGCATGAACGACCAGCTGCGCTTCGCCGATTCCGGGGAGGCGGCGGACCTCGCCGCCTTCCTGGGCCGGCTGGTGCACTACGACCGCGCCGCCGCCGTACGCCTCCAGGCGGGTGGCGGCGCGCTCGCCGTCTTCGGACGGCCGCCGTCCTTCGACATCCTGGCCATCCGTACGGTGCGGCTCGCCGCACCCGTCGCGATGCCGCTGGACCTGACGGTGTCCGCCGGTGAGCTGCTGGAGTCCGTGGACGAGGCCTCGGCCGAGGCCACCGTGCCCGGGCCGGTCACCGGACCGCCCTGGGCCGGCGTGCTCCCGCCCCGCGGCGGCTGGCGCCAGGTTCCGGGGCTGCCCGGCCCCGAGGCGATGGGAGCGGCCGTGGCCGCCGCCGTCGCCGAGTTCCGGGCCCGGGACGAGGCCCTGCCCCCGCAGCACCGGACCCGGTCCGAGCGCGACCGCATCGGCCGCGAGATCTGGTCCCGCACCCTGGGTGACACCGAGCTCCCGCTGCGCGCCGTGCACGCCGCACAGTCCCTGGGCTTCCTGCGGCCGGTACGGGCCGCCGTGCCCGCCTCCGCTCCCGCCCCGCTGCCCGGCGACCCCGCCCCCGTGGCGCTGCTCGCCGCCGGGACCTGGCTGCGGCTGCGCACCCCGTACGGATCCGTCGCGATGCGCCGCCCCGGCGTCACCGGCGGCCTGGGCGCCCTCCAGGTCCGTCCGGTCTGACCCCGGGTCCGACTCCCTAGCCCGCCGTGTTGATCATCGAGGCGGCGGCGTACGTCAGGTACTTCCACAGCTGCGCCTCGTGCTCCGGCGCCAGGCCCAGCTCGTCCAGCGCGACCCGCATGTGCCGCAGCCACGCGTCGTGGGCGGCAGCGTCCACCTGGAACGGCGCGTGCCGCATCCGCAGGCGCGGGTGGCCGCGGTGCTGGCTGTAGGTGGTCGGACCACCCCAGTACTGCATCAGGAACAGCGCGAACCGCTCCTCGGCGGGGCCCAGGTCCTCCTCCGGGTACATCGGGCGCAGCAGCGGGTCCTCCGCGACCCCCTCGTAGAAGCGCCGGACGAGGCGGCGGAAGGTGTCCTCGCCGCCCACCTGCTCGTAGAAGGTCTGCTCCTGAAGCGTGCCCCGCGGAATCTCATTCACCCGACCATCGTCTCAGACGCCCGGATCCAGGACCGCGGTCCTAGGACCGTCCCCCGGGCTCCCGGGCTCCCGGGCTCCCGGGCTCCCGGGCTCCCGCGCGCTCGCACGCGGCGTCCCGGCGCAGGACAGTGGATGCATGGCCGCACACACCGCCCACACCGAGACCCGGGACCTGCGGGAGACCGCGCACGCCGCCCAGGTGCGGGAGCTGACCGCCGCCGGGGTGCTGGAGGACCCGCGCTGGCGGGCGGCGTTCGCCGCCGTGCCGCGGCACGTGTTCGTCCCGTACTTCTGGACCGGCCGCGGCGCCGGTCATGAGCGGCTGTGGGCCGAGGACCCCGACCCCGAACGCCGGGCCCGCTGGCTTCGCGGGGTCTACGTCGACACCCCGCTGGCGACGCGGATGCGCGACGGCCTGCAGGTCTCCTCCAGCAGCCAGCCCTCCCTGATGGCCAAGATGCTGGCCGCCCTGGACGTGCGCGACGGCGACGACGTCCTGGAGATCGGCGCGGGCACCGGCTACAACGCGGCCCTGCTCTGCCACCGGCTCGGCGAGGAGCACGTCACCACCGTGGACCTGGACGAGGAGATCACCGAGTCCGCGCGGGCGCACCTGGCCGAGCTCGGCTACCACCCGGTGGTGGTCACCGGGGACGGGGCGCGCGGCTGCCCCGCCCGGGCCCCGTTCGACCGGATCATGGTGACCTGCACGCTGCCGCTGATCCCGCACGCCTGGCTCGGCCAGTGCCGTCCGGGAGCACGGATCCTGGCGCCGCTGTCGACCGGCCTGATCGCGCTGACCGTCCGGGACGCCGGGTTCGCCGAGGGTAACTTCCTGCACACCTCGGCGTACTTCGTCCCGCTGCGCGGGGCCACGGCCGCCCCGGCGCCCGGCCCGGCCGGTGCGGAGTACGGGCTTCCGTACGAGCTGGTGGAGAACGAGCGCTTCCAGTTCATGCTCGTGCTGACCGCGGGCGCACTGCACCCCCGCGAGGCCCTGGACCTGTGGCGCCGCGAGGGCCGCCCGGCCCGGGAGCGCTTCGGGGTCTCGGTCAGCGCCGCGGGCCAATGGTCGTGGCTGGACGATCCCCAGGGGCCGTACGTGTGGCCCCTGGGGGAGGGGTGAATCAGCCGCGGCGGATCGTGATCGTCGTCCAGGCGCCCACGTGGACCCGGTCGCCGTCGGCGAGGGGGACCGGGACGTAGGGCTGGATCGGCTCCTCGCCGCCGTTGATGGTGGTGCCGTTGGTGGAGTTCTGGTCCACCACCGCCCAGCTGAGATCGGGCTGCTGGACGAGCACCGCGTGCTGGTGGGAGACGCCCGGGTCCTCCGGGGGCACCGACAGGTCGATGTCGGGGGACTCGCCCGTGGAGGCGCGGCGGCGGCCGATGGTGATCTGGCCGCCGGACAGCGGAAGGTGCTGCTCCGGGGAGTAGGCGGGCAGGTTGAGCCCGGCGGCCTCGGGGCCGCTGCGCTGCATCATCGCCATGAAGTACGAGCGGTCGGGGCCGACCGTCGCGCTCCAGGCGCCCCCGCCCTGGGGCGGGAAGGGCTGGTGCTGCGGCGGAGGCTGCTGCTGGTACTGCTGCTGGGGCGGCGGTCCCTGCTGCTGGTACTCCTGCTGGTACTCCCGCTGCGGCGGCGGGGGCTGCTGCTGGTACTGGGGCTGCGGAGGCTGCGGCGCCTGCTGGTACTCCAGCGGCGACTCGTGCGCGGGCGGCGGCAGCAGCCAGTCGTCCTCGCGCTGGAGCGGCTCGGCCGGCCGGTTGACCCGGGACGGCCGCGAGCCCTGGTACTCGAAGTGGTCCTGGGAGTAGGTCCCGGGAGCGGGCACGGGCGGCGGAGGCGTACCGCGGCCTCCGGCACCGCCACCGACCCCGGCACCCGTCGCCTGGGGTCCCGGTTCCGGGGCCGGCGGCGCGTACGAAGTCGGAGTCGGAGTACGGGTCAGGAAGTTGTAGCGGCACTCCTCGCAGAACGGGGCCATGGCCTCGCGAGGGGTCCGGCACTGCGGGCAGAGCTCTGCCTGGGCGGTCGGTTCACCGGCGGTCGGGGGGAAGCCGTAGCCGTAGGAGGGCACCGGGGGCGGTCCCTCCGAGGCAGCCATGCGATGGCCGCAGACCTCGCACCAGTCGTCGGACGCGGACTGGTGCCCGTTCGGGCAGGTCGGCATGGCGGCGCTTCCCCCTTCTTCTCCCTGCGTCATCACGTCAGGTTCTCAGGTCTTCTTCACTCGGACGGTCTGCGTCGAACGCGTGTCAAGAGTCATCTCGTCGGCATCGGCGACCTTCGCTTTCAGCCGCACAGTACCCGCCACCGCGTCCACCACATCCACCACCTTCGCCAGGAGTCGTGCTGTGTCGGCGTTTCCGGAGGAACTCGCCAGTTGTACCGCACGCCCCAGCTTGGCCGTGGCACCCCCCACATCGCCCATTTTGCGGGCTTCCAGGCCCTGCTGGATAGCCTCCGCCAACTCCGCCTGTCCGGTGTAGTGGGCGACCTGGGCGTTGATGGCGGTGGACGCCGCCAGATCGTTCGTCCACACCGCGCGCACCAGGCCCTGGGCCAGGACGGTCGGCTTCTCGTCCGGCCCGCCCCCCGTGGCGGGCAGTACGAGCGTGGCGCGGGCGGCGAGCATCTCCTGGCCCACGGTGGCCGTCGGGACGCGGACGCACACGTGGTACTCGCGGGACTCGTCGCCCCACGACCCGGTCGGGTAGTCGCCGGCCCGCGGGCCCGCCTCGGTGCGGCGGTCGGTCAGGTCCTGGAGGACGGGAGCCACCTGCTTGACGTACTGGATCTCCACGCCGACCGGGGTCCACAGGCGCAGGGCGACGTCCGCGACCTCCTTGCCCATGACGTTCTCCATCATGCGCGTGAAGTCCTCGGCGAGGTGGGCCGGGTCGGCCACGATGTCGGCGGAGCCGAGCAGGGCGTGCGCGATCCCGGTGACCTCCTTGACGTCCCAGTCGGTGCCCACCCCGCGGGCGTCGCAGGTGAAGCGGCCCGCGCACGCGTCGAGGGTGGCGCGGAGCACGGCCGGCTCCTCGTGCTCGTTGCGGCCGTCGGTGAGCAGGACACCGTGCCGTATGGCGGCGGTGGAGCCGCGCAGCAGGCCGTCGGCGAGGCGCAGCCAGGTGCCGATGGCGGTGCCGCCGCCGGAGCTCAGCCCGCGCAGGGCCTCCTTGGCCTGGGCGCGGGTGGTCGCGTCCGCGACCGCGAGGCGGCCCTGGCCGGGGTAGACCTCCTTGGCCACGTGCGTACCGGCGACCACGGCGAAGGCGGTGCCGTCGCGCAGGGTGTCGATGGCGGCAGCCGTGGCCTCACGGGCGCCGCGCATTTTCTCCGGCGGGTACTCCATGGACCCCGAGCAGTCGACCATGAGCACCACGGCCGCCGTGCTGTCGGCGACCGGCGTGCGCGTGGCGGTGGCACCGCCGGTGGCGGTGACCGTGACGATGGCGTGGACGTCCCGTCCGCCCTCGGGGAGAAACTCGTTCTGGTACACCTCCACGCTGAACCGTGGGGCAATCGGCTTGGCGAAATTCGCCATCGGTTGGACTCCTAGGGGGCTCGGGCAGGCGGGTCAGACCTGCGGGCGCGCTTCCACTTCCTATTCCGGTCCTGCCGCCGGGCCCGGCTCCGCATCCGGTCCCGGTTCCTGCTCGGGGTGCATGGCGAACGGCACCACCGCCACGGTGACGTTGTCGTGGCCGCCGCCGTCGAGTGCGTACCCCACCAGTACCTGGGCGCTGTGCAGCGGGCGGGTCGCGGCGTCGGCGGGTACCACCTGGGCCATCTCCCGCGCGGATTCCGCGTAGTTCCACAGTCCGTCGGTGCAGACCACCACCACACCGGGGTGGTCGGGCTTGAAGGTCGCGGTGTGCGGGTCGAGGTCGTACGCGTCGGCCCCCAGCCAGCCGGTGATGGCGTGCGCGCGGACGTCCGCGTAGGCCTCGGCCTCGCCCATCAGACCGGCGGCGACCATCTGGGCGGCCCAGGAGTCGTCCTCGGTGAGGCGGCGGGGCAGGGCGGCGCGGTCGTCGGGGACCCAGTAGGCCCGGCTGTCGCCCACCCAGCCGATGGTCAGCAGGCCGCCGCCGACGACGGCGCCGACCAGGGTGCAGGCGGGGGCGTTCTGCGCGCCCGGGGTCTCCGGGGCCAGGGCGTTGACTGCTGCGGCGGCGGCCAGGATCGCCTCGTGCATGGCCTCCTGGGGGTGGGCGCCGCGCGGGAGCGCTTCGAGCAGCGACTCGTTGGCGGCGACGGCCGCGGCGGCCGACGCCTCGTCGGGTCGGCTGGCGGAGGAGACGCCGTCGCAGACGATGGCCACGGTGGTGGCGGAGCCGTCGGGCAGGGCGGTGGCCGACACGGCGAACGAGTCCTCGTTGCGGTGGTGGCGCAGTCCCCGGTCGGTGACGGCGGCGACGCTCCCGAGCTCTTCCTCGATGTGGTCGCGCTCGCGGGGCTGCGCGTGCCCGCAGTGCTCGCAGTACCCGTCGGTGTCGACGTGCCCGGCACGGCAGGCGACGCAGGTCTTCCCGCCGGCCGCACCGCCGGGCAGGGGCGGATTCTCGTACGGGGCTTCGCCCGGGCCCCAGGGCGCCCCCTCCGCGGGAGTGCCGGGGTCCTCCCCGGGCCGGTCGTGGCGGGTCTCGGGGCCGTCCGCGGCGCCGTACGGGTGCTCCGCCGCGCCCCACGGGGTGCCTTCCGGCGGGGTGCCGGTGCCGTACGGGTTCCCGTGGCCGGAGGCCGCGTAGGTGACCCCGGCCGGGCCCTGCCGAGGCTCCGGTTCCGGATCCGGTTCCGCCGGGGTGGCGGTCCAGGCGGCCGGCTCGTCGACCAGCGTGGGCGCGGCCGCGGCCACGCTGCCCCAGCCGGGGGCGGGCTCGGCGGCGGCGTGCGGGACACCGGGGGCCGGGCTCCCGTAACCGCCCGCCGCGGCGCCCGCGGCGGCCGGCCGGGCCGATGGCGCCGGTGGTGCCGGCGGCGCCGGTGGTGCCGGTGGGATAGGGATGGTCGGGTGGTCCACGGCGGCCGGGGGAGGAGCGCTCACGGCGTAGCCGCAGACGCCGCAGAAACGGTCACCCTCCTCCAGGGGTTCCGCGCAGCTGGGGCAGCCCGACAGCCGATGCATCGACATCACTCACACCCACGTCCGGGGACGGAAACGGTTTGCCCGCTCCACCAGTTCGATCCTCTCCTCGCCACGCCGCGCCAGCCGTGCGAGGACGCGGTACGAGCGCTCCAGTCCGAAGCGCAGGCCCCGCTCGTCCAGTTGACTGCCGAGCAGCGAGGTCCGGCCGGGGTCGGAACCCCGACCACCCGACAGTACCCAGTCCAGGGCCGAGCCCAGAACCTCCGTCGCGAGCCGCTCCTGCCGCTCCGGGTCCAGTCCGAACCGCCGCAAGGCCTCCACCTGGTCCGCGGCGGCCGCCAGGTCGGCCAACAGCGGCTCCTGAGGGGACCGGTCGCGCAGACGTGCGCGTACGGCCGCCACCCGCGCGGCGGTGTAGTGGATGGACGACTCCGGTACGGATTCCAGCGTGCGCACGGCCGCGTCCCGGTCCCCGGTGGCCAGTTGGACGCGGGCCAGCCCGAAGGCCGCGCTCACGAACCCCGGGTCGGTGATCCACACGAGGCGGTAGTACTCGGCGGCGTTGTCCAGTTGGCCCAGCACCTCCGCGCACAGCCCGAGGGCCAGCTTCGGCGCGGGCTCGCCCGGGAAGGCGTCGTAGATCGCGTCGAAGGACAGGGCCGCTATCTCGTCGTCACCGGTGGCCAGCGAGGCGATGCCGCGGGCCCACACCACCCGCCAGTCGTCCGGATGCCGGGCCTCCAGGTCCGCCAGGGTGTGCCCGGCCTCGGGCAGCTCGCCCAGCTCCAGGCGGGCCCGCAGCTCCCGCAGCCGCAACTCGGCCGAGTCGGCCGGCGCCGCGCTCAGTGCGCCCAGCAGGTCGCCCGGCGCGGAGGCCAGCAGACCCGTCAGGAAACCGACGTTCGGGTCGGCCGCGTCCACCAGCGGTACGGGCAGGGCCAGCGCGCTGTCGCGCGCGTCGAGCGGCGTCGCTCTCGCGGAGGCCGGCTCCGGGGACAGGAGTACGGGTACCGGTGCGGCCCCCGCGCGCTGGACCTCGCCGGACGGCGCGGGTCGCGGACCCGGCACCGGCGCACCCGTCACATGCGTGGCGGTGGTCCCGAGCCCGGCCGTGCCCGCCCCCGAAACGCCGGTCGCGGGTCCCCACGGACCCGGCACGCCGCCGCCGGCCGCCCCGGGCACGGGCGTGCCGCCGGGCGGGGTCCCACCGGCAGGTGTACGGCCCCGCGGGCCGAGCGCCCCGGCGGCCGTCGCCCCGGCCACGGCGGCGCCGCCGGGCGCGTGCGCTCCGGCCGCGTGCGCTCCGGCCACACCCCGGCCGCGGCCGGCGAGCCCGAACAGTCCGCCGCCCCGCCGCGAGGCGATCGGCCGGTAGCCCAGCCGGGAGACGGCGGTGTCGGCCGCGTCGGCGAACAGCCGGGTGTCCGGAACCCGCAGCTCCGGGCCGAAGAGGGTGGACAGCTGCGGCCGCGGCCGACCCGTCTGCAGGGCGACCACCTCCCGCAGCACGCCCGTCAGCTGGTCCGCCATCTCCTGCGCCGACGAGAACCGCCGCCCCGGGTCCGGGTCGGTGGCCCGGACCAGCAGCCGGTAGAAGGACTCGTACCGCCGGAACACCTCGATGTGCTCGGGATCCGGCAGCGAATCCACGAACACATTGGTGTAGCCCTGGAAGTCGAAGGTCAGCACGGCCAGCGTCCGTGCCACCGTGTAGAGGTCGGAGGCGACCGAGGGGCCCAGCTCCGCGACCTCGGGGGCCTGGTAGCCCACCGTGCCGTAGATGGCCGACTCGGTGTCGTCCATCCGCCGTACCGCGCCCATGTCGATCAGCTTCAGCTGGTCCTGCTGCTGGATCGCGTTGTCGACCTTGAAGTCGCAGTACAGGAGGTTCCTGCTGTGCAGGTGTCCGAGCGCCTCCAGCGCCTCGATGCCGTAGGCGCAGGCCTGTTCCACCGGCAGCGGGTCGCGCCGCCCGTCCGGCCGGCGCCGCTCGTTCGCGATCTCCTTCAGCGATTTGCCGCCGACGTACTCCATGACGATGTACCCGTCCAGCGAACCGGTCCGCTGGTCCAGGTGCTCCACGAAGTTGTAGATCCGCACGATGTTGGAGTGCTCGATCTCCGCGAGGAAGCGCCGCTCCGAGATCGCGGCCTCCATCGCGTCCTGGTCGCCCGTGTCCAGCAGGCCCTTGAGCACCACCCAGCGGTCCGCGACCGCCCGGTCCACGGCCAGGTACACCCAGCCGAGGCCGCCGTGCGCGAGGCAGCCCAGCACCTCGTACTGGCCGCGCACCACATCACCGGTGCGCAGCTTGGGCACGAAGGAGTACGGGTGCCCGCACTTGGTGCAGAACCCTTCCGTCCGGCCCGGCCGGTCGCCCCGGGAGCGGCCCACCGGGGCCCCGCAGTCGGAGCGCGAGCAGAACCGCTTTCGCTCCGGCACCTCCGGGTTCTCCAGGACCGCGGTCGAGGGATTCGGACGCGGCACTTCCGGCACGTTGACCAGCCCGGCACCCAGCCGGCTGCGGCCCGAGGCCGCCGAGCCCGAACTGCGCACCGACACCGAACGGGTGGACGCCGTCCCCGACACCGAGCGCGACAGCCGCCCGGACACCGAGCGGCGCGAGGAGGAGGACCGGGAGGAGCGCGCCGAGGCCGAGGACCGCGCCGAGCCGTGGGAGCCCTGCGAGCCCATCGAGCCGCGGGACCCGCCGGAGCCCAGGGAGCCCCGGGCCGCGCTCGTCATCCCCGTCGGCGGCGACACCAGCTCGTCCGCGCCCGCCGCGATCGAGCCGATCGGCGCCAGCCCGCACGTGTCGCAGTAGACCTCGCCGCCGCCCATGTCCTCGTACGCCCCGGGACAGTCGGGACGAACGCACGCGGTTCCGATCAGGCTCATGCGTCTTCCTCCCCCGGCCCGTCGGGCCGCTGTTCCTCGTGTCGTGGTTGCTCGTGTCGGGGTTGCTCGGGCCGGTCCTGGGGCGGCAGCAGTGACTCCGCCGTCGCCCGCTGGTAGCGCAGGACGGCCTGCTCGGCGGCCCGCAGGTCGCAGGGCGCGCTCCACAGCATCCGCCGGGCGGCGTCGTACCGCTCGATCAGCAGGGGGTCCTCCGCCATCCCGTGACGGGCCACCTTCGCCTTGTACGCGTCCAGCCGCCCGCGCAACTCGGCCCGTACGGCCAGTGGCGCCGTCACGGCGGTCAACGATTCACGGGCCCGCCGGAGTTCCTCCTCGGCGCGCTCCTCCAGCGATTCCAGCAGGGGCGAGAGCCGGTGCCAGCGGGCCTGGCGCCGGTGCTCGGCCGCCGCGGCTAGCTGCTCCTGGAGCACCGTGGGCGGGCCGCTCACCGCGGGCACCTCGGACGCGGCGATCTTCGCCAGCACCTCGCCGCGCGCGGTCCGCGCCTCCGCCAGGGTCCGGTCGGCCCGCGAGAGCACGTCCCGCAGGGCGATCAGCCGCTGCTCGGCGTCCTGCCGCACGTCGAGCACCGCCTCGATCTCGCGGCGTACGTCCTCCAGCGCGAGCGCGGCCCGGTCGTAGCGCCCGGTGTCCGGCCGGCCGCCGCCGGGCGCGGAACTGCCCGTCGCCGGCAGCCAGAAGGCCAGCGGATCCGCGATCACCCGCGTGCGCAGCTCCGTCAGCTCGGCGGTGATGTCCTCCAGGTCGTCGCCGGAAGGGTGCTCGCCCGGCCGCACGCCCACCGAGTGGGCCAGCGAGCGGGTGCGGTGCAACTCGGCGGCGAGCAGGTCGATCCGGGCGGGCAGCGCCGACCACACGGCGTCGGCGGCGACCACCACGTCCAGCGAGCGCGCGTACAGGCCGTTCATCCGGGCCACCAGCTCGGCGAGCGAGAGCCGCTCGGCCAGCGCGGCGCCCTCGGCGGCGGCCCCGGCGATCAGCACTCCCGGCCCGCGCAGCCGCTCGGTCAGCTCGACCAGGTCCTCGCGGTTCGGCCAGCGGCGCCGCTCCCGTACCTCCCGGGCGGCGGCCAGGGCCCCGCTGTAGGCGTCGAAGTACGTCCACAGCCGGGTGATGTCCGCGTCGGCGGCCGTCCACCGCTCCTTGGTGGTCCCGCTCAGCGCGGCGCCCTCCAGCAGCCGGCGCCCGGCATGGTCCTGCAGGGCGAGCAGCGAGGTCTCGACGGCCTCGTGCTCCGCGCCCAGCCGGGCCAGGGCACGGTCGACGTCGTCCCGGTCCATCACTGCAGACCCCGCCTCCACCGACTGTGCCTCCGCTTCCGCCGCCTCCGTGTGCGTCCTCGTATCCTGCCCCGCGTCCGGTCCCGTGTCCGAAACCGTCACGGGCCTCAGCCGTCCCGGTACTTGGGTGCGGGGGGTGCCGTCACGCCGGGCAGCACGGGCTGCAGGTGCTTGAGGTACGCCTTCATCCAGGGGCTGTCGCCGCCGCCCGCGCGGTAGTTCTCCAGCACCTTGTTGACCCGGCGGACCAGGTCCGACGCGTCCTTGTTCATCGCCACCCCGTAGAACTCGCGGGTGAAGGGCGAGCCCACCAGCTGCACCGAGGGGTCCTGGGCGGCCTGACCGGCCGCGAGGGCGTTGTCCGTGATGATGCCGTCGACCTCGCCCAGCTGCAGCCGGACCAGGCAGTCCAGCTGGTTGGCGACGGTGACCGGCACCGAGCCGTACGACTGGGCCTTCAGGGCCGCCTCCGCCGTGGAACCGGCCGCGAAACAGATCCGCCGGTCCTTCAGCGAGGGGTCGTACCCGGTGATCGGCGAGCCCTTGGGGGCCAGGACCTGCTGTCCGGCCTCGAAGTAGGCCGTCGAGAAGGCGACGTCCTCCAGCCGCTTGCAGTTGATGGTCATGGTCCGCACGACGATGTCGACGCGTCCCTCCTGGAGGGCGGGGATGCGCTGACTGGTCGGGATGGCCCGGTAGATGACCGCGTTCTCGTCGCCGAGGATGTCCTTGGCGATGGCCTTGACCAGGTCGATGTCGAAGCCGTCGAGACGGCTGCCCTCGGCGGTCTGGTTGCGGTAGCCCCAGCGGAAGCTGTTCTGGTCCACGCCGGCGACGAGCTTGCCGGCCGCCTTGATCCGCGCGATGGTCGCCCCGTCGACATCGGAGGGGCGCAGGCTGGCCTCGGGATCCTGGCAGGTGTCGGTGAGGGCCCAGGGCGCGGCCGGGGCCGCCGCCATGGACGCGGGCCGGTGGACCGCCGGCCGGCCGGTGTCGGGCGTCGCGTGGGCCAGCGGCAGCAGGGCGACGGCGGCGGTCGTCGCGCAGGCGACGGCCATCGCGCTCACCCCGCCCCAGCCGCGCAGCCGGCTCGCGGCGCGGCGGATGCCGGACGCCGCGCCGGCGGTCGCCGCCCGCCCGGCCCGGCCCGGCCGGCTCTCCCGGGCTTCGTCGTTCCCGTGGTTCTCGTGACCTTCGGCGGCCCGCCTCGCTCGTATCCGCATCGCGCTCACCTGTACTCCGAAAGCCTGCGCCCGATGCCGAGCAGAGCCGCTGCCGCACCGATGACCGCCAGGGTCGCGGCCCCTGTCACCAGCCCGCCCAGCGCGCCGACCCCGTCCTGGGCGGACCGGGTGAACTCCCGCTGCTCGTGGGCGACGGCCTGTTCCAGGGAGGCGTCCACCGTGTCGAAGGCGGCGCCGCTGCTCTCCTTGTGCTTCTCGTCCCCGACGACCTGGGGCAGCGCGGCCTCGTAGTCCCCCTTCAAGTCCGCCTCCCGGGCCGCCGTGTGCCGCTGCTTCCACTGCTTCACGCCGTCCGCCGCCCGGCTGACGGGGTCCCGGCCGGCCGCGTCGTCGGCGAGCCGCAGCGCGGTCGCCAGCCCGGCGTCCAGCTGCTTCATGTTGTTCGTGAAGTCCACGTCGTACTTGTCGGACTTCTTGTCCTCGGCCAGTACGGCGCCCCGCGCGATCAGCGTCAGGTTCTCCCCGGCCCGCGCCTGCAGGGAGGCGATCCGCGCGTCGTTGAGCACCTTCATCGACTCCTGCCCGTCCGCCCGGGCCTCGCTCAGCGAGGCCCGCGCCACCGTGTGCCCCACGGCCAGCCACAGCAGTACGACCACCGACGCGGCCGTCGCGGCCACCAGTCCGTGGTTGAGGACCCGGTTCGTGTGCCGGTAGTTGCGCCGCTGCGCCCAGACGAGGGCGCCGACGGCGAGCAGGCCCAGACCGATCGAGGCCAGCGGCCAGGACCGGGCGTCGTCGTGGTCCGTGTAGAGCCGCTTGGTCTCCGACTCGTACAGCCGCTGGGCGGCGGGCAGCAGCTGGGTGGTCATCTGCTCGTTGGCGTAGCGGAGGTAGGCGCCGCCCAGCGGCAGGCCCTGCCG
Source organism: Streptomyces nojiriensis (assembly GCF_017639205.1). Lineage (NCBI taxonomy): Bacteria > Bacillati > Actinomycetota > Actinomycetes > Kitasatosporales > Streptomycetaceae > Streptomyces > Streptomyces nojiriensis. Next base: position 3,518,308 of record NZ_CP071139.1, on the reverse strand, counting down.
GTTGGTGGCCCGGGCCTGCTCGATCAGGCCGGTGTAGCGCGGGAGCTGCTCGCTCAGCACGGTGATCTGCCGGCGGGAGTCCTCGTTGCCGCCGGTGTTGGCGGCCGCGCTCACCAGCAGCTTGGAGGCGTTGGCGATGTCCTTCTCGTACCGCTGGCGGACCTCACGCGGCTCCTGGGCCCCCAGCAGGAACCCGCTGGAGGAGGTCGTGTCGGCGTCCGCCAGGGAGCGGTAGATGCTCGCCGCCTCCGCGCTCAGCGGCTGGCTGCGGCCCACCACGTCGTCGGCGGCCGAGGCCCGGTCGGAGATCTCCCAGACGCTCACCGTGCCGAACAGCACGATCAGGGCGGCCAGTACCGCGCCGATGATCCGCAGCCGGCCCGGCTCGGTGGTCGCCGCCTCGCGCAGCCGCTCCACGCCCTCGGCCCAGGCGGTCCGCCCGGGCGGCCCGTCGGGCGGTGGCGCCGTCGGCCCGGAGGGCAGCACGGAAGTACCACCCCCGGGCGCGGGCGCGCGTGATGTGATCGCCACCGTGACCTCCCCCTCGGTCCTGTCGTCCTCCAGCCGACGCTGGGAGGCACCCCCTGCGCAGCAGTATGGCCGTAGTGCCGGTCGACCACAGCACCCGGTGCTGGATCCAGGGCGATCCGTCCCCGAGGGCCCCCCTTCGTTGCCCCTTCTCCGTCAATACGTCCGTATGGGCGCCACGGTTCCAGACCGGACGGCTTCCGGGGCGGGTTCACCCGAAATGGGCACGGAGTTTTTCATAGGCCTCGGGCGGGGAACCGAGCGCGTCCAGGCCCAGCAGGCCGGCACCGAGCACCGGTGGGGCCGTGATCACGCAGGTCCGCGCGCGCGGGGCGCGTGCGGTGAGGCCCGCCGCGATCCGGTCGTTGAGCTGCGGGTGTCCGGCCGCCAGCACACTGCCGCCCAGTACCACGGGTACCTCCTGCCCCAGCAGACCCAAGCGTCCCAGCGCCACCGACGCCATGGCCACCACCTCGTCCGCCTGCCGGTGCACCAGCGACAGCGCCACCGGGTCCCCGGCGGCCGCCACCGCGAACAGCACCGGTGTCAGCTCGTGCCGCCGCGCGTGCGGCACCCGGCCCAGGTGCATCGCCTCGATCAGCGAGGCCATCGACGGGTGCCCGAGGTGCGCGGGCAGTGCCCGGGCCAGCTCCGTCGGCCCGCCCCGCCCGTCCTCGGCCCGGGCCGCGAACCACAGGGCCTCCTCGGCCAGTCCGCCCCCGCCGCCCCAGTCGCCGGAGATCCGCCCGACCGCGGGGAAGCGCGCGGTCCGCCCGTCCGGGGTCATCCCGACGCAGTTGATGCCCGCCCCGCACACCACCGCGACCCCGCACGGATCGGCGCCCGTAGGCAGCCCGGAGCGCAGCAGCGCGAAGGTGTCGTTGTGCACCGCCGTCGTACGGCCCCAGCCGCGCCGCTCGATCTCCCGGGCCAGCTCCCGCTCCTCCACCGCGAAGTCGGCGTTGGCCAGGCACGCCGACACCCGCTCGGCCAGCGGCCCGGCCCCGGGGCCCGCGCGCAGCCCGGCGTCGGCGATCGCCTCGGCGAGCACGTCGACGGCCGCGGCCACCCCGGTGCGCGGCGGCTGGAAGCCCCCGGCCTGGCCGGAGCACAGCACCGAGCCGTCCGGGGCGAGGAGCGCCACGTCCGTCTTGCTGTTGCCCGCGTCGATCGCCAGCACCGAGGCGAGGGTCACGCCCATGGCAGGTGCTCCTTGTTGTGCGCGAGGAGCCGGTCGGTGAGTCCTTCGGCCAGGTCGTACTGGCCGATGAGCGGGTGCGCCAGCAGTGCCTTGAAGACCCGCTCGCGCCCGCCGTGCACGGCCGCGTCCAGCGCGAGGTCCTCGTACGCGCTCACGTGCGAGATCAGCCCGGAGAACAGCGGGTCCAGCCGGGGTACCGCCAGGGGAACGGCGCCGGATCCGTCGACGCGGGCCTGCACCTCGACGACCGCGTCGTCCGGCAGGAAGGGCAGCGTGCCGTTGTTGTACGTGTTGACCACCTGCACGGCCGGCCCGCCGTCGCCCAGCAGGGAGGCGGCCAGGTCCACGGCGGCCTCGGAGTAGAAGGCGCCGCCCCGTTTCGCCAGGAGCGCCGGCTTCTCGTCGAGCGCGGGATCCCCGTACAGGGCGAGCAGTTCGCGTTCCATCGCCGCGACCTCGGCGGCCCGCGAGGGCTTGGTCCCGAGTTCCCGGACGACCTCGTCGTGGGCGTAGAAGTAGCGCAGGTAGTACGAGGGCACGACGCCGAGCCGGTCCAGTACCGCCCGCGGCAGCCGCAGGTCCCCGGCGACGGCCTCGCCGTGCGCGGCGAGCAGACCCGGCAGCAGGTCCTCGCCGTCCGGGCCGCCCCGGCGCACGCCGAGCTCCCAGGTGAGGTGGTTGAGGCCCACGTGGTCCAGGTGGAGGTCGGCCGGCGCCAGGTCCAGCAGGGCCGCGAACTTCCGCTGCAGGCCGATGGCGACGTTGCACAGCCCGACGGCCTTGTGCCCGGCCCGCAGCAGGGCCCGGGTGACGATCCCGACCGGGTTGGTGAAGTCGATGATCCACGCGTCCGGGTTGGTCCGCCGGACCCGCTCGGCGATGTCGAGGACCACGGGGACGGTGCGCAGCGCCTTGGCGAGCCCGCCCGCGCCCGTGGTCTCCTGCCCGACGCAGCCGCACTCCAGCGGCCAGGTCTCGTCCCGCAGCCGCGCGGCCTGCCCGCCGACGCGCAGCTGGAGCAGGACCGCGTCGGCCCCGGTGATGCCCGCGTCGAGGTCGGAGGTGGTGGTGACGCGGCCCGGGTGGCCCTGCCGGGCGAAGATCCGCCGGGCCAGGCCGCCGATCAGCTCCAGCCGTTCGGTGGCCGGGTCGATCAGTACGAGCTCGCTGACGGGCAGGGTGTCGCGCAGCCGTGCGAACCCGTCGACCAGTTCGGGGGTGTAGGTGGAACCGCCGCCCACCACTGCGAGTTTCATCGTCGTCAGCCTTTCACGCCGGTCAGGGTGACTCCCTCGACGAACGCCTTCTGGGCGAAGAAGAAGAGGACGATCACCGGTGCCATGACCAGTACGGTCGCGGCCATGGTCAGGTTCCAGTTGGTGTGGTGCGCCCCCTTGAAGGACTCCAGTCCGTAACTGAGGGTCCAGGCGGCGGGATTGTCGGAGGCGTAGATCTGCGGGCCGAAGTAGTCGTTCCAGGCACAGAAGAACTGGAAGAGCGCGACCGCGGCGATCCCGGGGCGGGCCATCGGCAGGACCACGCGCAGCAGGGTGCGCACCTCGCCGCAGCCGTCGACGCGGGCCGCGTCCAGGTACTCGTCGGGGATGGTCAGCAGGAACTGGCGGAGCAGGAAGATGGAGAAGGCGTCGCCGAAGGCCATCGGGACGATCAGCGGCCACAGGGTGCCCGACAGGTCGAGCTGCTTGGCCCAGAAGAGGTACATGGGGATGACCACCACCTGCGGCGGCAGCATCATCATGGCGATCACGAGGAGCAGCGCGAGCCGTCGTCCGCGGAAGCGGAACTTGGCGAGCGCGTACGCGACGGGCACGGAGGAGACCACGGTCAACAGGGTGCCGAGTCCGGCGTACAGGAGCGTGTTGCGCCACCAGGTCAGGAAGCCCGGGGTGTGCCACACCTTCGCGTAGTTGCCCCATTCCCAGGTGTCGGGCCACAGGTCGCGGGTCAGGGCCTGCCGGTCGCCCATCAGGGAGGTGAGGAGGAGGAAGACGAAGGGGAGGACGAAGAAGAGGGCGGCGGCCACGCCGAGCGAGTGCACCCCGACCCAGTGCAGTACCGCCCTGGAGGATCTCCGTCCGGTGTGCGCGCTGCTCATTCACCTGCTCCGATCAGACCGCCACGGCGCCGCATCAGGAGCGCGGTGAAGGCCATGGAGAGGGCGAACAGGACGAGCGCGACGACGCACGCGGTGCCGTAGTCGAAGCGCTGGAACCCGAGGTTGTAGACGAGCTGGGGCAGCGTCAGGGTGGACTTGTCCGGGTAGCCCGGCTCGAACTGCTGGCCCGAGCCGCCGATCACCCCGGCCGCGACCTTCCCCGCCACCAGCGGCTGGGCGTAGTACTGCATGGCCTGGATGACCCCGGTGACCACCGCGAACATGATGATCGGCGAGATGTTGGGCAGGGTGATGTGCCGGAACCGCGCCCAGGCGCCGGCCCCGTCCAGCTCCGCGGCCTCGTACTGCTCCTTCGGCACGTCGAGCAGCGCGGCCATGAAGATGACCATCAGGTCGCCGACCCCCCACAGGGCGAGGGCGGTCAGGGCCGGCTTGGACCAGTCGGCGTCGGTGAACCAGCCGGGGGTGGGCAGTCCCACCGCGTCCAGCAGGGTGTTGACGGGTCCGGTGCCGGGGTTGAGCAGGAAGACGAAGGCCAGGGTCGCGGCGACGGGCGGGGCCAGGTAGGGCAGGTAGAACAGGGTCCGGAAGACCCCGGTCCCGGTCTTGATCTTCGTGATGAGCAGGCCGATGCCGAGGCCGAAGGCGACCCGGCAGGTGACCATCACCAGGACCAGCCACAGCGTGTTGCGCATCGCCGGCCAGAAGAGCGGATAGTCCGTGAAGACGTAGCTCCAGTTGTCCAGGCCGTTGAAGGCGGGCTGCCGGAAGCCGTCGTACCTCGTGAAGGAGAAGTACACGGTGGACAGCAGCGGGTAGAGGAAGAAGACGGCGAAGCCGATCAGCCAGGGAGAGAGGAAGGCCGCGGTCCGCAGGGCGGAGCGCCGCCGCTTCGATCGCAGGGGGTGGGCGCCGGTCATCGGGCTACTTCGCCTTCGCGATGTCCGTGTCGATCTGCTGGTCGGTCTTGGCGAGACCGGCGGGGATGTCGGTGACGTCGCCCTTCTCGACCCCGTACGCGAAGTCCTCGAAGGTCAGCTGGTAGGTGCCGCCGTCGGCCTTGGCCGGGGTGGAGCTGGACTTCGGGTGCCGGGCGATGTCGAGGAAGGTCTTGAACTCCGGGGTCACCTGCAGGTTCGGGGACTCCAGGGCGGCCAGCGTGGAGGGCACGTTGTGGATGGCGTTGGCGAAGGCCACCACCGCCTCGGTGTCGGTGGTCATGTATTTGACCAGCTCCCAGGCGGCGTTCTGCTTCTTGCTGCCGGAGGCGATGCCCATGATCGTGCCGGCGACGTAGCCCTTGCCGTAGTCGGCGGCCTGCTCGTCGGGGACGGGCAGCGGGGCGGTGCCGATCTCGAAGGGGACGCCGGCCTCCTTCGCCATCGAGGCCCGCCACTCGCCGTCGATCTGCATGGCCACCTGGCCGGTGTGGAAGGGGTGCTCGGCGCTCCACTCGTCCCCGAAGGTGTTGCGGAACCGCTCCAGCTTCTCGTAGCCGCCGAGCTTGTCCACCAGGTCCTTCTGCGCGGTCAGCATCTTGGCGAAGGCCGGGTCCCCGGCCAGGTTGGACTTGCCGTCGGCGCCGAAGTACGTGGCGCCCCACTGCGCCGCGAGCCGCGTCGGCTTGGTCTCGTAGCCGTGGAAGGTGGGCATCAGGCCGACCTGCTCGTACGAGTCGCCCTTGAGTTTGGTGAGCTTCTGCGCGACCTCGGTGAACCGGCTCCAGGTCTTCGGGGGTTCGGTGATGCCGGCGGCCGCGAAGGCGGTCTTGTTGTAGACGAGGCCGTACGCGTCGTGCAGCAGCGGCAGCGTGCACTGGTTGCCGTCGAACTGCGTGTACTCCAGCAGGGTCTTGGGGAAGACCTTCGTCTTGTCCACCCCGGACTTCGCGAGGAAGGGGTTCAGGTCGGCGAAGGCGCGGGAGTTGCAGAACTTGCCCACGCTGTCGGTGGTGAAGGAGGAGACCACGTCGGGGGCCTTGTCCCCGCCCGCCCGCAGCGCCTGGTTGATCTTGTCGTCGGTCATGTTGCCGGTGACCTGGACCTTGATGTTCGGGTGCGCCTTCTCGAACCGGGCGATGTTCTCCTCGATGGCCTTGGCCTCGCTCGGCGCGGACCAGCCGTGCCAGAAGTTGAGGGTGACGTCCGCCTTCGGATCGTCGGAGGCGGTGTCCGCGCCCTGGCCCGTACAGGCCGTGGCGAGGGCGGATATCGCCGCGAGGACGGCGGTCGCGGTGGTCAGGCGTCCGGTTCTGGGCATGGCGGGGCTCGCTCTCTGCGGGAGGAACTTCCGTGGGGGGTGCCGGTGGGGGTGGCGGTGGGCCGTGCGGGTGTGCCGGTGTGCGGGTGCCGGGGTACGGGGTACGGGGTGCAGGGGTCCGGGGGATGTGGTGCGGGGGAGGGCGCGGACGGCGGGCGCCGGGCGGTTCAGCCCGAGGTGTCGAAGACTTCGTCCCGGGTGGCGGCCAGCGCGCTCTCCAGCGCGCCGTACAGGACGGGCCGCTCCCGCACCTCGCCGGGGACCAGCCGGGGCCGGGAGGGGGCCAGTTCGGCGAGTTCGGCCTCCAGCAGCGCGCGCAGCGGTTCGCCACCCGCGCTGATCGCCGCCCCGGACAGGACCACGATCTCCGGGTCCAGCACGGCGACGACCGAGGCGAGACCGGTGGCCAGCGCGGTGGCGTACGACTGGAGGAACCGCAGGTGCGCCCCCTCGGGGGCGGCGGCGGCCCGCGCGAGCAGGGCGACGGCGGCGGCGACCTCCGGTCCGTGCGGTGCTCCGGGGGACCCGGGCGCAGCGGGGGCGTCCACGGGCTCCACGCCCAGTTCCGCGGCGAGCCGGGGCAGTCCCTCCACACCGGCCAGCTCCTGGTACCCGCCGGAGTTGGCCCGGGTGACCTGCCGGACCAGGGGCCGGCCCGGCACGGGCAGGAAGCCCACCTCGCCGGCGCCGCCGGTCCAGCCGCGGTGCAGCCGGCCGCCCAGGACCAGTGCGGCGCCGAGGCCTTCCTCGTTCCACAGCAGGACGAAGTCCTCGTGGCCGCGGGCGGCGCCGAGCCGCTGTTCGGCGACGGCGGCGAGGTTGACGTCGTTCTCGTACTCGACGGGCATCGGCAGGGCCGCCGCCAGCTCCTCCAGGAGGGTGGGGGAGTGCCAGCCGGGGAGGTGGCTCGCGTAGCGCAGGCGGCCGGTCTGGGGGTCGAAGGCGCCCGGTGTGCCGATGACCACCCGGCGCAGGCCGGTGCGGTGCAGTCCGGCGGACTCGACGGCTCCGTCGAGGGCCTCGGTCACCTGGGTGACGGCGTCCGCGCCCTCGGTGTAGGGGACCTCGTGGGTGGCGACCACCGTGCCGGTGAGGTCGGCGACGGCCGCCAGCACCCGCTCCGGCGTGACGTCGAGACCACCGACGTAGGCGGCCCGCGGGTTGATCGCGTAGAGCTGGGCGCTGGGGCCGGGGCGTCCGCCGTCCGTGCCGGTGGCCACGACGAGCCCGACCGCTTCGAGGCGGGCGAGCAGCTGCGAGGCGGTGGGCTTGGACAGCCCGGTCAGGTGCCCGATGCGGGTCCGGGACAGCGGGCCGTGCGTCAGCAGGAGTTCGAGTGCGGCCCGGTCGTTCATGGCGCGCAACAGGCTGGGCGTTCCGGGCGTGGCGGCGGGCATCGAGCGGCTCTCCCTCACCGAGGTGATCTGTTAGGTAAGTTTCCTATCACCTGTTGAAGTGTGTCAATGCCGCTGCCCCGCAGGCTGTGTCATTTCACGGATGACCTGCGGGGCGGCGGGGCGAGCGGGGCTCGTGAGACGTGCGGCCCTTGGGCTGTTCGGTTGTTCGCTGTCCGGCTACGTGGCTACGCGGCTACTTGGTGATGCGCGGGCCGGCCGGCGGCGGGATCGGGGCGGTGGCCAGCGACTGCGGGGAGGCCGGGTTCGCGAGGGCGGACGGCGCGGCGACCGAGGCCGACGGGTCCGCCGGGGCCTCTTCTTCCTCGTCGAGGGCCGGCGCACCGCCGATGATCCGGATGCCCGCGGCGTCGAAGGCCTCCTTGATCCGCCAGCGCAGCTCCCGCTCCACCGCGAACTGCTGGCCGGGCATGGTCTTGGCGGAGACCTTCACGGTCATCGAGGCGAGCAGCACCTCGTCCAGGCCCAGGACCTCGACCGGACCCCACAGGCGCTCGTCCCACGGGGACTCCTTGGCCATGGCGTCGGCGACCTCCTTGACCACCTCGCGGATCCGGGACAGGTTCTCCGAGGGCTTGACCTGCACGTCCACGCCCGCGGTCGCCCAGCCCTGGCTGAGGTTGCCGATCCGCTTGATCTCGCCGTTGCGCACGTACCAGATCTCGCCGTTGTCCCCGCGGAGCTTGGTCACGCGCAGTCCGACCTCGATGACCTCGCCCGAGGCCACACCCGCGTCGATCTTGTCGCCGACGCCGTACTGGTCCTCCATGATCATGAAGACGCCGGACAGGAAGTCCGTCACCAGGTTCCGGGCGCCGAAACCGATGGCCACACCGGCCACACCGGCACTCGCCAGCAGCGGGGCCAGGTCGATCTTCAGCGCGGCCAGGACCATCAGCGCGGCCGTGCCGAGGATCAGGAACGAGGCCACCGACCGGAGTACCGAGCCGATCGCCTCCGAACGCTGGCGCCGCCGCTCCGCATTGACCAGCAGTCCGCCCAGAGCGGTGCCCTCCACCGCCTCGGCGCTGGTGTTCATCCGGGTTATCAGCTTGGTCAGCGCCTTGCGGACCGCCGAGCGGATCACCGCCGCTATCACGACGATCAGCAGGATCCGCAGGCCGATGCTCAGCCAGGTGGCCCAGTTCTGCTCGATGAAGCTGGCGGCCTCGGTGACGCTCTCCTGCGCCTCCTTGACCGATGCGGGCGCGTCCGGAACGTCGGCTGCCAACGGCAGCAGAGCGGCGGGCCAGGGCACGACGGGAACCTCCAGGTGTAGCGGTCTGCCCGCGGAACCGGGGGGAGCCCCCGGACGGATCCGGGGACATGCGGGGCAGGCCATCCACACTAACGGGGCAATCCCTTCACCTTGGTGCCGTGTTCGAGGGAGAGACCAGACTCACCTGGGGATGACTGACTGTGGTTGAAAACACCTCGGACCCGTTACGGGCGAGTGGTGGCGTTTCGACCAGCCCTAAGGAGAGACTGGAGAGCAGATCGTCCCGGCGCGAGCCACGCGCCGCCGGCGTACAAGGAGGCAGTCCGTGCCGCACGTCCTGGTCCTCAACGCGTCGTACGAGCCCCTCGGCGTCGTACCGCTCCGCCGCGCGCTCGTCCTCGTCCTGGAGAACAAAGCGGTCTCCCTGGAGGAATCCGGCGCCTATCTGCACAGCGCGACAAGGGTCGTCCCCGCGCCCAGCGTGGTACGGCTCAAGCGCTTCGTGCGGGTCCCCTACCGGGGGCCCGTTCCACTCACCCGGCGCGCACTGTTCGCGCGGGACGGCGGTCGCTGCATGTACTGCGGCGCCGTCGCCACCAGCGTCGACCACGTCATTCCGCGCAGCCGGGGCGGCCAGCACGCCTGGGACAACGTCGTCGCCGCGTGCCGCCGGTGCAACCACGTCAAGGCCGACCGGCACTTGCTGGAACTCGGTTGGCGGCTGCGCCACCAGCCGGCCCCGCCGTCCGGGCTGGCGTGGCGGATCATCGGCACGGGGCACCGGGATCCGCGGTGGATGCCGTATCTCCAGCCGTACGGGGCCGAGGACGCGCTGGAGCGGATCGGGGTCGCGGCCAGTTAGCTCCGCAGGGCCGCCGGTTCCGTGTGGGGTTGCGCCCGGCGGGACCTGCGGCCCGGCCTCCCGGGGCTCCGCCCCGGACCCCGCGCCTCAAACGCCGGCGGGGCTGGAGGAGCGGGGCTCGGCCCCGGACGCCGCGCCTCAAATGCTGGCGGGGCTGGACTGTGCCGGCGGGGCCGGGAGAGCGGGCTGGACGGTGCGGCTACGGGGTGACCGCGTAGGCCTCCGCCGACCAGAGGGAGCAGCCGTAGCGCGTCGCGCGGGTCTCGCACGTGATCCGCAGGAAACGGGTGTCCGGTGCGTCCATCCGGAGCGACTCGTGGCCGCCCCGGGAGGCCGTCACGGCCGCCGCCGGGCGCCAGGTCACCCCGTCCGCGGAGGTCTCCACCCGGTACGCCGACGGGTACGCGTCCTGCCAGTGCAGTTCCAGCCGCCCCACCCGCGCCGGGGCGGGCAGTTCCGCCCGCCACCACGCGCCGTCCACCGCCGGGGACGACCAGCGGGTGGCCGCGGAGCCGTCGATGGCCGCCGAGGCCGGGAAGGCGGAGGTCTCGTTCGCCGAGGAGGTCGCCCGCGCGGCCCGCAGCAGATCGGGCCCGCCGGTCTTGGCCACCGCACGCACCGTCAGGGTGCGTGACTCCCCGTCGAAGGTCACCGGCACCTGGTAGCTGCCCGCCGGGGTGCCCGCGGCGACGCTGACCTCCAGCGGGATCGACACCTGGCCGCCCCGCGGGGCCACCGCGACCTGCGGAAGGCGGACCTCGATACCCGCCGGCGGCCGCGCCGACAGAGGTCCGCGGACCTCGCCCGGACCCAGCGCGGACAGCTGCGCCGAGACCCGCTGCGCGGCGCCGCCGATCTCGGCGTCGGCCGCCGCCCCGTCCGCCAGCTCGAAGCGGGCCCGCGGGCCGTCCCCGAACCACGGCACCACCTGGTGCACCGCGGGCGCGGACCCGGTCCCGGCCCAGGACAGGCGCACCGCGTCCGCGCGCAACCCGGCCGTGTCCACCTGGGTCCAGCCCGAGGCCGCGGCGTCGGCGACCTTGCGCCAGCCCTCGCCGGGTACGTGCACCTCCACCGCGGCCCCCCGCGCCCCGGCGGGGAGCGGGTCGGTCATCACGGTCACCGCCGACAGCGGGCGCGGGGCGTCCAGCTGTACGGTCCAGGCCTCGGCCTCCTTGGTCACCGTGCCGGTCTTGCGGGCGATGCCGGTCCAGGCGTCGGCCTCGGCCACCGCCTTCGTCAGGAAGGGGTCCAGGACGGCCTTGTCCACGCGGGCCGATCCCGGCTGCGCCAGCGTCGCCCGGACCTCGGCCAGGGACCGGGAGGCCTTCCACGCGGCCGTCCCGTCCCCGCGGGCCTGGGCCTGCAGGACGTCCACCGCCAGTTCGCCCGCCGCCCCGTAGCGCGCCAGGCGCTCCAGCCAGGGACCCGCCTCGCCCGACAGGGCCGGCAGCCGGTCCTTGGCCTCGCGCAGGACCGTGAACGCCTTGCGCAGTTCGGTCCCGGCCGCCGGATCACCCGCGGCGCGGGCCTTCCAGAACTGCTCGACCAGCGGCTTCAGATACGCCGACTCCTCCTGCTTGAGCCCGGACGACGCGGTGTTCCCGGCCAGCGCCGCCACCGCCTGGCGCGAGCGGGAGTCGGCGCCCGTCAGGTCCCGCACCGCCGCCGCCCAGGACTCGCCGGGCCGGTAGCCGCGCGGATTCCACGCGAAGTCCGCCGCCGTGAAGAGCGGGATCCGCGACAGGGTGCCCTGCGGCATCGCGTTGGCCAGCAGCGCCGCCGAACCGCCCGCGACCGCCGGCTCGCGGCCCGCGTACGGGCCGAGGAAGATCCGGCCCGGATCCCAGTCGTTCACCGGGTAGTTGTCCATGGTGATCAGCGGGTGCCCCAGGGCGGAGCGGGCGCCGGCCAGCTCCTTGCCCGTGATCGTGCGCGGCACCACGCCCACGCCCGTCCAGGCCACCTCCACCCGCGGGTCCAGCGCGCCCGCCAGGGCCGTCCGGTAGGTGGTGGCGCCTTCCTGGTAGTACTCCGTCGGCAGCAGCGAGAGCGCGGGCGCTCCCGGGTACCGGGCGGCCAGGTGTGCCGCCAGTCCGCCCGCGACCTCCGCGTGCGCCTTCGCGGCCGCCGCCGGGCCCTTCCCGTACCGCTCCCGGTCGGCCTTGCAGCCCCACTCGGTGTAGCTGACGTCCTGGAACTGCACCTGGAAGGCGCGGAAGCCGAGGTCCCACATGGCGTCCAGCTTGCGCGCGAGCGCCGCCCGGTCGGCCTCCGAGGACAGGCACATCGACTGCCCCGGGGTCACCGCCCAGGCCAGGACGACCTGGTTGGCGCGGGCCCGTTCGGCCAGCGCACGGAATTCCGCCTGCTGCTCCTGCGGGTAGTCCTGGCGCCAGCCCGTCGTGCGGTACGTGTCGTCGCCGGGGGCTATGAGCAGCCGGTTCTGCTTGGTGCGGCCCATGAAGTCCAGCTGCGCGAGGCGCTGTTCCTGGGTCCACGGCTGCCCGTAGAAGCCCTCGGTTATCCCGCGCACCGGTGCGGCCGGCCAGTCCCGCACCAGCACGCCGGGCATCTTCCCGCCGCCCGACGCGAGTAGTTGGCGCAGCGTCTGCGCCGCGTGGAAGAGTCCTTCCGCGCCCATGCCGGCCAGCGCGATCGTGTCCCGGCCGGCGTGGCGGCCCGCGGCCAGCCGGTAACCCCCGGTCGGCAGGTCCGACGGCGCGGCCGCGCCGAGCGCCCGCAGCGCCTGTTCCGCGTCCGCGTCCTGGAGGCGTACGACGGTGCCCCGTGCGGGCAGCGGAGCGCCGGGGGCGAGCTCGTGGACGGTCCGTACGCCCGCCGCGCGCAGGGCGTCCCGCACCACCCGGACGGCGTACGGATCGGCGTCGGCCGCCGCGACGAGTACGGCCTCGGTGCCCAGCGGCAGCTCGCGCGCCGGATCGGCGGACATCGACTGCGGCCGGGGCCACACGGCGGGGCCCTCGGAGGCCGCCCGGGGGGTGTCGGCACCCGGGTCGAGGACCGGCCCGGCCGCGGCGGCCACGGGGGTCGCTCCGGGGTTGGCCCCGGGCGCCGGGCGGTCCGGTGCGGTGGGCGCCGCGAACGTCCCGGGTGGCGCGGAGGACACGGCGCCGCCCAGCAGTGTGCCGATCACCGCCACAGCGGCGGCGGTGTTCCGCCTCCTACCCCTGAGCTGCACCGAGCCTCCTTGTCCCGAGACGTCCCCCACTCGTACGAATGAGCCTGAGCCCACCATCCGTGCGGCGGGAGTGTCAATGCGAGTGGGTGATCTGCCCCGGATGCGGCAGGAATGCGGTGCCTCCGAGTGGGTATGGAGGCGGTGTTCCCCGGCGGCGTCCCACCCTTGTGAACCACCCTTGTGCCCCCATCATCTGACACATCTTCATGCCCTGATGCCCGCACGCACGAAGGAGCGCCCGCAGATGGACGACCTGGCCCGGCTCGCTGCCCAGTACGGAGTCGCCACCGACTACCGGCCCGCCGCGGACGTCACCGTCCCGGTGCCGGAGGCCACCGTCAGGGCGGTCCTCGGACTGCTGGGGGTGGTCACCGGCGACGCGGCGAGCATCCGGGCGGGCGCCGAGTCCGCCGCGCGGGAGGCGGCCGGGCGGCTGCTGCCGCCCACGGTGGTGCTCTGGCAGGGGGAACGGATGGCTCCGGAGCCCGCCGGGCTGCCCCCGGGCACCCGGGTGCGGGTGGTGGCGGAGGAGACGGGGGAGGCGCTCGCGTGGGGCCCCGCTCTGCCGCTGGGCGTCCACCGGCTCATCGCCGAGGCGCCCGACGGGCGCAGCGCCGAGGCCACCCTGGTCGTGGCCCCGGAGCGGGCCCCGGCCGCGCCCGAGCGGGCCCACGGGCTGCTCGTCCAGCTCTACTCCCTGCTCTCCGAACGCTCCTGGGGCATGGGCGACCTCGGCGACCTCGCGGAGCTCGCCCGCTGGGCGGGCCGTACCCATGGCGCCGGTTTCATCCAGGTCAACCCGCTGCACGCGGCCGTGCCCGGGGCCCCGACCGACCCCTCCCCGTACCGGCCGTCCTCGCGGCGCTTCCCGGACCCGGTCCACCTGCGGATCGAGGACGTCCCCGAATACGCCGACTGCCCCGACCGCCGGGCCCTCGACGAGCTCGCCGTCCGCGGTGGGGAACTGCGCCGCCAGGTCCTGGAGAAGGGCGCGCTGATCGACCGGGACGCCGTCTGGGAACTCAAGCGGTCCGCCCTGGAGCTGCTGTACGCCGTCCCGCGCACCCCCGAGCGCGAGGCCGCCTACCGGGCGTTCTGCGCCGAACAGGGAGCGCCGCTGGACGTGCACGCCGCCTGGTGCGCCGGGCACGCGGGGGAGGCGGACCCGAAGGAGCGGGCCGACTTCCACCGCTGGCTGGTCTGGCTGACGGACGGCCAGCTCGCCGCCGCCCAGCGGGTCGCCCGGGAGGCCGGCATGGCGGTCGGCATCGTCCACGACCTCGCGGTCGGGGTGCACCCGCAGGGTTCCGACGTCTTCGGGTCGTCCTGCTACGCCCCGCACATCTCGGTCGGGGCCCCGCCGGACGCCTTCAACGCCCGCGGCCAGGACTGGGGGCTGCCGCCGTGGCGTCCGGACGTGCTGGCCGCCACCGGCTACGCCCCCTTCCGGTCCCTGCTGCGCGGGGTGTTCCGCTATGCGGGAGCCCTGCGGATCGACCACGTGATGGGTCTGTTCCGGCTCTGGTGGATCCCGGAGGGGACCCCGCCCGCGGAGGGCGCGTACGTCAGCTACGACGGCGAGGCCATGCTGGCGATCCTGGTCCTGGAGGCCCACCGGGCGGGCGCGCTCGTCATCGGCGAGGACCTCGGGACGGTGGAGCCGCGGGTCCGTCAGGAGCTGGCCCGGCGCGGGGTGCTCGGTACCTCGGTGCTCTGGTTCGAGCGGGACTGGGACGGCGCCGGGGACCCGCTGGCCGCGCGGGCCTGGCGGGCCGACTGCCTGGCCACCGTCACCACGCACGACCTGCCTCCCACGGCCGCCAAGCTCGCCGGGGGCCATGTGGAACTGCGCGACCGGCTAGGCCTGCTGACCCGCCCGGCGGAGCTGGAGCGCGCCGAGGACGCCGCGGACACCGCCGAGTGGCTGGAGCTGCTGGACGGGCTGGGGCTGGACACCAAGGGCGAGGAGGCCGCCGTACGGGCCCTGTACGCCTTCCTGCTGCGCACCCCCGCGCGGCTGGTCGGCGTATGGCTGCCGGACGCGGTGGGGGACCGGCGGCCGCAGAACCTGCCGGGCACCTGGGACCAGTACCCCAATTGGCGGCTGCCGGTCGCCGATGCCGCCGGGCGGCCGCTGACCCTGGAGGAGCTGGTGTCCTCGCCCCGGGCGAACGCCCTGCTGAGCGCGGTGGGGGAGGGTGCACGTTCTCGTACGGCACCCCCGGGCGCGCGCCCGGTTTAGGTGTTCGCTACGTTTGCACCGTGGACAAGAAGAACGCTCTGCGCGCCGGCGCCGTCACGGCCGGAACCGCGCTGATGATGCTGCTGATGACGTCTCCCGCCCTCGCGCTCACCCGCGACGACGGTGACGACCCGGGTCCGGGTCTGAGCGTCGGTGAGACGGTCGGCCTGTACGTGGCCCTGCCCCTCGTGATCTTCTTCGGCATCATCGGTCTCGTGATGGTCCTCGACAAGTCGGACCGCAAGCCGAAGCAGGCCTGAGCCGGTCCGGCCCCGCGGGGCCGGGACCAGCAGACTTTCCCGGGCGCCGGGGGTCCGCACCGCCGATTCGATTCGGCCGTGCGACGACCCCCGGCGCCCTGTCGTACCCTCAGACGGCGGCCAGGAGCCGGCGGAGCAGGCCGGTGAGCACGGCGACCTCGTCGTCGGTCAGCCCGGTGAGCGCGGCGCGCTGTACTTCCAGACCGGCCGTGACGGCCTCGTCGATCAGTGCCAGGCCGCGTTCGGTGATCGTCACCTGGAGCCCCCGCCGGTCGTGCGGATCGGGCTTGCGGCAGAGCAGCCCGGCCTTCTCCAGCTTGTCCAGACGCCCGGTCATGCCACCCGTGGTGAGCATGAGGGTGGCCGAGAGCTGCCGGGGCGAGAGCGTGTACGGGTCGCCCGACCGGCGCAGCGTGGCCACGACGTCGAACTCGCCGCGCGAGATGCCGAAGCGCGCGTAGCACTGCTCCATCGCGTCGCCCATGGCCTTGGTGATCCGGTAGATGCGTCCGAAGACGGCCATGGGAGCCGTTTCCAGGTCGGGGCGCACGGCGAACCACTGGGCCGTGATCGCGTCCACTGCGTCCTTGTCGTCACTCATGTGTGCAGTATCCGGCTTCCCCGAGATCGTTCGCAAGAAAGTTGCTTGACGATAAGTAGCTTAGCGGTAAGCTACTTATCAGCAACCGAGTCCGGGGGAGAGGTCATGGCAGTGTTCATGGGGAAGACAGCCGCGTCAGGGGAAGCGAAGGTCGCGGGGGAGCGGTCGCTGCTCCTCGGAATCGGCATCAGCTCGGTCGGGATCGGTATGTACATCCCCTTCTCGCTGGTCTTCTTCCATCACGTCACCGGCCTCTCCCTCACCGTCGTCGGCCTGGTCATGACGGTCACCGGGCTGGCCGGGCTGGCGTTCATGCCGCTGGCCGGCGCGGCCGTCGACCGGTTCGGCGCCAAGCGGGTCAACCTGCTGCTCTACGGGATACGGGCGCTCGGCTTCGCCCTCTACCCCTTGGCGAGCTCCCTGCCCGCCTTCGCGGCCGTCTCCCTCGTCACCGCGCTCGCCGACCGCTCGTTCTCCGTCGTCCAGCAGTCCCTGATCGGCGAGGTGGCGCGGGGCGCCGCCCGCGACCGGCTCCAGGCGTCCACCCGGGCCCTGCAGAACGCCGGGATGGGCGCGGGAGCCCTGCTCGTCTCCGGGGTGCTGGCCCTGTGGGGCACCGGCGGATTCACGTACACCGCCTGGGGCAACTCCCTGGCCTTCGCCCTCGCCGGACTGCTCGTCGGCCGGGTCCGGGCGGTCCGGGTGGCCCCGGTCGTCCCGTCGGCCGGCCCGGCCGGCGCAGCGGCCGCCGGGTACCGGACGGTCCTGCGCGACCGCCCCTTCCTCGGGCTCACCGCCGTCAACTTCCTCACCGCGCTGGGCTACTCCGCCCTCTCCGTCCTCTTCCCGCTCTACCTCTCGACCTGGCTGAGGGCCCCCGACTCCCTCACCGGAGCCGCCTTCACCGTCAACACCGTGCTGTGCGCCGGGATCGGCGTGCTGATCGCGGGCCGGGTCCGCCGCTCCGGCGCCCGCCGCACCCGCTCGGCCGCCCTCGGCGCCCTGCTCTTCGCCGCCGCCTTCGTCGGGCAGATCGTGCTCGGCACCCTGCGGCCCGGCCAGAGCGCCACCCTGGTCGCCCTGCTGGCCATCGTCGTCGTCTACACCCTCGGCGAGCTCGTCCACAGCCCCTCCGGCGGCGCCCTGTCGGTCTCCGCCGCCCCCGAGGCCGTCCGGGGCCGCTACCTGGCCACCTATCAGCTGTCCTACTCGCTGGCCGGTGCGCTCGCCCCCTCCCTCTTCACCGCCCTGCTCGCCGTCGACGGCCGCCTGCCCTGGGCCGTCCTGGCCGTCGCCGCCCTCGGTGCCGCGCTGGCGCTGCTCCGGCTGGAGCGGCACCTGCCCGCCGAGGCCGTGCACGCCGAGCCGCCGGTGGTCCGCGAGGCCGCCGCCCTCGCACCGGCCCCCGTGACCGCCGCCGTCGCACCGGCCCCCGCGGCCGCCGCCTGAGCCGGCCCCGCCCGGTCCACCCACCCGCTTCCCCCGTCCGATCCAGGAGCCACCCGCCATGAAGCGTTTAGCCACCGTCGCCCTGACCGCACTCGCCCCCATCTCCTGGGGCTCCACCTACGCCGTCGCCACCGAGCTGCTGCCGCCCGACCGGCCGCTGTTCACCGGGGTCATGCGGGCCCTGCCCGCCGGACTGCTGCTGACCGCCCTGGCCCGCACCCTGCCCAAGGGGCAGTGGTGGTGGAAGTCCGCCGTCCTCGGCATCCTCAACATCGGCGCCTTCTTCCCGCTGCTGTTCCTCTCCGCCTACCGGCTCCCCGGCGGTGTCGCGGCCGTACTGGGCGCCGCCGGCCCGCTGTTCGTCGTAGGGCTGGCCGCGCTCGTCCTCGGGGAGCGGGCGAGCCTGCGCACCGTGCTCGCCGCCGTCGTCGGGGCGTTCGGCGTGAGCATGGTCGTCCTGACCGCCGAGGCCCGGCTCGACGCGGTCGGCATCGTCGCCGGTGTGATCTCCTCCGCCTCCATGGGCGCCGGCACCGTGATGACCAAGCGCTGGGGCCGCCCCGAGGGCGTGGGGCCGCTGGCGATGACCGGCTGGCAGCTCACCGCGGGCGGACTGTTCATCATTCCCGTCGCCGCCCTCGTCGAGGGTGCCCCGCCCGCGCTCGACGGCAAGGCCTTCCTCGGCTACGGCTACATGATGCTGATCAACACCGGGATCGCGTACTGGCTCTGGTTCCGCGGCATCGGAGCCCTCAGCGCCACCTCGGTCACCCTGCTCGGCCCGCTCTCCCCGCTCACCGCCGCCGTCATCGGCTGGGCCGCCCTCGGGCAGGCGCTGTCGCCGGTCCAGCTCGTCGGGATGGCGATCGCCTTCGGAGCCACCGTCGCCGGTCAGCTGGCGGCCGCCCGCAAGCCCCAACCGTTCAGTTCCACTGAAAAGAATGATCAGAACATTTCG
The DNA here is from genome assembly GCF_017639205.1 of Streptomyces nojiriensis. Taxonomy (NCBI): domain Bacteria; kingdom Bacillati; phylum Actinomycetota; class Actinomycetes; order Kitasatosporales; family Streptomycetaceae; genus Streptomyces; species Streptomyces nojiriensis. Next base: position 3,499,975 of record NZ_CP071139.1, on the reverse strand, counting down.
ATGGACCTGACGGATGAGGCAGTGCGACGGTAGTCCGGACACCCCGCCAGCCCACTCCGAGGAGCAGACCCACAGTGGCCGTCATGGACCGCGTCCGTACCGTCTCGCAAGCCAAGCCCGGCAGCACGGGGAAGAAGGGTGCCGCCGGGCTCGGCGTGCTCCTCGCCCTGCTCGCGACGGTCGTCTGGTCCGGCAGCTTCGTCGCCACCCGGGGCATGGCCGAGACCGTCCCGCCCGTCCAGGCGGTCTTCTGGCGCTGGATCATCGCCCTGCTCGCCGTCGCCCCCTTCGCCGCCCGCCAGGCCTGGCGGCAGCGGGCCCTGATCCGGCGGCACCTCGGCTTCGTAGCCCTCGCCTCGCTGTTCGGCGTCACCCTCTACAACACGCTCGTGCACCAGGCCGGACTGACCACCTCCGCCTCCAACATGGGCATGATCATGGCCGCGTCGCCCGTCATCATGGCGCTCTACGCCCGCCTCGGCGGCGAACGGCTCGGCAAGCGGCGGACCCTCGGCATCCTGCTCGCCGCCTTCGGGGTACTGCTGCTCGTCGGGGACGGCTCGATAGGCTTCGAGTTCGGCGCCGGCGACCTGTGGATGTTCGCCGCCGCCCTCTCCTTCGCCACGTACAGCGCCCTGCTCAAGCGCAAGCCCGCCGAACTCGGCGGACTGGCCTTCCTGATCACCACCTTCGTGCTCGGCGCCCTGATGCTGGCACCCGCCTACGCCGTCTCCGTCTCCGTCCAGGGCGGCTTCGAGGCCACCACCGGGACGGTCGGACCGCTGCTGTACGTCGGGGTGTTCTCCTCGGCCGTCGCCTTCTTCGCCTGGAACAAGGCCGTCTCGATGATCGGGGCCGCCCGCGCGGGAGTCGTCTACTACCTCCAGCCGGTGTGCGTGGCCGGGCTCGGCTTCCTGCTCCTGGGCGAGCGGACCGGACCGGCGCAGCTGCTCTGCATGGCGCTGATCCTCGGCGGAGTCGGGCTGGGAAGTGCCCGGCGGTAGGTTCGGGCCCATGACCGAGTGGGACATCAAGAAGCTGCGGATCCTGCGGACCCTCGCCGAACAGGGGACCGTGACCAGGGCGGCCGAGGCGCTCCACATGACGCCCTCGGCCGTCTCGCAGCAACTGACGAACCTCGCCCGGCAACTGGGCGTGGTCCTGCTGGAGGCCGAGGGCCGCCGGGTGCGGCTCACGGACGCGGCGCACCTCGTCCTGCGGCACACGGAGGCGGTGTTCGCGCAGCTGGAGCGGGCCGACGCGGAACTGGCCGGATACCTCGCCGGGGACACGGGCGAGGTACGGGTGGGAGCCTTCTCCACCGCCGTACCGGCGCTCGTGGTCCCGGCGGTGGCCGCGCTGCGGCGGACCCACCCCGGGGTGGAGGTCCGAGTGCGGGAGACGGAGGCCGCTGAGGCCTACGAGCTCCTGTCGGCCGGGGGCGTGGACCTGGCGCTGTCCCTCACGGCCCACGCACCGACCGCGCGCGATCCCCGGTTCACCCGGGTGGCGCTCCTGGAGGACCCGCTGGACGTGGCGCTCCCGCCGGGCCACCCGCTGGCGGCCGCGCCCGGCCTGCGGCTGGCGGACCTGTCCGGCGACCCGTGGATCTACGGGGGCAGCGGCCCCTGGTCGGAGATCGCCCGGTCCGCGTGCGAGGCGGCGGGCTTCGTCCCGGAACAGGCGCACTCGGCGTCCGGCTGGACCGCGATCCTGGCGATGGTGGAGGCGGGGATGGGGGTGGCCCTGGTCCCCCGGATGGTGTCGAGCCGTGCTTCGGGCGGGACGATCCGGGTCCTGGCCCACGACCGCCCGACCCGCCACGTGATCGCGGCGGTCCGCCGGGGCGCCGAATCCGCGCCCGCGCTGTCCCACGTCCTGGCGGCCTTGCGCGAAGTGGCTTCGGCCCGGCGGTAGGGTGCCGGGGCTCCGCCCCGGACTCCGTGCGTGCGCTCCGCGCCCGCGCCCTCAAACGCCGGGCGGGCTGAAATTCAGCCCCGCCGGCGTTTGAGGCGCGGGGTCCGGGGCGGAGCCCCAGGAGCGGAGCCGCACCCGCGGGAGGCGTCGCTCCCACGGGTGCGGGCAGATCCCGGGGCTTCCTACTGCTGAGCGCCAGCGGAAGCGGCGGCGTCCGCGGCCTGGGCCTTCAGAGCGCGCTCGACGCCCGCGCGGGACTCCGAGATCAGACGGCGCAGCGCCGCGTTCGGCTCGGCCGAGGCCAGCCACGCGTCCGTCGCGTCCAGCGTCGCCTGCGAGACCTGCAGCCCCGGGTAGAGGCCCACCGCGATCTGCTGGGCGATCTCGTGGCTACGGGTCTCCCAGACCTCCTTGACCGCCGAGAAGAACTTCTCGGTGTACGGGGCCAGCAGCTCGCGCTGGTCGGTCTGGACGAAGCCGCCGATCACCGCCTCCTGCACCGCGTTCGGCAGGTCGCCGGACTCCACCACCGAGGCCCACGCCTCGGCCTTGGCCTCCGCCGTCGGGCGCGCCGCCCGGGCGGTCGCCGCGTGGCGCTCGCCGGCCGCCGTGGCGTCCCGCTCCAGCTCCGCCGCGATGGCCGGCTCCCCGGCGACGCCCGTCGCGGCGAGCCGCTCCAGGAACGTCCAGCGCAGCTCGGTGTCGACGGCCAGGCCCTCGATCTCCGCCGCGCCGTCCAGCAGCGCCGACAGGTAGGTCAGCTGCCCCTCGGTGCGGGCGCTGGCCGCGAAGGCCCGCGCCCACGCCAGCTGGTGGTCGCCCGCCGGCTCGGCGCCGCGCAGGTGCTCCAGGGTGGCCTCGGTCCAGGCCGCCAGGCCCTCCTCGCGCCACGCCGGGTCGGCGTACAGGTCGATGGCCAGCTTCACCTGGCGGTGCAACGACTGGACCACGCCGATGTCGGACTCCTTGCCGATGCCCGAGAGGACCAGCGCGAGGTAGTCGCGGGTGGCGAGCTCGCCGTCACGCGTCATGTCCCAGGCCGAGGCCCAGCACAGGGCGCGCGGCAGGGACTCGGTGAAGTCGCCGATGTGCGCGGTGACGGTGGCCAGGGACTCCTCGTCCAGGCGGACCTTGGCGTAGGAGAGGTCGTCGTCGTTGAGCAGGAAGACCGCCGGACGGGTGCGGCCGACGAGCTCCGGCACCGTGGTGAGCGCGCCGTCGATGTCCAGCTCGATCCGGTCGGTGCGCACGAGGGCGCCGTCCTGGAGCTCGTACAGGCCGACCGCGATGCGGTGCGGGCGCAGGGTGGACTCGCCCTTGGCGCCGGCGGGCAGCGCGGGCGCCTCCTGGCGGATGCCGAAGGCGGTGATCACACCGTTCTCGTCGGTGGTGACCTCCGGGCGCAGGACGTTGATGCCGGCCGTCTCCAGCCACGCCTTCGACCAGGCGGTCAGGTCGCGGCCCGAGGTCTCCTCCAGGGCGCCCAGCAGGTCGGACAGGCGCGTGTTCCCGAAGGCGTGCGCCTTGAAGTACGCCTGCACGCCCTTGAAGAAGGCGTCCGTGCCGACGTAGGCGACGAGCTGCTTGAGCACCGAGGCGCCCTTGGCGTACGTGATGCCGTCGAAGTTGACCATGACGTCGTCGAGGTCACGGATGTCGGCCATGATCGGGTGCGTGGACGGCAGCTGGTCCTGCCGGTACGCCCAGGTCTTCATGGAGTTGGCGAAGGTGGTCCACGCGTGCGGCCACTTCGAGCCCTCGGCGTACGCCTGGCAGGCGATCGACGTGTACGTCGCGAACGACTCGTTCAGCCACAGGTCGTTCCACCACTCCATGGTGACCAGGTCGCCGAACCACATGTGGGCGAGCTCGTGGAGGATCGTCTCCGCGCGCACCTCGTACGCCGCGTCCGTCACCTTGGAGCGGAAGACGTACTGGTCGCGGATGGTGACCGCGCCCGCGTTCTCCATGGCGCCCGCGTTGAACTCCGGCACGAAGAGCTGGTCGTACTTGGCGAAGGGGTAGTCGTAGGCGAACTTCTCCTGGAACCAGTCGAAGCCCTGCCGGGTGACGTCGAAGATCGCGTCCGCGTCCAGGAACTCGGCCAGCGAGGGGCGGCAGTAGATGCCGAGCGGTACGGACTGGCCGTCCGGGCCCTCGTAGGAGCTGTGCACGGAGTGGTACGGGCCGACGATCAGCGCGGTGATGTACGAGGAGATGCGCGGGGTCGGCTCGAAGCGCCAGACGTTGTCCTTGACGTCCGCGGCCTCCGGCGTCGGCGAGTTCGAGATGACCGTCCAGCCCTCGGGGGCCGTCACGGTGAACTGGAACGTGGCCTTCAGGTCGGGCTGCTCGAAGCTGGCGAAGACCCGCCGCGCGTCCGGAACCTCGAACTGGGTGTAGAGGTATGCCTGCTGGTCGACCGGGTCGACGAAGCGGTGGAGGCCCTCACCGGTGTTCGTGTACGCGCAGTCCGCGACGACGCGGAGCTCGTTGGCCCCGGCCGCCAGGTGGCGCAGGGCGATCCGGGAGTCGTGGAAGACCTCCGCGACGTCCAGAGACGTGCCGTTGAGGACGACCTCGTGCACGGCCGGAGCGACCAGGTCGATGAAGGTCTCGCTCCCGGCCTCGGCCGACTGGAAGCGCACGGTGGTCACGGACGGGTAGGTGCCACCTTCCTGTGCGCCGCTGAGATCGAGTTCGATCTCGTAGGAGTCGACGGTCAGCAGCTTGGCCCGCTGCTGAGCCTCTTCACGGGTGAGATTCGTGCCTGGCACGCGTTCATCTCCTTCGATGGTGACGTTGCCCGGCCATCCTGCCATCCGGACAGCGCCACCGCCCCGGACTAATCCACGGGCGAAAAAACGCGCGCGAGGGCGGCACCGTCGCGGTGCCGCCCTCGCGCCGGGTGAGCGGGATCAGCCGCGCAGCTCCTCGGCCACGAGCTCGGCGATCTGCACCGCGTTCAGGGCCGCGCCCTTGCGCAGGTTGTCGTTGGAGAGGAACAGCGCGAGGCCGTTCTCCACCGTCTCGTCGGAGCGGATGCGGCCCACGTACGAGGCGTCCTTGCCCGCCGCCTGCAGGGGGGTCGGGATCTCCGAGAGCTCGACGCCCGGGGCGTCCTTGAGCAGCTCGTAGGCGCGCTCGACGCTGATGGGGTTCGCGAAGCGGGCGTTGACCTGCAGGGAGTGGCCGGCGAAGACCGGCACGCGCACGCAGGTGCCGGAGACCTTGAGCTCCGGGATCTCCAGGATCTTGCGGGATTCGTTGCGGAGCTTCTGCTCCTCGTCGGTCTCGAAGGAGCCGTCGTCGACCAGGTTGCCCGCGAGCGGGACCACGTTGTAGGCGATCGGGCGCTTGTAGACGGTGGGCTCGGGGAAGTCCACCGCGCCGCCGTCGAAGGTCAGCTGGTCGGCGGCCTCGGAGACCGCGCAGGCCTGGCCCTTGAGCTCGGCCACGCCGGCCAGGCCCGAGCCGGACACGGCCTGGTAGGTGGTGGCGATCAGCGCGGTCAGGCCGGCCTCTTCGTGCAGCGGGCGCAGCACGGGCATGGCCGCCATGGTGGTGCAGTTCGGGTTCGCGATGATGCCCTTGGGGCGGTTCTTGATCGCGTGCGGGTTGACCTCGGAGACCACGAGGGGGACCTCGGGGTCCTTGCGCCACGCGGAGGAGTTGTCGATCACGACGGCGCCCTGGGAGGCGACCTTCTCGGCCAGGGCCTTGGAGGTGGCGCCGCCCGCGGAGAAGAGCACGATGTCCAGGCCCGCGTAGTCGGCGGTGGACGCGTCCTCGATGGTGATCTCCCGGCCCTCCCACTCGATCGTCGAGCCGGCGGACCGGGCCGAGGCGAACAGGCGCAGCTCGTCCACCGGGAACTTGCGCTCGGCGAGGATGCTGCGCATGACTCCGCCGACCTGACCGGTGGCTCCGACGATTCCGACCCTCACGGTGACTCCTTTTGCTCCGTACGACGCGGGCGCGCGTGGAGCCATCATGCGTTCGACCCCACGAGCCTTGTCCAATCCATTGTCCGAGGTACGGACGGTGTCCTGGATGTGAACCCTCATGGCGAGTTCGTGGCGGGCGTGTTGCGGGGCCCCTGAACACCCGTTTTGCCTGGTCGGAGGCGGTTAGCGTCCGGTCTGTCGTGACCGTTATCCGGACATGACCGACCGCAGAACGAACCATCGATTCGGGGAGATCCACCGTGCGTGCCATCCGCCACCGCCGCCGGTCCATACCGGCGCTCGCCGCCCTCGCGGCCGCCGCCGTCGCCGCGCCCGTCCTGCTGACCGCCACGCCGGCGGCCGCCCACCCGCGCGAGGGCAGGCTGGCCAAGGAGCTGGTGGCGGAGGTCACCGCCAAGGGCGCCTACCGCCACCTGAGGAAGTTCCAGCAGATCGCCGACGCCAACGGCGGCAACCGCGCCGCCGGCACGCCGGGCCACGCGGCCTCCGCCGCCTACGTGTACGACACGCTGAAGAAGGCCGGGTACCAGGTCTCGTACCAGGACTTCGACATCTACGAGGCGCACACCAAGGCGGAGAAGACCACCGTCCTCGGCCAGGACTCCCGCGAGCTGGCCACCGCCGCCTTCACCTTCACCAAGTCCACCCCGGCCGGCGGCCTGGCCGCGCCGCTCGCCCTGGCCCGGGTCGACGAAACCCCCGGCTGCACGGCCGACGACTACCCTGCCGGTGCCTTCGCGGGGAAGATCGCCCTGGTCAAGCGGGGTGCGTGCACCTTCGTGGAGAAGCAGCGGGCCGCCGCCGCGGCCGGCGCCCTCGGCGTGATCGTCTACAACCACAGCGGAACCACCCCGGTGCGCGGCGGGTTCTCCTCGCCCGACGAGGGGATCATCCCGAGCGCCGGCATCACGCTGGCCGACGGCGAGGCGCTGACCGCGGCCGCCGCGAAGGGCGAGGTGAGCGTGCGGCTGGAGCTGGACCAGGAGCACGTGAAGAAGACCACCCGCAATGTGATCGCCGAGACCCGCGGCGGCCGCTCCGACCGCGTGGTGACCGTGGGCGCCCACCTGGACTCCGTACCCGAGGGCCCGGGCATCAACGACAACGGCTCCGGTTCGGCCGGGCTGCTGGAGGTGGCGCTCAAGCTCGCGGACGAGGGCGCCAACAAGAAGGGCAAGGGGCCCGCCAACAAGGTGCGCTTCGGCTGGTGGTCGGCGGAGGAGCTCGGCCTGCTCGGCTCGGAGCACTACGTCGCGCAGCTGTCCGAGAAGCAGAAGAAGGACATTGCTCTCTACCTGAACTTCGACATGATCGCCTCGCCGAACCCGGCGCAGTTCGTCTACGACGGCGACGACTCGGACAGGACGGGCGCGGGAGCGGGACCGGCGGGCTCGGCCGAGATCGAGGCACTGATCAACGGCTTCCTCGACAGGAAGGGCAAGCCGCACGAGGGCAGTGACTTCGACGGACGCTCCGACTACGGCCCCTTCATCGCGAACGGCATCCCGGCGGGCGGCACCTTCACCGGCGCCGAGGGCATCAAGACCGCCGAGCAGGCGGGGCGCTACGGCGGCACGGCCGGGGCCCCGTACGACCCGAACTACCACGGGGCGGGGGACCACCTGAAGAACCTGGACCTGGGGGTCTTCGACACCAACCTGGACGTGATCGCGCACGCGGTCGGCACCTACGCCGAGTCGCTGCGCTCGCTCGGCAAGTAGCCGGACCGGGGGGAACGGCCCGAGGGGGCGGTGCTCGTCAGAGCGCCGCCCCCTCGGGTTTTCCGTACCGCAGGGTCCTACGGGAGGACCTTCTCGATCTGCACGCTGCCGGTGCCGGCGGCGGTGCCGCGGGTGTTGAGCAGCTGGACCTGGCCGAAGAACTGCCGGCCCTCGGGGGCCGCGCTGGTGACCAGGACGTTCGCCGAGACCTGCGCGGTGGCGCCGGTGGCGAGGTTCACCGCGGCGGCCTCGTCGACCTGGACGGAGCCCAGGGCGGCCGAGAAGAACACGTCACGGTAGTCGTACGTGGTGGAGCCGGACGGGATCGCGTAGCCGATCACCTTGACGGTGTAGGTGCCCGCGGCCGGGTTCACCAGGCTCACGGCCTCCTCGGAGTCGCCGTCGGCGGACGAGCCGACCTTGACGCCGTCCTTGTAGACCTCGAGGTCGAGGTCGGCGGCGGTGTCGGACACCTTGCCGATCGCGACGTCGAGGCGCGAGGTGCCCGCGGGGACCGCGATCTCGGTGGAGTGGGTCTCACCGGGCGTGATGGTCGGCTTGGCGACCTTCGCGGAACCGAGCGGACCGCCGACGAGCTTGCCGCCGGAGATGGCCGCGCCGGCGTTCTTGACGCTCCACTGGACCGGGGCGGGGGTGCCCTGCTTCACCTCGGGCAGGACCTTGACCGCGGGGTCGAAGGCCGCGCCGAGCACGGAGACGTCCAGCTTGAACGGGTTGTCGAGCACCGGCGACGTACGACGGGCCTCGACCTCGATCTCCCAGACACCCGGGGTCGGCTCGGGGTACGAGCGGACGTCGGGGCGGCAGGTGTTGGCCGGGTTGTCGTAGTTCGGGTAGCAGTTGGTCGTGGCCGTCGGGTCGACCGGCACGCCGTGCGGGTGGATCGCGATGAAGCGCGTCTGGCTGCCCGCCGCGAGACCGCCGAGGGCGACCTCCAGGCTCTTGGCGCCCGGCGGGACCGTCACGAAGTACGACTTGTGGCTGTTGCGCTGCACCGAGGAGCTGTCCGACAGGGCGAACGACGGCGCGGCCAGGGGGGCGGCGGCCACGACGGTGGTCAGGATCTGCTTGTCGATGCCCTCGGTGGTCTCGTCGTCCAGCTGCAGGATGCCGCTGTGGACGCCGGCCGTCTTGGCGTTGGCCTCGACCTTGATGGTGACGGGCTTGTTCAGCGGCAGGGTGACGTAGTCGTAGCCGCCGACCACCTTGAAGGTGCCGTCGTTGTTGCGCCAGCTCAGGTCGTGCCGGGTGCCGTACTTGACGCCCGTGGTGCGGGTGACGACGACGTTGTAGACCTTCTTCTGGCCGACCTTGAGGCCGCCCTCACGGTCGTACAGGCCGGTGCCGAAGCCCGGGGTCTTCAGGAACTGGTCGATCGCGGTGTCGACCGGCGCCTTGACGGTGAACTCGTTGGCCTTCGCGTCGCGCTGGATGGACTCCCACGCGCCGGGGATGTCGATCAGACCCGAACCCTGCGCGTGCGCGGGGACGTTGTCGATCTTCTTGGCGGCCGTGGTGAGCGCGACCCGCAGGGAGGCCGGCGTCAGCTTGATGTTGTGCTGCTTGGCGGCCGAGATCAGCAGGGCGCTCGCGCCCGCCGCCTGCGGCGAGGCCATCGAGGTGCCCTGGAGCATGCCGTAACCGGCCGGCAGGGTGTAGCCGGCCTCCTTCACCGGGGCGCCGGGCAGCCAGGTCTGGATGGTGTTGATGGCCGCGCCGGGGGCGCTGATGGTCGGCGTGAAGCCGCCGTCCTCACGCGGACCGCGCGAGGAGAAGGGGAACATGTTGTACTTCGTGCTCACACCGGAGCCGTAGTTGGCGGCCCAGGTCTCCTTGGAGACCGACGCGCCCACGGAGATGACCTTGTCCGCGAGGGCGGGGTCGCCGATGGTGTTGACGCCCGGGCCCGAGTTGCCGGCCGAGATGACCAGCTGGACGCCGTAGGTGTCGATGAGGTTCTTGTAGAGCTCGGAGCGCGCGTTGTTGCCGTCGTTCAGCGCCGGCAGGCCGCCGATGGACATGTTGACGATGTCCACGCCGCGGTTGACGACGAGGTCGATCATGCCCTCGGTCAGCGCGACGTTGGTGCAGCCGCCGGACCAGGAGCAGGCGCGCGAGGAGACGAGCTTGGCGCCGGGCGCCTCGCCGTTCATCTGGCCGCCGAAGAGGCTGTTGGCGGCGGTGATGCCGGCGACGTGCGTGCCGTGCTCGGACTCGATGATGCCGACGTTGACGAAGTCGGCCTTCTTGCCGACCCAGTCGCCGCCGAGCGGGTCCATCGGGACGTCCTTGCGGATCTGGATCACGAACGGGATGCGCTCGGCGACGTCGGTCGCCGGGTTGTCCGTGCCGAAGTAGCCGATCTGGTAGCCGTCCTTGTACGGCTTCATCGGCTCGTTGTTCGTGAAGTCGCCGTCCTGGTCGGTGTCGACGCGGACGGTGCCGGCGGCGGCGTCGTAGAGCAGGCCGAACCGGTCGGTGGTGTCACCGTCGCGGTTGACGTCGCCCTTCATGTCGCCGGTGGCGGTGATCGACTCGGTGAAGCGGCTCCACTGGAAGCTGCCCTCGGGAGCCTTCCAGCTCTGGCCGCCCGCGGTGAAGCTGCCGCCGCTGGAGGTGACCGGGGTGATCTGCGGGCGCCAGGTGGCGTCGTTGTCGGTGATCGGGTCGGTGGCCGTCACCCAGTCGACGATCTTGCGCTCGCCGGTGGTGGTCTTCTGCAGGGCCGGGTGACCGAGGTCGATGCCCGAGTCCATGATGCCGATGGTCACTCCGCGGCCGTCGGCCTGCGGGTTGTCCTTCACGAAGTCGACCGCACCGGTCTCGAAGGACGGGTTGTACGGGTTCTTCGCGGGGGTGTTCTTGTCCGGCGCCGCGTAGGTCTCGGCGGCGGTCTTCTTCACCGTGCCGGTCTCGCGGTCCGCGTCGGGGCGCGGGTCGGGCAGCTGGATCTCGTGCCGCAGGTCGATGCCGTGCACCGAGGACAGCTTGGCGGCCGCCTTCAGCGCGGCGTCGGCCTTGTCGGTCGGCAGGGTGGCGCGCACGTAACCGAGGTTGTCGTACGTCTGGCCCACCGAGGCGCCCTGGACCGAGCCGAGCTGGTCCGCCACCTGCTTGGTCTGGCCGGGGGCGGTCGCGACCATGACGGTGACGTTCGCGTCACCCTTGGCCTTGGCCTGCTGAAGGAGTTCGGCGTCGGCCGAACCGAGCTTCTGGTCCGCGGACTTGACCGCGGGCGAGGTGCCCGGGGTGTCCGCGCCGGTCGCCGCGAAGACGGGACCGGCGCCGGTGGCCGCGAGGGCGGCGACCAGACCGGCCGCGGCCGCGACGCGCGCGACGCGTCTGGCCCCGGGTATGGAGCTGGGGGATTCGAGGGTCATCAGCATCCCTGGTAAGTGAAAGATACGGTCCGGATTTCGGTGCCGGATGACCGGTCAGCTTGGCCTAAGCGACAGCTCTTTGGGGAGAGTTGTCATTGACCGAGACCTGTCATGGCGGAACCTCGCCAGTGCGAGGAATACGCCAGCGCGGACTTACCGGGGCACAGTGCTGCGAATCGCAGGGGTTGGACGGTCGATTTATCGACTTGGCGGCCATGCGTCAGCACCGGGACGCGGTCGCGTCCCGGTGCGGGTGTGACAGATTTCGCGCGCTCAGCGCTCGCGCGTGCGCGCGTAGTGGCGCGAGGCTTTCGCCCGGTTTCCGCAGGCGGCCATCGAGCACCAGCGCCGCGTGCCGTTGCGCGAGGTGTCGTGGAAGTGCAGGACGCAGGTCTCGGAGGCGCACTTGCGGATCCGGTCGGGCGCGGTGCCCAGCAGTTCCAGGTAGTTCCGGGCGGCCGTCCAGGCGGGCCCCCAGGTCGGATCGTCGAACTCGGCGCGCTCGCCCGGTCCTTCCGCCGTCAGGGTGGCGCGGATGCGGCCGTGCTCCAGTACGGCGTCGATCAGGGTGCGGGCGCTCTCGTCGGCCGGGTCCGCCACCGCGCGGGCCAGCGCCTCGCGGGCGGTCATCAGGTGGACGAGGGTCGAGGCGTCGGCGCGGAAGCGGCCGGCCAGCCCGGTGGACTCCAGCCAGATCCGCAGCCCCTCGACCCGGCCGAGCCCGAAGGCGCCGGCGAACAGGTCGGTGAGCTCGCCCTCCCGCATCCACCGCGTGTTCAGCAGGTCGAGCGCGACCGGCTCCCCGGTCAGGGGTCGTGGGTCCGCCGCCGTCATTTCGTCTCCTCGGGCCTTGCTAACCCCTGAAGGGTACGTGACCGGTTGACGGGAGTACGCCTAACCTTTAATCTTGCTTTAGAAGGTTAGAACGGCATGAAAACGCCGTGAAGTCCTCCGGGGAAGGAACCCGTCATGACGACTGCCATCAGCAAGCTCCGCACCGGGCACGTGGGCCTGAACGTCACCGATCTGGAGCGCTCGCTCGCCTTCTACCGGGGCGCGCTCGACTTCGAGGTGCTGGGCGAGGGCAAGGAGGAGGGCCGACGCTTCGCCTTCCTCGGCCGGGACGGTGAGCTCGTCCTGACCCTCTGGCAGCAGGCCGAAGGTGCGTACGCCGCCACTGCGGCGGGTCTGCACCACCTAGCGTTCTCCGCCGGTGCCATCGAAGAGGTGCGGGAGTACGAGGCGCGGCTGCGCGACCTGGGCGTCGAGTTCGCCTACGAGGGCGTCGTCGCCCACAGGGAGGGCGCGGCCTCGGGCGGCATCTTCTTCCACGACCCCGACGGGACCCGCCTGGAGATCTCGGTCCCGACCGGCGCGGAAGGCGCACCCGCCCCCACCGAATCCGCCCCCACCTGCGGCTTCTTCTAGCCGCGGCTTCTTGCGACGGAGGTGCTTCTCATGTCCGGGGCCTACCACTGGGGCTCGTTGGCCGTGCAGGAACGGGTCGGCGTGCGCGAGCTCGCCGAGCACGTCGGCCGCTCGATCGGCACGGGCATCCGGGACGTCGCCGCGGCCTTCCTGGAACTGCAGCCGCATCTCGTCGTCGGCGCCGCCGACGACGCGGGGCGGCTGTGGGCCTCCCTGCTCACCGGCGCGCCGGGTTTCGTACGGGCGACCGGGCCCGACCGGATCGCGGTCGCCGGCGGGCTACCCGCCGGTGATCCGCTCGCCGGGGCGCTCGCCACGGCCGGGACGAGGGTCGGCACCATCGCGCTCGACCCGCGCACCCGGCGCCGGATGAGGCTGAACGGGACGCTGGAGGTGACCGGCCGCGGATTCGCGGTCCGGGCCGAGCAGGTCTTCGCCAACTGCCCGAAGTACCTGCAGAAGCGGCAGCCGCTGGACCTGGCCGCCGAAGGCGCCGGTGTCGTGCGGCGCGGGCACGCCCTCACTCCCGGCCAGGTGCGGGCCGTACGCGCCGCCGACACCTTCTTCGTGGCCACCACGGCGGAGGCGGACGGGGTCGACGCCAGTCACCGGGGCGGGCTGCCGGGCTTCGTCGAGGTGCTCTCGCCGGTCGAGCTGGCCTGGCCGGACTACGCGGGCAACGCCATGTTCCTCACCCTGGGGAACCTGACGGCCGACCCGCGGGCCGGGCTCCTCTTCCCGGACTGGGAGACCGGGGCCGTACTCCAGCTCAGCGGCCGGGCCACCACGGAGTTCGGGCCCGACGGAAGTCGGGACGTCCGCTTCCGCGTGGAGTCGGTGGTGGAGGCGGTCCACCCGGGGCGGCTGCGCTGGAGCATCCCGGAGTACTCGCCTCACCTGGGCAGTACCACCAGGTAGGCGGCGGGTTCCCGGTCGTCGGCGGCCGTCAGGGCGGTCCGGATGACCGCGGCCTGCTGCTCGGGCCAGTCGCGGAGCTTGCGCGGGGTGATGTGGATGACGGTCACTCCGAGCCGCTCCAGCGTCTCGCGCTTGCGCACGGACTCCGACCACTGCTCGTCCTCGCCCTGGCGCGGGGCGCGGGTGTCGATCTCCACGGCGACGGACTGCTCGGGCCAGTACGCGTCGACCCCGCCGAGGTGCGGGCCGCCGGGCAGCCGCAGGTCGACGTTCCAGACCGGGTCGGGGAGCTCGCAGCCGCGCACCACGTGGTACAGCCGGTCCTCGGCGATGGCCCGGCCCTCGGCGAGCAGCGACTCGACGGCGTCGACCACGTGCGGCCGGTTCAGCAGCCGGGCCACCGTCAGCTCCCGTACGACGGCGGCCGGTTCGCAGTGCCCGCCGCGGACGGCCTCGCTCAGCAGGCGGCGTACGGTGCCGGCGTCGGAGAGCTGGGTGACGGCGTCGGCGAGGGCCCGCGCGACGGGCGCCACCGGCAGTCCGGTCACCTCCTGGGACCTCGGCGGGGTGTGCGTCCGTACGATCCGCACGTCCCCGGTGGAGCGCAGCCGACGGGTGCCGGGCACCAGGACGTCGATGTGGGACAGGGCGAGCAGCGGGGGCGCGGAGCTGAACCGGTACAGCGCGAGCGCCGCCAGCCCGGTGATCATGGCCTCGCCGCCGCCGCGCCGCCCCGCGTACAGCAGCGCCGCGTGCAGCCGCTCCTCGCTGGTCGCGGGCCCGGCGTGGAGCAGGAACACCCCGGGCAGGATCTGCTGCCAGGGCCGCTCGGCCGCGTCGGAGGCGGTGACGCCGTGCTCGCGCAGCTGGGCGAGGGTCAGCACGCGGGGGCGGCTGCCCGTGAGGTGGGCGAGGGGGAGGGGTGCGTTGTGGTTCATGACGCGGTGATTCCCTCGGGCCAGGGCCCTGCTAACCCCTGTTACACGCTCGTCGACAAATCCGGACAAGCTGGGGCTAAAGTACGGGCGTTCGACTGCCGATGGGGTGCGCCCGTCCGGGGGACCCGGCCCGGCGCCGTTTCCCGGGCTCTGCCCGGACCCGGTCCTCAAACGCCGGACGGGCTGAATGCTCAGCCTCGCCGGCGTTTGAGGCGCGGGGTCTGGGGCGGAGCCCCAGCAGCGGAGCCGCGGGACTAGTGGCCCGCTCCCGCGTCGCACCGCTGCGCGGCAAGGGCCCGGGCCAGGTCGTCGCGGGACTCCAGGACCAGCCGGCGCAGGGCCGGCGGAGCCGAGGGGTGGGCCGACAGCCACGCGTCGGTGGCGTCCAGCGTGGCGGCGTCGTCCTGCAGCGACGGGTACAGCCCCTTCACCACGTCCATGCCGATCTGGATCGACCGGTCCGCCCACACCCGTTCGATCACCTCGAAGTAGCGCCCCGCGTAGCCCGCCAGCAGGCCCCGCTGCGAGGACTGCTGCATGCCCGCGATCGTCGCCTCGACCAGCGCGTTGGACAGCGCGTCCGATTCGACGACCGCCGCCCACGCCTGGTCCTTCACGGCCTGCGAGGGCCGCGCCGCCAGGCACCGCACCTGGTGCCGCTTGCCCGAGGCCGTGTCGTCGCGCGCCAGCTCGGCGGCGAGGACGGCCTCGTCCACCGCTCCGTGCGCGGCCAGCGGCAGCAGGAAGTCCCAGCGCAGCTCCTGGTCCACCTCCAGCCCGTCGATCCGCGCCGTGCCCTCCAGCAGGCCCAGCAGCAGCTGGAAGTCGCCCTCCGTCGCCGCGCTCGCCGCGAAGAAGCGGGCCCACGTCAGCTGGTGCTCCGACCCCGGCGCCGCGATCCGCAGCTCGTGCAGCGCGCCCGCCGCCAGCTCCCGGCCGCCCTGCTCGCGCCAGCCGGGCGCCGCGTAGTGCGTGACCGAGGTCAGGGCCTGCGCGTGCAGCATCTGCAGGACGCCGACGTCGCTCTCGCGGCCCGCGTGCGCGAGGACCAGCGAGACGAAGTCGCGCGCCGGCATCAGGCCGTCGCGCGTCAGGTTCCACAGCGCCGACCAGCTCAGTGCCCGCGCGAGCGGGTCCGTGAGGTCGCCGAGGTGCGCCCGCAGCGTGGCCAGCGAGCCCTCGTCGAAGCGGACCTTGCAGTAGGTGAGGTCCTCGTCGTTGACCAGGACCAGGTCGGGCCGCTCCGCGCCCGTCAGCTCCGCGACGACCGTGCGCGCGCCCGACACGTCCGCGTCGGCCCGCGCGTAGCGGACCAGCGTCCCGTCGGACTCCAGCCGGTACAGGCCCACCGCGACCCGGTGCGGGCGCAGCTCGTCACCCTCCTGCACCACGGCCAGTTCCGTCACCCGGCCGCCCGCGTCGTAGGTGATCACCGGGGTCAGCGCGTTCACGCCGGCGGTCTGCAGCCAGGCCCGCGACCACTCGGCCATATCCCGCCCGGAGACCTCCGCGAGCACCGACAGCAGGTCGTCGAGCGTGGTGTTCCCGTACGCGTTGGCCTTGAAGTAGCGCCGGGCGCCCTCCAGGAACGCCTCCCGTCCCACATAGGCGACCAGCTGCTTGAGCACCGCCGCGCCCTTGGCGTAGGTGATGCCGTCGAAGTTCAGCTTGGCGTCCTCCAGGTCACGGATGTCGGCCGTGATCGGGTGGGTGGACGGCAGCTGGTCGGCCCGGTAGGCCCACGCCTTGCGGTTGTTGGCGAAGGTGACCCACGCCTGGTCGAAGCGGGTGGCCTCCACCAGGGCGAAGCAGCCCATGAAGTCCGCGAAGGACTCCTTCAGCCACAGGTCGTCCCACCACTTCATGGTGACCAGGTCGCCGAACCACATGTGCGCCATCTCGTGCAGGATCGTGTTCGAGCGGCGCTCGTAGGAGGCCTTGGTGACCTTGCCGCGGAAGATGTACTCCTCGCGGAAGGTCACCATCCCCGGGTTCTCCATCGCGCCCAGGTTGTACTCCGGCACGAAGGCCTGGTCGTACTTGCCGAACGGGTACGGGTAGTCGAAGAGCTCGTGGAAGAGGTCGAAGCCCTGCTTGGTGACGAGGAAGACGTCATCGGCGTCGAAGTGCTTCGCCAGCCCCTTGCGGCACATCGCGCCCAGCGGGATGGTCAGGTCCCCGCGCGTGTAGGAGTCCGTCACGTAGTGGTAGGGACCCGCGACCACGCACGTGATGTAGGTGGAGATCGGCGCGGTCTCCGCGAACCGCCAGACGCCCGCCTCGCGGGACTCCTCCGCGCCGTTGCTCCACACCTGCCAGCCCTCGGGAGCCGTCACCTCGAAGCGGTACGGGGCCTTCAGGTCGGGCTGTTCGAAGTTCGCGTACACCCGCCGCGCGTCGGCCGGCTCGTACTGGGTGTAGAGGTAGACCTCGCCGTCCTCCGGGTCCACGAAGCGGTGCAGGCCCTCGCCCGTCCGGCTGTACGCGCAGTTCGCGTCCACCACGAGGACGTTCTCGGCGGCCAGGCCGTCGAGGGAGATCCGGGCGCCGTCGAAGACGGCGGCCACGTCCAGCGCGCGCCCGTTCAGGGTCACGGCGTTCACCGAGGGCGCGATCAGGTCCGCGAAGGTGGAAGCGCCGGCACCCGCCGCCCGGAAGCGGATCGTCGTCACCGAGCGGAAGGTCCGCGGACCCTCGGCCGGCTCGGCCTCGTCCACCGCGGACCGGATGTCGAGGACCACCTCGTACCCGTCGACGGACAGCAGCTCGGCCCGCTCGCGGGCCTCGTCGCGGGACAGATTCTCTCCGGGCACGTGCACTCCTTCGTGCGTGATCGCGTTCTTGTGTCGAATCCTCGCACGAGGGAATGCGCGCCACCCGGTACTGGTTGGTGACGGGGAACGTGAGCCCAGTGATGCCCTTTTGCGACCCATGCCGAGACTGAGGAGAGACATGACCGACACCCAGGTGCGCGAGAAGACCCCGGTCGACTTCTGGTTCGACCCGCTCTGCCCTTGGGCCTGGATGACGTCCCGCTGGATGGTCGAGGTCGAGAAGGTCCGCGACGTCGAGGTCCGCTGGCACGTGATGAGCCTCGCGGTGCTCAACGAGAACAAGCTCGACGAGCTGCCCGAGACCTACCGCGAGCTGCTCGGCCCCAAGGGCTGGGCCCCGGTGCGCGTCGTGACGGCGGCCCAGCAGAAGCACGGTGAGGAAGTCACCGGCAAGCTCTACACCGCGCTCGGCACCCGTATACACAACGACGAGAAGGGCCCGACCCGCGAGGTGATCGCCGAGGCGCTGGCCGAGGTGGGCCTGCCGGCCGAGCTGCTCGCGTACGCCGACTCGGACGAGTACGACGAGGTGCTGCGGGCCTCGCACAACGACGGGATCGACCGGGTGGGCCAGGAGGTCGGCACCCCGGTGATCTCCGTTCCGGGCGCCGAGGGCGATGTCGCCTTCTTCGGTCCGGTCGTCACCCCGACCCCGCGCGGCGACGCGGCCGCCCGGCTCTGGGACGGCACCCTGCTCGTCGCCTCGACCCCGGGCTTCTACGAGATCAAGCGCACCCGCACCAAGGGCCCGTCCTTCGAGTAGGACCGGCCGGCGCACCCCACAGAAGACCCCCGTGAGTCACGTCCTCACGGGGGTCTTCCGTTTCGACACGCCCGCTGGTGAAGGTTGAGAAGACGATCACGAGGCGGACGGGCTTGTGGCGCTGCGATCAGCCCTTGGCGGGGATCAGCAGCGGGGTGTTCGCCTTGGCGTCGGCGTAGCGCTTGGACACGTCCTGCCAGTTGACGACGTTCCACATCGCCTCGATGAAGTCCA
This sequence comes from Streptomyces nojiriensis, assembly GCF_017639205.1. Taxonomy (NCBI): domain Bacteria; kingdom Bacillati; phylum Actinomycetota; class Actinomycetes; order Kitasatosporales; family Streptomycetaceae; genus Streptomyces; species Streptomyces nojiriensis. Next base: position 3,481,853 of record NZ_CP071139.1, on the reverse strand, counting down.
CCTTCTGGTTCTTGTACTGAAGGTAGAAGGCGTGCTCCCAGGCGTCGAAGACCAGGATCGGCGTGCTGGCGACGCCCACGTTGCCCTGGTGGTCGTAGACCTGCTCGACGACCAGGCGGCCGCTGACGGGCTCGTACGCGAGCACGCCCCAGCCGGAGCCCTGGGTGGCGGAGGACGCGAAGGTCAGCTGCTTCTTGAACTTCGCGAAGGAGCCGAAGGACTCGGTGATCGCGTCGGCCAGGTCGCCCAGGCCGTCGGCCGCGGTGGGCTCGCCGCCGCCCTCGCCGGTCTTCGGGCTGGCCATGTTGTGCCAGTAGATGCTGTGCAGGATGTGGCCGGAGAGGTGGAACGCGAGGTTCTTCTCCAGGCCGTTGAGGGCGCCCCAGTTCTCCTTGTCGCGCGCCTCCGCCAGCTGCTCCAGCGTGTTGTTGGCGCCCGTGACGTAGGCCGCGTGGTGCTTGTCGTGGTGCAGCTCGATGATCTGCGGGTTGATCACCGGCTCCAGCGCCGCGTAGTCGTACGGAAGCTCAGGAAGCGTGTAGATGGCCATGCGTGTTATCCGGTCCCCTCAGCGTGCCAATCGCTTATTGCAATTAATGCGCAACTGCACGCTAGCAGTATCTATTCCGCCTCACATGTAAGGGTTACCTCTGTAAAACACGGGTGGGCCCCGTGCGAACGCACGGGGCCCACCTGCGGTTGAGGGACTGTCAGCGGGCGGCGGCCGCCCGGCGCTGCATGATGCATCCGGCCACCGCGAGGGCGACGGTCAGCCCGCCGGTGAAGACCACCTGGACGCGCGTGTCCTCGCCCAGGGCCATCAGCGCCAGGACCCCGGCCACCCCCGCCAGCGCCACCCACGTCAGATACGGGAAGCCCCACATCTTCACGACCAGCTTCTCGGGGGCCTCGCGCTCCAGCCGGCGGCGCAGCACGAACTGCGAGACGGCGATGAAGCCCCAGACGATCAGGATGACCCCGCCCACCATGTTCAGCAGCCAGGCGAACAGGGTGTCCGGGTACCAGTAGGACAGCAGCACGGTGACGAAGCCGAAGCCGCAGGAGGCGAGGACCGCCCGGCGCGGCACCCCGCCGCTGACCCTGCCCAGCGCCTTCGGGCCCTGGCCGCGGGAGACGAGGGAGTAGGCCATGCGCGAGGAGCCGTAGATGTTGGCGTTCATCGCGGACATCAGGGCGATCAGGATGACCACGTTCATGATCTCGCCGGCGGCCGGGATGCCCAGGCGGTCCAGGGTCGCGGCGTAGGGCCCGTCCGCCGTGACCGCCGGGTCGTTCCACGGCAGGAGGGTGACGATGACCAGCATGGATCCCACGTAGACGATCGCGATCCGCCACATGGTGGTCCGTACGGCCCTGGCCACGCCCTGGACCGGGTTCTCGGACTCGGCGGCCGCGATGGTCACCGTCTCCAGTCCGCCGTACGCGACGACGGAGGCCAGCAGTCCGACCAGCAGGCCGTCCACGCCGTGGGGCAGGAGGCCGCCGTCGTGCAGCAGGTTGGCGGAGCCGGGGGAGTCGGTGCCGGGCAGCAGGCCGAGCACGGCCAGCACGCCCAGGCCCAGGAAGAGCGCGATCGCGCCGATCTTGAGGGCGGCGAACCAGAACTCGAACTCGCCGAAGTTCGAGACGGCGGCGAGGTTGGAGCCGCAGAACACCGCCATGAAGACCAGCACCCACATCCAGGAGGGGGTGCCCGGGAACCAGCCGGTCATGATGTGCGCCGCGCCGATGGCCTCGATGGCCACGCCCACGCAGAGCAGGATCCAGAACATCCAGCCGGCGGTGAATCCGGCCCAGGGGCCGATCGCCCGCTCCGCGTGCACGGAGAAGGAGCCCGAGGCGGGGTTGGCGGCGGACATCTCGCCGAGCATCCGCATCACGAACATCACGAGCAGCCCGGACGCGGCGTACGCGAGCACGATCGAGGGGCCCGCGGCGGCGATGCCGGCGCCGGAGCCGACGAACAGTCCGGCGCCGATGACACCGCCGAGGGCGATCATCGAGAGGTGGCGCTGCTTGAGTCCGCTGCCGAGGGGCGATCCGGCGCCGGTCTGCGGTGCTTCGGGGGGTGTCAAGGTGCTCTGGCTCATTTGCGCCAGTCTGCCGAGTGTCCGATCGCCGGACGTCAGGCGTCCGATATTCGGACGACGGCTTCACGGTTCGTGATCACGCCCGTACGCTCACGGCGACGCCGCGGTCACCGGATGCGGCGGACGCACCGGATCGAGGGGGCAGTCGATGGGCCGGACCGTGACAGGACTTCGCAGCACCGGCCGGGGCGTACTCGTCACCGGCGCCTCCCGGGGGATCGGCCGGGCGATCGCGGCCGCCTTCGCCCGGCAGGGCGACCGGGTCGCCGTCCACTGCTCCGCCCGGCGGGCGGACGCGGAGGAGACCCTCGCCTCCCTGGAGGGGGAGGGGCACGTACTGGTCGCCGCGGACCTCGGTGACCCGGCCCGCGTCGAGGCCCTGGCGGCCGAGGCCGAGGAGGCGCTCGGCGGCGTGGACGTCCTGGTCAACAACGCCGCCGTGATGGTCGCCCACCCGCTGCCGGACACCTCGTACGAGGGCTGGCAGGAGGCCTGGCGGCGGACCGCCGACGTGAACCTCTTCGGCTCCGCCAACCTGAGCTACTGCGTCGCGCGCCGCATGATCGAAGCGGGACGCGAGGGACGCATCGTCAACATCGGCTCGCGCGGCGCCTTCCGGGGCGAGCCCGACCACCCCGCCTACGGCGCGACCAAGGCCGCGATCCACGCCCTGGGCCAGTCCCTCGCCGTGTCCCTCGCCCCGTACGGCATCGCCGTCGCCTCCGTCGCACCCGGTTTCGTCGCCACCGAGCGGGTCGCCGGCCGGCTGGAGGGGCCCGAGGGTGCCGGCATCCGGGCGCAGAGCCCCTTCGGCCGCGTCGCGGACCCGGAAGAGATCGCCTCCGCCGTGCTCTACCTGGCCTCCCCCGAGGCGGCCTGGAGCTCGGGCACGGTCCTCGACGTCAACGGCGCCTCCTACCTGCGCACCTGAGAAGGGCGGGCCCTGCGCGCCACGGCACGCAGGGCCCGCTCCGCACGTCCCCCGTCAGGCCTTGCGGGCCCTCAGCTCGCGGATCCCCGCCACGGCGAGGACCAGCGCGGCCGCGCCCGAGGACCACAGCAGCTGGGGCCGAGCGGAATCGTCGAACAGCATCAGGACCAGCACCGCCGCCATCCCGAGCAGCGCCGCCCAGGTCGCGTACGGGAACAGCCACATCGGCAGGGTCAGCCGCTCGGGCATGTCCCGCTCGATCCGGCGGCGCAGCTTCAGCTGCGAGACGGCGATCAGCGCCCACACGAACAGCAGCACCGCGCCGACCGCGTTGAGCATGTAGAGGAAGATCGTGTCCGGCCACAGCAGGTTGAGCACCACCGACACGAAGCCGAAGGCCACCGAGGCGAACACGGCCCGGCGCGGCACCCCGCCGCCCGAGACCTTCAGCAGCGCCTGCGGCGCCTCACCGCGCTCGGCCAGCGAGAACACCATGCGCGAGGACCCGTACAGGTTCGCGTTCAGCGCCGACAGCAGGGCCACGAACACCACGATGTTCATGATCTGGCCGGCCGCCGGGATCCCGATCGAGTCGAGCACCGCGACGTAGGGGCTCTCGCCCGGCTTGAGCGAGTCCCACGGCAGCAGGGTCACGATGACCACCATCGAGCCGACGTAGAAGAAGAGGATGCGCCACACCGCGCTGCGCACCGCCCGGGACACCGAACGCGCCGGGTCGTCCGACTCGGCGGCGGCGATGGTGACGACCTCCAGGCCGCCGAAGGCGAAGATGACGGCGAGCATGCCCGCGACCACTCCGCCGAAGCCCTCGGGGAAGAAGCCGCCCCGGCCGGTGAGGTTGGCCGTGCCGATCGGCTCGGTGTCCGGGAGCAGGCCGAAGATCGCCAGGGTGCCGAGGATCAGGAAGAGCACGATCGCGCCGACCTTGAGCGCGGCGAACCAGAACTCGAACTCGCCGAAGTTCTTCACGGCGGCCAGGTTGCTCACGGTGAAGACCACCATGAACAGCAGCACCCAGACCCACTGGTCGACCGAGGGCAGCCAGCCGTTCGCGATCTTCGCCGCGCCGGTGGCCTCCACGGCCAGCACCACGACCAGCAGGAACCAGTACAGCCAGCCCGCCGAGAAGCCGGCCCAGCGCCCGAGCGCCCGCTCCGCGTAGACGGAGAACGAGCCCGAGGCGGGCATCGCGGCCGACATCTCGCCCAGCGCCCGCATCACCAGCATCGCGAGCACGCCCGCGAGCAGATAGGAGCAGATGATCGCGGGACCGGCGATGCCGATGCCGGCGCCGGAGCCGACGAAGAGCCCGGCGCCGATGACGCCGCCGAGGCCCAGCATGGTCAGGTGGCGCTGCTTGAGGCTGTGGCTGAGGGGTTCCGCGGGCAGGTCGCCCGTGGGGGGAGGTGCTTCTTCCAGGCGCTCACGCATGAAGGGTGCTCGTACTCTCGTTCGGGCCCAGTGGCGGTGGGAGCCCCGCGTCAGGATTGGCGGGATCCTACAGTCTCGCTGAGCGGCGGTCTTCCGTGCAAAACGGACGTGCTGTCTGATGTTCCTCGTGATGAGGATCACGCCGACTCGGGTGTGAGTCATCGGCTTTGTGAATTCCCCACCAAAGCAGGGAGCGCGGCTTTGTCCCGGGCGGCGGTGGGGCGGCGGCGGAGCGCGCACTAGCGTCGGTGATCGTCCTGCCACCCCCACCCCGTGGAGCCTCCCGATGAGCACTGCCTCCGTCTCCCTCCGGCCCGGCGCCGTCCTCGCCGACCTGCTGCCCGCGAGCCGCGTCCGCGACATCGCGCTCGTCGTCGGCGGCGCCGCGCTCACCGGGCTGGCCGCCCAGATCGCGGTTCCCGTTCCCGGCTCCCCGGTCCCCGTCACCGGCCAGACCTTCGCCGCGCTGCTCGTCGGCACCGCGTTCGGTGCCCGCCGCGGCTTCCTCTCGCTGGCGCTGTACACCCTCGTCGGCATGGCCGGCGTGCCGTGGTTCGCGGGCGGGACCTCCGGCGCGGGCGGCGCCTCCTTCGGCTACGTGCTCGGCATGCTGCTCGCCGCCACCGTCGTCGGCGCCCTCGCGCGGCGCGGTGGCGACCGCTCGGTCCTGCGCACGGCCGGCCTGATGGTGCTGGGCTCGGCCGTGATCTACGCGGTGGGCGTGCCGTACCTGATGGCCGCCACCGGGATGTCCCTCGGCGTGGCCGTCGCGAAGGGCGTGGTCCCGTTCCTGATCGGCGACGCCCTCAAGGCCGCGCTGGCCATGGGCGCCCTGCCGGCCGCCTGGAAGCTGGCCGGCCGCCGCGGCTGAACGGCCCCCGATACGCACCGGAGCCCGGCCCGCCTCGAGGAGGCGGGCCGGGCTCCGGCGTACGTGCACGTGCGATCAGCCCTGCAGGGCCCGCTTGCGGCGGAGGTCCAGGACCACACCGATGAGCACGACCACGCCGGCCACCAGGGTGGACAGGGTGACGACCTCGCGGTTGGCGTCGTCCACGAACATGTAGCCGATCACGAACGTGATCAGGGCGGCGGTGGCCCAGGTCAGCCACGGGAAGAGCCACATCTTCACGGTCAGCTTCTCCGGGGCCTCGCGGACCAGGATCCCGCGCATCCTCAGCTGGGTGAAGCAGATCACCAGCCACACGAAGAGCGCGATGGCGCCCGAGGAGTTGAGGAGGAAGTTGAAGACCGTGTCCTTGAAGGCGTAGTTGAAGTAGACGGCGACGAAGCCGAAGACCGTGGAGCCCAGGATCGCGGCGACCGGCACACCGTTCTTGTTGACCTTGGCGAACGCCTTGGGGGCGTCGCCGCGCTCACCGAGCGAGAAGGCCATGCGGGAGGCGGTGTAGAGGCCCGAGTTCAGGCAGGACAGCACGGCGGTCAGGACGATGACCTCCATGATCGTGCCGGCGTGCGCGATGCCGATCGAGTCCAGGGCGGCGACGTACGAGCCCTTCTCGGTGATCGACTTGTCGTTCCACGGGAGCAGGGTCAGCACGATGAAGATCGAGCCGAGGTAGAAGACGCCGATCCGCCAGATGACGGAGTTGGTGGCCTGGGTGACCGCCTTGCGGGGGTTCTCCGACTCGCCGGCCGCCAGGGTGACGATCTCGCTGCCCATGAAGGAGAAGACGACCATCAGCACACCGGTGAGGACGGCGCCGTAGCCGTTGGGGAAGAACCCGCCGGCGTCGGTGAGGTGCGCGAAGCCCGCGCCCGGGTTGTCGGAGCCCGGCAGCACGCCGAAGACGGCCAGCATGCCGACGATCACGAACGCGCCGATGGCGACGACCTTGATGCCCGCGAACCAGAACTCGAACTCACCGTAGGAGGCGACCGAGCCGAGGTTGGTGGCGGTCAGCACCGCCATGACGATCAGCGCCCAGGCCCACTGCGGGACGGCCGGGATCCAGCTCTCCAGGATGGAGGCACCGGCGGTCGCCTCCACGGCGAGCACGACGACCCAGAAGAACCAGTAGAGCCAGCCGATGGAGAAGCCGGCCCAGCGGCCGAGCGCGCGGTCGGCGTAGGCCGAGAAGGAGCCCGAGTTCGGGCTGGCGGCGGCCATCTCGCCGAGCATCCGCATCACGAAGACCACCATCGCGCCGACCAGCGCGTAGGAGATCAGGATGGCGGGGCCGGCCTTGGCGATGCCGCCACCGGAACCGACGAAGAGGCCGGCGCCGATGACGCCGCCGATGGCGATCATGGACAGGTGGCGGTTCTTGAGACCGGCCTTCAGACCGTCGGAGGGCTGGCCGTCACCGGGGTTGCCGGTGGGGCCGCCTTCCTTCTGAAGGGTCGTCGTGGAGCTCATGGACGGATCCTTAGGTTCTCGGGTTGCGAGCCCCGGCATTCAAACCTGAGATGAACGCAGGACGGAAGACCTCAATCCGGATCGTTGCCTTGGTGTGAACGTCCAGGGCGTGGGCCCCGCCCTGTCCCATCTGCGTTCTTTGGGTTTACTTGAGCTTTAGAAGTGACTTACGCGACACCCGCTGCGGGCTGTCGGGCCTCCTCGTGCCACACTCGTCCCATGCGCGTGTACCTCGGATCCGACCATGCCGGCTTTGAGCTCAAGAACCACCTGGTGGACTGGCTCAAGAACAACGGCCACGAGCCCGTCGACTGTGGGCCCCACATCTACGACGCGGTGGACGACTACCCGCCGTTCTGCCTCCGCGCCGCGGAGAAGACCGCCGCCGACGCCGGCAGCCTCGGCATCGTGATCGGCGGCTCCGGCAACGGCGAGCAGATCGCCGCCAACAAGGTCAAGGGCGTCCGCGCCATCCTGGCCTGGAGCGTCCAGACCGCCCAGCTCGGCCGTGAGCACAACAACGCCAACGTCATCTCCGTCGGCGGCCGGATGCACACGCAGGACGAGGCCGTCAGCTTCATCGAGGCCTTCCTGGCGACCCCGTACTCCGACGAGGAGCGCCACACCCGCCGCATCGACATGCTCTCCGCCTACGAGACCACCGGCGAGCTCCCCCCGATCCCGGCCCACCACCCGCAGGGCTGATCCCGCTTCCGGCCGTGCCGCCCCCCGCCGGGGCCGGTACGGCCGGTTTCTCTTTCCGAGGAGCTCCGCCGTGCCCGAGGGGCATACGATCCACCGCCTCGCCCAGGACCACGCCGAGCGGTTCGCGGGCCGGCCGGTCCGCCTCAGCAGCCCCCAGGGCCGCTTCGAGCAGAGCGCGGCCGTGCTCGACGGGCGCGAGCTGGACGGCGCCGAGGCGCACGGCAAGCACCTCTTCCTGGAACTCGGCGACGCCTGGATCCACATCCACCTCGGCCTGTTCGGCAAGCTCGGCTTCGGCCCCGCCCCGGCCCCGCCCGCCACGGACACCGTCCGGCTGCGCCTGCTGAACGAGGACCACTACGCCGACCTGCGCGGCCCCACCGCCTGCGCACTGATCGGCGAGGGCGAGAAGAAGGCGATACACGACCGGCTCGGCCCGGACCCGCTGCGCCCCGACGACGACCCCGACCGGGCCTGGAAGCGGATCTCCCGCTCCCGCACCACCGTCGCCGCCCTGCTCATGGACCAGAAGGTCGTCGCGGGCATCGGCAACGTCTACCGCGCCGAGGTCCTCTTCCGGCACGGCATCGACCCGTACCGCCCGGGCCGGGACCTCACCCGCGGCGAGTGGGACGCCATGTGGGCCGACCTGGCCGCCCTGATGCGCGAGGGCGTGCGCAACAACCGCATCGACACCGTCCGCGACGAGCACCTGCCCGAGGCCATGGGCCGGCCGCCGCGCGTCGACGACCACGGCGGCGAGGTGTACGTCTACCGGCGGGCGAACATGCCCTGCCACATCTGCGGCGGCGAGATCCGCACCGCCGACCTCGCCGCCCGCAACCTCTTCTGGTGCCCCGGCTGCCAGTCCCGCTGACGCGGCCGCCCCGATTCACCGCCCCTTGCTAGAAGCCGTGCGGCAGCCAGGGCGCCACGTCACCGGCGAAGGCGCGCGAGGCCTCCGTCAGAGCGCCCGGGCGCAGCTCGCGCACCAGCCCGGCCCCCGCCAGTGAGGTCAGGGTGATCCCGCCCAGGTACGCCGATCCCAGCTCCCGGACCGACAGCTCCAGGTCCGCCGGCTCCGCGGTGCGGATGCAGCGGGCGGCGCCCCCGGCCTCCGCGACCAGCCGCCACCGCCCCTCGTTCCAGGGACAGAACGCGTCCTGGACCTCCACGACCACGTCCACCGGCGCCCCGTACGTCCGCGCCTCCAGCGCCGCCGCCAGGTCCACCAGCCGTACGTGCAGCGAGTCCCGCGTCCGCGGCCGCGACCGCCGGATGTCGCTGACCAGGTGCAGCACCGGATCGTCCACCGGCCGCCGCTGCGCCCGTACCGTCCAGGTCAGGTCGATGGAGAACAGGTAGCGCCACAGCGCCGCGCAGGCCGCCGGGTCCAGTGCGTCGAGATCGCGCACCTCGACCTTGCCGTCCGAACCCGCCGGGTCCCAGTCGGGCTTGACCCGGTAGCGGGCGTACCCGACCACCTCGCCGTCCTCCCGCTCGGCGACCACGCACTTCAGCGGTGACCCGCCGCTGCGCATCGCATCCGGGTCCAGCAGCGGCAGCCGCTCCCAGCCCGGCTGCCGGGCCGTCATGCCCGGCCGGGTCGGGACCAGCGCCGCGTAGACCCGCTCGCAGTCGGCCAGTGCCCGCTGCGGGTCCACGAGGCGCAGCCGCACCCCGTCCGTGCCCGGCGGCACGGACAGCCGTACGCGGGTCGTGTCTATGTCCACCGCCAGGGCGTACGTCGCCGTGCCGTAGCCGAAGCGCCCGTAGATCGCCGGGTCCGAGGCCGTCAGCACGGCGAGCGGTTCGCCACCCGCCCGGACGTCGTCGAGCTGGCGCCGCATCAAGGAGGTGAGCACCCCGCGCCGGCGGTGGGTGGGGGAGACCCCCACCATCGTGACGCCGGCCGCCGGGACGGTCGCCCCGCCCGGCACGGAGACCCGGAAGGTGAACGCGCCGGCCGCGCCGACGCAGGTGTCGCCGTCCCAGACGCCCAGCGAACGTTCTGCCTCCGTCAGCGACCTGTAGAGCTCCCGCTCCTCGGGGGATTCGGGCACGCCGCCGAACGCCAGTTCCAGGTGGTCGTACCAGACATCCCACTCATCAGCCTTCAATGCGCGCATCTCCAGAGTCATGTGGCCATCCCTATCAGGGCATTACGGCTCAGTCGACCTGTTTTCGGGCGCCCGCGGACCCCCGGTCCGGGGGTACCCCTGCGCATCCACAGCCAGGATGGATAGGGTCCCGAAGCAATGGCCGGAGCACGCGTGGAATCCCTCATGGCCCGGATGCGCATGCTGTCGCACCGGTGCCGCACAGCCCTGCGCAAATCAGCCGTCGACTACTTCCGTGGAGACGCCTCCGACTGGCTCGCCTTCGGCGGCCTCCTGCTCACCATTCCCGCCATCGCCTGCGGCACGCTGATGCTGCCCGTCTGGTTCTCGCCGTCGGCGCTCGTCCTGCCGATCGTGGCCGGCGGACTGCTGCTGCGCCCCGCCAGCCTCCTCGCCCTGTACGGCGCCTCCGCGACCGCACTGATCGTCGAGGCCCTCGTACTCGGCCCCTACACCCAGGGCCCGGCCCGCGTCACCCCCGGCACCGTGCTGGTGGTCGCGGCCTGCGGGTTCTTCGGCCTGGTCATCGCCCAGTTCCGCAGCCGCGTCGGCGTGCCCTGGCGGCGCGGCGGCACCATGCTCTTCGACCTGCGCGAACGCATCCGCGTGCAGAGCAAGCTGCCCGCCCTGCCGCGCGGGTGGCACCGCGAGATGGCCCTGCGCCCGGCCGGCGGCCAGTCCTTCTCCGGCGACTTCGTGGTCGCGGCCCGCACCAACGGCGGCCGGACCCTGGAGATCGTCCTGACCGACGTCTCCGGCAAGGGCATGGAAGCCGGCTCCCGGGCCCTGCTGCTCTCCGGCGCCTTCGGCGGACTGCTCGGCGCGCTGCCCGCCCACGGCTTCCTGCCCGCCGCCAACGGCTACCTGCTCCGCCAGGACTGGGACGAGGGTTTCGCCACCTCCATCCACCTCGTCCTGGACCTGGAGAGCGGCGACTACGAACTCCTCTCGGCCGGCCACCTCCCCGCCCTCCAGCTCTCGGCGGGCACCGGCCGCTGGCAGGAGAAGTCCGGGGAAGGCCCGCTCCTCGGCGTCTACGACGGCGCCGAATTCACCCCCGCCCGCGGGAACCTGCGCCCCGGGGACGTCCTGATGCTCTTCACCGACGGCCTCGTCGAGACCTCCGACCGGGAGATCAGCGAGGGCATCGACCGCCTCACCGGCGAGGCCGACCGCTACGTCGCCGCCGGCTGGGACGGCGCGGCCTGGCACCTGATCGAGAAGGTCGCCAAGGACGTCAACGACGACCGCGCGCTGCTGCTCATCCGCCGCTCCGCCTGACCGCGGGGTGGGGTTTGCCCCACCACCGGTCCGCCGGGCGGCGTCATGGCCGCCCGCCCACCATGATCCGTAGCGTCGGAGCCACGATCAGGACGGCGGCGAGAGGCGGCACACCATGGGGCTCCGACGGAGCAAGCGTCAGCACGGGCAGCACGGGCAGCACGGGCAGGCCGCGCAGGACCGGCAGGCCGCGCAGGAGCCGTACGACACGACGGCCGCCGTCGAGCTGCGCGGCGTACGGCGGGCCTACGGACGCGGGGACCGTGCCGTGCACGCGCTGCGCGGGATCGACCTCAGCCTGCCGCGCGGCAGCTTCACCGCCGTCATGGGACCCTCCGGATCCGGCAAATCCACCTTCCTGCAGTGCGCCGCCGGACTCGACCTGCCCACCGGGGGATCCGTCCGTCTCGGCGGCACCGAGATCACCGCGATGAACGAGAACGAGCTCACCGAACTCCGCCGCAGCCGCCTCGGCTTCGTCTTCCAGGCCTTCAACCTGCTGCCGTCCCTCACCGTCGAGCAGAACGTACTGCTCCCGATGCGGCTCGCCGGCGGCCGCTCCGCGCACGAGGGCCGGGCCCACGCCGCCGAGCTGCTCGCCCGCGTCGGCCTGGCGGGCAAGGGCGGCCGCCGCCCCGCCGAGTTGTCCGGCGGCCAGCAGCAGCGCGTGGCCATCGCCCGGGCCCTCGTCACCCGGCCCGACGTGGTCTTCGCCGACGAACCCACCGGCGCGCTCGACACCACCACCGCGGCCGAGGTCCTCGGGCTGCTCCGGGACGCCGTCGACGCCCTGCACGCCACCGTCGTCATGGTCACCCACGACCCGGCCGCCGCCGCCCACGCCGACCAGGTGCTCTTCCTCGCCGACGGCCTGATCGCGGACCGGCTGCCGCGCAGCTCCGCGGCGGCCGTCGCGGCCCGGATGACCGCACTCACCGCCCGGCACGCTCCGGCCGCCGCCGCTGCCGCCGCCTGAGGCTCAGCGGGCCGGCGGCCGCCACGGCCCGAGCCCCAGCTTCCCGGTGTTCCCGAGGTCCACCGGTGCGGCGAGCCGCAGCCACAGCCGGGGGGCGCCGGGCCGGGGCTCGACCTCCACGATCCGCGCCGTCACGGCCGGCGTCGCCGACTCGGTGACGAGGTTGCGCCACACGATCCCGAAGAAGGCCGCCTGTCCCGGGGCCAGCGTCACCGGCCGCGGCGCCTCGTCCAGGTCCGGCGTGCCCGTGGTGATCCCCGCCGACCCGTGCTCCACCGCGACCTCCACCGGGTCGTTGCGGTCGTCGCGCAGCGACAGCTGCGGGTAGCCCTCCAGTACGTACGGCTGCGCACCGCAGTTGACCAGCTGGAACTCCGCCACCCGCAGCCCCATGGCCGCGTTCCCGGCCAGCTCGACGAGCCGGACCCCGCCCTCGGGGCAGGGCTCCTGCGTGACCGGCGGCGCAGTGGGCGCACCCCGGACGGGCGCGGGCGTCGCCGGCCCGCTCGCCGCGGTCGGTCCGCTCGCCGCGGTCGGTCCACTTGCCGCGGTCGGTCCGCTTGCCGCGGTCGGCCCCGGAGCCGCCCTCGGGGCCGGTGGCGTCGAGCACCCCGCCGCCCCCGCCAGCACCCCCGCCAGCACCCCCGCCGTGACCAGGCCCGGTATCCGCCGCCCCATCCACCGTTTCGCGATCATCCGGTGAGCCTACGGCGGCACGCGGGCCACTCCCCGTGGATTGGCCCGCCCCAGCGGCCCCCGCCGCGCCTAACGTGCCCCCATGGACCGCACGCTCGCCGCCGACCTCGCCCGGCTCCCCGAACTCCTCGACGCCACCCGAGGCGCCGCCGCCGACGCGCTCGCCAGCCTGGACGCGCGTCCCGTCGTACCGGCCGCCGGAAAGCCGCACGACCCCGAACCCCTCCCGGAACACGCCACCGGCACGGACACCGCGCTCGCCGCCTTCCGCGACCGCTGGGAGCCGCGGCTGTCGGCCTCCGCGGGACCGCGCTACCTCGGCTTCGTCACGGGAGGTGCCACCCCCGCCGCCCTCGCCGGGGACTGGCTCACCGCCGTCCACGACCAGAACTCCAACTCGGCCCTCGACGGCGGCGGCCAGGACCTCGAACGCGAGACCGTCGGCTGGCTCCGCGACCTCTTCGGCCTGACCGCCGCCCACTCCGGCACCTTCGTCTCCGGCGCCACCATGTCCAACACCACCGGCCTCGCCATCGCCCGCGAATGGCTCGGCGAACGCCTCGGCGTGTCCCCGGCCGAGGACGGCGCGGCGGCCCTCGGCCCGGTCCGCGTGCTCTCCGGCGCACCGCACTCCTCGATCGCCAAGGCCCTCTCGGTCCTCGGCCTCGGCCGCAACTCCCTGGTCCGGGTGCCCACCCTGCCCGGCCGCGAGGCCGTCGACCCCGCGGCCCTGGAACGGGCGCTGGCCGGCACCCCCGGACCGGCCGTGGTCGTCGCCAACGCGGGCACCGTCAACACCGTCGACTTCGACGACCTCCGGGCGATCGAAGCCCTGCGCGAGCGGCACGACTTCTGGCTGCACACCGACGCCGCGTTCGGTGCCTTCGCCGCCCTCGCCCCGGAGCACGCGCACCTGGTCGACGGCCTCGACGCCTCCGACTCCGTCTGCGTGGACCTGCACAAATGGCTCAACGTCCCCTACGACAGCGCCGTCCAGTTCACCCGTCGGCGTGACCTGCAGGCCCGCGTCTTCCAGAACTCCGCCGCCTACCTCGGCCCCCTCGGGGCCCACCCCGACCTCGTCCACCTCACTCCGGAGAACTCCCACCGGCTGCGCGCCCTCGCCGCCTGGTTCACGCTCCGCGCGTACGGCCGCCAGGGCCACCGGGAGATCGTCGAACGCGACATCACCTGCGCCCGCGCCCTGGGCGCCGCCCTGGAGGCGGACCCCGCCTTCACCCTCCTCGCCCCGGTCCGCCTGAACGTCGTCTGCTTCACCCTCGCCGAGGCCCCCACCCCCGAGCGCCTCACCGCCCTGCGGGAGGCGGTGGCCGCCGAGGTGTTCGTCACCCCCACCGTCTACGGGGGAACCGCCGCCGTGCGTGCTGCGTTCTCCAACTGGCGTACCACGCAAGCGGACGTACGCCGGGCAGCGGAGGCCCTCGGCGCAGCGGCAAGGGAGATCGCATGACGAACAGCCCCCTGACTCTGATCGAGGTCGAGTCCCTGGCGCGCAGCGCGCACGAGGGCCAGACCGACAAGGCCGGCCGGCCGTACGCCGAACACCTCGCGGCCGTGGCCGAGGGCGTGCGGCTGCGCGGGGGCAGTGCCGATCAGCAGGCGGCGGCCTGGCTCCACGACGCCATCGAGGACGAGGCCCTCAGCCTCACCTGGCTCGACGCGGCGGCCCTCCCGCAGACGGTGAAGGACATGGTCCTCGCGGTCACCAAACGCCCGGGCGAACCGGTCGAGCAGTACGCGGCCCGCATCCTGGCCACCCCCGGCGCCCTGCTGGTCAAGGAGGCCGACCTCGCGCACAACGCGGACCCCGTACGCCTCTCCGTGCTGGACGGTCCCACGCGCGAGAGGCTGTCCGCAAAGTATGCGAATATCCGTTCCCTCCTCGGCCTCCCCACCCCGTGACCCGCGCCCCGCGCCCGAAATATTCCTGTCGCACTTGTGGTTGGCGGAAACGGAACCACGGCGGTCCGTCACGGGGCGTATAGCCGAGGCCCGTTGGTGGGAGGATGGTCCATGTGGGGGTGTGCCTGGCCGTGCGCCCCGGGCCGACCAGGGGACGACCGAAGGTGTGATCAGTAGTGGCCATTTCGCTGTCAGTGGTGGTTCTGTTGGGGGTCATCCTGGTGGTGCTGATCCGCGGCAACCACATCAAGACGGGGCCCGCCATCGTCGCGGCGCTCTTCGGCTTCTTCCTCGCGTCCAGCTCGATCGCGGACGACGTGAACCGCTTCCTGAACTCCCTCGCGACGATGATCGCGAACATCAAGCTCTGACCCCGGCGACGTCAACCCCGTCAGGGGGAGACGGCGTGGCAGGGGAGTGCTGCCGGACGGGACCGGTTGACGGGGCCGGGTACTCGATGCGTACGAGTACACCCACCTCGCCGACGCCGGGGACCGGCACGCCCGGCCGCGCGGGAGGGGCGGGACGGTGCAAGGGGCTGCGACTCCATGATCTTCGGCACACGGGCCATGCGTTCACCGCCTCGGCGGCAGCCGGCACACGGGAGTTGACGACGTACAGGGTCCGCAGCACCGCCCGCGCGGACCTGGTCACGGCCCCGGGAACGACGAAGGGCCAGGTCGAGGAAACACCCTCTGACCTGGCCCTTCGTACTTCTGAGCGG
Organism: Streptomyces nojiriensis; assembly: GCF_017639205.1. Classification (NCBI taxonomy): domain Bacteria; kingdom Bacillati; phylum Actinomycetota; class Actinomycetes; order Kitasatosporales; family Streptomycetaceae; genus Streptomyces; species Streptomyces nojiriensis. The sequence goes on along the minus strand of NZ_CP071139.1, from coordinate 3,466,554 downwards.
GTGACGGGAATCGAACCCGCGTAGCTAGTTTGGAAGACTAGTGCTCTACCATTGAGCTACACCCGCAACGCGCGCGCCGCAGGTCCGGGGACCTCGGCACGGACAGCATCCTAGCGGGTCGCTCCCGGTGGGTGCACACCACATTCGGCGCCGTGGCGGAGGTCCGCCCGAAATGCCTCCGGAAACCCCGCGCATCAGAGTGTCTCCGGGCATGTACCCTACGTGTCGCACCGACGGGGTGTGGCGCAGCTTGGTAGCGCGTCCGCTTTGGGAGCGGAAGGTCGTCGGTTCGAATCCGGCCACCCCGACCAGCAGCAGTGTCTCCACAAGATCGCGTTGTGGGCTGATTGCCGCTTGCGGTTACTATGCAAGCTGCGTGCCCGTGTGTCTGATGTACCGGGCCGAAGTCCGCTGAACCGCTGAATCACAGCGCGACGGCAGAATCCCCAGCAGTCAGCCACAAGGAGACCGAACCGTGAAGAGCGCCGTGGAGACCCTGAACCCGACTCGGGTTCGGCTCACTGTTGAGGTGCCCTTCGAGGAGCTCAAGGACAGCCTCGACGCGGCGTACAAGAAGATCAACCAGCAGGTCACGGTGAAGGGCTTCCGCAAGGGCAAGATCCCGGCCCGCGTCATCGACCAGCGCTTCGGCCGCGGTGCGGTGCTGGAGGAGGCCGTCAACGACGCGCTCCCGAAGTTCTACACCGAGGCCGTCAACGAGGCCGACCTGAACCCGCTGGGCCAGCCGGACGTGGACATCACCGAGCTGAAGGACGGCGAGGTCCTCGCCTTCACCGCCGAGGTCGACGTCCGTCCCGAGATCGAGATCCCGGACTTCTCCGGCATCGAGGTCGAGGTCGACGCCATCGAGGTCTCCGACGAGGACGTCGAGAAGTCCGTCGAGCAGCTGCGCGGCCGCTTCGCGTCCACCACGGACGTCGAGCGCGCCGCCGCCGAGGGTGACGTCGTCACCATCGACCTCGAGGCCAAGGTCGACGGCGAGGTGCTGCCCGACGGCGTCGCCTCCGACGTCTCCTACACCATCGGCTCGGGCGAGCTCCTCGAGGGCATCGACGAGGCCGTCACCGGCCTGGAGGCCGGCGGCGAGGCCACCTTCACCTCGCAGCTGAAGGGCGGCTCCGCCGAGGGCAAGGACGCCGAGGTCACCGTCAAGGTCACCAAGGTCTCCGCCAAGGAGCTCCCGGCGCTGGACGACGAGTTCGCGCAGCTCGCGAGCGAGTTCGACACCATCGAGGACCTCAAGGCGGACAGCCGCAAGCGCCTCGAGAACATGAAGCAGTACGACCAGGCCACGCAGGCCCAGGAGCGCGTCCTGGAGAAGCTGCTGGAGCTCGTCGAGGTCCCGATCCCCGAGAAGCTCCTCGCGGACGAGGTCCAGACCCGCAAGCACAACCTGGAGCACCACCAGCTCGGCCAGATGGGTCTGACCATCGAGAAGTACCTGGAGTTCCAGGGCAAGACGGTCGAGGAGTTCGACGCCGAGACCTCCGAGCAGGCGATCAAGGGCATCAAGACCCAGTTCGTCCTCGACGCGCTGGTCAACAAGGAGAAGCTGGGCGTCAACCAGGAGGAGCTCACCGAGCACCTCATGCGCCGCGCCGCTTCCTCCGGCATGTCCCCCGACCAGTTCGCCCAGGCCGTGGTCGAGGGTGGCCAGGTTCCGATGCTGGTCGGCGAGGTCGCCCGCGGCAAGGCCCTCGCGGTCGTCGTCGAGGCCGCCAAGGTCGTCGACACCAACGGTGAGGTCGTGGACCTGTCCGACGAGGACGAGGAGCAGGCCGCCGAGACCGTCGAGGCCGTCGTCGACGGTGACGACGAGGTCGAGGCCGAAGAGGCCGAAGAGGCCAAGTAACACCTCGGGCGAAGCCCACTGAGCAGTGCCCCGGAGGGCCCGGACACGGTCGTGTCCGGGCCCTCCGGCATAGCCCCGGTATGGCCCCCGTAAGGCCCCCGGAGCTTGCGCTCCGAGCGAACAGTTCGGGAAGCGGGATGGCGTTGTCCTACCTGCGCGTTAGGGTCCATGAATACGAGGGCACGTGAGTACCCGGGCGCCGGCGGACCCGTCCGCTCCGGCCGGACCGGACCCCAGAACGAGACGCTGAGACGGCACATGGCCGTCGGAGACGAGCAGGTGGATACGTGACGAATCTGAAGCCTTACGCCGCGGGTGAGCCGTCCATCGGTGGCGGCCTCGGCGACCATGTCTACAACCGGCTGCTCGGCGAGCGCATCATCTTCCTCGGCCAGCAGGTCGACGACGACATCGCCAACAAGATCACCGCGCAGCTCCTGCTCCTGGCCGCCGAGCCGGAGAAGGACATCTACCTCTACATCAACAGCCCCGGTGGCTCCGTGACGGCCGGTATGGCCGTCTACGACACCATGCAGTTCATCCCGAACGACGTCGTCACCATCGGCATGGGCATGGCCGCCTCGATGGGGCAGTTCCTGCTCACCGGTGGCGCCAAGGGCAAGCGCTTCGCCCTGCCGAACACCGACATCCTGATGCACCAGGGCTCCGCCGGCATCGGCGGCACCGCGTCGGACATCAAGATCCAGGCCCAGTACCTGCTGCGCACCAAGCAGCGGATGGCCGAGATCACCGCGTTCCACTCGGGCCAGACCGTGGAGGCGATCATCCGCGACGGTGACCGCGACCGCTGGTTCACCGCCGAGGAGGCCAAGGACTACGGCCTCATCGACGAGATCATCTCGGCCGCGTCCAACGCGCCGGGCGGCGGCGGCACCGGGGCCTGATCCAGGCCCCGCCGTCAGTACCCGTCAGCCGACAGCCCGCAGAACGCCACCAGGATGGTGAACACCCAGATGCAGAACAACCTCTCCGCGAGCGGCCTCTACACCGGCCCGCAGGTGGACAACCGCTACGTCATCCCGCGCTTCGTCGAGCGCACCTCGCAGGGCGTGCGCGAGTACGACCCGTACGCGAAGCTCTTCGAGGAGCGCGTGATCTTCCTCGGCGTGCAGATCGACGACGCGTCCGCCAACGACGTCATGGCGCAGCTGCTGTGCCTGGAGTCGATGGACCCGGACCGCGACATCTCCATCTACATCAACAGCCCCGGTGGCTCCTTCACCGCGCTGACGGCGATCTACGACACCATGCAGTTCGTGAAGCCGGACATCCAGACGGTCTGCATGGGCCAGGCGGCCTCCGCCGCCGCGGTCCTGCTGGCCGCCGGTACCCCCGGCAAGCGCATGGCCCTGCCGAACGCCCGCGTGCTGATCCACCAGCCCTCCGGTGGCACCGGCCGCGAGCAGCTCTCCGACCTGGAGATCGCGGCCAACGAGATCCTGCGCATGCGTGACCAGCTGGAGACCATGCTGGCCAAGCACTCGACGACGCCGATCGAGAAGATCCGCGACGACATCGAGCGCGACAAGATCCTGACGGCCGAGGACGCCCTGGCGTACGGCCTGATCGACCAGATCGTCTCGACCCGCAAGAACTCCCACTGATCCTTGCCGCCAGTTGACGCGGGCACATCGCCGGATTCGGCGATGTGAACCACGTCAAGGGGGCCCCGCACGGGGCCCCCGGCAAGGTACCGTCGGATATGAGGCACCAGGAGCGCTGAACCAGGCGTCTCCCAGGCGAAGGGGAAGCACCTCGTGGCACGCATCGGTGACGGCGGCGATCTGCTCAAGTGCTCGTTCTGCGGAAAGAGCCAGAAGCAGGTGAAGAAGCTCATCGCAGGACCCGGTGTTTACATCTGCGACGAGTGCATCGACCTCTGCAACGAGATCATCGAAGAGGAGCTCGCGGAGACCTCCGAGGTCCGGTGGGAGGAACTCCCCAAGCCCCGTGAGATCTACGAGTTCCTGGAGAGCTACGTCGTCGGCCAGGAGCCGGCGAAGAAGGCGCTCTCGGTAGCGGTCTACAACCACTACAAGCGCGTGCAGGCCGGCGAGAACGGCGGCGCGCAGGGCCGGGACGACGCGATCGAGCTCGCCAAGTCCAACATCCTGCTGCTGGGCCCCACGGGCTCGGGCAAGACGCTGCTCGCGCAGACCCTCGCCCGCATGCTGAACGTCCCCTTCGCCATCGCCGACGCGACGGCGCTGACGGAGGCCGGGTACGTCGGCGAGGACGTCGAGAACATCCTGCTGAAGCTGATCCAGGCCGCCGACTACGACGTCAAGAAGGCCGAGACCGGGATCATCTACATCGACGAGATCGACAAGGTGGCCCGCAAGAGCGAGAACCCGTCGATCACGCGCGACGTGAGCGGCGAGGGCGTGCAGCAGGCCCTCCTGAAGATCCTGGAAGGCACGACCGCCTCCGTACCGCCGCAGGGCGGCCGGAAGCACCCGCACCAGGAGTTCATCCAGATCGACACGACGAACGTGCTCTTCATCGTGGGCGGCGCCTTCGCCGGCCTGGAGAAGATCATCGAGTCGCGTGCGGGCGCCAAGGGAATCGGCTTCGGGGCGACGATCCGCTCGAAGCGCGAGATCGAGGCCAGCGACCAGTTCCAGGAGGTCATGCCGGAGGACCTGGTGAAGTTCGGGATGATCCCCGAGTTCATCGGCCGCCTCCCCGTGCTGACCTCCGTGCACAACCTGGACCGTGAGGCCCTGCTCCAGATCCTGATCGAGCCGCGCAACGCGCTGGTGAAGCAGTACCAGCGGCTGTTCGAACTCGACGGTGTGGAGCTGGACTTCGAGCGCGAGGCGCTGGAGGCCATCGCGGACCAGGCGATCCTCCGCCAGACGGGCGCGCGCGGCCTGCGCGCCATCATGGAAGAGGTCCTGATGTCGGTGATGTACGAGGTCCCGTCCCGCAAGGACGTGGCCCGCGTGGTCATCACCTCGGAGGTGGTCCGCTCCAACGTCAACCCGACGCTGGTCCCCCGGATCGTCCCGAAGGACCAGGGCCCGCACGAGAAGTCGGCGTAGCCGCAACGAACACCACGCAGAAGGGGCGCCCCCGACCGGGGGCGCCCCTTCTGCATGTCCCGCTGTCCTGCCTACTTCTTGACGCGTGAAGTGTTGTAGAGCTTCGCGGCGAGTTCCGCGGTCTGCTCCAGGGTGTAGCCCGACTTGCCGCTGAGCAGGGACGCCACTTCCATGGAGGTGACCGTGCCGACGGTGCTGAAGTCACCCCAGATGCAGATCGGGAGAGTGAACTCCTTGGGTCCCTTGACCGTCGTGTCCTTCGAGATGAACTTGGCTTCCTGGCACTTCATCACGGCGCCCTTGAAGTTGGCCGGACTCATCGTCTTCGGGCTGCCGATGAGCTCGACCGACATCTTGCTGTCGTTCTTGGCAGCCTCCAGCTTGGCCGTGGCGAAGTAGCCGTCCACGGCCTTCTCCGGGGCCGCCACCTCGCCGTAGAGGCCCGAGAAGTTGAGGAGTTTGCCGGCCAGCGGGTTCGACGGGTCTTTGGCGGTCTCGTAACCCATGCCCACCTTGGTGGGATTCTTGACGCCCACCGCCTCGGCTTCCTTGCGGTCCTCGTCGGAGAAGCTCTTCTCCTTGTACTTGGGGTCCTTCTTGAAGTCGTCCACCGACTCCGGGGCGACCAGCTTGTAGCCCTTGGTGTCCGCGGAGATGTTGCCGCCCCCGCCGCCCATGAGGTACCAGCCGCCGCCCGCGATCACCGCGACCGCGACGATCACGCCGATGATCACGCCGGCCTTGGACTTCTTCGGGGGCTGGCCGCCGTACGGGGCCTGCTGCTGCGGGTAGCCGTACGCCGGCGTCGGGGGCTGCTGGGGGTAGCCCTGCGGGGGGACGCCCGGCTGCTGCGGGTAGCCGTAGCCCGGCTGCGGGGCCGCGGGCTGCCCGTACGGGTTGGGCTGCGGGGCGGGCTGCCCGTACGGGCCGGGCGGCGGCGGGGGCTGCTGCCCGTACGGTCCCGGCTGCTGGGGCTGCTGCCCGTAGGGCCCTGGCTGGTTGTAGCTCATCCCGCGTCCCCCAATGAGGTTGCTTATACGTTTCACACATCCTGACGGAAGCCAGGCGCGGGAAGGGCGCCGGGCCCCGGGAATACCGGTTTCATGACTGGACTGTTACCGCTCTAAACTGTGCCCCGTGACCGAGAACACGCAGACACCCAGCAGCCCCACCTCCGAACTGCCGACCACGTACGCGCCGGCCGAGGTAGAAGGGAAGCTCTACGAGCGCTGGGTAGAGCGCGGTTACTTCGAGGCGGACGCCAAGAGCGAGAAGCCTCCGTACGCGATCGTCATCCCGCCGCCCAACGTCACCGGCAGCCTGCACCTGGGCCACGCCTTCGAGCACACGCTGATCGACGCCCTCACCCGCCGCAAGCGCATGCAGGGCTACGAGACGCTGTGGCAGCCCGGCATGGACCACGCCGGCATCGCCACCCAGAACGTCGTCGAGCGCGAGCTCGCCAAGGAGGGCAAGTCCCGCCACGACCTCGGCCGGGAGGCCTTCGTCGAGCGCGTCTGGCAGTGGAAGGACGAGTCCGGCGGTCAGATCTCCGGCCAGATGCGCCGCCTCGGCGACGGCGTCGACTGGTCCCGTGAGCGCTTCACCATGGACGAGGGCCTCTCCGAGGCCGTCCAGACCATCTTCAAGAAGCTCTACGACGACGAGCTGATCTACCGCGCCGAGCGCATCATCAACTGGTGCCCCCGCTGCCTGACCGCGATCTCCGACATCGAGGTCGAGTACCAGGACGACGAGGGCGAGCTCGTCTCGATCCGCTACGGCGAGGGCGACGCGTCCATCGTCGTCGCGACCACCCGCGCCGAGACGATGCTGGGTGACACGGCCGTCGCCGTCCACCCCGAGGACGAGCGCTACAAGCACCTCGTCGGCACCGAGATCGAGCTGCCGCTCACCGGCCGCCGCATCCCGGTCGTCGCGGACGAGCACGTCGACCCGGAGTTCGGCACCGGCGCCGTCAAGGTGACCCCGGCGCACGACCCGAACGACTTCGAGATCGGCCAGCGCCACAACCTGCCGAACCTCGCCGTCATGGACGAGCACGCGATCATCACCGCCCACGGCCCCTTCCAGGGCCTGGACCGGCTGGAGGCCCGCTCCGCCATCGTCGGCGCGCTGCGCGCCGAGGGCCGGATCGTCGCCGAGAAGCGCCCGTACACGCACTCCGTCGGCCACTGCTCGCGCTGCAAGACCACCATCGAGCCGCGCCTGTCGATGCAGTGGTGGGTCAAGGTCGGCCCGCTCGCCAAGGCCGCCGGTGACGCGGTCCGCAACGGCGAGGTCAAGATCCACCCGCAGGAGATGGAGAAGCGGTACTTCGACTGGGTCGACAACCTCCACGACTGGTGCATCTCGCGCCAGCTGTGGTGGGGTCACCGCATCCCGGTCTGGTACGGCCCGAACGGCGAGGTCGTCTGCGTCGGACCGGACGAGCAGCCGCCCACCGGCGAGGGCTGGACCCAGGACACCGACGTCCTGGACACCTGGTTCTCCTCGGGCCTGTGGCCGTTCTCCACGCTCGGCTGGCCGCAGCAGACCGAAAGCCTGGAGAAGTTCTACCCGAACGCCGTCCTGGTCACCGGCTACGACATCCTCTTCTTCTGGGTCGCCCGGATGATGATGTTCGGCCTCTACGCGATGGACGGCACCCCGCCGTTCCACACCATCGCCCTGCACGGCATGGTCCGCGACGAGCGCGGCAAGAAGATGTCGAAGTCCTTCGGCAACGTGGTCAACCCGCTGGACTGGATGGACAAGTACGGTTCCGACGCCGTCCGCTTCACCCTGGCCCGCGGCGCCAACCCGGGCGTCGACGTCCCGATCGGCGAGGACTGGGTCCAGGCATCCAGCAAGTTCGCCAACAAGATCTGGAACGCCACGCGTTTCGCGATGATGAACGGCGCCACGATCGAGGGCGAGCTGCCGCCCGTCGAGCAGCTGTCGGCCACCGACCGGTGGATCCTGTCCCGGCTGAACGAGACGGTCGCGCAGGTCGACGCGTACTACGAGGACTACCAGTTCTCGAAGCTCAGCGAGGCGCTCTACCACTTCGCGTGGGACGAGGTCTTCGACTGGTACGTCGAGCTGTCGAAGACGACCTTCTTCGCGGGCGGCGAGCAGGCCAAGGTCTCCGGCCGCGTCCTCGGCGAGGTCATCGACGTCATGCTGCGCCTGCTGCACCCGGTCGTCCCCTTCGTCACCGAGACGCTGTGGACCACGCTGACCGGCGGCGAGTCCCTCGTCATCGCCGACTGGCCCAAGGACAGCGGCTTCCGCGACGAGGCCGCCGAGGCGGAGATCGCCTCCGTCCAGTCGGTGATCACCGAGGTCCGCCGCTTCCGCAAGGAGCAGGGTCTGCAGGACGGCCAGAAGGTTCCGGCCCGTCTGGAGCTCGGCGCCACCGGGCTGGGCGCGCACGAGGCGGCCATCCGGCAGCTGCTGCGCCTCCAGCCGGAGGGTGACTCCTTCAGCGCCACCGCGACCCTCCCGGTCGCCGGCGGCACCGTCGCGCTCGACCTGTCGGGCACCATCGACGTCGCCGCCGAGCGCAAGCGTCTGACGAAGGACCTGGGCGCCGCGGAGAAGGAGAAGCAGCAGGCCGAGGCGAAGCTCGGGAACGAGGCGTTCATCGCCAAGGCCCCGGACAACGTCGTGGACAAGATCAAGGGCCGGCTCGCCAAGGCCGAGGCGGACATCGCCCGGCTCCAGGCGCAGCTGGACGGCCTGCCGGCCGCCTAGCAGCCGGTACGTACGCACAGGAGAAGGCCCCCGCGCCGTCGGTCGACGCGGGGGCCTTCGCCGTATCCCTTCCCCGTGCGAGGACCGGTGCCACAACGGACTGCTGTCCGAAGTGCCCTAAATCACTCCGGTTTCGGTTCCGGGTGATCCGAACCGGAGCGCGGACCACGGATGATGGAGGGCATGCGCGTCAAGCCCGTCGTCCCGGCCTTCGACCGGCTGGTGGCTTCCGGCCGCCGGCACACCGAGAGCTGGGCCGGGTCGCCGCGGGCCGTGGACGTGCTCACCGCGCTCGCCTGCCTCGGCCTGATGGCCCTCGACCTTCCGGGTCTGGCCGCCGCCGACAACTCGCTGAGCGGGCCGGCCGCCGCCGTGGTCCTGGCCCTGGGCTGCACCACCCTGCTGGTGCGCCGCCGGCAGCCCTGGATCTCGTACCTGGCCGCGCTGCTCTTCATCGGGTGGCTGCACGAGCTCACCCTGATCCAGTTCGCCCTCTACTCGGTCGGCCGTTACCGCGGGCGCCGGGCCGGGATCCTCGCCACGCTCGGCTACGTCGCCTTCGCGCTGGTCATGTTCGTCCTGCCGGGCTGGCCCGAGCCCGCGGGGCAGACCCTCAGCGGGTTCCTCAGCCTGGTCGTGCCCATCGGGGTGCTCGCCTCCGCGGTGGGCATCGCCGCCTACCGGCACGATTTGGTCGGGGAGCTGACCGCCCGGCGGGCCGAGTCGGCCGTTCTCCATGCCGTCCAGCAGGAGCGCACGTCCGTGGCCCGCGACGTCCACGACTTCGTCGGGCGCGAGCTGACCCTGCTCACGGTCCGCTCCGAGGTGCTGTCGATGCGGGCGCGCGAGACGGCGTACGGGCCGGACTTCGAGGAGCTGGCCGACACCGCCCGGCGGGCCCATCTGGTGCTCAACGAGATCATCGTGCAGCGCGGGGAGCGGGCCTCGACCCCGGGTGTGGACGGGCTGCCGGCGCTCGCCGAGGAGAGCGGGCGCGCCGGTTCGCCCGTCCGGCTGGTCATGGACCAGGACGCGCACGGGCTCTCCCCGCTGCGGCAGGCGGCGGTCTACCGGGTGGTGCAGGAGTGCCTGACCAACGCCGCCAAGCACGCGCACGGGCAGACCATCGAGGTGTCGATCACGACGGACGGCCCGCGGCTGCGGATAGCCGTCAGCAACGCGCTGCCGGCCCGGACCCCGGGCCGGGCCCCCGTCTCGGCGGGCTCGGGCACGGCGAGCATGTCCGAGCGCGTACGCAGCCTGGGCGGGACCCTGACGGCGACGCGCACGCGGGACTCGTACGAGGTCGTCGCCACCCTCCCGCGCGGCTGACCGGCAAGATCCGGAAGAGACGGCCTAGCCCCGGGCCGGGGCCGGCAGGGCGCCCGGGGTGTCCAGGTCCTCCACGCAGCGGCCGGAGCCCAGTGCCACGCAGTCCAGCGGGTCGTCCGCTACGAAGACCGGGATGCCCGTGGCGGAAGCCATCCTCAGGTCCATGCCGGGCAGCAGTGCTCCGCCGCCGGTCAGCACGATGCCGTGTTCCATCACGTCACCGGACAGCTCCGGCGGGCACTCCTCCAGGGTGGTGCGCACGGCGGCGATGATCGCCTCGATGGGCTCGTCGAGCGCGGCCCGGACGTCCTGGGCGGTCAGCCGGAGGGTCTGGGGCATGCCGCCGACCTTCTCGCGGCCGCGCACGGTGAAGGTGCGCGTCTCCAGCTCCGGCCGGTCCGGAACCGGCCAGGCCGATCCGACGCCGAGCTTGACGTCCTCGGCGGTGCGCTCCCCGATGAGCAGCCCGTGTTCCTTGCGTACGTGGTCCATGACGGCCGCGTCGAGCCGGTCCCCGCCGACGCGCAGCGACCTGGACGTGACGATGCCGCCCAGGGAGATGACGGCGACCTCGGAGGTGCCGCCGCCGATGTCCACGACCATGGAGCCGCGGGGTTCGGCCACGGGCAGCCCGGCGCCGATCGCCGCGGCCATCGGCTCCTCGATCAGGTGCACGACCCTGGCTCCGGCGCGGGTGGCCGCCTGGACGATGGCCCGCCGCTCGACCGGGGTGACGCCGGAGGGCACGCAGATCACCATGCGGGTGCGGGGCCGCCGGCCCGGGACGGCCTTGCGGACGAAGTGCCGGATCATCTCCTCCGCTGCCTCGTAGTCGCAGATCACGCCGCCCCTGAGCGGGCGGATCGCGGTGATGGAGCCGGGGGTGCGGCCGATGGTCTCCTTGGCGTCCGTGCCGACGGCCAGGGCGGTGGTGGTGCCGGCCCGTACGGCGACCACGGACGGCTCATTGAGGACGATCCCGTGCCCCCGTGCGTAGACGAGGGTGTTGGCGGTGCCCAGGTCGATCCCTATGTCGCGGCTGGATACTGTCTTGTTGCTGCTGGCCTGCGGCATTTATTCCCCTATCTCCTGCCGCAAGGCTTGCATAACGATCCGGTCGCTCCGGGCGCCGGAGGTCCCGAAACGGCCGGGCCGAAAGTCCTCCGGGTCCCCGTCCGTAGACTGGCCCTGTGAGTGACCAGCAGCCCGAGAGCCACGACCGCGACGACAACGACGACCTCGCCGGTACCTTCGACGAGTTCGACCAGATCGTGGCGGAAGAGTCCGACCGCGACCCCGACCTGGCGGTGATCGAGGCCGGCAGCCGCACCCTGCGCGCCCAGGCCGGACCGCCCCAGGGCGACCCGGTACCCGCCCGGCCCGTCGACCCGGAGGTCGCCAAGGCGCTGCTGGAGGTGGAGCAGGAGCTCGCCACCCGCTGGGGCGAGACCAAGCTGGAGCCCTCGGTGTCGCGGATCGCGGCGCTGATGGACGTGCTGGGCGAGCCGCAGCGCGCGTACCCGTCCATCCACGTCACCGGCACCAACGGCAAGACGAGCACGGCCCGCATGATCGAGGCCCTGCTGAACGCCTTCGAGCTGCGCACCGGGCGCTACACCAGCCCGCACGTGCAGTCGATCACCGAGCGGATCAGCCTCGACGGGGAGCCGATCACCGCCGAGCGGTTCGTCGAGACGTACCACGACATCAAGCCGTACGTGGAGATGGTCGACGCAGCCGAGGAGTACCGGCTGTCCTTCTTCGAGGTGCTCACCGGAATGGCCTACGCGGCCTTCGCGGACACCCCGGTGGACGTGGCCGTGGTCGAGGTCGGCATGGGCGGCAGCTGGGACGCGACCAACGTCATCGACGCGTCCGTCGCGGTGGTCACCCCGATCAGCCTGGACCACACCGACCGGCTCGGCTCCACGCCCGGTGAGATCGCCGTGGAGAAGGGCGGCATCGTCAAGCAGGACGCGACCGTGATCCTGGCCCAGCAGCCGGTGGACGCGGCGCAGGTGCTGCTGAAGAAGGCCGTCGAGGTGGACGCCACGGTGGCCCGTGAGGGCATGGAGTTCGGGGTCGTCTCGCGCGAGGTCGCGGTGGGCGGCCAGCAGCTGACGCTGCGCGGTGTGGGCGGCGAGTACGACGGCATCTTCCTGCCGCTGTACGGCGCGCACATGGCGCACAACGCGGCGGTGGCCCTGGCGGCCGTCGAGGCCTTCTTCGGGGTCGGCCAGGAGCACGCCCGGGTCCTGGACCTGGACACCGTGCGCAAGGCCTTCGCCTCGGTGTCCTCGCCGGGCCGCATGGAGGTCGTGCGGCGCAGCCCGACGGTGGTCCTGGACGCGGCGCACAACCCGGCGGGCGCGGCGGCCACCGCGGACGCGGTCACCGAGTCCTTCGGCTTCAGCCGGCTGATCGGGGTCGTCGCCGCGAGCGAGGGCAAGGACGTCCGCGGGGTGCTGGAGGCCTTCGAGCCGATCTTCGCGGAGGTGGTGGTGACGGAGAACTCCAGCCACCGGTCGATGGGCGCGGACGAGCTGGCGGCCGTCGCGGTCGAGGTCTTCGGCGCGGACCGGGTGCAGGTGGAGCCGCGGCTGGACGACGCCCTGGAGGCGGCGATCACCCTGGCGGAGGAAGAGGCCGAATACGGAGGGGCCGGGGTCCTGGTGACCGGTTCCGTGATCACGGTGGGCGAGGCCCGCCTGCTGCTGAAGAGGGGCTGAGGGATGCGCACGCTGTGTGCGAGCACGCTGATCGGCGAGTTCTTCGTGATCGGCTTCGCGGGGCTCGTGGCGATGAAGGACCCCGATCTGACCCAGGCCACGGTCTGGACGGTGTGCGGGGTCGCCATGCTGCTGTCGGTGCTGCTGTGCGGGATGCTCTCGCGTCCCGGGGCGGTCCAGCTGGGCTGGGCCCTGCAGATCGGCCTGATCGTGAGCGGGTTCGTCGTGCCGACGATGTTCTTCCTCGGCGCGGTGTTCGCCGGGCTGTGGTGGTGCTCCGTGCACTACGGCCGCAAGATCGACACGATCAAGGCGCGCTGGGCGGCCGCCCAGGAGGCGCAGGGCGCGCCCGGGGCGCCTGACGCTGCGTGACGGGTCCCCCGACCGGCCCTGTAGATTCGCCCTACCGCACCCGTTTGCCGCAAGGAGCCGCAACATGACCCAGCGCACCCTCGTCCTGCTCAAGCCCGACGCCGTCCGTCGTGGTCTGGTCGGCGAGATCATCGGCCGCATCGAGCGGAAGGCCGGCTGGACCATCCCCGCACTGGAGCTGCGTACGCTGGACCAGGAGACCCTGGAGGCGCACTACGGCGAGCACAAGGGCAAGCCGTTCTACGAGCCCCTCATGGGCTTCATGGCGAGCGGCCCGATCGTCGCCCTGGTGGTCGAAGGCGAGCGGGTGATCGAGGGTGTCCGCCAGTTGGCCGGACCCACTGACCCGATCGCGGCGGCGCCGGGCTCCATCCGGGGTGATTTCGGCACGATCACGCGTGAGAACCTGATCCACGCCTCGGACTCGGAGGAGTCCGCCGAGCGTGAGCTGAAGCTGTTCTTCCCGGCGCTCTGAGCACTCTTTCCTGACGGAACATCAGCCGAATAGCGCTCATGACCTGGGGCGACCGAAGTAATTTCGGTCGCCCCACGGTATTTCCGGGCCGAAGCGGGAACGCCTGGGCAGGACACGTCGTCACCACTGAGGGGGCGGGTATCCATTCCGGCGGGATTGCCGGAGTCCCGTCGCGCGGTCTTCGTACTTGCGGCACTACGATGGGGCCTCCACCCACACACCCACCTCGCCGACCTGACAGCAGCCGCTATCAACTGGAAGGCCAGACGCTCCTCATGGGGAACAAGGGGAACAAAATGTCGTTCATCGGCCGTGACATGGCGATCGACCTCGGGACCGCCAACACGCTGGTGTACGTGAGGGGCCGGGGGATCGTCCTGAACGAGCCGTCCGTGGTCGCCATCAACACGAACACCGGTGGCATCCTGGCGGTCGGCTCGGAAGCGAAGAAGATGATCGGGCGCACGCCCGGCAACATCGTCGCAGTACGGCCCCTCAAGGACGGCGTCATCGCCGACTTCGAGATCACCGAGCGCATGCTCCGGTACTTCATCCTCAAGATTCACAAGCGCCGCTACCTGGCCCGCCCGCGCGTGGTGGTCTGCGTTCCCTCCGGCATCACGGGAGTGGAGCGACGCGCCGTCATCGAGGCGTCCACGCAGGCCGGCGCCCGCCAGGTGCACATCATCGAAGAGCCCATGGCCGCCGCCATCGGCTCGGGCCTGCCCGTCCACGAGGCCACCGGCAACATGGTCGTGGACATCGGCGGCGGCACCACCGAGGTCGCCGTCATCTCCCTCGGCGGAATCGTCACGGCACAGTCCATCCGGGTGGCCGGCGACGAGCTCGACAATGCGATCATCCAGCACATCAAGAAGGAGTACTCGCTCCTCCTCGGTGAGCGCACGGCCGAGCAGATCAAGATCACCATCGGGTCGGCCTACGACCTCGACAAGGACGAGCACACCGAGATCCGCGGTCGCGACCTGGTCTCCGGCCTGCCCAAGACGGTCGTCATCTCGGCCGCCGAGGTCCGCAAGGCCATCGAGGAGCCCGTCAACTCCATCGTCGACGCGGTCAAGACCACGCTCGACAAGTGCCCGCCGGAGCTCTCCGGCGACATCATGGACCGCGGCATCGTCCTGACCGGCGGCGGCGCCCTGCTGCGCGGCCTCGACGAGCGGCTGCGCCGGGAGACCGGCATGCCGATCCACATCGCGGAGGACCCGCTCGACTCGGTCGCGCTCGGCTCCGGCAAGTGCGTCGAGGAGTTCGAGGCCCTCCAGCAGGTCCTGGACGCCCAGCCCCGTCGCTGACAGATGCCCCTCCTTGCCGGAGGGGCCATGCGGAACACACAAGGATCCGCCGTACGGGTGCTACCGGGCCCGTGCGGCGGATCGTTGATATACAGGCAAAAGAGAAATCCGACGAGGAAGGCACGGCCGCCGCACGTGAGGGACACACGAGAAAGCCGGCTGCTCCTGGTGCTTCTGATCGCCATCGCGTTCGCACTGATCACGGTGGACATCAGGGCAGGCGAGGAGTCGCCGGTCGACGGTGCCCGGCAGGCCGCCGCAGCGGTCTTCGGCCCGGTCGAGGAAGGTGTGGCGACCGCGGTCGATCCGGTCGCCAACGCCATAGGGGCGGTAAGGGACTCCGGCGAGCGCCACAACCGCGTCGCCACGCTGGAGCGCGAGAACGCCGCGCTGAAGGCCAAGCTGGGCAGCGAGGACCAGACCCGCAGCCGCATCCACGAGCTCGACGAGATGCTCAAGCGGGCCGGCGCCGGGCAGTACGGCATCAAGGGCGCCGAGGTCATCGCCATAGGAGCGGCCCAGGGCTTCTCGTGGACCGTCACCATCGACGCCGGCAGCAAGGACGGCATCGAACGCGACATGACCGTCCTCAACGGGGACGGGCTCGTCGGCCGGGTCAGCACCGTCGGCCCCGACACCGCCACCGTCGTCCTCGCCAACGACCCCGACTTCACCGTCGGCACCCGGCTGGAGAAGACCGGTGAACTCGGCTTCGCCACCGGCCAGGGCGACCGTGCCCTGTCCGTCCAGATGCTCAACGGCAAGGCCAAGGTCAGCCCCGGCGACCGACTCGTCACCTTCGGCTCGCGCGGCAACAAGCCCTTCGTGCCCGGCGTGCCGATCGGCGAGGTGGTCAAGGTCGACCCCTCGCGCGGCGACCTGACCCGCACCGTCTGGGTGCGTCCGTTCGTCGGCTTCTCGCGCCTGGACATCGTCGGCGTCGTGGTGATGCCGCCGCGCGAGGACCCCCGCGACGCAGTCCTGCCGCCCAAGCCCGAGGCACCCAAGCCCACCCCGACGGTCACCGTCACGGTCACCCCGTCCGTGCCCGCCAAGCCGGCCGACGACTAGGAGCAGACCACGCATGCGCTTCAACCGGATCCTGCTCTCGGCCACCCTCGTCGTGGTCGCCCTCGTCATCCAGGTCACCGTCCTGGGCCGGCTCCAACTGCCCGGCGCCGTGCCCGACCTGCTGCTCCTCACGGTCGTCTCGCTCGCACTCGTGTACGGGCACGTCAGCGGCGCGCTCATCGGCTTCGCCGCCGGTCTCCTCGCCGACCTGGCCCCGCCCGCCGACCACGCCGCCGGGCGGTACGCCCTCGTGCTGTGCGTCATCGGCTACGTCGCCGGGCTGACCCGCCCCGACGGCGGCCGGTTCCGTTCCGCCTGGGGCCCGATGCTCACCGTCGTCGCCGCCGCGATCGGCTCCACCCTGCTCTACGCGAGCGTGGGCGCCCTCGTCGGCGACACCGCCGCCCGCCACGTGGGCCTGACCGGGCTGGTGTTCACCGCCACCCTCTACGACCTGCTGCTCGCGCCGTTCACCGTGCCGTGGATCATGGCGCTGGCGCGGAAGGCCGAGAACGACCCGATGGCCGTCGAGGCCGGCGGCGGCCCCGCCAACAAGGCCGCCGACGTCTCCGCCGGCTGGCTGGCCGGCGGCACGGGCCTGCGCATCGGCAGCCAGCGCGGCGGCCTGCGCCTGAAGACCGCGCGCTCGCGGGCCAACAAAGCTGTCCGTATAAAGGGGGTCAAGGCGGTCAAGGGTGTGAAGAGCGTCAAAAAGCTGTAAGGGAGGAGCAGTCGTGACCAACGTTCCGGAGACCGGCCGTACCTCCCGGGTGCAGATCAGGCTCGTCATGATCCAGGTGCTCGTCCTCTCGATGTTCCTCACCCTCGGCGGACGGCTCTGGTACCTGCAGATCCGCAACGGCGACGAGTACTACCACGAGGCGAAGAGCAACCACGTGCAGCGGGTCGTCCAGCCCGCCGTGCGCGGCTCGATCCTCGACGCCCGCGGGGTCCCGCTCGCCGACAACGAGACCCGCCTCGTCGTCTCCGCCAGCCGCACCGCGCTGATGAAGATGAAGGACAAGGGCAAGGGCGTCATGACCCGCCTCGCCGACGTCCTGGACATGAGCCCCAGGGAGGTCATGGACAAGGTCCGGCTCTGCGACTCCCAGACCCCCGCGCCCTGCTGGAACGGCTCCCCGTACCAGCCGATCCCGGTCACGCTCGAAGCCACCACCCAGCAGGCGCTGCAACTGCGCGAACGCCCGGAGGACTTCCCCGGCATCACCGCCGAGCCCACCGCGGTCCGCCGCTACCCGGCCCCCGGCGGGGCCCGTACCGCACAGGTGCTCGGCTACCTCTCACCGGTCACCGACGACGAGATCCAGAAGGCCAAGGACTCCGACTCGCCTCACCTGCGGTCCGACCAGGTCGGCCGCTCCGGCATCGAACGCACCTACGACAGGCAGCTGCGCGGCAAGGCGGAGGTCACCTCGTACGAGGTCGACAACCTCGGCCGGGTCATGGGCCAGACCAAGTCCGACCCGGGCGTGGCCGGATCCACCCTCGTCACCAGCATCGACGCCCGGGTCCAGGCCGTCGCCGAGTACGAGCTCCAGGACGCGATGAAGGTCGTCCGCAACGAGACCGACAACATCACCGGCCGCAAGTACGAGGCCGACTCCGGAGCCGTCGTCGTCATGGAGGCCAAGACCGGCCGCATCGTCGCGATGGCCTCCCAGCCCGACTACGACCCCAACACCTGGGTCGGCGGCATCTCCGGCAAGGACTACGCGAAGCTCACCAGCAAGAACTCCAACTACCCGCTGCTCAACCGGGGCATCCAGGGCATGGCGCCCGCGGGCTCCATCTTCAAGGTGGTCTCCGCGAGCGCGGCCGTCCGGGCCGGCTACAAGTTCGACGACAAGTACAACTGCAGCAGCTCCTACAGCCTCGGCGGCCGCAGCTTCGCGAACTTCGAGTCCAAGGGGCACGGCCCGATCACCCTCGGGGACGCCCTCAAGTTCTCCTGCAACACCGTCTTCTACGCCCTGGGCCACAAGGAGTGGCAGCGCGACGGCGGCCTCAGCCCCAAGAAGGACGCCCACGACTGGTTCTACCGGACCGCCCGGGAGTTCGGACTCGGCTCCGAGACCGGCATCGACCTGCCGAACGAGGTCACCGGCCGGATCCCCGACCGGAAGTGGAAGCAGAACTTCTGGAAGGCCAACAAGAACGCCTGGTGCAAGCAGGGCAAGCGGGGCGGCACCTACGTCGAGCAGATCGCGTACGAGAGCTGCCTCGAAGGCAACCAGCTGAAGGCCTACGACAGCATCAACTTCGCCATCGGCCAGGGCGACGTCCTCGTCACCCCCATCCAGATGGCCACCGCCTACTCCGCCATCAGCAACGGGGGCACCCTCTACAACCCCACCGTCGGCAAGGCCGTGATCAGCCCCGACGGCAAGCACATCGAGATGATCAAGCCCCAGTCGCACGGCCGGCTGCCGATCGACGCCAAGACCATCAGAGACCTCGACGGGGGCCTGCGCTCGGTCGTCGAACCCGGCGGCACCGCCGCCTGGCGGTTCGGCGGCTGGCCGATGGACAAGATCCCGATGCACGCCAAGACCGGCACCGCCCAGGTCTACGGCAAGCAGACCACGTCATGGCTGGCGACCTACACCAAGGACTTCACGATCGTCATGACGATCTCCCAGGGCGGCACCGGCTCGGGCGCCTCCGGCCCCGCCGTCCGCAACCTCTACAACGCCATCTACGGTCTGACCATGGACGGGAAGCAGGACCTCAAGAAGGCCCTGCTGCTGGGCCCCGAGGCGAAGCTGCCCCGGATCGAGCCCGACGGCTCCATCATTTCCCCGGAGATCCGGCCGTACGTGCCGGCGTCCCCCGAGGATCTGGAGCCGGCCGTGCTCGCCGGGCCGCCCGCACCGCCCGCGGCTCGCCAGGATTAGGGGGTGTCCTGCCGATCAGGGCGGGCTCGCGGCGGCCGGCACCGCACCTCGCCGCGTTGTCCTCGGTCGGCGACGCTCCGCGTCGCCTCCCTCGTCCGCCTTGCGATGCACGGCACCGGCCACCGCTCCCTGATCCGCCCTGATCGACAAGACACCCCCTAAGGGAAGACATGCAGACCGCCAACAAGTTCTCCGTCTCCCGGTACGCGCCCGAGCGCGGGGCGATGGCCAAGCTCACCGCCCGCGACTCGGTGGTGCGCCGGCTCGACTGGCCGATACTCCTCTCCGCGACCGCCCTCTCCTGCATCGGCGCCCTGCTGGTGTGGTCGGCGACCCGCAACAGGACCACGCTGAACCAGGGGGACCCGTACTACTTCCTGGCCCGGCACGCCCTCAACACCGGCATCGGCCTCGTGCTGATGATCGGCACGGTCTGGCTCGGCCACCGCACCCTGCGCGGCGCCGTGCCGATCCTCTACGGGCTCTCCCTCCTGCTGATCCTCGCCGTGCTGACCCCGCTCGGCGCCACCATCAACGGCGCCCACGCGTGGATCGTCATCGGCGGCGGATTCTCCCTCCAGCCGTCCGAGTTCGTGAAGATCACGATCATCCTGGTGATGGCGATGCTGCTGGCCACCCGGGTGGACGCGGGCGACCTCGCCCACCCCGACCACCGCACGGTCGTCAAGGCGCTCTGCCTCGCCGCGGCCCCGATGGGCATCGTCATGCTGATGCCCGACCTCGGCTCCGTGATGGTCATGATCGTGATCGTGCTCGGCGTGCTGCTGGCCTCCGGCGCCTCCAACCGCTGGGTGGTGGGCCTGCTCGGCGCCGGCGCCAGCGGCGCCATCCTGATCTGGCAGCTCGGCGTACTCGACGAGTACCAGATCAACCGCTTCGCGGCCTTCGCCAACCCCGAGCTCGACCCGGCCGGCGTCGGCTACAACACCAACCAGGCGCGCATCGCGATCGGCTCCGGCGGCCTGACCGGCTCCGGGCTGTTCAAGGGCTCGCAGACCACCGGCCAGTTCGTGCCCGAACAGCAGACCGACTTCGTCTTCACCGTGGCGGGGGAGGAGCTCGGCTTCGTCGGGGCCGGACTGATCCTGCTGCTGCTCGGCGTCATCCTGTGGCGGGCCTGCATGATCGCCCGGGAGACCACCGAGCTGTACGGGACGATCGTGTGCGCCGGGATCATCGCCTGGTTCGCCTTCCAGTCCTTCGAGAACATCGGGATGACCCTCGGGATCATGCCGGTGGCCGGGCTCCCACTGCCCTTCGTCTCGTACGGAGGATCATCGATGTTCGCGGTGTGGGTGGCGATCGGCCTCCTGCAGTCGATCAAGGTGCAACGGCCATTGTCAGCCTGATGTTCCGTTCACCCTGCCGACGTGATCCGTTCAGGACTAAGTTCGGTCTATGGCGGACACCAAGCGCGAAATCGAGCGGAAATTCGAGTTCTCCAAGGCCAAATCTGCCCGGCGCGGGGTGCCGGACCTGACGGGCACGGCCGCCATCGCGGCCGTCTCCGACCAGGGCACCGTCGACCTCGACGCCGTCTACTACGACACCCCCGACCAGCGGCTCGCCGCCGACGGTCTCACCCTGAGGCGCAGAACGGGCGGCGCGGACGAGGGCTGGCACCTCAAACTCCCCGTCTCCCCGGGCGTGCGCGACGAGATCGGGGCCGCGCTCAGCGACACGGTCCCGCCCTCCCTCGCCGCCCTCGTCCGCTCCCGCGTCCGCGGCGCCGGGCTCCAGCCACAGGTCAGGCTGGTCTCCTCGCGCCGCGTCAGCCACCTGCTCGACGCCGACGGGGCCCTGCTCGCGGAACTGAGCACCGACGCCGTCCTGGCCGAGCGCGGCGAGGCCACCGCCGCCTGGACCGAGGTCGAGGTGGAACTCGCCGACGGCGTCGACCCCGAACTGCTCGACGCCGTGGAGAAGACCTTCCGCAGGGCCGGACTCCGGGTCTCCGACGCCCCCTCGAAGCTCGCCCGCGCCCTCGCCGAGACCGCGGCCGAGCCCCCGGCCCGGCCCGCGAGCGGCGGCCCGGAAGGCACCACGGGCGCGCACGTGCTCGCGTACCTGCGCGAACAGCGCGACGCGCTCGTCGCCCAGGACCCGGCCGTGCGACGCGGGCTGCCGGACTCCGTCCACCAGATGCGGGTCGCGAGCCGCCGGATCCGCAGCGCCTTCAAGACCTACCGCAAGGTGATCGACCGGGCCGCCACCGACCCCATCGGCGAGGAACTGCGCTGGCTCGCCGCCGAGCTCGGCGTCGACCGCGACCAGGAGGTCCTGCTGGAGCGGATCCAGACCCGGCTCGGCGAGCTGCCCCGCACCCTCGTGATCGGCCCGGTCCGCAGCAGGCTGCGGGTGTGGAACACCGCCCGCCGCTCCGGATCGCGGCGCCGGGCCCTGGCCGTGCTCGACAGCGCCCGCTACGTGGCCCTGCTGGACGCCCTCGACGCCGTACTGGACGCGCCACCCCTGCTGAAGGCCGCCGCCCGGCCCCCGGAGGCGGTCCTGCCCAAGGCGGTGCTCCGCGACTACGCGCGCCTCGCCGTCCGCGTCGAGAGCGCCCTCTCCCTCGACGAGGGCGAGCAGCGCGACCTGGCCCTGCACGACGCCCGCAAGGCCGCCAAGCGGGTCCGGTACGCGGCCGAGTCGGCCGTGCCCGTACTCGGCGGACCGGCGAAGAACCTGGCCAAGACGGGGAAGGCCGTGCAGAACCTGCTCGGCGACCACCAGGACAGCGTGGTGGCCCGCGGCGCCCTGCGCGGCCTCGCCGTCCAGGCGACGGGCGCGGGGGAGTCCGCCTTCACCTGGGGCGTGCTCTACGCGCGCGAGGAAGCCCTGGCCGAGCGGCGCGAGAGGGAGCTTCCGGACGTCTGGGCCGAGCTCTCCGACCCAGCGCTGCGGGCCGGCCTGGGATGATCATGTGGGTGGGGGCGGCCGAGCCTCGGGGTACGCTAGATAGCTGCCCCCTGCCCGCTTCACGAAAGTCGCGTGATGACCGAGTCGGTCTTCCCTCAGCTTGAGGCCCTGCTTCCGCACGTGCAGAAGCCCATCCAGTACGTCGGCGGTGAACTCAACTCCACGGTCAAGGAGTGGGAGAGCTGTGACGTCCGCTGGGCCCTCATGTACCCGGACGCGTACGAAGTCGGGCTGCCCAACCAGGGCGTCATGATCCTGTACGAGGTGCTCAACGAGCGCGAGGGCGTCCTCGCCGAGCGCACCTACAGCGTGTGGCCCGACCTCGAAGAACTGATGCGCGAGCACAAGGTGCCGCAGTTCACCGTGGACAGCCACCGCCCGGTCTCCGCCTTCGACGTGTTCGGCCTGTCCTTCTCCACGGAGCTGGGCTACACCAACATGCTCACGGCCCTGGACCTCGCCGGCATCCCGCTGGAGGCCCGCAACCGTACCGTCGACCACCCGATCGTCCTCGCGGGCGGCCACGCGGCCTTCAACCCCGAGCCGATCGCGGAGTTCATCGACTGCGCGGTCATCGGCGACGGCGAGCAGGCCGTCCTCGACATGACCGAGATCATCCGCACCTGGAAGGCCGAGGGGCGGCCGGGCGGGCGCGAAGAGGTCCTCCTGCGCCTCGCCAAGACCGGCAACGTCTACGTCCCCGGCTTCTACGACGTCGAGTACCTGCCGGACGGCCGCATCGGCCGTGTCGTGCCCAACCGCTCCGGCGTGCCGTGGCGCGTGTCCAAGCACACGGTCATGGACCTCGACGAGTGGCCCTACCCCAAGCAGCCCCTGGTCCCGCTCGCCGAGACCGTCCACGAGCGCATGTCCGTGGAGATCTTCCGCGGCTGCACCCGCGGCTGCCGTTTCTGCCAGGCCGGCATGATCACGCGCCCCGTGCGGGAGCGAAGCATCACCGGCATCGGCGAGATGGTGGAGAAGGGTCTGAAGGCCACCGGCTTCGAGGAGGTCGGCCTCCTCTCCCTGTCCTCCGCGGACCACACGGAGATCGCCGACATCGCCAAGGGCCTCGCCGACCGCTACACGGACGACAAGGTGGGCCTGTCCCTGCCGTCGACCCGCGTGGACGCGTTCAACGTGGACCTGGCCAACGAGCTGACCCGCAACGGTCGCCGCTCCGGCCTGACCTTCGCCCCCGAGGGCGGCTCCGAGCGCATGCGCAAGGTCATCAACAAGATGGTCTCGGAAGAGGACCTGATCCGGACCGTCGCCACCGCGTACGGCAACGGCTGGCGCCAGGTGAAGCTGTACTTCATGTGCGGCCTGCCCACCGAGACCGACGAGGACGTGCTCCAGATCGGCGACATGGCGGTCAACGTCATCGCCAAGGGGCGCGAGGTCTCCGGCCAGAACGACATCCGCTGCACGGTGTCCATCGGTGGGTTCGTGCCCAAGCCGCACACCCCGTTCCAGTGGGCGCCGCAGCTGTCCGCCGAGGAGACGGACGCCCGCCTGGGCAAGCTCCGCGACAAGATCCGCGGCGACAAGAAGTACGGCCGCTCCATCGGCTTCCGCTACCACGACGGCAAGCCGGGCATCGTCGAGGGCCTCCTCTCGCGCGGTGACCGCCGCATCGGTGACGTGATCCGCGCCGTGTACGAGTCGGGCGGCCGCTTCGACGGCTGGCGCGAGCACTTCAGCTACGACCGCTGGATGGAGGCGGCCGAGAAGACCCTGCCCGCCTACGGCGTGGACGTGGCCTGGTACACGACCCGCGAGCGCACCTACGAGGAGGTCCTGCCCTGGGACCACCTGGACTCCGGTCTCGACAAGGACTGGCTCTGGGAGGACTGGCAGGACGCCCTCGACGAGACCGAGGTCGACGACTGCCGCTGGACCCCGTGCTTCGACTGCGGCGTTTGTCCTCAGCTCGACACACACATCCAGATCGGACCCACCGGCAAGAAGCTGCTGCCGTTGTCCGTCGTGAAGTAACCCTTGGGTCACGAGAGGCCCCCGCCCGCAACGGGTGGGGGCCTTCGTCGTGTCCTTGACTGCATGGAAACGGACAAGCGACCTCCGGCCGGCGGCGGCGACGGGTGCCTGGTGGGCGTCATCAGGGTCCCCGTCAAGATCGTCGCCGTACTTGTCGTACTGCCCGTACGAGTGGTCTGGGAACTGCTGGTCGCCGGGTGCCGGGCCGCGCACCGGCACGTCCTCGGGCCGCTGTACGTCCATGTCCTCGAGCCGTTGTTCCGCGGGCTCGGGTGGTTGCTGACCGTCCTGTTCAAGCTGGTCTTCGTCTGGCCGTGGGTCGGGCTCTGGCGGTACGTCCTCACCCCGGTCGGCCAGGGACTGGCGTGGCTGTGCCGCGGTGCGTACGACCACCTGCTCGCTCCGGCCGGGCGGTTCCTGGGCGCGTACGTGCTGCGTCCGCTCGGCGAGGCGCTCGCCTGGCTGGGCCGGGGCGGCATGCGCTACCTGCTGGCGCCCCTCGCCAAGGGCGTCGGCTGGATCGGATGGGCCCTCGGCATGGCGCTGTTCGTCTGGCCGTGGGTCGGGCTGTGGCGCTACGTGCTCGCGCCCGTAGGCCGCGGGATCGCCTGGCTGGCCGCGGTGGTCCACCGGTACGTGCTGCGGCCCGTCGGCCTGGGTCTCGTATGGCTGGTGGTCGCCGTGTACCGGTACGTGCTGCGGCCCGTCGGGCAGGGCTTCGTGTGGCTGGTGGTCGCGGGGTACCGGTATCTGCTGCGGCCCGTCGGGGTCGGCCTCGGGTGGCTGGCCGTCGCCCTGTACCGGTACGTGCTCGCTCCGGTCGGACGGGTCCTCGTCTGGGCCTGGCACGTGGCCGGGCTGATCACCGCCGCGCTGTGGCGCGGGCTCAAGTGGGTCGGCCGGGTGCTGATCGGGTGGCCCGCGTCCTGGGTGTACCGGCACGTGCTGACGCCCGCCGGGCACGCCGTCCGCGAGGTCTGGCGGACCGGCCGCGCCGCGGTCCGCGAGGCCCGCGCCTCAGTGCGCCGCGCGCTCTTCGGTACTCCTCCCGTGGAACCGGCGAGGTCACGGGAGCGTACTCTGGGTAGTACGACAGCCGCCGACGCGGCACCCGCTGACGAGATCTCCCTGCCCCGACGGCAGGGGTGAGCCGGAGCGGGTCGACAGACCTCAGGGCGACGCGCGAGCCGCGGAGCCCCGCACAAGGAGAAGAACCACTGGGCAAGCGACAGCCCGAAGGCCCGCCTCCCGCACCGGTGGTGCAGCGCATCCGACTGCGCTACACCAAGCGCGGCCGCCTCCGGTTCACCAGCCACCGCGACTTCCAGCGCGCCTTCGAGCGGGCCCTGCGCCGCGCCGAGGTGCCGATGGCGTACTCGGCCGGCTTCACCCCGCACCCGCGCGTCTCGTACGCGAACGCCGCCCCGACCGGTACCGGCAGCGAGGCCGAGTACCTGGAGATCGCCCTCGCCGAGCCCCGCGACCCCGAGAAGCTCCGTGAGCTGCTCGACGAGTCGATGCCCACCGGACTCGACATCATCGACGCCGTCGAGGCCCGCACCTCGGGCCTCGCGGACCGGCTGACCGCCTCCGTGTGGGAGCTGCGCCTGGACGGCGTGGAGCTCGCCGAGGCCGAGCGGGCCGTGTCGGTCTTCCTCGCCGCCGAGAACGTGGAGGTGCAGCGCCGGACCAAGAACGGAATGCGGACCTTCGACACCCGTGGCGCGGTCGTCAGTCTCGAAGCGCTTCCCGCCCCGGCTGATAGGCCGCTGGACAATGCCTGTGCGATACTGCGGCTGGTTGTTCGGCATCTGACACCTGCCGTGCGACCCGACGACGTCCTGTCCGGTCTCCGAGCTGTGGCCGACCTGGCGCCGCCGGTCCCCTCAGCGGTGACCAGGCTGGCGCAGGGGCTCTTCGACGAGGAGTCCGGCACGGTGACCGACCCGCTCGCGCCCGACCGCGAGGCTGACACGGCCGCTCCACCCACGGCCGCCGTAGCAGCCGACGCGAAGGCGCCGGAAGGTCCCGCCGCGTAAGGAACGCCGTCGTCGCGCAGCCCTGGTACTCGGGAGCCACCTGGGTCGGGCCGCGCACTGACCTGAAGACTTCCGCCAGGCCGTACGGACCATACGTACGGAACCGGCGGCCATGGACTACAGCTCCCGTGTGGCGAACGCGCCCCGGAGGCCGGTTCCGCGCTCATTGCGCGGAGCCGTGCCGGACCGGAAGTCAGCCGCGGCGCCCGGGAGCGTGACGGGAGAACCGCCCGCAATGCTCAACAACGAAAACGACACCACCCCTGCTGGTAACGCCGACAGCGGCAGCCCCAGCGACAACCTGCCGCCGCGCCGTCGCCGCCGTGCCGCTTCCCGGCCCGCGGGCCCGCCCGGTGGCGCCGTCGCCGAGACGGCCCCGGTGACCGAGGCCGCTCCGGCCGCCCCCGCCGAAGAGGCCGCTCCGGCCGCCGCCCCCGCTCGTCCCCGCCGCCGCGCGACCCGCGCCGTGGCCGCCCCGGCGACCCCGGCCGCCGAGGTCGTCGTCGAGACCCCGGCCGCCGAGCCGGTGGCCGCCGCCGTCGCCCCCGTCGCCGAGGAGCCCGCCGCCCCCGCGCCGCGGACCCGTCGCCGCGCCACCCGCGCCGTCGCCGCCCCGGAGGCTCCCGCCGCCGAGGCTCCCGCGCCCGTGGTGGAGGAGGAGGCTCCGGCCGCTCCGGCGCCGCGTGCCCGTCGTCGTGCCACCCGCGCCGTCGCGGCTCCGGCCGCCGAGGCCGCTGCCGCTGCCGTGGTCGAGGCTCCGGCCGCCGTGGTCGAGGCCGCGCCCGTGGTGGAGGAGGAGGCTCCGGCCGCTCCGGCGCCGCGTGCCCGTCGCCGTGCCACCCGCGCCGTGACCGCCCCGGCCGCCGAGGCCGCGCCCGTCGCCGAGGCCCCCGCCGCCGAGCCGGCGCCCGTCGTGGAGGAGGCCCCCAAGGCCGCCCGCGCCGTGACCGTCGCCGACGCCGTGGACTCGCCCAAGCGCGGCGGCCGCCGCCGCGCCACCCGCTCCGCCGCTCCGGCCGCCGCCCCGCAGCCCGTCGCCGAGAGCGCCGAGCCCGCCGCCCCGGCCCGCGCCCGCCGCGCCGCGCGCCCCGCCGTGGCCGTCTTCCAGGCCCCGGTCTTCGCGGAGCCGATGTTCCAGACCCCCGAGACCGCTGCCATGGCCGCCGCGGCCGCTCGTGCCGCCGCCCCGGCCGAAGAGGTCGAGGAGGAAGAGGAGAACGAGTTCGAGGCCGAGGCCACCGCGGCCCCCGTCGCGCAGCCCGCCGGCCGCCGCCGTCGCCGTGGGCGCGGCGCCGCCGAGTCCGCTCCGGTCGCCGAGACCGCCCCGGTCTCCCTTCCCGAGGTGCTCGCGGAGGAGGAGCCGGAGGCCGAGGCCGCCGAGCTGGACGAGGAGTCCGCCGAGTTCGAAGAGGGCGACGAGTCGGGCGAGCGCCCGTCGCGCCGCCGCCGTCGCGGTGGCCGTCGCCGCCGTCGCGGTGAGGCCGCCGACCTCGACGAGTCCGCCGAGGACGAGGCCGCCGAGCAGGACACCGCCGAGGCCGAGGAGGAAGAGGACGAGGAGGCCGACGAGGCCCTCGGCTCCAGCTCCAGCCGTCGTCGCCGCCGTCGCCGTCGTCGCAGCGGCGAGGGTCCGGCCGAGGCCGCCGAAGCGGGCGACGAGGACGGCGTGCGTACCGTCGTCAAGGTCCGCGAGCCGCGCCCCGCGCGGGAGAAGGCCGAGTCCTCCGACGAGGTCCAGTCCATCAAGGGCTCGACCCGCCTGGAGGCGAAGAAGCAGCGCCGCCGCGAGGGCCGCGAGCAGGGTCGCCGCCGTGTTCCGATCATCACCGAGGCCGAGTTCCTGGCCCGCCGTGAGGCCGTCGAGCGCGTCATGGTCGTCCGCCAGTCCGGCGAGCGCACCCAGATCGGCGTCCTCGAGGACAACGTGCTCGTCGAGCACTACGTCAACAAGGAAGAGGCCACCTCGTACGTCGGCAACGTCTACCTGGGCAAGGTCCAGAACGTGCTGCCGTCGATGGAGGCCGCCTTCATCGACATCGGCAAGGGCCGCAACGCCGTCCTGTACGCCGGTGAGGTCAACTTCGAGGCGCTCGGCATGGCCAACGGGCCGCGCCGCATCGAGTCCGCCCTCAAGTCCGGCCAGTCGGTCCTGGTGCAGGTCACCAAGGACCCGATCGGCCACAAGGGTGCCCGCCTGACCAGCCAGGTCTCGCTGCCCGGCCGCTACCTGGTCTACGTGCCCGAGGGCTCGATGACCGGTATCAGCCGCAAGCTGCCCGACACCGAGCGCGCGCGTCTGAAGACCATCCTCAAGAAGATCGTCCCCGAGGACGCGGGCGTCATCGTGCGCACCGCCGCCGAGGGTGCGAGCGAGGACGAGCTGCGCCGTGACGTCGAGCGTCTGCAGGCCCAGTGGGAGGACATCCAGAAGAAGTCGAAGCAGATCTCGACCTCTTCGCCGAGCCTGCTGTACGGCGAGCCGGACATGACCGTCCGCGTCGTGCGCGACATCTTCAACGAGGACTTCTCGAAGGTCATCGTCAGTGGTGACGGTGCCTGGGAGACGATCCACGGCTACGTGAACCACGTGGCCCCGGACCTGGCCGACCGGCTGTCCCGCTGGACCTCCGAGGTCGACGTCTTCGCGACGTACCGGATCGACGAGCAGCTCGCCAAGGCGCTCGACCGCAAGGTGTGGCTGCCCTCGGGCGGCTCGCTTGTGATCGACAAGACCGAGGCGATGATCGTCATCGACGTCAACACCGGCAAGTTCACCGGTCAGGGCGGCAACCTCGAAGAGACCGTCACCAGGAACAACCTGGAGGCGGCCGAGGAGATCGTGCGCCAGCTGCGGCTGCGCGACCTGGGCGGCATCGTCGTCATCGACTTCATCGACATGGTCCTGGAGTCCAACCGCGACCTGGTCCTGCGGCGCATGCTGGAGTGCCTGGGTCGCGACCGTACGAAGCACCAGGTGGCCGAGGTCACCTCGCTGGGCCTGGTCCAGATGACCCGCAAGCGGGTGGGCCAGGGTCTGCTGGAGTCCTTCTCCGAGACCTGCGTCCACTGCAACGGCCGCGGTGTCATCGTGCACATGGAACAGCCGACCGCGATCGGCGGCGGTGGCAACGGCAAGCGCTCCAAGCGCCGCGGTGGCCGCACCGAGTTCGACCAGCACGACCACGAGATCGAGACGGTCGAGCCCGTCGACACCGAGGCGTTCGAGTCCGAGGCGGAGGTGGCTGCCGAGGCGGCCGCGCCGCGCGCCCTGCCCGAGCCGGAGTTCGTCGCGGACGAGGAGCTCTACAGCAGCCCGGCCGAGGCCGAGGCCGCCGCGGGCATCAGCAGCCGCCGCAACCGGCGCCGTGCCACCCGTAAGGCCACCGCTCCGGCGGGCGCCCCGCGCGGTGCGGCCGCTCCGGTCCAGGCCCCGGCCCCCGTGGTCGTGGACGAGCCGGTGACCGAGCCGGCCGAGACGGTGCTGGAGCCGGCTCCCGAGTTCGTCGCCGAGACCGCACCGGTCGCCGAGGTCGCCGAGGTCGCCGAGGTCGTGGAGGCGGTCGAGGAGGCCGCGCCGAAGGGCCGTACGCGTCGCCGCGCGACCCGCAAGGCCACCGCCCCGGCGGGCGCCCCGGCCCCCGCGGCCGAGGTGGCCCCGGAGCCGGAACCGGTCGTCGTGCCGGAGCCGGAGCCCGTCGTCGAGCCGGAGCCCGAGGTCGTCGCCGTCGCCGAGGTCGAGGAGGCCCCCGTCGTGGAGGCCGCTCCGGCCCGTCCGCGTCGCCGTGCCACCCGTAAGGCCACCGCACCCGCCGGTTCCCCGGCAGGCGCGGCAGAGGCCGCCGTGGTGGTCGTCGAGGCCGCGTCGGCCGCCGAGGAAGCCGCCACGGCGCCTGCCGAGGAGGCCGCACCGGTGGCCGAGGAGGCCGCACCGGCCAAGAAGGCCGCCAAGAAGGCCCCGGCCAAGAAGGCGACCGCGGCGAAGAAGGCCCCGGCCAAGAAGGCGGCGGCCGCCAAGAAGACCGTGGCCAAGAAGGCGGCCACGACCAAGAAGACCGCGGTGAAGCGGACGACGAAGAAGACCGCGGCGGCGGAGCAGCAGACCCCGCCGTCCGTGTCGGCTCCGACCGAAGCCTGATCCACCGCTGAGTGACACAGCGGCCGTGGGCCCCGCCGAGTGGTGGGGCCCACGGCCGTACGGGCCCGGTTTGACCCTCCGGAACCGGCCCCGTAACCTAGACCGTCGGCGTGTCTTGCAGAACGCCGCGCTCCTGAGCACCTTCCTCACGTTCCGTACGCGCAAGCGTCGGGCGAGAGAGGCCGCTCGTCCAATCCGGATCGGTGCGGTTCCGTCTTCTCGGCGGGGCTTGCCTGAGCGGCTGGCTTCAGGAGCATCCGTCCCGAGTGAGAGAGAGATCCGCGTGTACGCCATCGTGCGCAGCGGTGGTCGCCAGCACAAGGTTGCTGTCGGCGACATCGTTGAGGTTGACAAGATTTCCACTGCCAAGGTTGGCGACACGGTCGAGCTCTCGACCCTGCTCGTTGTCGACGGCGAAGCCGTGACCAGCGACCCGTGGGTCCTGGCCGGCATCAAGGTCACGGCCGAGGTTGTGGACCACCACAAGGGCGCCAAGATCGACATCCTGCGCTACAAGAACAAGACCGGCTACCGCCGTCGCCAGGGTCACCGCCAGCAGTACACGGCGATCAAGGTCACCGGTATCCCCGCGGCTGCGAAGTAAGAGGGACTGAGACATGGCACACAAGAAGGGCGCATCGTCCACCCGGAACGGGCGCGACTCCAATGCCCAGCGGCTCGGCGTGAAGCGCTTCGGCGGTCAGGTCGTTTCCGCTGGTGAGATCCTCGTCCGCCAGCGCGGCACCCACTTCCACCCGGGTTCGGGTGTCGGTCGTGGTGGCGACGACACGCTGTTCGCGCTGCAGGCCGGTTCGGTCCAGTTCGGCACGCACCGTGGCCGCAAGGTCGTCAACATCGTTCCGGCCGCCTGATCCAGCTCCTGCTGATCTAGCGCGTTCGTAACTTCCCGAGGGCGGATCTCAGCTCTTTCCGGCGCAGGCCGGGAAGAGAGGTCCGCCCTCGGCGCGTTGTCATACAGACCACGTTTTAATGGGCAGGGGTAGTAATACGGCCTGCCCGGGACATTCCCGTATGTATCTGGAGGAACACCCATGACCACCTTCGTGGACCGCGTCGAGCTGCACGTCGCCGCGGGTAACGGGGGCCACGGCTGCGCCTCCGTTCACCGGGAGAAGTTCAAGCCGCTCGGCGGCCCCGACGGCGGCAACGGCGGCCGTGGCGGCGACGTCATCCTGGTGGTGGAGCAGGCGATCACCACGCTGCTCGACTACCACCACAGCCCCCACCGCAAGGCCACCAACGGCAAGCCCGGCGAGGGCGGCAACCGCTCCGGCAAGGACGGCCAGGACCTGGTCCTGCCCGTGCCGGACGGCACCGTCGTCCTCGACAAGGAGGGCAACGTCCTCGCCGACCTCGTCGGCCAGGGCACCACCTACGTGGCCGCCGAGGGCGGCCGCGGCGGTCTCGGCAACGCCGCGCTCTCCTCCGCCCGCCGCAAGGCCCCCGGCTTCGCGCTCCTCGGCGTCCCCGGCACCACCGGCGACGTCGTCCTGGAGCTCAAGACCGTCGCCGACGTGGCGCTGGTCGGCTTCCCGAGCGCCGGCAAGTCCTCGCTGATCTCGGTGCTCTCCTCCGCCAAGCCGAAGATCGCGGACTACCCCTTCACCACCCTGGTCCCGAACCTGGGCGTCGTCACGGCCGGTTCCACGGTCTACACGATCGCCGACGTCCCGGGCCTGATCCCCGGCGCCAGCCAGGGCCGTGGCCTGGGCCTCGAGTTCCTGCGCCACGTCGAGCGCTGCTCGGTGCTGGTGCACGTCCTGGACACCGCCACGCTGGAGTCCGACCGCGACCCGATCGCCGACCTCGACGTCATCGAGGAGGAGCTCAAGCTCTACGGCGGCGGCCTGGAGAAGCGTCCGCGTCTCGTCGTCCTCAACAAGGTCGACATCCCGGACGGCCAGGAGCTCGCCGACATGGTCCGCCCGGACCTGGAGGCCCGCGGCTACAAGGTCTTCGAGGTCTCCGCGGTCGCCCGTACGGGTCTGAAGGAGCTCTCCTACTTCCTCGCCGAGGTCATCGCCAAGGCCCGCGCCCGCAAGCCGAAGGAGGAGGCGACCCGTATCGTCATCCGTCCGAAGGCCGTGGACGACGCCGGCTTCACCGTCACCTACGACGAGGTCGAGGACGTCTACAAGGTGCGCGGCGAGAAGCCGGAGCGCTGGGTCCGCCAGACCGACTTCAACAACGACGAGGCCGTCGGCTACCTGGCCGACCGCCTCAACCGCCTCGGCGTCGAGGAGGCGCTGAAGAAGGCCGGCGCCCGGGCCGGTGACGGCGTGGCCATCGGCTCCGATGAGAACGCGGTCGTCTTCGACTGGGAGCCGACCGTGATGGCCGGCGCGGAGATGCTGGGCCGCCGTGGCGAGGACCACCGTCTGGACGCCCCGCGTCCGGCCACCACCCGCCGCAAGGACAAGGAAGCCCAGCGCGGGGACTCGGCGCAGAAGGAATACGACGAATTCCGGCCTTTCTGAGCCCCTCCCGAGGGACTTGTGCCCGGAAGGTTTGAAGGCGCCTTTACGTCGGTCGCCTAGGATCTTCCGGGTGAACAGCAGCAACCTACCCACCGTGTCCGTCGTGGTCATCGCGTACAACGACGCCGGGCTCGTGGGCGAGGCCGTTTCCTCGGCCCTCGCCCAGGGCCCGGTGGTCGCCGAGGTGATCGCGGTGAACGACGCCTCGTCCGACGGCACCGCGCGGGTGCTGGACGAGCTGGCCGCCGTCCACCCCCGCCTGAAGGTCGTGCACCGGACGGAGAACAGCGGGGGGTGCGGCACCCCGCGCAACGACGGGATCGCGGCTGCTTCCGGCCAATACGTGCTCTTCCTCGACAGCGACGACATCCTGCCGCCGGGGGCCGCCGACGCCCTGGTGCGCACCGCCGAGGAGCACCGCGCCCCGGTCACCGTCGGCGCTGCGGTGCGGCGCGAGCTGCCCCAGCACCACGACGTCCCGTGGATGCCCGGACTGCACACACCGGGCGAGGTGATCGAGCGGCCGGTGGACCGGCCCGAGCTCGTCCGCGACACCCTCTGCGTCAACAAGCTGTACGAGCGCGCCTTCCTCCAGGAACACGGTCTGCGCTTCCCAGACGGCCGGTTCATCTACGAGGACTTCGTCTTCACCGCCCGCGTGCTCGCCGCCGCCCCCCGCATCGCCGTCACCGGCGACCTCGTCTACGTCTGGCACGTGCGCCGCAGCGCCGCCCAGGTGTCGATCTCCCTGGACCGCAAGGACGTCGGGAACTGGCGCTCCCGCATCGAGGCTCACCGCACGGCCGCCGGGATCCTCGCCGAGGCCTCCCCGGTGCTGGGCAGCGCCTGCCGGGTGAAGTTCCTGGAGTACGACCTGCGCATGTACCTGCGCGAGCTCGGCCGGGACCCCGAGTACCAGGCCGCCTGGTGGACCCTGACCCGCGAGTACGTCGACACCTTCCCCGAGGCCGACATCGAGTCCGCCGCGGCCCACGCCCGCTGGATCGTCTCCGTGCTGCGTGCCACCGCGACCCCGCCCGCCGATGTGGAGCGGCTCACCCGGCTGGCGGCCGAACCGCCGCGGCTGCTGCCCCCGTACGCGACCGGTCCCGCCGGAGTCCCGGTCTGGAGCGAGGAGCTCCCGGTCGAGCTGGCGGATCTGCCCGTGCTGCCGGTCGGCGAGCTGCCCGTCACCGTCGACGCCGAGCCGGCCGGCCGCGCCGCCGTCCGGATCCGCCTGCACGACCTGTACGGGCGCCTCGCCGAGGCCGGTCCCGTCACCGCGCAGCTGAGCTTCATGCCCCGTGCGGGCGGCGAGGCGGTCCTCGCGCAGCCGGTCGAGCTGTACCCCGACAGCAGCGGCGGCTGGGTCGCCGTACTGCCGTTCCGCCTCGCCGACCTGGCCGTCACGGGCCGCCGTCAGGGGCTGCGCAGGATGCAGGCGTGGAACGTCGGGGTGGGCGTGCGGTGTGCCGACGGGAGCTCGGTGTTCACCTCCTTGCGCCCCCGGGGCCGACTGCTCCGCCGTCGGGCGCTGCCCAGCAGCCGGTACGGTGTTCTGCTGGCGCAGCCCTACCGGACGGGGGCCGGCGCCCTCGCGCTGCGCCTCGCGCCCGGCGCCGAGGGTGCGCTGTACCTCGTACGCAACCGCCTCCACCGGGCCCGGGCGGGCCGTGGGGCGGGCTGAGGCCCCGGAGGCGGCCCCTGCCGCAGACCTGCACACCGCCGCGCTCTTCATCCCGAAGTCGGACAGGACCAAGGAGACACACATGACGTTTCTGATCACCGGTGGCGCCGGATACATCGGCGCGCACGTCGTCCGCGCGATGCGGCTCGCGGGGGAGGAGGTCGTCGTCTTCGACGACCTCTCCACGGGTGACGAGGACCGCGTACCGGAAGGTGTCCCGCTGGTGGTCGGCTCCGTCCTCGACCGGCTGGCGGTGGAGGACGTCATCCGCAAGCACAAGATCACCGGCGTGGTGCACCTGGCGGGCAAGAAGCAGGTCGGCGAGTCCGTCGAGAAGCCGATGTACTACTACCACGAGAACGTGCAGGGCCTTTCCGTCCTGCTCCAGGCCGTGGCCGACGCGGGCATCCGCAACTTCCTCTTCTCCTCCTCCGCCTCCGTCTACGGCATGCCCGACGTGGACCTGGTCACCGAGGACACCCCGTGCAAGCCGCTGAGCCCCTACGGCGAGACCAAGCTGGCCGGGGAGTGGCTGGTGCGCGCCGCGGGCAGGGCGCACGGCATCTCCACCGCCTGTCTGCGCTACTTCAACGTGGCGGGCGCCGCGGCGCCCGAACTCGCCGACACCGGCGTCTTCAACCTGGTCCCGATGGTCTTCGAGCGCTACGACGCCGGCCAGGGTGCCAAGATCTTCGGTGACGACTACCCGACCCCGGACGGCACCTGCATCCGCGACTACATCCACGTCGAGGACCTCGCGGAGGCCCACGTGGCGGCCGCCCGCAAGCTCGCCGAGTGGGCCGCGGCCGGCGACTACAAGGACCTCACCGTCAACATCGGGCGCGGCGAGGGCGTCTCCGTCGCCGAGATGGTCGAGCTGATGAACAAGAGCACCGGGCACGACATCGCCCCCGTGATCAGCCCGCGCCGCCCCGGCGACCCGGCGAAGGTCGTGGCCTCGGCCGACAAGATCACCGGGGAGCTGGGCTGGAAGGCCCGGCACGACGTCCGTGAGATGGTCACCTCCGCCTGGGCGGGCTGGGAGGCCAACAAGGTGGCCCGCAAGGACGCCCACCGGGACGTCCACAAGGCCTGACCGGCCGGAGCGAACCCCGTGTTCCGTGAGTGAAGCAGCCCGCCCCGGGAGTGTCCGGGGCGGGCTGCTTCACATCGGTGCCGTGCAGGGTGCGGTCAGCGCTCCAGGAAGGAGAACAGCTCTTCCCACCGGTCGGTGATCTCGGGGCTGGAGTAGCGCTGCACCGCGTGGAAGGCGTTGTCCCCGAGCCGGTCGCGCAGCTCACGGTCGGACATCAGCTCGCGCAGGTGCCCGGCCAGCTCCATCGTGTTGCCCAGCCGGGCCAGCAGCCCGTCCTCGCCGTGCTCGACGATCTCCCGTACGCCCGGCGCGCAGTCGAAGGCGGCCGCCGGCACGCCCGCCGCCATCGCTTCCAGCAGCGTGATCGGGAAGCCCTCGGCCCGTGAGGCCTGGGCGAAGACCGAGGCTCCGCGCAGGGCGCCCAGCACGTCGTCGGTGCTGCCCATCCACTCCACGGAGTCGTCCAGGCCCAGCGAGGTGCAGTACGCCTTCAGCGTCGCCTCCTCCGCGCCCGCCCCGTAGATCCGCAGGGTCCAGTCGGGGTGGTGCGGCGCGACGTCCGCCCAGGTGTCGAGCAGCAGGTCGACGCCCTTCTCGAAGGCGAGGCGGCCGACGCACGCCACGACCTTCTCCGTGCGGGGCGCGGGGGAGTCGGGCATGAAGGGCAGCGGGTTCGGCATGCTCCCCACGTTCTCCATGCCCGCCCGGATCCACAGGTCCGCGTCCTCGGCGGTCAGCACCAGCAGCCGGTCGACCTGCGGGTAGAAGCGGCGGACCCGCTCCCCGCGGGTGGACTTCTGGCTGGCCTCGAACGACTCGTGACTCATCCCGATGACGGTGAGCCCCTTGGTGTCGGCGAGCGCCACCCACTCCATCGCCCAGACCTGGGTGACGATGACGACACCGCCCGGGCGGGCTCCCCGCAGCAGCTCGCTCAGCCGCTCGGCCTTGACCCGCATCTGCGCCCGGCGGGCCGCCTGGCGGCGCCGCTCGGGCGCGTTCAGCCGGCCCTTGATCCCGCGCAGCCGGCGGGCCGACGGCGGGTGGGCGTCGTAGAGCGTGGTCATCTCGTACGGCAGGCCCTGCGGCAGCTTCTGCCGGATGTCGTCGGCGACCGGCGCGATGCCCACGATGTGCACCCGGTGGCCGCGGTCGGTGAACTGCCGGGCCATCTGGTGCGACCAGGTCGTCACACCGCCGATCTCGTCGACGTTGTTGGAGACGATGAAGATGTCACGGCCGCCCGGGGTGGCGGTCTGCTGGCTCACTTGCCGCTCCTGGTGAAGAACTTCTCTACGATCTGGCGGGCCGCGTCCCCGCGGTCGTACTCGCCGAACTCGGCGAGGAACCGCTGCCGCGCCTGGGCGTACTTGACGTCGGCCTCCTCGAAGGCGGCGAGGGCCTGCAGGAGTTCGTCCGCCGTGGCCACCACCGGGCCCGGGGCCTTCTCCTTCAGGTCGAAGTACGTGCCGCGGATGTCCGTCGCGTACTTCTCGTAGTCGTACGCGAAGAACAGCATCGGCCGGTCCAGGACCGCGTAATCGAACATCACGGACGAGTAGTCGGTGATCAGACCGTCGGCGAGGGCCAGCAGCGGGGTGATGTCGTGGTGCCGGGACACGTCGATGACGCGGCCCTCGACGGACGGCGGCAGCGAGACGCTGTTGAGGTAGTGGGTCCGCACCAGCAGCGTGAAGCGGTCGCCGAGGCGGTCCGCGAACTCCTCCACGTCGAAGGGGAAGGCGAAGCCCTCCACCGCGCCGTCCGCGCCCGCCCGGAAGGTCGGCGCGTACAGCAGCACCTTCTTGTCCGGGTCGATGCCGAGCTCGCCCGCGAGGGGCCCGCGTACCCGCTCACCGCTGTGCGACTCGGTCCGGTGCGCCTCGACGAGGGCGTCGTTGCGCGGGTAGCCCGTGCGCAGCAGCACCTCGTCACGCAGCCGGAAGCCCTTGGCGAGGGTGCGGGTGTCGTGCTCGGAGCGGATCAGGAAGTGGTCGAAGCGGTCGACGGCCGCCTGGAAACGGGCCTGGCCGGCCCGGCCCTGCGCCTTGGTCCGGGGCTCGTGGAAGCCCATCCGCTTGAGTGCCGAGCCGTGCCAGGTCTGGATGTACGTGGTCCCCGGGCGCTTGGCCAGCGCCAGCGGGAAGCCCTGGTTGTCGACCCAGTACTCGGCCTGGGCGAGGGCGCGCAGGTACTGCCAGCTCCAGCGCTTGACCAGGGTGGCCTCCTTGGGGAAGCCGGTGGGCCTGGCGCCCGCGTACGACCAGACGGCCTCGAACGGCGCGCCCTGGCGGACCAGCTCCTCGTAGATCGCCTTGGGGCTGTCGCTGTACTGCTTGCCCATGTGGCTCTCGAAGACGACCGTGCCCTTCTTGATCGGCAGCTTCGAGAAGACCTCGTGGTAGATCTTCACCTTCTGCTCGCCGGAGCCCATGTTGCGGCGGGTCCGCAGTGCCTTGCGCAGGCCCCGCTTGACCACGCCGGCCGCCTTGCCCTGTATGGCGTTGTTGATCAGCGACTGGGTGCGGACGGCGGCGGCGCCCTCGGCGCTCAGCACGTAGCTGAGGTTGCCCTTCTTGGTCATCTGGGGCCCGAAGCGGTCGGAGACCAGCCGGGTCAGCCGCGGGCGCACGCGCAGCCGGGCGGCCGACTCCAGGTCGACCCCGCCGATCGCGACCCGGGTGGTGAGCCGTTCGCCGCCCGCGGTCAGCTTGAGGCGGACGTCCCAGACGGCATCGATGATGCCGAGCGGGCGGACCGTGCTCGCGACGTCGGCGGTGCCGGTCCACTCGATCGTGTCACCGGCGTGGCGGACCGTTTCCACCGGGAAGCTGAAGGAGCGCACGCCGATCTGCCGGCGGGCCCGGAATTCGAGCGTGGCCTTCAGGTCGGCGTCGGCCGGGATCCGGCCCAGCGGGTTCACGACGGAGCCGGACATGGTGACCGTGCCGCGGCCGTCGTCCTCGTAGGAGGTCAGCCGGTTGCCCAGGGTGAGGGAGGTGAGCGGCGTGGTGTGGAAGGCCTGCTCGGTGACGTCCAGTATCCGGCGGGCCTCGTCGCCGTCGGGACCGTCGATGTGCTGCGCGCACCAGTAGACGCGGCCGTCACGCTCGGCGAGCGGGGAGGTGAGCCGGCCCTTGTTGGTCATGGCGTCGGCGGCCGGGAGGAGGTTGTCCCAGTCCTCCTTGCCCAGCAGGTAGGCGCAGATCGCCTGGAGGTAGGTGACGTTCTCGTACGCGGCCGGGTCGATCCCCGCGAGGTAGCCGTTGGCGAGGCGGGCGAACTCCTGGCGGTACTCGTCGCTCAGCAGCGGCAGGTCGCGCAGGTGCAGTACGAGGTCGTGCTTGAGGAACTTGGCGTCCTTCGCGGACTTGATGTCCGTGTGGCCCTTTTCGGCCAGCAGGGCGTCGACGCGGCGGTGGATCTCCATCCGGTGGACGAAGTTCGCGATCTCGTGGCGCCGGTTGCTGATCGACAGGGCCGCGGCCTTCTCGACCACGTTCCAGAAGTAGACGTGGTTCGGGATCAGCGTGATGCGGCGGGCGGCCACGTAGGCCTGCGCGGAGAACAGCAGGTCCTCGTAGTGGATGCCGACCGGGAACTCCAGGCCCTGCTCCAGCAGGAACGCGCGCCGGTAGCACTTGTTCGTGGAGAGGGTGTCGTAGACCAGCAGGTCGGGGTACTCGGTGATCGATTCCAGGGTGCGGGTGCGCGAGTAGATCCAGGGGTACCACTCGGTGGTCTTGCCCCACCGGTTGTCGAGGTGGACGCGTACGCACATGCCCGCGACCAGGTCGGATCCGGTCCGCTCGGCGGCGTCCAGCATGTTCCGGCAGGCGTTGCGCTCCAGCACGTCGTCGCTGTCGAGGAACATCACGTACGTTCCGGTGGCCTGCTGGATGCCGTGGTTGCGCGGCGCACCGCAGCCGCCGCTGTTCTCCGGCAGCTGGAAGGCGCGCACTCTCCCCGGATGTGCAGATTCCAGTTCCTGGGCGACCGCGTACGAGCGGTCCTTGCTGCAGTCGTCGACGATCACGACTTCGACGCTGTGCAGGGTCTGGTCCAGAACCGACCGGACTGCTGTCGGCAGACGCTCTGCGTCGTTGTAGACGATGACGACCACGGAGACGTCGGGCACGTGCACCTCGATCCCTTCGTTTCGTTACGTTCAGCTGATTCCGCTTATCTCGTCCACGCTACCGTGTGCCGCCCTCGACTCCCGCAGCCCGACTCCCGCCGGACCCTCGCCGTGCATACTTCTAAGGAAGAGGTGAGAGGCGGGTCCGGCCGCCGACAATCACCCGTTCGGATCCAGCAGGAAGTGTTCATGACGAAGCTGTCCGTAGTTGTCCCCTGCTTCAACGAAGAAGCCGTCATCGACAGCTTCGACGCGGAGATCCGGAGGGTTCTGGACGCCCTCCCCGTCGAGTACGAGGTCTGTTACGTCGACGACGGAAGCCGCGACGGCACCCTCGACAAGCTCCGGAAGATCGCCGCCGAGCACGGCGAGGAGACCCGCTACGTCTCCTTCAGCCGGAACTTCGGCAAGGAGGCCGGCATGCTCGCGGGCCTGCGCGAGGCCACGGGCGACGCCGTAGTGATCATGGATGCGGACCTCCAGCACCCGCCGGAGCTCATCGCCACCATGCTGGAGCACTACCGGCAGGGACACGACCAGATCATCGCCCGCCGCACGCGCGAGGGCGACAAGAAACTCCGCTCCGCCCTCAGCAGCCTCTACTACCGGGGCGTCAACCGCTGGGTCGACGTGGAGCTCACCGACGGCGTCGGCGACTTCCGCATGCTCTCGCGCCCGGCCGTGGACGCCCTGCTGTCGCTGCCGGAGTACAACCGCTTCTCCAAGGGGCTGTTCTCCTGGATCGGCTTCGACACCGTCCACTTCGACTACCGCAACGCGCAGCGCGAGGCCGGCGAGACGAAGTGGAAGTTCGGCGCCCTGCTGAACTACGGCATGGACGGCCTGATCTCCTTCAACAACAAGCCGCTGCGGGTCGGGATCTGGTTCGGCGTGTCGCTGGTCGCCCTGACCGGTCTGTACGCCCTGTGGATCACGATCATGGCGATCACCAACGGCGTGGAGTCCCCGGGATACGTCACGCTCGTGGCGATCATCACCGGGCTGGGCGGCGTACAGTTGATCATGCTGGGCCTGATCGGCGAGTACATCGGCCGCATCTACTACGAAGCCAAGCGCAGGCCGCACTTCCTGGTGAAGGAATCGCACGGAGCACAGCCGCTCCCGCGGACCGATGACCGGCCGGCGGCCCCGGTCGCAGAGCCTACGATCGTGGAGCGCAGCGCCCGATGAGCCGCAAGGACCAGCTCGGCCAGGTGTTCAGATTCGCCCTCGTGGGCGGAGTCAACACCGGCACCTTCTTCGTCGTCTACCTGCTCCTGCACCCGTGGATGCCGTACTTCGCCGCCTACTCGCTCGCCTTCGTGCTGGCGATGGTCGGCTCGTTCTTCATGAACACCTACTTCACCTATCGCACCCGGCCGACCTGGAAGAAGTTCTTCCTGTTCCCGCTGACGAACATCACCAACTTCGTGATCCAGTCCGTCGGCCTCTACGCGCTGGTGACCTGGGCCGGGATGGACACCCGGATCGCCCCGCTGGTCGCGGCGGTCGTGGCCATCCCGTTCACCTTCCTGCTCTCCCGCAAGATCCTCGTCCCAGGTGCCGCCCGGGCCGAGGAGGCCCCGCCCGTGGAGGCGGGGTCCTCGTCCAGGGTCTGAAACCCCCGAGCAGCCGCGCGCGCCCACCCCGTAGATTGAGACGGCAGGCATCTCGGCGACGTGCATTTCGCCGACGGGCATTTCGGCAAGGGGCAAGGGGACAGACGTGTCAGCGGCTAGGCAAGGTGTCGTGGACGCCCGCAGGATCGTGGTCAAGGTCGGCTCCTCCTCCCTGACCACCGCGGCCGGCGGACTCGACGCCGACCGGGTGGACGCGCTCGTCGACGTCCTCGCCAAGGCCCGCAGCGGAGGCGAGAAGGAGATCGTCCTCGTCTCCAGCGGAGCCATCGCCGCCGGGCTCTCCCCGCTCGGCCTGCGCCGCCGGCCCAAGGACCTGGCCCGGCAGCAGGCCGCCGCGAGCGTCGGCCAGGGCCTGCTCGTCGCCCGCTACACCGCCTCCTTCGCCCGGTACGGCGTCCGCGTCGGCCAGGTGCTCCTCACCACCGACGACACCAGCCGCCGCGCCCATTACCGCAACGCGTACCGCACCCTCGACCAGCTGCTCGCCATGGGCGCGCTCCCCGTCGTCAACGAGAACGACACCGTGGCCACGGACGAGATCCGCTTCGGCGACAACGACCGGCTGGCGGCCCTCGTCGCCCACCTCGTCCGCGCCGACCTCCTCGTGCTCCTCTCGGACGTGGACGGCCTCTACGACGGCGACCCGTCCCAGCCCGGCACCACGCGCATCGAAGAGGTCCGCGGGCCCGAGGACATCGCGCACGTCTCCATCGGCAGCGCCGGCAAGGCGGGCGTGGGCACCGGCGGCATGGTCACCAAGGTCGAGGCGGCCCGGATCGCGGCCGCCGCCGGGATCCCGGTGGTGCTGACCTCCGCGAGCCAGGCCGCCGACGCCCTCGCCGGACGGGGGACCGGCACGCTGTTCCACGCCACCGGGCGCCGCTCCGCGGACCGGCTGCTCTGGCTCCAGCACGCGTCGACCCCGCAGGGGCACCTGGTCCTGGACGACGGCGCCGTCCGCGCGGTCACCGAGCGCGGCAGCTCGCTGCTGCCCGCGGGGATCGCGGCGGTCGAAGGCGACTTCGTCGCCGGGGACCCGGTGGAGCTGCGTTCCGCGGACGGCCGAGCCGTGGCCCGGGGCCTGGTCAACTTCGACGCCAAGGAGCTCCCGCAGCTCCTCGGCCGCTCCACTCGCGAGCTCGCGCGGGAACTCGGACCCGCGTACGAGCGGGAGGTCGTCCACCGGGACGATCTGGTCCTGCTGGAGGGCTGAGGTTCGGCAAAAGCGGAGCGCGGCGGCCCGTGGACTGGTCAACTGTGGAGGGCGGGCGGACCCGCGTGGCGGAGACAGGAGGCGACTGGTGAGACGAGCGCTGACCAGCGTCGGTACAGGGGACGGTGAAGGCGGCGGTGGCGGGGAGGAGCAGGATCACGCATCGCGCCTGTGGCACGTGACCCTGAGCGTCTCCGGCAAGCCGGCCCCGCTGTCCGAGGTCCGGCGCGGGCTGGAGCAACTGGCCCACGACCATCCCTTCCTGCTGACCAGCCGGTACGCCGACGACCACGCGGAGATCCGCTACTGGGAAGAGGCCCGGGACCTCCACGACGCGGCGGCCGTCGCCCTGCGCCTGTGGGGCGAACACCGCTCCACGGCGCAGCTCCCGCCCTGGGAGATCGTCGGCCTGGAGGTCATCGACCGCGCCACCTACCACCAGCGCGTGGCGGAGGGCTACGGCCCGCCCCCGGCCCACCCGGTAGGCGTCCACCCGTACTAGCCCCGGTCCGGGACCCTCCAGCCCTCTGGGACCGTCCAGCCCTCTGGGACCGTCCAGCCCTTTGGGGCCGTCCAGCCGGTCCGGGACCATTCAGCCCGTCCGGCGCTTGAGGACCGGGGTCCGGGCGGAGCCCGGCCGGGGGTCCCCCCGGACGGCCGGCGCCCACCGTCTCGGGGGATGGAACCCCAGCGGCGGGGTACCGCCGGGGGATTACCCTGGGCGGCATGACCTCGCTCGATGCCGCCACCGCCACCTCGCCCGTCCTCGCCACCGCGCAGCGGTCCCGTACCGCCGCCGCGGCGATCGCCCCACTCCCGCGGTCCGCCAAGGACACCGCCCTGCTGGCGATCGCGGACGCGCTGGAGGCCCGTACGGCCGAGATCATCGCGGCCAACGCCGTGGACACGGACAAGGCCCGCGCCGCCGGTACCAGCGAGACCGTCATCGACCGCCTCACCCTGACCCCGGAGCGGGTCGCCGCCATCGCCTCCGACGTCCGCGACGTCGCCGCCCTCCCCGACCCCGTCGGCGAGGTCGTCCGCGGCAGCACCCTCCCCAACGGCATCGACCTCCGGCAGATCCGCGTCCCGCTCGGCGTCGTCGGCATCATCTACGAGGCCCGCCCCAACGTCACCGTCGACGCCGCCGCCCTCTGCCTCAAGTCCGGCAACGCGGTGCT
Source organism: Streptomyces nojiriensis (assembly GCF_017639205.1). NCBI lineage: Bacteria > Bacillati > Actinomycetota > Actinomycetes > Kitasatosporales > Streptomycetaceae > Streptomyces > Streptomyces nojiriensis. Next base: position 3,423,082 of record NZ_CP071139.1, on the reverse strand, counting down.
GCTGCGCGGCAGTTCCTCCGCCTACTCCTCCAACACCGCGCTCGTCGCCATCCTGCGGGACGCCGTCGTGAGCGCCGGCCTGCCCGCCGACGCGATCCAGCTCGTCCCCGGCGAGTCGCGCGACTCCGTCCGCGAGCTGATGCGCGCCCGCGGCCTCGTCGACGTGCTCATCCCGCGCGGCGGTGCCTCCCTCATCAAGACCGTGGTCGAGGAATCCACCGTCCCGGTCATCGAGACCGGTACCGGCAACTGCCACGTGTACGTCGACGCCCGGGCCGACCTGGACATGGCGGTGGACATCCTCATCAACTCCAAGGCCCAGCGGCCCTCCGTCTGCAACTCCGCCGAGACCCTCCTCGTGCACCGCGACATCGCCGACGCCTTCCTGCCGCGCGCCCTCGACGCGCTCGCCGACGCCGGCGTCACCGTGCACGGCGACGCCCGGGTCCTCGCCGCCGCCGAGGGCGGCAAGGTCACCGCGCTGCCCGCCACGGACGAGGACTGGGCCGCCGAGTACCTGTCCTACGACATCGCCGCCGCGGTCGTGGACTCCCTCGACGACGCCGTCACCCACATCCGCCGCTGGACCTCCGGTCACACCGAGGCGATCGTCACCACCTCGCAGGCCGCTGCGCGCCGCTTCACCCAGCTGGTCGACTCGACCACGGTCGCCGTGAATGCATCCACTCGGTTCACGGACGGTGGCCAGTTCGGCTTCGGCGCGGAGATCGGTATCTCCACCCAGAAGCTGCACGCCAGGGGCCCGATGGGCCTTCCCGAGCTGACCTCCACCAAGTACATCGTCACCGGCGACGGTCACGTTCGGTAGTGAGACCTCGAGCACGGCGTGGCCGGAATTCGGCGCACACCCTGCCCAAGGAGGCCCCCCAGGTCTAGGCTGGTCCTGTGCCGGACGACGTGGGGGGCAAGCCGTTCCCGGACGACGGGGAGCCCGACGACGACCGCGGAGGCGCGGAGTACGACTTCGCCTCCGTGGTGTTCGACGAGGACTTCGTCCGGAACGCCGAGATCCGTGAACCGAGCGCCGCCGAGCGCCAGCGGGCGGCCGACCGAGCGCGCGCGGAGGCCGAAGCCGCCCGTGCCGTGGCCGGCGGCTGGACGGGCGACGACGACTACGACAGCTACGGATACGGCCATCCCGACGGGTACGACGACGACCACGGCTGGGACCACGACCGCGGCTACGGGTACCCGGACGGCCCGTACGGGGCCTACGGCGGCAGCCTGCGCCCCTACCGCGGCCGCGCACCCTGGCTGCGTCCCGTCGCCTGGGTGCTCGCCTTCGTGATGGGCCTCGGCATGGTCGCGCTCGCCTTCAGCGCCGTCTACCGCAGTGCCTCGGGCGAGGCGGACCCCGCCCCGGCCCCCGCCAGCACCCCCAGGGGTGAAGTCACCGGTGTCGGCGCGTTTACGTACCCCTCCGTTCGCCAACCCTGAAGGTACGACCCCACTCGCATACGCCGGAGCTGGGGGCTTCTCTGTAGCGGGGACAGCGGGGAGAAGCGATGGCCGTGCCAGGAGATCCACCCAACAGCACCCCCGAGGGCATGGGCGGGGGCGACGACGACTTCCGGTCCGACGACTTCCGTTCGGACGAGTACCGGTCCGTGGTGTTCGACGAGGACTTCGTCCGGGCTGCCCGGCTCCAGGAGTACTCCGCCCAGGAACGCATGGGCGAACACGCCCGTGCGGTGCGCAGCCGGTCCATCTGGTCCGGCGGCGGCTCCGCGTCCCGGACCGGCACCCCCGGCCGGGGCGCACGGCAGGGCATGCTGCTCGTGCTGCTCATCGCCACGGCCTTCGCCTTCGCCGTCTACATGGGGCTGCGCAACCCCTACGTGCCCCCGTCCGGGGGACCCGCCCAGGCACTCAGCAGCACCGTGGTCCCGCTCGCGCCGACCAGTGACGTGCCCGGCGGGCGCCCCACCGAGCTGTACGCGAAGAGCCCCGCCGCCGACTACCGGGTCGGAGCGGCCGGCATCACCCTGCCCGCCGTGCGCCGCACGCACCACTTCACCGACGCCCAGGTCGTCGCCGCGCTGTCCATCGCCAAGGACTACCTGGTGCAGTCCTCGCTCGACCCCGACATCCTCGCCGGAGCGGCCTCCCGCCCGGTGCGCGTCCTGCTCGACCCCGACCAGCTGGCGCAGTTCGACCGCAGCATGACCTCGCCCTCCGGCGACGGCCGCCACGCGGCCACCGGCTGGCTGGTCCGCTTCGACCAGGCCACCGCCGTCGTGGCCGACTCCCGGGTCCGGGTGAGCGGCACGCTCGCCTTCGAGGAGGTGGCCCCGGACATGCTGGAGGTCACCACCGACCACACCTTCGTGTACGCCGTACGGCCCGCCACCGGATCCCCGGCCGCTGCCGACGGCGCCTCGCTCTTCACCGTCCGGCGCGAGCTGCGGCTGCGCTTCGACCGGGAGGACCTGACGGCCCGGCGGCTGGAGCTGGCCTCGGCCTATGTGATGGCCGGGCCGCAGGACTGCTCCGCCGACCCGGCCGGAGCCTTCCACCCGCTCCTGGCCGGAGCAGGCCCGACCACGGTCGGCCCGGCCCCGAGCGACCCGTACGCCAGCGGCCAACCGCGGCGCACGGCCGGGCTGTGCGGTGTCCTGGCCTCGCCCGAGACCCAGGCCGTGACCCCGTCCGCACCGCCGCCCCCGCCCCCGCAGTCCGCCCCCGTCAGCCCTGCTCCGTAGGCCCTGCCTTGTCCTGCGGGGCGGTGCCGGCCCCGGCGCCCGTGAACTTGTCACGGAGCTTGCCACCCACGTCGGCCGCCCCGCCCGCGAGGTCACCGACGAACTTGAACAGCGGGTCCTTGCTGGTGCGCACCGAATCGGCGTAGTGCGCGGCGGACTGGCGGAAGGAGTCGGTCACCGAGGTGTCCTTGTCCTCGTCCCGCCGCGGGTAGTGGCCGTCCATGATCCGCTGGTGGTCGCGGCTCTCCGCCCACTTCTTCAGCTCGGCCGCCCGCACCGTGGTGAAGGGGTGCGTGCGGGGCAGCAGATTCAGGATCTTCAGCACGGAGTCGCGCAGATCGCCGCTCGACTCGTACTCCTCGGCCTGGGCCAGGAAGGCGTCCACGTTCATCTCGTGGAGGTGGTTGCCACCCGCGATCTTCATCAGCCCCCGCATCGAGGCCTGCACGTCCTGTCCCACCAGCAGCCCGGCCCGGTCGGCCGAGAGCTCCGACTTGCGGAACCACTCCCGCAGCGCGGTCACGATCGTCATGATCGCCACATTGCCCAGCGGGATCCACGCGATCTTCAGCGCCAGGTTGGTCAGGAACAGCAGGATCGTGCGGTAGACGGCGTGCCCCGACAGCGCGTGGCCCACCTCGTGGCCCACCACCGCGCGCATCTCCTCCTCGTCGAGCAGCTCGACGAGGCCCGTGGTCACCACGATGATCGGCTCGTCCAGCCCGATGCACATGGCGTTCGGCTTCGGGTCCTGCTGCACGTACATCTGCGGGACCTTCTCCAGGTCCAGGATGTAGCAGGCGTCGCGCAGCATCGCGTACAGGTGCGGGAACTGCGTCTCGCCCACCCGCACCGACTCCGACAGGAACATCAGCCGCAGGCTCCGCTCCGGAAGCAGCCCGCTCAGCGCCTTGAACACCGTGTCGAAGCCGCTCAGCTTGCGCAGTGCCACCAGCGCGGAGCGGTCCGCCGGATGCTCGTACGCCCGCGACGAGATGCCGGGGAACCGCCTGCGGTCCCGCGCCGGTACTTTCTCGAACCCTGTTTCCGTCATAGCGCCCTCCCCTGGATGAACTGCTCGTCCCTGCGTCTATCCTCTCCAACGCCTGAGTCGGCGTGAGCGTGCCCCAGGCCCCCGCATACGATGTGAGCGAAGTCTCCGCCCGCTCCCCGACTCGATAGGTATCTGCCTGATGAGCCTCTCCACCACCGCCCACAACCTGGTCGTCCTCGCCTCGGAGGGGGCCGAGCACGGCGGCAACCACGACAGCCTGAACCCGTACCTGACCGGCGGCGGTGCCTTCGTCATCCTGATCCTGATGCTCTGGGTCACCACGCGCCTGAACCGCGACCGCTGAACCGGCCGGACCCGCTGAACCCGACGAGAACGACGCGTCCCCCGGGCCAGTAGGCTCTGCGCTCATGGGAGAGCAGGAGATGCCTACCGGTCCGGTCAAGCGCCGGCTCGGCGTGATGGGCGGGACATTCGACCCGATCCATCACGGACACCTGGTGGCCGCCAGCGAGGTGGCCGCCCTTTTCCACCTCGACGAGGTGATGTTCGTGCCGACCGGCGAGCCGTGGCAGAAGTCGCAGCGGGCCGTCTCGCCGGCCGAGGACCGCTATCTGATGACGGTCATCGCCACGGCCTCGAACCCGCAGTTCTCGGTGAGCCGCATCGACATCGACCGCGGCGGGCCGACCTACACCATCGACACCCTGCGGGACCTGAAGGCGCAGAACGACGACGCCGACCTGTTCTTCATCACCGGTGCCGACGCGCTCGCACAGATCCTGACCTGGCGCAACGCCGAAGAGCTCTTCTCGCTCTCCCACTTCATCGGAGTCACCCGGCCGGGCCACGTGCTCACCGACGACGGGCTCCCCGAGGGCGGCGTCTCCCTGGTGGAGGTGCCCGCGCTCGCGATCTCGTCCACCGACTGCCGTGCGAGGGTGGCCCAGGGGGATCCTGTCTGGTATTTGGTGCCGGACGGCGTCGTGCGCTACATCGACAAGCGTGAGCTGTACCGGGGAGCCTGAGCTTCCGGAGAGAGGGGCCCCGCGGTGAACGACCGACAGGATCCGTACGACCCGTATGCCGCCCAGGAGCAGCAGCTCGTCGGCTACGACGCGTACGGGCGGCCGGTGTACGGCCAGGTGCCCGCGCAGCCCGCCCAGCCCGCTCCGGCCGCCCCGCAGCAGTACGGGCAGCCGTACGAGCAGCAGCAGTACGGCTACGACTACCAGGGCTACGGCCAGCAGCAGCCGCAACAGCAGCAGCCGTACTACCCGCAGCAGCAGTCGCAGCAGCCGGCCGCCCAGGAGTACGGGCAGCAGGAGTACACCCAGGCGCCCGCCTACGGGTACGACACGCAGCAGACCCAGCAGTGGATCCCGCAGCAGACCGCCCCGGAGCCCCCGGCCCCCGCCGAACGGCAGGCCCCCCAGGTCCCCGAGCCGCGCCGGCCGGACGCCGAAGAGGGCGGTGCGCGGGGCGACCAGCGCGACCGCGGCCACGACGGCGAGCCCGACCGAGAGCCCGGGGCGGACCGGGACTACCGCACCGAGATGTTCGCCTTCATCGACCAGCCGGACGAGGACTCCGAGGACGTCATCGACTGGCTCAAATTCACCGAGAGCCGCACCGAACGCCGCGAGGAGGCCCGCCGCCGCGGCCGCAACCGGGTGGTGGCGCTGATCGTCGTCCTCGCCCTGTTCGTCGTCGGCGGACTCGGCTACCTCTGGTACGCGGGCAAGCTGCCCTTCCTCGACGGCCCCGGCGAGAAGAAGACCGCGGCGACCGCCGACGCCGCCGCGCAGAAGCGCGACATCATCGTCGTCCACCTGCACAACACCAAGAAGGGCGGCACCTCCTCGGCGCTGCTCGTCGACAACGTCACCACCAAGAAGGGCGCCACCGTCCTGCTCCCGAACGCCCTGGCCGTCACCGGCCAGGAGGGGACGCCGACGGGGCTCGGCAAGTCGGTCGAGGAAGGCGGCCTCGGCACCCGCGAGGCCCTCGACTCCGTGCTCGGCACCCACATCGGCGGCACCTGGCGCCTGGACACCCCCTTCCTGGAGAACCTGGTCGAGCTGGTCGGCGGCATCGAGGTCGACACCGACACCGCGGTCCCGGCCGACGACGCGGCCAAGACCCCGGCCGTGGCCCAGGGCCAGAAGCAGAGCCTGAGCGGCTCGATGGCCGTGGCCTACGCCACGTACCGCGGACAGGGCGAACCGGAGGCCAAGCAGCTGGAACGCGTGGGCAAGGTGCTCCAGGCGGTGCTGCGCAAGGTCCCGAGCGACCCGAAGGCGGCGGCCGTGACCGTCGAGAGCATCGGCCAGATCCTCGATCCGGCCCTGAACGCGCAGACCCTCGGGGCCCTGCTGTCCCGGCTCGGCGCGCACGCCAAGGTGGGCGCGTACCGCACGGACGTCCTCGCGGTGAAGGCGGACGGCACGCTCACGGACGACGCGAACAAGACGGTCGTCAAGGAGGTGCTGGGCGGCTCCGGCGCCGCGGCGCAGCCCGGTGCGACCCCCCGCGTCGGCCTCAAGGACGCCACCGGCGACGAGAAGGCGCAGGTCGCGGCGAAGGCGGCGCTGATGAACGGCGGCTACACCTTCGTCGACGGCGGCAAGGCCGACAAGACGGCGGCCACCTCGCAGATCACCTACCAGGACGACGCGCAGCGGGACCGCGCGATCGAGGTCGCCAAGACGCTGGGACTGCCCGAGACGGCCGTGAAGAAGGCCGAGAACGTGGTGAACGCGGAGATCGTGGTGATCCTGGGCAAGGACTACAAGGCGTCCTGACCAGCTCCTGGCCAGCTCCCGACCAGGCTCCGGAGCGCCCCCGAGGGAGGCATTCGCCCGCGCGCGACGCTGCGCGCGGGCGGTGTCGGCGGTACATGAGACCCTTGTAAGGATCTGCCCGCCAACCCGAAAGCATGGCCAGTGACCGCCACGGACCGCTCCATCGAGCTCATCACCGCCGCCGCCCAGGCCGCGGCCGACCGGCTCGCGCACGACATCATCGCGTACGACGTCAGCGACGTGCTGTCGATCACCGACGCCTTCCTGCTCGCCTCGGCGCCCAACGACCGCCAGGTCAAGTCGATCGTCGACGAGATCGAGGAGCGCCTGCTCAAGGAGCTCGGCGCCAAGCCGGTGCGCCGCGAGGGCGACCGCGACGCCCGCTGGATCCTGCTCGACTACGTCGACATCGTCGTCCACGTCCAGCACAGCGAGGAGCGTGTCTTCTACGCGCTGGAGCGCCTGTGGAAGGACTGCCCCGAGATCGAGCTCCCCGAGGACGCCAAGCTCACCATCGGCAAGGCCGAGGAGCACGCCAAGCTGCGCGAGGCGGCGGGCGACGACGAACTGGACGGTGATCTGTTCTGAGCACGACCACCTCGGGCAAGTCCGGCAGGAAGATCGTCCTCTGGCGGCACGGCCAGACCTCGTGGAACCTGGAGCGCCGCTTCCAGGGCTCCACGGACATCGAGCTGACCGAGGCGGGTGTGGCGCAGGCGCGCCGCTCCGCGCGGTTGCTCGCCTCGCTGAAGCCGGATGCCATCGTGGCCTCCGACCTGCGGCGCGCCTCCGCCACGGCTGCCGAGCTGGCGGCCCTGACGGGGCTGACGGTGGCGCACGACGCCGCGCTGCGCGAGACGTACGCCGGCGAATGGCAGGGCCTCACGCACGACGAGATCCTCGAGAAGTACGGCGAGCAGTACGCGGCGTGGAAGCGCGGCGAACCGGTCCGCCGCGGCGGCGGTGAGCTGGAGACCGAGGTCGCCGACCGCGCCGCGCCGGTGGTGCTGGAACACGTCGGCCGGCTGCCGGGGTCCGGCACCCTCGTCGTGGTCAGCCACGGCGGCACCATCCGTACGACGATCGGGCGCCTGCTGGGCCTGAACGCGTCCGACTGGGAGGGCCTCGGCGGGCTCTCCAACTGCTGCTGGTCCGTCCTCGGCGAGGGCGCGCGCGGCTGGCGGCTGCTGGAGCACAACGCCGGCACGCTGCCGGAACCGGTGCTCGGCGACGACGACTGAGCGGCCTTCTGCCGCTCCCCGGCGGGGCTTCCACCCGGATTTCACTTTCCGGCTGGTCACAGGCTAGAGTTCTTCTTGTTCGCAGCGCAGAACACCGGAGACGGGGGGAGCGCCGCGGAGAGCGGGGCTATAGCTCAGTTGGTAGAGCGCCTGCATGGCATGCAGGAGGTCAGGAGTTCAATTCTCCTTAGCTCCACAATCAGGATCCCGTCCCCAACAGGGGGCGGGATCCTTGCTTTTGTACCCTTTGCGTTTGCTGACCTCGCCCGCACCGGCATGGCAGAATCGTGACCGCCGGAGGGGGAGACGACGGCCCGACGCGGGAGGGAGTCGCTGACGGATGGGTGCACACCGGCGCCGGTGCGACTGGTGCAACAACGGCACGCCGATCGTGCGGGACATGGACCCGGTCAACCCCGACTACCAGTACTGGTGCGAGGAATGCGCTCGGGCGCTGATCATAAAAGGCGACCCGATCGAGACGTACCGTGAGCTGGAAGGGGAGCCGATCTACGGGCGGCTGCTCGACGAGCACTGCACGCTCAAGCGGTTCTACCAGTTCGCTCGGGCGTGACGAACTGGCTCAAATCGGACATGGTCTCTGGTTGGTGGAAACCGATTTTTGGACCAGGGCCATGACCGTGTAATGTTTGGGACGTCGCCAAGGGGAACCGGCAAGGGAAACCGAAGCGGCAAGCACAACAAGGGGCTATAGCTCAGTTGGTAGAGCGCCTGCATGGCATGCAGGAGGTCAGGAGTTCAATTCTCCTTAGCTCCACAGTGAAGAAGCGGGCCACCCGGATCGGGTGGCCCGCTTCTCGTCGTGCCGCCGTACCCCTGTGTGCCGTGTCGACGGGTGGAACGGCCGAGCGTCGGGAGGGGCCGCTGCGGTACCCTGACGCCATGCGTGCCGTACGCCTTCTGCTTACCGAGCCGCGCTGATCAGCGCCGACCCACGAGAGGTCGGCATCGGCGCGGCGTCCCCTCCTGTGCGAGGGGTTTTTTCGTTTGGGCAGGCAGAGACGGCGAAGACGATCGATGGAGCTTCAGAAATCATGAGCGAGACGAACACCCCGGCCCCCGAGGCGGCCGAGGCGCACCGCTACACGGCTGCCATGGCCGCCGACATCGAGGCACGCTGGCAGGACGTCTGGGACGCGCAGGGCACGTACGAGGCCCCGAACCCGACCGGTGACCTGGCCGGTGACCCCGCGGTGGTCGCACGGCCCAAGAAGTTCATCATGGACATGTTCCCGTACCCCTCCGGTGCGGGCCTGCACGTCGGACACCCGCTCGGGTACATCGCCACCGACGTCTTCGCCCGTCACCAGCGGATGACCGGCCACAACGTCCTGCACACCCTGGGCTTCGACGCCTTCGGCCTGCCGGCGGAGCAGTACGCCGTGCAGACCGGCACGCACCCGCGCGTCTCGACCGAGGCCAACATCGAGAACATGAAGGTCCAGCTGCGCCGGCTGGGCCTGGGCCACGACAAGCGCCGGTCGTTCGCCACGATCGACCCGGACTACTACAAGTGGACCCAGTGGATCTTCCTGCAGATCTACAACTCCTGGTACGACGCCGACGCGAAGAAGGCCCGGCCGATCACCGAGCTGGTCGCCGCCTTCGAGGACGGCTCCCGTGAGGTTCCCGGCGGCCGCGCCTGGGCCGCTCTGACCGCGGCCGAGCGGGCCGACGTACTGAACGAGTACCGGCTGGCGTACTCCTCGGACGCGCCCGTGAACTGGTGCCCCGGGCTGGGCACCGTACTGGCCAACGAGGAGGTCACCGCCGACGGCCGGTCCGAGCGCGGCAACTTCCCCGTCTTCAAGTCCCGGCTGAGCCAGTGGAACATGCGGATCACCGCCTACGCCGACCGGCTGATCGACGACCTGGACGCGCTGGACTGGCCCGAGGCCATCAAGCTGCAGCAGCGGAACTGGATCGGCCGCAGCGAGGGCGCGCGCGTCGACTTCGCGCTGGGCGACGAGGCCATCACCGTCTTCACCACCCGTCCGGACACCCTGTTCGGCGCCACCTACATGGTGCTGGCGCCCGAGCACCCGCTGGTGGAGAAGTTCATCCCGGCCGCCTGGCCCGAGGGCACCCACGAGGTGTGGACCGGCGGGCACGCCACGCCGGCGGAGGCCGTCAGCGCCTACCGCAAGCAGGCCGCCGCGAAGTCGGACGTCGAGCGGCAGGCCGAGGCCAAGGACAAGACCGGTGTCTTCACCGGCGAGTACGCGGTCAACCCGGTCAGCGGTGACAAGGTCCCCGTCTTCATCGCCGACTACGTGCTGATGGGCTACGGCACCGGCGCGATCATGGCCGTCCCGGCGCACGACGGCCGCGACTTCGAGTTCGCGCGCGCCTTCGAGCTGCCGATGCGCTGCGTCGTGGAGCCCTCGGACGGGCGCGGCACCGACCCCGCCGAGTGGGACGACGCCTTCGTCTCCTACGACGCGAAGCTGGTCAACTCGACGGGCGAGGGCATCGCCCTGGACGGCCTGGGCGTCGTCGAGGCGAAGGCCGCGATCACCGACTGGCTGGCCGAGCGCGGCATCGGCGAGGGGACGGTCAACTTCCGGCTGCGCGACTGGCTGTTCAGCCGCCAGCGCTACTGGGGCGAGCCCTTCCCGATCGTCTACGACGAGGACGGCGTCGCGCACCCGCTGCCCGAGTCGATGCTGCCCCTGGAGCTGCCGGAGGTCGAGGACTACTCCCCGCGCACCTTCGAGCCGGACGACGCCACCTCCAAGCCGGAGACCCCCCTGTCGCGCAACGGCGAGTGGGTCAACGTGGAGCTGGACCTGGGCGACGGCCGGGGCGTGCGCTCCTTCCGCCGCGAGACCAACACCATGCCCAACTGGGCCGGTTCCTGCTGGTACGAGCTGCGCTACCTGGACCCGAACAACGCCTCGGCCCTGGTGGACCCGGAGATCGAGCAGTACTGGATGGGCCCGCGCGAGGGCGCACCGCACGGTGGTGTCGACCTGTACGTGGGCGGCGCCGAGCACGCGGTGCTGCACCTGCTGTACGCCCGCTTCTGGTCGAAGGTGCTGTTCGACCTGGGCCACGTCTCCTCGGCGGAGCCGTTCCACAAGCTCTTCAACCAGGGCATGATCCAGGCGTACGCGTACACCGACGCGCGCGGTGTCTACGTGCCCGCGGCCGAGGTCGAGGAGCGCGACGGCGGCTACTTCCACCAGGGCCAGCCGGTCAAGCGTGAGCACGGCAAGATGGGCAAGTCCCTGAAGAACGCCGTCACGCCGGACGAGATCTGCGAGGAGTACGGGGCGGACACGCTGCGCCTGTACGAGATGGCGATGGGCCCGCTGGACGTCTCCCGTCCGTGGGACACCCGGGCCGTGGTGGGCCAGTACCGGCTGCTGCAGCGGCTGTGGCGCAACATCGTGGACGAGGAGACCGGTGCGGTCACCGTCGTGGACGGTGAGCCGGACGAGGCGACCCTGCGCGCGCTGCACAAGGCGATCGACGGGGCCGGCTCGGACCTGACCGGGCTGCGCTTCAACACCGCCATCGCGAAGATCACCGAGCTGAACAACGCCCTGACCAAGGCCGGCCGCCCGCTGGAGCGCTCGGTGGCCGAGGCCCTGGTGCTGCTGGTCGCCCCGCTGGCCCCGCACATCGCGGAGGAGCTGTGGCACCGCCTGGGTCACAGCGAGTCGGTGGTCCACCAGGACTTCCCGGTGGCGGACCCGGCGTACGTCGTGGACGAGAGCGTGACGTGCGTGGTGCAGGTCAAGGGCAAGGTCAAGGCGCGGCTGGAGGTGCCGCCGACGATCTCCGACGCGGACCTGGAGCAGCTGGCCGTGACCGATGAGGGCGTCGTGGCGGCGCTGGGCGGCGCGGAGATCCGCAAGGTGATCGTGCGCGCGCCGAAGCTGGTGAACATCGTCATCTGAGGGCGCGCCCCCGCATAGGGGGGATCCCGTACGGGCAGGTTGGGGGTTCGATTGGAACCCCTGGCCTGCCCGTGGCGTTTACCGTGGAGGGGACGGAAACGAGCCGTCGGGGTACTGGGGAAGGGATGCTCATGGAGGCCGCGTTGATCATCTTCGCGCTGATGGTGCTTTTCACCTTCCTGGGGTTGGGTGTGTACGCGACCGTCAAGGTGGTGCAGGCGACCAAGCGCGGCGTGGACCGGACCATCACGCAGGCGCGGCGGACCGTGGAGGACACCACCCTGCGCGCCAAGAGCTTCGGCCAGGTCGGGGTCACGGGGGCGCTGGCGCAGCTGCGGCTCGACCTGCGGACCTCGATGCGCGCCACGGAGCAGGCACTGCAGGACGGGGTCCGGGCGGACGCCTCGCTGCACGAGTCGATCGCGCTGTTCGAGCGGCTGAGCGCGCACGGGCGCGAGCTCGACGACGAGCTGAAGCGGCTGGAGCAGGACCCCGACCGCGGGCGGATCGCGGAGCGCCTGCCGGACCTGCGGGAGCGCACGGGCAAGATCAAGCAGGCCGCGGACTCGCTGCGGTGGGCCGCGCGGGACCGGGCCCAGCGCTTCGCGCAGGACGACCTGTCCACGCTGTCGGCGCAGATCGAGGTCGAGTCCGACGCGCTGCGGGACTGGCAGCGGGAGCCGGCGGACGACCTCGCGGCGGCGGCCGCGGCGTGGGACGCGGCGCAGGCGAACGGGGCCGCGGCGGGTCCGGCGCAGGCTCCGGGGAACGCTGCGGGACAGCCCGCTGCGGCGGCGAGCCCGGCGCGGGGCGCGGACCAGCCGCAGGCCCTGAACCCGGCCGCTCCGGCGCCGCAGTACCCCTGGCAGAAGGCGCGCCGACCGGAGAGCACCACCTGAGGCGCCCCGCCACGAGGGCTCGTACCGGGGCTGGTCCCGGGGCCCGTCCCGTATGCTCTCGCCGCCCTGGGACCACCCGCCGACGGTCGCGTCGTGGGGCCAGGCTGCCGTCATGCCCCCACGGGCGGTAACCTCCGGCTCATGTCCCGCCATGTCGCCATCGTCACCGATTCCACGGCCTACCTGCCCCGACCGGCCATGGCGCGGCACGGAATCACCGCCGTCCCGCTCACCGTGGTGCTCGGCGGCGAGGCGCTCGAGGAAGGCACCGAGATCTCGGCGCGCAGCCTGGCCCTGGCCCTGCAGAAGCGCCGCTCGGTCACCACCTCGCGCCCCAGCCCGGAGGAGTTCGTCCGGGCCTACCGGGCGGCCGCGGACGCCGGGGCGACCGGCATCGTCAGCCTGCACCTGTCCGCCGAGCTGTCCGGCACCTACGACGCCGCCGCGCTCGCCGCGAAGACGGCACCCGTACCGGTGCGCGTCGTGGACACCGGCATGATCGCGATGGCTCTGGGCTTCTGCGCGCTCGCCGCGGCCGAGGTGGCCGAGGCGGGTGGGTCCGTGGACGAGGCCGTGGCGGCCGCCGAGAAGCGTGCCGCGGACATGGCCGCGTACTTCTACGTCGACACCCTCGACTACCTCCGCCGCGGCGGCCGGATCGGGGCCGCGCAGGCCCTCCTGGGGTCGGCCCTGGCGGTGAAGCCCCTGCTGACGCTGGACGGCGGGCGGATCGAGATGCTGGAGAAGGTCCGTACGTCGTCCAAGGCCATCGCCCGCCTGGAAGAGCTGGCCGTCGAGCGCGCCGGGTCCGCCGACGTCGACGTGGCGGTCCACCACCTGGCGGCTCCGGAGCGGGCGGAGAAGCTCGCCGAGCGGCTGCGTGAGCGCATCCCCGGGCTGGTCGAGCTGCACGTCAGCGAGGTCGGCGCGGTGATCGGTGCGCACACCGGCCCTGGGCTGCTGGCGGCGGTCGTCTCGCCCCGCTGATCACCGGAACGGGTGGCGCGGTTTTCCACAACGGAGCTTTTTTCCACCGGAATTGAGTGATCCGAACCGGGGGCGGGATCGGCCTCTACGGTCGTGGCATGACTCTTCGAACGCGTGCTTCGCATCCGTCGGGCGCCACGGCCGGCCCGGGCCGCCCCCGTCGCTCCGACAGCCGTATTTCCGACGGCCGACGCTCCGACGGCCGCCTCCGGCATCGTCGTACGGTGCGGCGTGGCCGGCGGGTTCCTCATCCGGAGCCGGGCGCGGTGCGCCGACGGGCCGAGGCCTTGCTGGGCGGCAGCAGTCCGCCGCATGCCCCGGCCCCGCCGCCCCGAGTGCTCCAGGCGCTCCAGACGCCGCGCGAGGCCCCGGACGGGCCGGATGTCCGGGCACCGTCCGATGAGGCGTCCGGGCTGCCCTCAGGGGCTGCGTGGAGGCCGGCCGTGCGGGAGCGGCTGCCGCTGTGGCTGCAGGAGCGCTGCGAGGTGCGGCCGCGTGCGGTGGCCGCCGTCGGGGTGGTGCTGCTCGCCGCGGTCGGCTTCGCCGGGCAGCAGTACTGGTCGGCCCGGCCGCGGGCGGTGACCGTGCCCGCGGTGCTCGCTCCGGGAGCCGTCCCGGCGGCGGCCACCGCATCGGCGGGGGCTCCGGCCGCGGGTGTGGGAGCCGGTGGGGCCGCCGGGGCCGCGCGGATCGTCGTCGACGTCAGCGGCAAGGTCCGGGATCCCGGGGTGCGGCGGCTGCCCGCCGGTTCGCGGGTGGAGGACGCGTTGGCCGCCGCCGGTGGAGTGCGTCCCGGCACCGACACGACCGGGCTGAACCGGGCCCGCGTGCTGGTGGACGGCGAGCAGGTGGTCGTCGGCGCCCCGGCACAGCCGCCACCGGCCGCCGGGGCGGGCGGCGGCTCCGGTCCTGGTTCAGGCCTTGGTCCCGGCCCGCTGAGTCTGGGTTCGGCCACGGTCGCCCAGCTCGACGGCCTGCCGGGGGTCGGGCCGGTACTGGCGCAGCACATCGTCGACTTCCGTACCGCCCGCGGCGGCTTCCGCTCCGTGGAGGAGCTCCGCCAGGTCGACGGCATCGGTGAGCGGCGCTTCGCCGACCTGCGCACGCTGGTGCGGCCGTGAACCGCCCGGCGGGACCGGTCCCGCCGGACCTCCGCCTCGTGGTGCCCGCCGCGGCCGCCTGGGCGGCGGCCGCCGTCGCCCTGGACATGCCCGTCCACCGGACCGCCCTCGGGGTGGGCCTGGCGATGGTCTGCGCGGGCGTGCTGATGCTGGGTGCGTGCCGGCGTCCGGGGCCGCTGTGGCGGCTCGCGCCGATCGCGGCGGCCGCCCTGCTGTGCGGAGCCGCCGGCGCCGGGGTGGCCGGACTCCAGCGGGCCGAGGCCCGGGCCGGGCCGGTGACCGGGCTGGCCCATGAGCACGCCCGCGTCCTCGCGGAGTTCACGGTCGGCTCCGACCCGAAGGCCGCCCGGAGCGTGAGCGGGCCGCCGGTGGTGGTGCTGGACGCGGTGGTGACCCGGGTGACCGGGCCCGACGGGGCGAGCACCCGGGTGGAGACCCCGGTGCGGGTGCTGGCCGGGCATCCGGGATGGGCCCGGCTGCAGCCTTCCACCCGGGTGGCGGCGGTCGCCCGGCTGGCCCCGGCGCGCGGCGGGGAGCGGGCCGTGGCGCTGCTCCGCCCGGCCGGTGACAGCCCGCCCGGGGTGACCGGCGGCCCGGACACCGTCCAGCGGATCGCGGGGCGGCTGCGAGCCGGGCTGCGCGAGGCCACCGAGGGGCTCGCGCCGGATGCCAGGGCCCTGCTGCCGGGGCTGGTCGTCGGGGACACGTCCAGGGTGCCGCCCGATCTGCACGAGGCCTTCCGGGCCACCGACCTGCTGCACCTGCTGGCCGTCTCCGGGTCCAACCTGACCGTGGTGCTGTTCCTGCTCATCGGGCCCCCGGCCCGGGCGCAGCGGGCCGAACGGCGCGGGCTGGCACCCCGGCTCGGCCTCTCGCTGCGGGTGACCGCCCTGTGCGGGGCGGCCCTGACCCTGGCCTTCGTGGTGGTGTGCCGGCCGGAGCCCAGCGTGCTGCGGGCCGCTGCCTGCGGGGCGGTCACCCTGCTGGCCATCGCCACCGGGCGGCGCAGGTCGTTGATCCCGGCCCTGGGCGCGGCCGTGCTGCTGCTGGTGCTGTACGACCCGTGGCTGGCCCGCAGCCCCGGCTTCCTGCTCTCCGTGGTGGCCACCGGGGCGCTGCTCACCCTCGCTCCCCGCTGGAGCGACGCCCTGCGGCGCCGTGGGGCGGGGCCGCGGCTCGCCGAGGCGCTGGGGGCCGCGGCGGCCGCACAGGCGGTGTGCGCGCCCGTGGTGGCCGTGCTCGCCGCCCGGGTCAGCCTGGTGGCGGTGCCGTGCAACCTCCTGGCCGAGCTGGCGGCCGGTCCCGCGACGGTGCTCGGCTTCGCCGCGCTCGCGGCGGCTCCGGTGTGGATGCCCGCCGCGGAGCTGCTCGCCCGGTGCGCGGGGGTGCCGGCGGGGTGGATCGCGGGCGTGGCCCGGGCCGGGGCCCGGTTTCCGGGCGCGGAGCTGCCGTGGCCGGGCGGGCTCACCGGCGGCGTCCTGCTGGCCGCCGCCACCCTGGCCGTCGCCGTCATCGCCGGTGCCCGGTTCCGCGGGCGCGGGTGGCTCTGTTCCGCCCTGGCGGTGCTGCTGCTCCTGGCCGTACTGCGGCCGCCGCAGCTCACCCGTACGCTCTCCGGCTGGCCGCCGCCCGACTGGAGCTACGTCCAGTGCGCCGTGGGGCAGGGAGACGCCGCCGTGCTCTCCGTCGGCCCGGGGGAAGCCCTGGTGGTGGACGCCGGCCCGGAGCCCGGACCGGTGGACGAGTGTCTGCGCGCCCTGGGCGTGCACCGCGTGCCGCTGCTCCTGCTGACGCATTTTCACGCCGACCATGTGGGAGGCCTGTCCGGGGTGCTGCGGGGCCGGTCCGTGGGTGTGATCCAGGCCACCGCACTCGAAGATCCGCCGGGGCAGGCCGAGTTCGTCCGGCGGACCGCGGCGGCCGCCGGTGTGCCGATCGTGAAGGCGGTGCAGGGCGAGCGGCGCCGGGCCGGGGCGTTCGAGTGGCAGGTGCTCTGGCCGCCGCCGGCCGGACCGCCGCCCGAGGGGCCCAACGACGCGAGCGTCGCCCTGCTGGTGCGCGGCGCGGGGCTGACCCTGCTCCTGCTCGGCGACCTCGAACCTCCCGCGCAGCAGGGCCTCTTGAGGGCCCATCCCGACCTCGGTCCGGTGGACGTCCTCAAGGTCGCCCATCACGGTTCCGCGCACCAGGACCCGGAGCTGTACGCCCGGATCCGGCCACGGCTCGCGCTCGTTCCCGTCGGTGCGGGCAACCGCTACGGACACCCCGCGCCGCGTACGCTCGCCCGGTTGCGGGAGTTGGGTGCGACCGTGCTGCGCACCGACACCGACGGCTCGATCGCCGTCGCCGGAAGTGGAGTTGGGCTACGGTCATTTCCGGCCAACCGGCGGCGGAATCGGCGCGGCCATACCGGGCGCGACCACTCTGTTTGCCCACAACCCGACAGCATGATCGAATGCGTCTTCGCCAGAACGGTCCAAGTCCACACAGCACGGGGGTGCATCAGTCATGTTCGGTCGCCGACGGGGGATGGAGACGGCCGGGAGTTCCAGCCCATCCACATCCGCGACACTGACGCTGCCGCCGACGGCGCGTCTGCTCAGCTGCCGGGTCCTCGACACCGTCCACCGACCGGTCCGGCAGGCCGCGTTCGAGGTGACCGACCCGATCGGCCGCCGCATCGTCAGCGGCGAGACCGACCCGTACGGCGGCTTCGCCGTGGCTGTCCCGGAAGGGGAGTACCGGCTCTCCGTGACCGCGGAGGGGTACGCGCCCTTCCACGGGGTGACGCTCGTGGGGGACCCGGGGCAGCCCGGCACCGCGGAGATCATCCTCGACACGGTGGAGCCGCCGCTGCTGCCGCAGCCCGGCCACTGGGAGCTCGACCCGACGCACTCGTCCATCGGGTTCACGGCCCAGCACATCGGCCTGGCCCGGATCCGCGGCCGGTTCACCACGTTCGCCGGGGCGGTACGGATCGCCGAGCGCATGGAGGACTCCTCCATGCACGTGATCATCGATGCGGCGAGCATCGACACCGGGTTGCGGCTGCGCGACGACCACCTGAGGTCGGGGGACTTCCTGGACGCGGTCCGCCATCCCACGGTGGAGTTCTACAGCGAGCGCTTCATCCACCGCAGCGGCAGCGGCTGGACCGTCGCCGGGGCGCTGACCCTCCACGGGGTGAGCCGGTCCGTGACCCTGGACACCCAGTACCTGGGCCTGGGCACGGGCCTGGAGGGCGAGCTCCGGGCGGCCTGCCGGGCCACCACCGAGCTGCACCGCGAGGACTTCACCCTGAACTGGCAGTCGATGCTGGCGCACGGGATCGCGGCCATCGGGTCGAGCGTGGAAGTGACGCTGGACGTCCAGGCCGTGCGCAAGGCCTGACGCGCACGTCCCCTACGGGGCTTCCAGCCAGCCCTCGTACTCGGCGGCGAGGTCGTCCAGCGAGGTGGTGTCGAGCCGTTCGCGCGGGTCCTCGACGACCACCAGCCACTGGGCGTCCTCGGCGTCGTCCTCGCCGGCCAGCGCGTCGCGCACCAACTGCGGCTCCTCCGGGAGGCCGAAGCGGTCGACGGCCTCCTGGGCCACCTCCTCGGCGGCGTCGCGGTCGGGCAGGACGAGTACATGTCGCACATTCACGCGACCATTCTCGGGCACGCGGGGCGGAGGGCTGTCGGTGCGGCGTGGGATGCTGGAGCCGATGGCCACCAGGAAGAACTCCACCGACGATCCGCTTGCCCCGCTCACCCTCGCGGTGGGGCAGGAGGAGCTGCTGCTCGACCGCGCCGTGCGCGAGGTGGTGGCGGCCGCACGCGCCGCCGACGCCGACACGGACGTCCGCGACCTCGCCTCCGAGCAGCTCCAGCCCGGCACGCTCGCCGAGCTGACGAGCCCCTCGCTCTTCTCCGAGCGCAAGGTGCTGGTCGTGCGCAACGCCCACGACCTGTCCGCCGACTCGGTCAAGGAGGTCAAGGCCTACCTCGCCGCGCCCTACGAGGAGATCATCCTGGTCCTCCTCCACGCGGGCGGGGTCAAGGGCAAGGGCCTGCTGGACGCGGCCCGCAAGGCGGGCGCGCGGGAGATCGCCTGCCCGAAGATGACGAAGGCCGCTGACCGGCTGTCGTTCGTGCGGGGCGAATTCCGCACGCTCGGCCGGTCGGCGACCCCGGAGGCCTGCCAGAACCTGGTGGACGCGATCGGCAGCGACCTGCGGGAGCTGGCGAGCGCCGCCGCGCAGCTGTGCGCCGACGTCGAGGGCACCATCGACGAGGCCGTCGTCGCCCGCTACTACACCGGCCGGGCCGAGGCCTCCAGCTTCACGGTCGCCGACCGGGCGGTCGAGGGGCGTGCGGCCGAGGCCCTGGAGGCCCTGCGCTGGTCCCTGTCCACCGGGGTGGCGCCGGTCCTGATCACCAGTGCCCTCGCCCAGGCGGTCCGTGCGATCGGCAAGCTCGCCTCCGCCCCGCGCGGAGCCCGCCCCGGCGACCTCGCCCGGGACCTCGGCATGCCGCCGTGGAAGATCGACCGGGTCCGCCAGCAGATGCGCGGCTGGTCGGCGGACGGGGTCTCGGACGCCCTGCGCGCCGTGGCCGCCGCCGACGCCGGGGTCAAGGGCGGCGGCGACGATCCCGAGTACGCCCTGGAGAAGGCCGTCGTCGCGGTGGCCCGCGCGGCCCGCCCCCAGCGCCGGTAGGAGCGTCAAGATCCTCGGCGCCCCGGACGTTCCCGGCCGCGCGCCGTCCTGTGGACCGACGCGCTGACCGCCGAGGCGGCCTGGAGCGCGGTGCGCACCCCGGCCCGCGGGATCCTCGTCCGCACCGCGTGCGCCGCCTCGGCACCTCTGCGACCGAGCGCCCGCGGCAGCGCCGGCCAGCGCGCCGGGCAGCACGAAGGCCCCGGCCGCCGCCCTGGGGAAGGGCGGCGGCCGGGGCCTTCGGTTACTTCTGGTTGCGCCGCACCCGCGTGGCGAACGCTTCGTGTGCGGAGCGGGGTGCCGGTCAGGAGCGGGAGAGAGGGCCCACTGGGTCCCTTCCGGCGATCACATCAGGGAGCTCAGCCCTGCAGGGAGGCAACCTTGGTGGCCAGCGCCGACTTCTTGTTGGCGGCGGCGTTCTTGTGGATGACACCCTTCGAGACAGCCTTGTCGAGCGCACGCGCGGCAGCGCGAGAAGCCACGGTGGCCTTCTCGACGTCACCGGCGACGACGGCCTCGCGGGCCTTGCGGATCGCGGTCTTGAGCGAGGACTTGACGGCCTTGTTGCGCAGGCGCGCCTTCTCGTTCGTCTTGTTCCGCTTGATCTGGGACTTGATGTTCGCCACGAAAGAGCCTTTTCAGGTTCAGAGTTTGATCTTCGGATTGTGTCCCGACAGCTGAGAGGGCATACGAGACACAGCTGCCCAGGCTACCAGGCACGCTGCGGGCGGCCCAAACCGAGCGCACTGCCCCGTCCATGGGACCATGGGAGTCTGCGTATAGATCCGACATCGCGCCGCCGACAGCGACGGGAGCCGGACTTTCGCTCCGACCGACGCTCCGCAAACGCTTCCGACTGCGACCGAGAATCAGGACACTGCGTGCCCGCGATCCCCAGCCACGTGCCCGAGCCGAGCCGTACCGACTCGGCGCTGATCCGCAACTTCTGCATCATCGCGCACATCGACCACGGCAAGTCGACCCTTGCCGACCGGATGCTCCAGATCACCGGTGTGGTCGACCAGCGGCAGATGCGCGCCCAGTACCTCGACCGCATGGACATCGAGCGTGAGCGCGGCATCACGATCAAGTCCCAGGCGGTCCGGCTGCCCTGGGCACCCACCACGGGCGAGGGCCAGGGCAACACCCACATCCTCAACATGATCGACACCCCCGGGCACGTCGACTTCACCTACGAGGTCTCGCGCTCCCTCGCCGCGTGCGAGGGCACCGTCCTCCTGGTGGACGCCGCCCAGGGCATCGAGGCGCAGACCCTCGCCAACCTGTACCTGGCGATGGAGAACGACCTCGCGATCGTCCCCGTCCTGAACAAGATCGACCTGCCGGCCGCCCAGCCGGAGAAGTTCGCCGAGGAGCTGGCGAACCTCATCGGCTGCCAGCCCGAGGACGTGCTGCGCGTCTCGGCGAAGACCGGTCTCGGCGTCGAGGCGCTGCTCGACAAGGTCGTCGCCACGGTCCCGGCCCCGGTCGGCGTCAAGGACGCCCCGGCCCGCGCCATGATCTTCGACTCCGTCTACGACTCGTACCGTGGCGTCGTCACGTACGTCCGTGTGGTCGACGGCCAGCTGAACAAGCGCGAGCGCATCCGGATGATGTCCACCGGCGCCACCCACGAGCTGCTGGAGATCGGTGTCTCCTCCCCGGAGATGACCCCGTCCGACGGCATCGGCGTCGGTGAGGTGGGCTACATCATCACCGGCGTGAAGGACGTCCGCCAGTCCAAGGTCGGTGACACCATCACCAGCCTGCACAACGGCGCCACCGAGGCCCTCGGCGGCTACAAGGACCCGCGGCCTATGGTCTTCTCGGGCCTCTACCCGCTCGACGGCTCGGACTACCCCGACCTGCGCGAGGCCCTGGACAAGCTGCAGCTCAACGACGCCGCGCTCGTCTACGAGCCGGAGACCTCGGCGGCGCTCGGCTTCGGCTTCCGCGTCGGCTTCCTCGGCCTGCTCCACCTGGACGTGGTCCGTGAGCGCCTGGAGCGCGAGTTCGGCCTCGACCTGATCGCCACCGCGCCCAACGTGGTCTACCGGGTGGTCATGGAGGACGGCAAGGAAGTCACCGTCACCAACCCGAGCGAGTTCCCCGAGGGCAAGATCTCGGACGTGTTCGAGCCGGTCGTCAAGGCCACCGTGCTCGCGCCCACCGAGTTCATCGGCGCGATCATGGAGCTGTGCCAGCAGCGCCGCGGCACCCTCCTCGGCATGGACTACCTCTCCGAGGACCGGGTCGAGATCCGCTACACCCTCCCCCTCGCCGAGATCGTCTTCGACTTCTTCGACCAGCTGAAGTCCAAGACCCGCGGCTACGCCTCCCTGGACTACGAACCCACGGGCGAGCAGTCCGGCAGCCTGGTCAAGGTCGACATCCTGCTGCACGGCGACAAGGTCGACGCCTTCTCAGCCGTCACGCACAAGGACGCCGCCTACGCCTACGGCGTGCGCCTCGTCGCCAAGCTGCGCGAGCTCATCCCGCGGCAGGCCTTCGAGGTGCCGATCCAGGCCGCGATCGGCTCCCGCGTCATCGCCCGCGAGACCATCCGCGCCATCCGCAAGGACGTCCTCGCCAAGTGCTACGGCGGTGACATCTCCCGTAAGCGGAAGCTGCTGGAGAAGCAGAAGGAAGGCAAGAAGCGGATGAAGATGGTCGGCTCCGTGGAGGTCCCGCAGGAGGCCTTCATCGCCGTCCTCTCCAGTGACGAGTCCGGCGGCAAGAAGAAGTAGCAGCCCCGCCGTCACCCGACGCAGACAGGCCCCCGCACTCAGGTGCGGGGGCCTCTTTCGTTATGAAGCGGCCGCTCGCGGGCCCTTACGCGCGCGCCGGTCGCGCTCTAGTCTGATCACTGCTCGACGGTTACTCGCCAGTTTAAAAAGCCACCGGCTGCAAACCCCGCCAGTCCCCAGCGCTCCCCAGCGCCCCACGCCCACGCACTACCGCGTGGATCGGTCCGGAGGATGTCGTGAGCGACACACAGACCTATCTCGAGAACCGCCCGCCCACCGTGGCGGTGCTCTTCCTTGAGCGCGTCGCAGCGACGCCGAACGACGAGGCCTACCGGTACCCGGTACCGGCGGCCGGCGGCCAGGGCGGCGCCGACGACTGGAGATCACTCAGCTGGGGCCAGGCGGCCGAGCGGGTGTTCGCCATCGCCGCCGGGCTGATCTCCCTCGGCCTGGAAACGGAGGAGCGCGTCGCGCTCGCCTCCAACACCCGGGTCGACTGGATCCTCTCCGACCTCGGCGTGATGTGCGCGGGCGGCGCGGTCACCACGATCTACCCCAGCACCAACGCTGACGAGTCGGCGTTCATCCTCTCGGACTCCGAGAGCCGGGTGCTCATCGCCGAAGACGCCAAGCAGCTGGCGAAGGCGCGCGAGCGCCGCGCCGAGCTGCCCAGGCTCGCCCACGTCGTGGTCCTGGACGCCGACGACGCGATCGCCGCCGAGGGCGACCCCGAGGGCTGGGTCCTCTCCCTCGCCGAGCTGGAGTCGCGCGGCAAGGAGTACCTCGCCAAGCACCCCGAGGCGGTCAACGAGCGCGTCGCGGCCATCACCTCCGACCAGCTCGCCACCCTCATCTACACCTCCGGCACCACCGGCCGCCCCAAGGGCGTCCGGCTGCCGCACGACAACTGGTCGTACATGGCCAAGGCCATGGTCGCCACCGGGCTGATCGGCAAGGAGGACGTCCAGTACCTGTGGCTGCCGCTGGCCCACGTCTTCGGCAAGGTGCTGACCTCCGGGCAGATCGAGGCCGGGCACGTGACCGCCGTCGACGGCCGGATCGACAAGATCATCGAGAACCTGCCGATCGTGCAGCCGACGTACATGGCCGCCGTCCCGCGCATCTTCGAGAAGGTCTACAACGGTGTGGCCGCCAAGGCCCGCGCCGCCGGCGGAGCCAAGTACAAGATCTTCAAGTGGTCGGTCGGCGTCGCCCGCGAGTACGCGAAGGTCACGCAGGACAACTTCCGCCGCACCGGCCAGGCGACCGCCCCCTTCGGCCTCACCACCAAGCACAAGATCGCCGACGCGCTCGTCTACTCCAAGCTCCGCGAGGCCTTCGGCGGGAAGCTGCGCGCCGCCGTCTCCGGCGCCTCCGCCCTGGCCCCCGAGATCGGCTTCTTCTTCTCCGGCGCGGGCGTCCACATCCTGGAGGGCTACGGCCTGACCGAGTCCAGCGCGGCCTCCTTCGTCAACCCGGGCGAGGCCTACCGCACCGGCACGGTCGGCAAGCCGCTCCCCGGCACCGAGGTCCGCATCGCCGACGACGGCGAGGTCCTGCTGCGCGGCCCCGGCATCATGCAGGGCTACCACCGGCAGCCGGACAAGACCGCCGAGGTCCTGGAGTCCGACGGCTGGCTGCACACGGGCGACATCGGCGAGCTGTCGGCCGACGGCTACCTGCGCATCACCGACCGCAAGAAGGACCTGATCAAGACCTCGGGCGGCAAGTACGTCGCCCCGGCGGAGATCGAGGGACAGTTCAAGGCGATCTGCCCGTACGTGTCGACGATCGTCGTGCACGGCGCCGACCGCAACTTCTGCTCGGCGCTGATCGCCCTCGACGAGCCCTCGATCCTGACCTGGGCGGCCGAGAACGGGCTGGAGGGCAAGGCGTACGGAGAGGTCCTGGCGGCTCCGGAGACCAACCGCCTGATCGAGACGTACGTACAGACCCTGAACGAGGGCCTGCAGCGCTGGCAGACGATCAAGAAGTTCCGGCTCCTGCCGCGCGACCTCGACGTCGAGCACGGCGACCTCACGCCCAGCCTGAAGCTGAAGCGACCGGTGGTCGAGCGTGAGTTCAAGCACCTGATCGAGGAGATGTACGAGGGGTCGCGCGAGGCGTAGCGCCTGCCGCGGGCCCGGCGGGGCGGGGCGGCGGACCGCCCCGCGGACCCCGCCGTTCCCGGGCGGCCCCGGGTGTCGGCCGCGAGCCGGCTCCCGGGGCTCCGCCCCGGACCCCGCGCCTCAAACGCCGGCGGGGCCGGACGTGACGACGGCGGGGCTGGACGTGACGGCGGCGGGGCCGTTCTCGTGCGGGATGATGGGGGTATGCCTTCCGCACTCCCCGATGGTGAACCCATGCCCGAAGACGGCGCGCTGCCGTCGCATGCCCTGGTGGGCGCGGGGGAGCGGCCGCTCGGGTTCTACCTGCACGTCCCGTACTGCGCCACGCGCTGCGGCTACTGCGACTTCAACACCTACACGGCCACCGAGCTGCGGGGCACCGGCGGCGTGCTCGCCTCCCGGGAGAACTACGCCGACACCCTGATCGACGAGGTCAGGCTGGCGCGGAAGGTGCTCGGGGACGACCCGCGGCAGGTCCGGACCGTCTTCGTCGGCGGCGGCACGCCCACGCTGCTGCCCGCCGGGGACCTCGTACGGATGCTCGCGGCGATCCGGGACGAATTCGGCCTGGCCGAGGACGCCGAGATCACCACCGAGGCCAACCCGGAGTCCGTGAACCCGGAGTACCTGGCCGAGCTGCGCGCCGGGGGCTTCAACCGGGTCTCCTTCGGCATGCAGAGCGCCAAGCAGCACGTCCTGAAGGTGCTCGACCGCACCCACACGCCGGGGCGCCCCGAGGCGTGCGTCGCGGAGGCGCGGGCGGCGGGCTTCGAGCACGTCAACCTCGACCTGATCTACGGCACGCCCGGGGAGTCGGACGAGGACTGGCGGGCGACCCTCGCGGCGGCGCTGGGCGCCGGGCCGGACCACATCAGCGCCTACGCGCTGATCGTCGAGGAGGGCACGCAGCTGGCGCGCCGGATCCGCCGCGGCGAGGTCCCGATGACGGACGACGACGTCCACGCCGACCGGTACCTGATCGCGGACTCGGTCATGGCCGAGGCCGGGTACTCCTGGTACGAGGTCTCGAACTGGGCCACCTCCGAGGCCGGGCGCTGCCTGCACAACGAGCTGTACTGGCGCGGCGCCGACTGGTGGGGCGCGGGGCCGGGCGCGCACTCGCACGTGGGCGGGGTGCGGTGGTGGAACGTCAAGCACCCGGGCGCGTACGCCGCGGCGCTGGCGGAGGGCCGCTCCCCGGGCGCGGGGCGCGAGCTCCTCTCCGAGGAGGACCGGCGGGTGGAGCGGATCCTGCTGGAGCTGCGGCTGGTGGACGGGGTCCCGCTGACCCTGCTGGCCCCGGCCGGGCTCGCCGCCTCCCGCAAGGCCCTGGCGGACGGGCTGCTGGACGCGGGCCCGTACGAGGCGGGGCGGGCCGTGCTGACCCTGCGGGGGCGGCTGCTGGCCGATGCGGTGGTTCGGGACCTGGTGGACTGACCAGCCTGCGGCGCCGTTGCCGGGGGCGCTGCCCCCGGACCCCCGCGCCTCAATCGCCGGCGGGGCTGAAAGGTCGCCTCAAGCGCCGGCGGGGCTGGGAGGGAGCCGGCGGGGCTGAAAGGTCGCCTCAAGCGCCGGCGGGGCTGGGAGGGAGCCGGCGGGGCTGAAAGGTCGCCCGGGCGGGTCTACGGGGCCGTGACGTGGTCGATGAGGTGTTCCACCGAGCCCAGGAGCGTCGGCTCCAGGTCCTTGTAGGACGTCACCCGGGACAGGATGTGCTGCCAGGCGGCGCCCGTGTTCTCCGGCCAGCCCAGGGCCCGGCAGACGCCCGTCTTCCAGTCCTGGCCGGGCGGGATCACCGGCCACGCGGGGATGCCCAGCGCGGACGGCTTCACCGCCTGCCAGACGTCCACGTACGGGTGGCCCACGATCAGGACGTCCGGGGAGGTCACCGACGCCGCGATGCGGGACTCCTTCGAGCCCGGGACGAGGTGGTCCACCAGGACTCCGAGGCGGGCGTCCGCGGCCGGGGCGAAGTCGGCGACGACGGCCGGGAGGTCGTCGATGCCCTCCAGGTACTCCACCACCACGCCCTCGATCCGCAGGTCGTCGCCCCAGACCCGCTCCACCAGCTCCGCGTCGTGCCGGCCCTCGACGTAGATCCGGCCCGCCCGCGCCACCCGCGCCCGCGCCCCGGGCACGGCCAGCGAGCCCGAGGCCGTCCGGAGCGGCCCGGCGGGCCGGCGCGCGGGGCGGATCAGGGTGACCACCTCGCCGTCCAGCAGGAACCCGCGCGGTTCCATCGGGAACACCCGCCGCTTGCCGAAGCGGTCCTCCAGGGTCACCGTGCCCGCCTCGCAGGCCACCACCGCGCCGCAGAAGTCCGTACCGGCCACCTCGACCACCAGGTCGGGGTCCGCCGCCACCTCCGGCACGGCCTTGGGTCGCTTCCACTGCGGGGTCAGGTCGGGGGAGTACTCGCGCATCCGGCCGACAGTAGGAGAGCCGCGCGCGTCACGCCTCCGACACGCCGAAACGGGCCGCCAGTGTGGCGCGTTGGGCACGGACGAAGTCCGCCCCGACCACCGCTCCGTGACCCGGTACGTACAGTGCGTCTTCCCCGCCCAGCGACAGCAGCCGGTCCAGGGCCGCGGGCCACTGCCCGGGAGTGGCGTCCGGGCCCGCCATGGGCTCGCCCGACTCCTCGACGAGGTCCCCGCAGAAGACCACCTCGCGCTCGCCCGGCACGAAGACGGCCAGGTCGTGCCCGGTGTGCCCGGGCCCCACATTCGCCAGCAGCACCTGCACGCCGCCCAGTTCCAGCGTCCACTCGCCCGACACCGAATGCCGGGGCGGCACCAGCAGGTCCACCGCCTGCGCCGCCTCCGCCTCCGCGAGCCCGTGCCGTACCGCGTCCCCGCGCAGCTCCTCGCGTCCCGTCGACAGCAGTGCGGCCAGCCCGACCGCCCCGAACACCTCGGCCCCGGCGAAGGCGGCCGCGCCCAGGACATGATCGAAATGACCGTGCGTGAATGCGATATGGGTCACGCTCCGGCCCGTCAGCCGCTCCGCCTCGGCCCGCACCTCGGACCCCTCGCGCAGGCACGACCCGGGGTCGATCAGGAGCACCGAATCCTCGCCCACCACCAGCCCCACGGTGCAGTCCCACACCGGCAGCCGCCGCCGGCCGGCCCGTCCGGTCAGCCGTTCCCAGCCGGACTCTTCCCAACGCACGTCCATACCGCGACGCTACCCTGGCGGGCCTCCCTTGCCAGGGGCTTACCGCCCGGCCGTACACTGAGCGGGGGCTCTCTGGCACTCGAACGATCAGAGTGCCAACGAACACGGCAGAACACGGCAACGGACCACAGCTGGAGGTGTGCGCGATGCTCAGCGAACGCAGACTCGAAGTGCTGCGCGCCATCGTCCAGGACTACGTCGGGACGGAGGAGCCGGTCGGCTCCAAGGCGCTCACGGAGCGGCACCGGCTCGGCGTCTCGCCCGCCACCGTGCGCAACGACATGGCCGTGCTGGAGGAGGAGGGCTACATCGCCCAGCCCCACACCAGCGCCGGCCGGATCCCCACCGACAAGGGCTACCGGCTCTTCGTCGACAAGCTCGCGGGGGTCAAGCCGCTCTCGTCGCCCGAGCGCCGGGCCATCCAGAACTTCCTCGACGGCGCCGTCGACCTCGACGACGTGGTCGGCCGCACGGTGCGGCTGCTCGCGCAGCTCACCCGGCAGGTCGCCGTCGTCCAGTACCCGAGCCTGACCCGCTCGACCGTCCGGCACGTGGAGCTGCTCTCGCTCGCTCCCGCACGCCTGATGCTCGTACTGATCACGGACACCGGGCGGGTCGAGCAGCGGCTCATCGACTGCCCGAGCCCCTTCGGGGAGACCTCGCTGGCGGACCTGCGGGCCCGGCTCAACAGCCGGGTCGTCGGGCGCCGCTTCACCGATGTGCCCCCGCTCGTCCAGGACCTCCCCGAATCCTTCGAGGCCGAGGACCGCGGCACGGTCTCCACCGTGCTCGCGACACTCCTCGAAACCCTGGTCGAGGAAGCCGAGGAGCGGCTGATGATCGGCGGTACCGCCAATCTCACCCGCTTCGGACACGATTTTCCCCTGACGATCAGGCCGGTGCTCGAAGCACTCGAGGAGCAGGTCGTGCTCCTCAAGCTGCTGGGCGAGGCCAACGAGTCGGGAATGGCCGTACGGATCGGGCACGAGAACGCCTACGAGGGACTGAACTCCACGTCGGTCGTCTCGGTCGGTTACGGTTCGGGCGGCGAAACAGTCGCCAAACTCGGCGTGGTCGGACCGACCCGCATGGACTACCCCGGAACGATGGGAGCGGTACGCGCAGTGGCACGTTACGTCGGACAGATCCTGGCGGAGTCGTAAGTGGCCACGGACTACTACGCCGTTCTCGGCGTGCGCCGCGACGCATCGCAGGACGAGATCAAGAAGGCCTTCCGGCGCCTCGCGCGTGAACTCCACCCGGATGTGAATCCGGACCCGAAGACGCAGGAGCGCTTCAAGGAGATCAACGCGGCCTACGAGGTGCTGTCGGACCCGCAGAAGAAGCAGGTCTACGACCTCGGCGGCGACCCGCTGTCCTCCTCGGGCGGTGGCGGCGGCGCGGGCGGCTTCGGAGCGGGCGGCTTCGGCAACTTCTCCGACATCATGGACGCCTTCTTCGGCCAGGCCTCGCAGCGCGGCCCGCGCTCGCGGACCCGGCGCGGCCAGGACGCGATGATCCGCCTCGACCTGGAGCTGGACGAGGCGGCCTTCGGGACGACCAAGGACATCCAGGTCGACACGGCCGTCGTCTGCAACACCTGCTCCGGTGAGGGCGCCGCTCCCGGCACCTCGGCGCAGACCTGCGACATGTGCCGCGGCCGCGGTGAGGTCTCGCAGGTCACCCGGTCCTTCCTGGGTCAGGTCATGACCTCGCGCCCCTGCCCGCAGTGCCAGGGCTTCGGCACCGTGGTCCCGACCCCGTGCCACGAGTGCGCGGGCGACGGCCGGGTCCGCTCCCGCCGCAGCCTCACGGTCAAGATCCCGGCGGGCGTCGAGAACGGCACCCGGATCCAGCTCGCGGGCGAGGGCGAGGTCGGCCCCGGCGGCGGCCCCGCCGGCGACCTGTACGTGGAGATCCACGAGCTGGCGCACCCGACCTTCCAGCGGCGCGGGGACGACCTGCACTGCACGGTCACCATCCCGATGACGGCGGCCGCGCTGGGCACCAAGTGCCCGCTGGAGACGCTGGACGGGCTGGAGGAGATCGACATCCGGCCCGGCACCGGGTCCGGCCAGGCGATCCCGCTGCACGGGCGCGGCGTCACCCACCTGCGCGGCGGCGGACGCGGCGACCTGATCGTGCACGTCGAGGTCACCACCCCGGGCAAGCTGGACGCCCAGCAGGAGGACCTGCTCCGCCAGCTGGCGAAGCTGCGCGGCGAGGAGCGGCCGATGGGTCAGTTCGCGCCGGGTCAGCAGGGTCTGTTCAGCCGGCTGAAGGACGCGTTCAACGGTCGCTGACCGACCGCGGTCCACCGTCACGAGCCCGGCCTGGGGATTCCCCGGCCGGGCTCGTCACAGGGGCCCGGCGACGGCCGGAGAACGGCCGGGAAGCGGACTATGCCAGGCGAATGCCGTGATTCGGCCCCATGCGCCGGACGTGGCACGATGCAGTCCATGTCCTCGGCACCGAACGGTCTCTCCCCGTATCCGATCGTGCAGGCTCCCATGGCGGGCGGCGCCTCCTGTCCCGTGCTCGCCGCCGCCGTGAGCGAGGCGGGCGGGCTGGGCTTCCTGGCCGGCGGCTACAAGACCGCCGACGGGATGTACCAGGAGATCAAGCAGGTGCGCGCGCTGACCCGGCGCCGCTTCGGCGTCAACCTCTTCATGCCGCAGACCGGTTACGTCGATCCGGCCGCCGTGGAGGCCTACCGCGGGCAGCTGGCCGGTGAGGCGAGCTGGTACGAGATCTCGCTCGCCGAGGAGGACATCATCGGCACCAGCGACGACGGCTACGACGCCAAGCTCGCCATCCTCCTCGAAGACCCGGTCCCGGTGGTCTCGTTCACCTTCGGCTGTCCCGCCTTCGCGGCCCTCGCTGCCCTGCGCAAGGCCGGTACGTACACCGTCGTCACGGTGACCTCCGCCGAGGAGGCCCGCAGCGCCCAGCACGCCGGTGCGGACGCGGTCTGCGTCCAGGGCACCGAGGCCGGCGGCCACCAGGGCACCCACCGGGACGACCCGCAGATCGACGGCACCGCGGCCGTGGGCCTCCTCGCGCTGGTGGCGCAGGTACGGGAGGCCGTGGCGCTCCCGATCATCGCGGCGGGCGGGGTCATGCGGGGCGCGCAGATCGCGGCCCTGCTGGCGGCGGGCGCGGAGTCGGCGCAGCTCGGGACGGCCTTCCTGGCCTGCCCGGAATCGGGGGCGGACCCGGTGCACAAGAAGGCCCTGACGGACCCGCTGTTCGTCCGCACCGAGCTGACCCGGGCCTTCTCCGGGCGGCCGGCGCGGGGGCTGGTGAACCGCTTCATGCGCGAGCACGGGCCGTACGCCCCGGCCGCGTACCCACAGGTCCACCACCTCACCTCGGGGCTGCGCAAGGCCGCGGCCGCGGCCGGGGACCCGCAGGGCATGGCCCTGTGGGCGGGCCAGGGGCACCGGCTGGCACGACCGCTGCCGGCGGGGGAGCTGGTGGAGGTGCTGGCGGCCGAACTGGCCCAGGCACA
This sequence comes from Streptomyces nojiriensis, assembly GCF_017639205.1. Taxonomy (NCBI): domain Bacteria; kingdom Bacillati; phylum Actinomycetota; class Actinomycetes; order Kitasatosporales; family Streptomycetaceae; genus Streptomyces; species Streptomyces nojiriensis. Next base: position 3,392,106 of record NZ_CP071139.1, on the reverse strand, counting down.
GAGCACGTTGAAGGCAATGCAGATGAGGAGTGCGTCATGACCGCCCCGGTGTTCGTGGTGGAAGAGGTCCCCGCGGGGCCGGAGTTCGTCCTGGACGGGCCGGAAGGCCGGCACGCGGTGTCCGTGAAACGGCTGAACCCGGGCGAGGACGTGGTCCTCACGGACGGGCGGGGCCACTGGGCGGAGGGCGTGGTCAAGGCCGCCGAGGGCAAGGACCGGCTGGTCGTCATGGACCTGCACAGCGTCGCGGAGGAGCCGGAGCCGGAGGTCCGGATCACGGTGGTCCAGGCCCTGCCCAAGGGGGACCGCGGCGAGCTGGCCGTCGAGACGATGACCGAGACCGGCGTGGACGCGATCGTGCCCTGGCAGGCCTCCCGCTGCATCACGCAGTGGCGCGGCGACCGCGGCGCCAAGTCCCTGGCCAAGTGGCGGGCCACGGCCCGGGAGGCGGGCAAGCAGTCCCGCCGGGTGCGCTTCCCGGAGGTGGCCGAGGCCATGTCCACCAAGCAGGTGGCGGCGCTGCTGGCCGGCGCCGACCTGGCGATGGTGCTCCACGAGGACCGCGACACCCCCTCCGGGGCGCTGGCCACGGCCGAGCTCCCCAAGTCCGGTTCCGTCGTGCTGGTGGTCGGCCCGGAGGGCGGCGTCTCCCCGGAGGAACTGGCCGTCTTCGCCGCCGCGGGGGCCCACCCCTACCGCCTGGGCCGTTCCGTCCTGCGGACCTCCACGGCCGGGACGGCGGCCACGGCGGTGCTGCTGGCCCGCACGGGCCGCTGGTCCTGACGCGACCGTGCCCGCGGCGGGCGTCCGGCTGGATACGATGCCCGGACCGATCACCGTCACGGGAGGCGAAGCAATGGCCGGGGAACCGCAGGCCGACTGCCTGTTCTGCAAGATCGTCGCGGGGCAGATCCCCGCGACCGTGGTACGGGAGACCGAGACCACGGTCGCCTTCCGGGACATCAACCCGCAGGCGCCCACGCACGTGCTCGTCATCCCCAAGGTGCACTACGCCGACGCGGCCTCCCTCGTGGAGGCCGAGCCGGGTGTCGCCGCCGACATACTGCGCGAGGCCGGCCAGGTCGCCCTCGACGAGAAGATCGTCGAACACGGCTACCGGGTCGTGTTCAACACCGGCTCCGGCGCCGGGCAGACCGTCTTCCACGCCCACGCGCACGTCCTCGGCGGCCGCGGCCTCCAGTGGCCCCCCGGATAGCACGTGTCCGTACGAGAGTTCGTGGTGCTGGGCACGGCCAGCCAGGTGCCCACCCGCCACCGCAACCACAACGGCTACCTGCTGCGCTGGGACGGCGAGGGCATCCTCTTCGACCCGGGCGAGGGCACCCAGCGCCAGATGCTGCGCGCCGGGGTGGCCGCGCACGACATCAACCGGATCTGCATCACCCACTTCCACGGTGACCACAGCCTCGGCCTCGCCGGGGTGATCCAGCGGATCAACCTCGACCAGGTCCCGCACCCCGTCACCGCGCACTACCCGGCCTCGGGACAGAAGTTCTTCGACCGGCTGCGCTACGCCACGGCCTACCGCGAGACCGTCCCGCTCCGCGAGGAGCCGGTGGCCGGGGACGGCATGCTGGCGCAGGGGTCCTCGTACACGCTGGAGGCCCGTCTGCTCTCGCACCCGGTCGAGTCCTTCGGCTACCGGATCACCGAGCCCGACGGCCGCCGCATGGTCCCCGAGCTGCTCGCCCGGCACGGGATCAAGGGGCCGGACGTGGGCCGGATCCAGCGCGAGGGACGGCTCGGGACGGTCACCCTGGAGGAGGTCAGCGAGCCCCGGCCCGGGCAGCGGTTCGCGTTCGTCATGGACACCCGGCTCTGCCCGGGCGTGGACGCGCTGGCCGAGGGCTGCGACATGCTGGTCATCGAGTCGACCTTCCTCGACGAGGACGAACGGCTGGCCACCGACCACGGGCACCTGACCGCCGGCCAGGCGGCGCGGGTGGCGCGGGACGCGGGCGTACGCCACCTCGTGCTGACGCACTTCTCGCAGCGCTACACCGACCCGGCCGAGTTCGAGCGCCAGGCCCGCGCGGCCGGCTTCGAGGGCGAGCTCACGGTGGCCGCGGACCTGGTGCGGGTGCCCCTGCCCAAGCGGGGCTGACGGGCGGGCCCGGTCCCCGCCCGGTCCCGGCCGCGACCGGGCCGGGGCCGTTTCGCCGGGCGGCCCGAGCGGCCCGAGCGGTCCGAGTGACGAAGGGCCTTCCGAGAGTGATCTGCGCCACACTGGGTTTTGGTCCCGCCCGGGGCGGGCAGGGCTGGCAGCTTTCCACGGGAAAACGTCATGCAGGAACGGGCCTTCGAGAAACAACGGGGAGATCGCCGTGACCGGTCGGGACTACGAAATCCGCGCAGCAGCAGTGGACCCGCTCGGTCCGCTGCGTGACCCCCAGGAACCCGGCTGTGACGTCTTCCTGACCGGAACGGTCTTCCTCGACATCATCTTCACGGGCCTCGACTCGGCCCCGGTACGCGGTACGGAGTCCTGGGCGCGCGGCATGGGCTCCAGCCCCGGCGGCGTCGCCAACATGGCCACCGCCCTGGCCCGGCTCGGCCTGCGCACCTCGCTGGCCGCCGCCTTCGGGGACGACCACTACGGCGAGTACTGCTGGGACGCCCTCGAACAGGGCGAGGGCATCGACCTGTCCATGTCGCACACCATCCCCGGCTGGCACAGCCCCGTCACCGTCTCGATGGCCTACGAGGGCGAGCGCACGATGGTCTCGCACGGCCACGAGGCCCCTCCGCCGGCGGGCCCCGGGCCCTTCCCGCAGTGCCCGCCACGGGCCCGCGCGGCCGTGGCCGCGCTGGGACCCGGCCGCGGCGAGGAGTGGATCGGCGAGGCCGCCCGGCGCGGCTCGCGGATCTTCGCGGACGTGGGATGGGACGAGAGCGGCCGGTGGGACCTGGGAGCCCTGGCCGACCTGGAGCACTGCGAGGCCTTCCTGCCGAACGCGGGCGAGGCGATGCGCTACACCCGGACCGACTGCCCGAGAGCCGCGGCCCGGGCGCTGGCGGAGAAGGTGCCGATCGCGGTGGTGACGATGGGCGCGGAGGGCTCGTACGCGGTGGACGGCCGCACCGGGGAGACCGCGCACGTCCCCGGGATCACGGTGGACGAGCTGGACCCGACGGGCGCGGGCGACGTCTACGTGGCGGGCTTCGTGACCGGCACCCTGGCCGGCTGGCCGCTCGCGGACCGGCTGGCCTTCGCCGGGCTGACGGCGGCCCTGTCGGTGCAGGAGTTCGGCGGCTCCCTGTCCGCGCCCGGCTGGCCGGAGGTGGCCCACTGGTGGCGGGACGCCCCGCAGGAGCTGCGCGGCCGGTACGGCTTCCTGGACGATCTCGTCCCGCCGGGCGGCACCCCGGCGGCCCGGCGCAGGGCCGTACCCACGATCGGCTTCCGGCACTCGGTGTAGGCGGCGCGATCGGGCGGTAAAACCTCTCGGGGAAGCCGCGGCGGAGACGTACGCTTGGTACTCCGGAGGTCGTCGATCGGCGCGGCCCCTCAGCGGGAGGTATGCGCAGGCCACAGTGCCGGCCCATGACTCAGACACCGACAGCCCACATCCCCGCGCCGGGGCAGGCGCGAGCCCACTTCACCGTTCCGGCCACGCACCCGATGGTGACCGTGCTCGGCTCGGGTGACGCCCTGTTGCGCGTGATCGAGAAGGCCTTCCCGAAGGCCGACATCCATGTTCGGGGCAATCAGGTCAGCGCGATCGGTGCAGCGGCGGAAGTCGCCCTGATCCAGCGGCTTTTCGACGAGATGATGCTGGTGCTCCGCACCGGGCAGCCGATGACGGAGGACGCAGTGGAACGCTCGATCGCCATGCTCAAGGCGAGCGGCAACGGCAATGGCGACGGGCCTGCCGAGACGCCCGCGGAGGTGCTCACCCAGAACATCCTCTCCAGCCGCGGCCGCACCATCCGACCCAAGACCCTCAACCAGAAGCGGTACGTCGACGCGATCGACAAGAACACGATCGTCTTCGGCATCGGCCCCGCCGGTACCGGCAAGACCTACCTCGCCATGGCCAAGGCCGTCCAGGCCCTGCAGTCCAAGCAGGTCAGCCGGATCATCCTGACCCGGCCCGCCGTCGAGGCGGGGGAGCGGCTCGGCTTCCTGCCGGGCACCCTCTTCGACAAGATCGACCCGTATCTGCGCCCGCTCTACGACGCGCTGCACGACATGATCGACCCCGACTCGATCCCGCGGCTGATGGCGGCGGGCACGATCGAGGTGGCCCCCCTGGCGTACATGCGCGGACGCACGCTCAACGAGGCGTTCGTCGTCCTCGACGAGGCGCAGAACACGACCACCGAGCAGATGAAGATGTTCCTGACCCGGCTCGGCTTCGACTCGAAGATCGTGGTCACCGGTGACGTCACCCAGATCGACCTGCCGGGTGGTGCCAGGAGCGGTCTGCGCCAGGTCCAGGACATCCTGGAAGGGGTCCCGGACATCCACTTCTCGCGGCTCACGTCCGAGGATGTCGTCCGGCACAAGCTGGTCGGCCGTATCGTCGACGCGTACGAGAAGTACGACGACGGCCAGCAGGCCGCGAACGGCTACCAGCGGAAGTAGAACCCAGCGCACCATGTCGATCGACGTCAACAACGAGTCCGGAACCGAGGTCGACGAGCAGGCGATCCTCGACATCGCCCGCTACGCGCTCACCCGGATGCGGATCCACCCGCTCTCCGAGCTCTCCGTCATCGTCATCGACGAGGACGCCATGGAGCAGCTCCACATCCAGTGGATGGATCTGCCCGGTCCGACCGACGTCATGTCCTTCCCGATGGACGAGCTCCGTCCGCCGACCAAGGACGAGGAGGAGCCCCCGCAGGGGCTCCTCGGCGACATCGTGCTCTGCCCCGAGGTCGCCAAGCGGCAGGGCGAGGAAGCCCCGACGCAGCACTCCATGGACGAGGAGCTCCAGCTCCTGACCGTCCACGGAGTGCTGCACCTGCTCGGCTACGACCACGAGGAGCCGGACGAGAAGGCCGAGATGTTCGGCCTCCAGGCGGCCATCGTCGACGGCTGGCGCGGTGAGCGCGGCATGACCGGTCCGTCCCCGGCTCCGACCGTCTCGTGAACGCCCCGCAGCTGATCACCGGGGCGGTGCTGCTGGTCGTGGTGGCCTGGTTCGCGGCCTGCGCCGAGTCCGGCATCGCCCGCATCTCCAGCTTCCGGGCCGAGCAGGCCGTGCGGGAGGGCCGGCGCGGGAGCGAGAAGCTCGCCCAGGTCGCCGGCGACCCCACCCGCTACCTCAACGTGGCCCTGCTCGTCCGCGTCACCTGCGAGATGGCGGCCGGGGTGCTCGTCACCTACGTCTGCCTCGACGAGTTCGGCGAGAACTGGACCGCGCTGCTCGTGGCCATCGCCGTCATGGTGCTCGTCTCCTTCGTCGCCGTGGGTGTCTCCCCGCGCACGATCGGCCGCCAGCACCCGCTGAACACGGCGACCGCGGCCGCGTACGTCCTCGTACCGCTGGCCCGGATCATGGGGCCGATCCCGCAGCTGCTGATCCTCATCGGCAACGCGCTCACGCCCGGGAAGGGCTTCCGCAAGGGGCCCTTCGCCTCCGAGGCCGAGCTGCGCGCGATGGTGGACCTCGCGGAGAAGGAATCGCTGATCGAGGACGACGAGCGCCGCATGGTGCACCAGGTCTTCGAGCTCGGCGACACGCTGGTGCGCGAGGTGATGGTGCCGCGCACCGACCTGGTCTGCATCGAGCGGTACAAGACGGTCCGTCAGGCGACCACGCTCGCGCTGCGGTCCGGCTTCTCCCGCATCCCGGTGACCGGGGAGAACGAGGACGACATAGTCGGGATCGTCTACCTGAAGGACCTGGTCCGCAAGACGCACATCAGCCGGGAGGCCGAGGCCGACCTGGTCTCGACCGCGATGCGGCCGGCCGTCTTCGTACCGGACACCAAGAACGCGGGCGACCTGCTGCGCGAGATGCAGCAGGTGCGCAACCACGTGGCCGTCGTCATCGACGAGTACGGCGGCACGGCCGGCATCGTCACCATCGAGGACATCCTCGAAGAGATCGTCGGCGAGATCACCGACGAGTACGACCGGGAACTCCCGCCGGTCGAGGACCTCGGCGAGGACCGCTACCGGGTCACCGCGCGGCTGGACATCACCGACCTCGGTGAGCTGTTCAAGGTCGAGGCCTTCGACGACGAGGACGTGGAGACGGTCGGCGGACTGCTGGCGAAGGCGCTGGGGCGGGTGCCGATCGCGGGCGCCTCCGCGGTGGTGGAACTGCCGGACGGACGTCCGCTGCGGCTGACCGCCGAATCCCCGGCGGGTCGGCGGAACAAGATCGTGACGGTTCTGGTGGAGCCGGTGGCCGCGGCGGAGGCCGCGGAGGAGGAGGGGGAATGACCCCGGAGCAACTGCGCACGTTCTGCCTGGGTTTCAACGCGGCGGTGGAGGAGTTCCCCTTCACCCCGGAGACCTCGGTGTTCAAGGTGCTCGGCAAGATGTTCGCGCTGTCGGCGCTGGACGCGGAGCCGCTCAAGGTCAACCTCAAGTGCGACCCGGAGCTGGCGGTGCGGCTGCGCGAGGAGCACGAGGCGATCGTGCCGGGCTACCACATGAACAAGCGGCACTGGAACACGGTGACGGTGGGCGGGGTCCCGGACGCGGTGTTGCGTGAGCTCGTCGAGGACTCCTACGACCTGGTGGTGGCGGGTCTGCCGCGGGCGGAGCGCCTGAAGCTCGACCGGCCCTGATCGGAGGCCCCGGCGGGGTCGTTGTACGGCCGGACAGCGGCGCTCCCTATGCTTTCGACCATGACGGAGAGCACCGGGATCGACCCCGAGGACAGCAAGATCATCACGCTGGCGCGCAGCGCCCGGGCCCGCAACGCGGTGCCGGAGGGGGCGGCGGTGCGGGACGAGACGGGCCGCACGTACGTCGCCGGGACGGTGGAGCTCGACTCCCTGAAGCTGAGCGCGCTGCAGACCGCGGTCGCGATGGCGGTGGCGAGCGGTGCGCGGTCCCTGGAGGCGGCGGCCGTCGTCAGCACGGCCGACACCCCGGCCGAAGCCGACCGCGCGGCCGTCCGCGACCTCGGCGGCCCGGACACCCCCGTCCTGCTGGCGGCCCCGGACGGCACCCTGAGGTCGACGACCCCGGCCGGCGCCTAGCCTCCCGGCAGGGGCAACCGAAAACTCCCGCCCGGCCACTTCCAGCCTTGGCCCGGCCAAAGTCAGCCTCGCCGGCGTTTGAGGCGCGGGGTCTGGGGCGGAGCCCCGGGAAACCCGGCTCCGCCGGGCACCGGGCTCCGCCCGGACCTCCCCCGGCTACCGCTGGGAGGTGCCCCCTCCTCAAACGCCGGCGAGGCTGGAAGTGGCGAGGTTGGAGGGGTCCGCGGAGGCGGCGTGACTCGGCATTCGGCCGGGCGGGGTCAAGGGCGGAGGGGCCGCCGGAGGCTAGCGGCGGCGGCGGATCGTCATCGCCATCAGGGCGGCCATCGCGCACAGCGCGCCCGAGGCGTACCAGACCGTGTCGTACGAGCCGGTGAGGTCGCGGGTCAGGCCGCCCAGGAAGGCCACCACCGCCGCGCCGATCTGGTGCGAGGCCAGGACCCAGCCGAAGACGATCGCGCCGTCGTCCCCGTAGTGCTCGCGGCACAGGGCGATCGTCGGCGGGACGGTCGCGACCCAGTCCAGGCCGTAGAAGACGATGAAGAAGAGCAGCGGCGGCCGAACCGACGGCGCCAGCAGCATCGGCAGGAAGAGCAGCGAGACCCCGCGCAGGGCGTAGTAGACGGCCAGCAGCCGCCGCGAGTCGAAGCGGTCCGTGAACCAGCCCGAGGCCACCGTGCCGATCACGTCGAACACGCCGACCACCGCCAGCAGCCCCGCGGCCGCCGTCACCGGCATGCCGTGGTCGTGGGCGGCCGGCACGAAGTGGGTCTTGACCAGGCCGTTGGTCGAGGCCCCGCAGATCGCGAAAGTGCCCGCCAGCAGCCAGAACGGGCCGGTCCGGGCCGCGTCGAGGAGCACCCGCAGCGCGCGCCGGGCCGCGCCCGGAACCGGGGCCGGCTTCGGCGCGTACGTGCCGCCGTACGGCGCGAGCCCCACGTCCGCCGGGTGGTCGCGCATCAGCAGCCACACGAAGGGGACGACGGCCAGGGCCGACAGGGACACCGTCACCGTCGCCGGGCGCCAGCCGTGGTGCTCGACCAGCCAGGCCAGCAGCGGCAGGAAGACCAGCTGGCCGGAGGCCCCGGCCGCGGTCAGGATGCCGGTGACCAGCCCGCGCCGGGCGGTGAACCAGCGGCCCGTCACGGTCGCCGCGAAGGCCAGGGCCATGGAGCCGCTGCCCAGCCCCACGAGGACGCCCCAGAACAGCACGAGCTGCCAGGGCGCGGTCATCCACACCGTGGCCAGCGAGCCCGAGGCGATGACGAGCAGGGCCAGGGCCACGACCCGGCGGATGCCGAAGCGGTCCATCAGGGCCGCGGCGAAGGGGGCGGTGAGCCCGTACAGCGCGAGGTTGACGGAGACGGCGAGGCCGATGGTCCCGCGCGACCAGTCGAACTCCGCGTGCAGCGGCTCGATGAGCAGTCCGGGCAGGGAGGCGAAGCCGGCCGCGCCGATGATCGTCACGAAGGTGACGGCGGCGACGAACCAGGCGCGGTGGACGCGGGCGGGCCGCTGCGGGGAGCGGCGGTCCACGGGGGCGGAGGCGGGGGCTGTCTGGGGCACGCCGAAAGCTTCCGGCCACCGGGGGACCGCGGGAAAGTGGCTTGACTGTCATGCTTCGCTACGATCGGGCCATGGAGTCGGAGAAGAAGGCGCACCGGGTCGTCGTCCTCGCCCTCACCGGGCTGCTGCCCTTCGAGCTCGGTATCCCGCACCGGATCTTCGGGCGGGCCAAGGGTCCGGCCGGGCGGCCGCTGTACGAGATCCTCACGTGCGGGCTCGCCCCGGGGCCGGTGCACACGGACGCCGACTTCGCGATCCACGTCGAGCACGGTCCGGAACTGCTGGCCACCGCCGACACGGTGGTGGTGCCGGCCTCGTACGAGCTGGGCGCGGTGTACGAGGAGGGCCGGCTGACCGACGAGCTCGCGGCGGCCCTCGCCCACATCCGGCCCGGCACCCGGCTCGTCTCCATCTGCACGGGCGGCTACGTGCTCGCCGCGGCCGGGTATCTGGACGGGCGCCCCGCCACCACCCACTGGGCCTGTGCCGAGCACTTCCAGCAGCTCTTCCCGGCCGTGCGGGTCGACCCGGACGTGCTCTACACCGACGACGGGGACGTGCTGACCTCGGCCGGAGTCGCCGCCGGGGTCGACCTGTGCCTGCACATCGTGCGCCGCGACCACGGCGCGGCCGTCGCCAACGAGGTGGCCCGGCGGACCGTCGTACCGCCCCACCGGGAGGGCGGGCAGGCGCAGTTCGTCGCGCGCCCGATGCCCGAGCCGCAGCTCGCCACGACCACGGCGGCCCGCGCCTGGGTGCTGGACCGGCTGCACGAACCGCTCCGGCTGACCGACCTGGCCCGGCAGGAGGCCATGTCGGTACGGACCTTCACGCGCCGGTTCCGCGAGGAGTCGGGCGTCAGCCCCGGCCAGTGGATCCTCGGCCGGCGGGTGGAGCGGGCCCGGCAGCTGCTGGAGCAGACGGAGCTGCCGATGGAGCAGGTGGCGCGGGACAGCGGCTTCGGTACGGCCCAGTCCCTGCGCAAGCACGTGCAGGCGGCGCTGGGAGTGAGTCCGACGGCCTACCGGCGCACCTTCCGTGCGGCCGGTGGGACGGACAACCTGCCATCTCCTGATGGGCCATCAGTTACTGCCGGACCCGCGCATTGACTTCTCCCGCCCCCCGCTCGTGAATGGCCCCCAGCGCCGGGCTCGGGCGCGCGGGAACCCAGGGGGCGGGCAGTGCGGATCGGGGCGCGGAAGCGGAGATGGCCGGCGGCCGTGGGCATGGCCGTGCTGGCGGCCACGACCGGGGGCGCGCTGAGCGCACCCGCCGCGGCCGAGGGGGAGCCGCCCCCGGGCCAGGTGGACTTCCCGACCCACTGCCCGGCGCCCCAGGAGGCCGGGCTCCCGCCCGCGGACGGGCCGACCACCGCGCGGATCACCGTCGACAACCCGGCCCCGCAGGTCGGCGACACCGTCACCGTGACCTACCAGGTGGTCCGGACCCCCGCCCTCAACCCGGTCGGCGGCGAACTCCCCGCCGACGTGCTGACCCCGACCGGCCGGATCCTGCTGGCGGGCGCCCAGAGCGGCGAGGTCACCGTGGTCGGGGCCAAGCGCAACGACCCCGTCCCGGCGGGCGCGGCCCTCCCCGCCGTCACGATGACCGGCACCTTCACCGTCACCGCACCCGGCGAGACCACGCTCGCCCCGGGCGGCTACACCCTGCACACCGGCCACCTGCTGGACCTCGACACCACCTGTACCGCTGATGCCGCGTCCGCCGCCCCCGTCTCCGCCCGCCTGACCGCGACCGGGCTGCCGACGGCCAACCTGCGCAGCGTCTTCCTCGGCGCGGCCCAGGGCAGGCCGGGCGCCAGGGTCAAGGTCACCGCCGCCGGCTTCCCGCCGGGCGCGGCCGTCACGGTGGCCGGCCGGGCCGGCGCCGCCGAGACCGCCGACCGGGTGAGCGCCACCGCCGACGAGCTGGGCCGGGCCTTGGTCGAGCTGCCGGTCACGGACAGGGCCACCACCGCGGTGATCGCCTACGAGGGCGGCGCCTGGTCGGCGCGCCAGGGCTCGGGCCCGGCCGCGTACACGGTCATCGACGCGGCTCCGCCGCCGTCCGCCGCCACGCAGAAGGTCACGGCCACCGTCGAGGCGGGAGTCCTGGGCATGACCCAGACCGGCGAGGACATCACCCTGGGCGCGGTCCCGTACGGCGACGGCGGCGCCGCTCCCGGCCGGATCGGGACGGTGACCGTCACCGACGCCCGCGGCGGACCGGCCGGCTGGTCCCTGATCGGCAAGGTCACCGACTTCACCGGACCCGGCGGGATCCGCATCCCGGGCGCCTCCCTGTCCTGGACCCCGAGGTGCGTGGCGGCCGAGGGGAGCCGGAGCACCTGTACGCCGGGCAGCGCGGGCGTGGTCGGCCCGGAGGGGGCCCTCCTGGCCTCCACCCCCGACGCCCCCCTGGTCGGCGGCACCTTCACGATCGACGCCACGGTCACCCTGCGGGTGCCGCCGTACACCCCGCCGGGTGCGTACACGGCGGTCCTGACACTGACCCTGTCGTGACGCCCCGTCTCCCGGGGCTCCGCCCCGGACCCCGCGCCTCGATGGGCGGCGGGGCTGTTCTCGTCGCCGCCGGGCTCGTCCTCCTGTTCGCCGCGCCCGCCGAGTCCGCGGACGACGGCCCGTGGTCCGTGCTGCCCGCCGCGACAGGCGCCGGGCAGCGGCCCTGCTTCTACCTCGCCGCCGCGCCCGGCCAATCCGTCGCCGACGCCGTCACCCTCACCAACCGCACCGACCGGCCCCGCAGCTTCCGGCTGTACGCCGCCGACGCCTACAACACCGCCCGCGACGGCGGCTTCGCCCTGCGCGGACCGACGAGCCGCGGCTGGCCGCCGCCGCGTGGGCGAGGCTCGACCGGGAGCGGGTCACCGTGGCGGCCCGCTCGTCGGTCTCCGTCCGCTTCACCCTCACCGTTCCCGACCGGGCGGAACCGGGGGACCACCCCGGCGCCGTCGTGGCCCTGGAGGAACGGCCGGCGGCCGCGGCCGACACCGGCCGGGGGATCGGCGTACAGCAGGCCGTCGCCGCCCGGCTGTACCTGCGGGTGACCGGCCCCACCGCCCCCGCCCTCACCGTCCGGGGGGTCACCGTGCACCGTCGCGGCCCCGGCGCGGACGTCTCGTACACGCTCCACAACATCGGCAATGTCACCCTGCGCCCCCGGGCGACCCTCACCGCCACCGGCGCCTTCGGCCGCTCGCTCCTCGCCCGCGACTTCGGCGGGCTGCCCGCCGAACTGCTGCCGGGTCAGGAAGTGCGGCTCAGCGCCCGTTGGGAGGGCGCGCCCAGAGCGGAATGGGCCGAGGTCACGGTGCGCGCCCGGGCCGACGGAACCACAGCTCAGGGCCGTGCGGGCCTCGCCGAGTACCCCTCGCCGACGGCTGTGCCGACCCTTGCTGCCGTGATCTGGTCGGCGCTGGGAGCCGCATCGGGGAGAATGGCCCGTATGAGCGATCGTTCCCCCGAGTCCACCGCCCCGCACCGTGCGGGGTTCGCCTGCTTCGTCGGCCGCCCCAACGCGGGGAAGTCGACCCTCACCAACGCACTCGTGGGCACCAAGGTCGCGATCACCTCCAACCGGCCGCAGACCACCCGCCACACCGTTCGCGGCATCGTGCACCGCCCCGACGCCCAGCTCGTCCTCGTGGACACGCCCGGCCTGCACAAGCCGCGCACCCTGCTCGGCGAGCGCCTCAACGACGTCGTACGGACCACCTGGGCCGAGGTCGACGTCATCGGCTTCTGCCTGCCGGCCGACCAGAAGCTCGGCCCCGGCGACAAGTTCATCGCCAAGGAGCTGGCGGGGATCAAGAAGACCCCCAAGATCGCCATCATCACCAAGACCGACCTGGTGGAGTCCAAGCAGCTGGCCGAGCAGCTCCTCGCCGTGCACCAGCTCGGCGCCGAGCTCGGCTTCGAGTGGGCCGAGATCGTTCCCGTCTCGGCCGTCGGGGACACCCAGGTCCAGCTGCTGGCCGATCTGATCGCGCCCCTGCTGCCGGAGAGCCCGCCGCTGTACCCGGAGGGCGACCTCACCGACGAGCCCGAGATGGTCATGGTCGCGGAGCTGATCCGCGAGGCCGCGCTGGAGGGCGTACGGGACGAGCTCCCGCACTCCATCGCCGTGGTCGTCGAGGAGATGATCCCGCGCGAGAACCGTCCGGCGGACCGCCCGCTGCTCGACATCCACGCCAACGTCTACATCGAGCGGCCGAGCCAGAAGGGCATCATCATCGGCCCGAAGGGCTCCCGCCTGAAGGAGGTCGGGATGAAGTCGCGCAAGCACATCGAGGCGCTGCTCGGCACCCCGGTCTTCCTCGACCTGCACGTGAAGGTCGCCAAGGACTGGCAGCGGGACCCCAAGCAGCTGCGCAAGCTCGGTTTCTGAGGCGCGGACCGCGCCGAAGCGACGACGAACGGACGCCGCCCCGCACGGGGGCCGCGTCCGTTCGTCGTTCCGGCTGTCCGGCTGCCCGGCCGTCTGTCCGGCCCGTCCGGCTATGCGGGCCGGCGCACCCGGACCACGTTGTCCGTACGGGTTCCGGGCGTTCCGTCGGGCTGGTTCTGGATCCGCTCGGTCTCCTCGGCCCGCAGCACCTCCCAGCCCGCCGTGACCGGCTCCAGCTGCGCGAGGACCTCCGCGGGCGTGGGGAAGTGCGCCTCCTCCCGGTCCTCCTGCCACGGAGCCCAGCCCGCGTGGCCGACCACCAGCAGCGTGCCGCCGGGGGCCACGGCGGAGGCGGCCGTGCGCAGGACCGCGTCACGGGGGAAGTCCCCGTAGTTGTGCAGGAAGCACGCGGAGACGAGGTCGAACTCCCCCTGCGGGAAGGACTCCGTCAGGTCGTGCCGGGCGAAGGAGACGCGGTCGCCGACCCCGGCCTCCGCCGCGTGCTCGGCCGCCCGGCCGAGGGCGACCCCGGAGATGTCGGTCCCGGTGACCGTCCACCCGCGGCGGGCCAGCCAGACGGCGTCGGCGCCCTCTCCGCACCCCAGGTCCAGGGCCCGGCCCGGGGCGAGGTCGGACACCTCGTGCACCCAGCATGGCGTTGGCCTCGCCGCTCCAGATGCGGTGGCTCTCCCCGTACCGGCCGTCCCAGAACTCCTCGCCGGCCGCCGCCCCGGGCTCGGGGTGGTGGTGGGTGTGGGTGTGCGTGTGCGCGTGCTCGGTCATGGCTTCCTCTTCCAGTACGGGTGCCGGTGGGGCCGATGCTCCGCCCGCCCGACGGCGTACGGCAAATTTTGTTGCCGACCTGGCAAAGAGGAACGCAGCCTGCTGCCCGAGCGGGCGCGTCACGCCTGCGGTTCGGCGATCAGGGCCGTGGCCACCCGGCGGAAGCCGATGCGGGCGTAGACGCGGGCCACGTCCTCGTCGCCCGCCGACAGGAAGACCGTACGGGCCCCGCGCGCTCGGGCCTGCGCGACCAGGGCGGCCGTGACCCCGAGGGCCAGGCCCTGGCGGCGTGCCGACGGGAGCGTGCCGACGCCGACCACCTCGACGACGTCCCCGACCGGGTTGTACTGGCCCGCGCAGAGCACCACGCCGTCCCGTACGGCCGCGGCCAGGACCGTGCTGCCGGCCGCCAGCTTCCCGGCCACCCGGGCCCGGCCCGCCTCGGCCGCCGGTTCCGTCAGCGCCGCCGCCAGTTCCGCGGGGCCCGCCTCGCCGACCGCCGTTCCCGGGGCCGCGAAGGCCAGGGCCGGGACCGTCACGGCGGCGGCGAGCAGCGGGTCGTCGGCGTCGAAGAGACGGACTTCCGGGTGCGGCGGAAGGGCCTCGGCCGACGGGTCCAGGACCATCAGCGGGTGCGCGTGGACATGGAGTCCCGCCGCCTCCACCGCGGCCCGTAGCGAGGGGCTGGTTTCGGCCACCCACTCGAAGGCCTCGGGAACCTTCAGCTCCCGCTGGCGCTGCCAGACCCGCTCCACGTCGGCCCGGGTCGCCCCGGGGCCGCCGAGCGCGGGCCGCGCGTAGTACGGCCAGCCCGCGCCCTCCTGGACGAACAGGGTCAGGGGGCCGAAGTCCTCGGCGCGGGCCCCGCCCACCCGGGGCACCGTGTCGTAGTACCGCTCCAGCTCGGACAGCGTTGAATCGATCATGTGGTCGGTCATCCGGCCATCCAAACAAAGCGGCGCCGCGCGGGCACCCCCTTTCCGGACCCGCTCAGGCGCCCTCCTTCAGCACGCGCGAGATCAGCGCCCGCTGGGCGTCCGACAGGTTCGGCTCCGCGCAGGCCACCGTCCGCCCGTCCACCGTGATCCGGTAGGAGAAGCCGTCCCGCACCCGGTCCGCCGGGTCGCCCGGAGGACCGGGCCGCAGCGCGAGCTGGGCCAGGGCCCGCCACTCGCTCTCGTCCGGCCGGCCCGCGGTGTCCACCTCGGCCCGGCGCTCGATGCCCGCGAAGCCGCCCGTCCGTATCACCTGGATGCGCATGGGTGCCCTCTACCCCGCGAGCGGGACACCCACCGCGGACCACGCCTTCTGGAGCGCCTGGTGCTCGGCGCCGCCGGCCCCGTACCGGGTCACGGCCGCCGCGGTCGAGAGCCGGGCGAAGTCCGCGAAGTTCGCCCTGGGGGTGAGGTCGCCGCCGGTCAGGGTGTCGTACCAGATCTGCCCGGCCCGCTCCCAGGCCTTGCCGCCCAGCTCGGTCGCCACGATGTAGAAGGCGTGGTTGGGGATGCCGGAGTTGATGTGGACGCCGCCGTTGTCGCTGTGGGTGTTCACGTAGTCGTCCATCGTGGCCGGCTGCGGGTCCTTGCCGAGTTCGTCGTCGTCGTACGCGGTGCCCGGTGCCTTCATCGAGCGCAGCGCGACCCCGGTGACATTGGGGCCGAGCAGCCCGGCCCCGATCAGCCAGTCGGCCTCCTCGGCCGTCTGTTCCAGCGAGTACTGCTTGATCAGCGAGCCGAAGACGTCCGACATCGACTCGTTGAGGGCGCCCGACTGTCCGCGGTAGGTCAGGTTCGCCGTGTACTGGGTGACCCCGTGGGTCAGCTCGTGGCCGATGACGTCCACCGACACGGTGAAGTCGAGGAAGAGGTCCCCGTCGCCGTCGCCGAAGACCATCTGCTGCCCGTCCCAGAAGGCGTTGTTGTACTCCTCGTCGTAGTGGACGGTCGCGTCCAGGGGGAGCCCGGAGTCGTCGATCGAGCGCCGGCCGAAGCCCTTCAGGAACAGCTCGTACGTCGCCCCGAGCCCCGCGTAGGCGCGGTTGACGGTGGCGTCCTTGCTCAGCGGGTCGCCCTCCCCGCGGACCTTCGTCCCGGGCAGCCTGGTGCGGTGCTGGGCGTCGTAGATCGTCCGGTCCGGATCGTCGGAGGCCGGCGCGGTGAGGGTGGGGACGATCCCGCGGACGGCGGTGATCCGGCGCCGGGTGCGCAGCAGGGAGTCGCGCTCCAGGGTGCGCTGGGCGAGGTCGGCGCGGCGGGAGTCCTCGGACAGGGCGGCCTTGTCGAGGAGGTGCGGGGGTACGACCGTGCAGAAGACGGGGTGATGGCGGTGGGTGTGGGAGGCATCCATGCCCGGCAATGTGGCAGTGGGTCATGGCGGTGTCACTACCTGCGACCATGATTCATTCACTTGTCTGAAAGTGGCGGCGCTGGATTGACGGAAAGGCCGGACCCGGGCGGAGTGAAGGAGGCTTGGCTCACATTTGGTGCAAATCGGACGCTCGGGTCTTGCATACTGAAACAGGTCCTCGCGTCACGGCGCGGCTCGGCTAGGCTCGGCCCATCATGCGTTTCGGGCTGCTTCTCCTTAGCTGCCGCGGCGAGGGTCTGTAGTCGTAGGCCGACCCCCTCCCCGCGGAGTTTGGTGTTGCGGTTTTCACTACCGCCGTCGGCCGTCCCAGCGAACTACACGCGGACACGCGAGGAGCCCAACGCCATGAGCCAGCAGCCTTTTGTCGGTCGCCCCACGCCCATCACCAACGCGACCCACACCCAGAAGTCCTCCGGGATGCCGATCCACAAGTACGGCTCGTACGAGCAGGTGGACATCCCCGACCGCACCTGGCCGGACGCCCGCGTCACCAAGGCCCCCCGCTGGCTCTCCACCGACCTGCGCGACGGCAACCAGTCGCTGATCGACCCGATGACCCCCGCCCGCAAGCGCGAGATGTTCGACCTGCTGGTGCGCATGGGCTACAAGGAGATCGAGGTCGGCTTCCCCTCTTCCGGCGACACCGACTTCGCCTTCGTGCGCTCCATCATCGAAGAGGGCGCCATCCCGGACGACGTCACCATCTCCGTACTGACCCAGGCCCGCGAGGACCTGATCGAGCGGACCGTGGAGTCCCTGGTCGGCGCCAAGCGCGCCACCGTCCACCTGTACAACGCGACCGCCCCGACCTTCCGCCGGGTCGTCTTCCGCGGCTCCAAGGAGCAGATCAAGCAGATCGCCGTCGACGGCACCCGCCTGGTCATGGAGTACGCCGAGAAGCTGCTGGGCTCCGAGACCACGTTCGGCTACCAGTACAGCCCGGAGATCTTCACCGACACCGAGCTGGACTTCGCCCTGGAGGTCTGCGAGGCCGTCTGCGACGTCTGGCAGCCGGCCGAGGGCCGCGAGATCATCCTGAACCTGCCCGCCACCGTGGAGCGCTCGACGCCGTCCACGCACGCGGACCGCTTCGAGTGGATGGCCCGCAACCTGACCCGCCGCGAGCACGTCTGCATCTCCGTCCACCCGCACAACGACCGCGGCACCGCCGTCGCCGCCGCCGAGCTGGCCCTGATGGCCGGCGCCGACCGCATCGAGGGCTGCCTGTTCGGGCAGGGCGAGCGCACCGGCAACGTCGACCTGATCACCCTGGGCATGAACCTGTTCTCCCAGGGCATCGACCCGCAGATCGACTTCTCGCAGATCGACGAGATCCGTCGCACCAGCGAGTACTGCAACCAGATGGAGGTCCACCCGCGCCACCCCTACGCGGGAGACCTGGTCTACACCGCCTTCTCCGGCTCCCACCAGGACGCCATCAAGAAGGGCTTCGACGCCATGGAGGCCGACGCGGCCGCCCAGGGCAAGACGGTCGACGACATCGAGTGGGCGGTCCCGTACCTGCCCATCGACCCGAAGGACGTCGGCCGTTCCTACGAGGCGGTCATCCGGGTCAACTCGCAGTCCGGCAAGGGCGGCATCGCGTACGTCCTGAAGAACGACCACAAGCTGGACCTGCCGCGCCGCATGCAGATCGAGTTCTCCCGGATCATCCAGGCCAAGACCGACGCCGAGGGCGGCGAGGTCACGCCGAAGGCGATCTGGGACGTGTTCTCCGACGAGTACCTGCCCAACCCCGAGAACCCGTGGGGCCGCATCCAGCTGCGCTCCGGTTCGACGGCCACCGACAAGGACGGCACGGACACGCTGACCGTCGAGGCGGTCGTGGACGGTGTGGAGACGGTCCTGGACGGCACCGGCAACGGTCCGATCTCGGCCTTCTTCGACGCGCTGGCCGGCATCGGCGTCGACGCCCGCCTGCTGGACTACACCGAGCACACGATGAGCGAGGGCGCTTCCGCCGTGGCCGCCTCGTACATCGAGTGCGCGATCGACGGCCGTGTCCTGTGGGGCATCGGCATCGACGCCAACACCACCCGCGCCTCCCTGAAGGCGGTCATCTCCGCCGTCAACCGCGCGGGCCGCTGACCCCTCGTACGTGAACCCCGCCCCTCCCTTCCGGAGGGGCGGGGTTCCGTCGTTCCCACGCCGGCCCGACCCGGCCCGGCGGCGCTGCGGCGGGGGCGGAGCAGGGCAGGGGCGGGCTCAGCGGGCCAGGTAGCCGCCGTCCACCGGCAGGATCACGCCCGTCACGAACGAGGCCGCGTCCGAGGCCAGGAAGGCGATGACGCGGGCCACCTCCTCGGGCTCCCCGAGGCGGCCCATCGGGTGCGCCCCCGTGATCTCCGACAGGTACTCCGGCCCGCCCGGCTCGTCCTTCAGCGCGATCACCCGCTCCGTACGGATGGTTCCCGGCGCCACCGCGTTGACCCGGATCCCGTGCGCGGCCCACTCCACCGCGAGGTGCTTCGTCAGCCCCGACGCCACGAACTTCGCGGGTCCGTAGGCGGCTTGGCGGGCCTGCCCGGCCACTCCCGAGATCGAGGACACGCAGACCAGGGCCCCACCGGGGCGCGGCTGCGCGGTCATCGCCTCGATGGCGTACTTGCAGGTCAGGAACATTCCGCGGCCGTCGACCGCCATGACGTGGTCCCAGTCCTCGGGACTGGTCTCCCGTACGTCGGAGAGGGGGAGCACCCCGGCGTTCGCCACGGCGACGTCCAGGCGCCCGTACGCCCCGACGGCGGCCGCGACCATCGCGCGGTTGGCCTCCGGATCGGCGACGTCACCGGCGACCGCGGTGATCGCGTACCCCTCGTCGGCCAGTTCCGTACGCAGGGCCTCGACCCCGGGGCCGTTGATGTCGGCCGCGGTCACCCGGGCCCCGGAGCGGGCCAGCAGCAGGGCGGTGGCCCGGCCGATCCCGCTCGCGGCGCCGGTGACCAGACAGGACTTCTCGTTCATGCGGCGAACCCTAGAGGGGGCGGGGAGGGCGCGGTGGGACCCCGGGGGCGCAGACCGGCCAAGTCCGGGGCCCGGCACATGTTGTCTTGTCACACGACTGACGCATCCTCACCGATGTGGCTAACATCACGCCCACCCGGCGATGTTGCCGGAAGGTTACGGAGGTGCGACGTGCTGCCAGTTCGGGGTGGGGACGGCCGGAAGCTGACGGTCTGGGGCACCCGTACCACCTGGAGCACCGTGGGGGACGGGGAGTTCTTCTGCCCCGCCTGCGGTGGGGACCGCAATTACCGCAGGCGGACCGGGCGGCGCCGGTTCACCGTCCTCGGCGTGCCGCTGCTGCCCCGCGGACAGGCCGGGCCCGTCATCGAGTGCCAGGGCTGCCGCGCGCGCTTCGCCACCGACGTCCTGGACCACCTCACCACGACCCGCTTCACGGCCCTCCTGCGCGACGCCGTGCACACCGTGGCGCTGGCCGTGCTCACCGCGGGCGGAACGGCCTCGCGCGGCACGCTGGAGGCCGCGGCGGGCGCCGTACGGGCCGCGGGCTTCCAGGACTGCACCGAGGAGCAGCTGGAGTCCCTCGTGGAGGCGCTGTCCACGGACGAGGGCCGGCTCGGGCTGTACGACGTCCCGGAGTGCTGCGGGGCCGCGCTGTCGATAGAGCTCCACGAGGCCCTGGAGCCGCTGGCTCCGCACCTGGCCGGCCCGGGCCGTGAATCGATCCTGCTGCAGGGGGCCCGTATCGCACTCGCGGACGGCCCGTACACCCCGGCCGAGCGCGAGGTGCTCGCGACGGTCGGCTCGGCGCTGCGGATCGACACGGACGAGGTGACCCGACTGCTGTCGGCGGTACGCGCCCCCTGAGGGGGCGTTCCCGCGGATCTCACGCGAGCGGCCCTGTGCGCATTCACCGCGCAGGGCCGCTCGTGTCCGATCCGTGGACTCCGGAGGGGCCTGTTCCGCCCAAAACGGCCTTCCACGACGTAACGATCCGGCCTCGCAGGGCCTGTTTCGGGACGCGTGAACGCCGTGTGAAGGGCGCCGGCGCGCGCTCCGCGCCCGATGTGTCCACCAGTCGGACGGGCGGAACAGCGCCTTCGAGTTTGCCTGCCCGAAGGGCTGCAAACCCCATATCCGCACGTCACGGGGCAGCTGCTTCACGGGTGCGCGGCGGGAAGGCGCGGCTCCGCACCGCTGTGCGCATACGCCTGCCGAAGGCTCCGCACCACTGGAGAAACCTACAGATCGAGCAGGCCTGAGCGTCAACAGTTTGTCGAAGTCGACGATATGTGTGAGGCCTCCCACAGGCGTTCAATTCCGGTCACACGACAAGACGGCGCCGTTAACACAGCGCGGCTTCGATTCACTTCACCGTGAACGCACTGACAACCCTGGCGTACCAACGGGTTAGCGACCCACTACGCCCAGGGACAACCAGATCTCCTCTCACTTACCTACCTTGAAGGGCAAGGCTGAGATGGCACGTGTCGCCGCCCGGCTTTCCACCGACGGAGAGCAGAGCACGCACCCGGTCGACGAGGTGCTCCCCCTCCCCAAGCTCGCGCTGTACGGCTTCCAGCACGTACTCGCCTTCTACGCCGGCGCGGTGATCGTCCCGATCATCGTCGGCAACGCGCTGAAGCTGAGCCCTGAACAGCTGGTCTACCTGATCAACGCGGACCTCTTCACCTGCGGTATCGCCTCGATCATCCAGGCCTGGGGCATCGGCCGGATCGGTGCGCGCCTGCCGCTGATCCAGGGCGTGACCTTCACCGCCGTCTCCCCGATGATCGCCATCGGTCTCGGCGCCGGCGGCGGTACCGCCGCCCTGCTGGTCATCTACGGCGCGGTGATCACCGCCGGTATCGCCACCTTCGCCTTCGCCTGGCTTCCGGCCAAGGCGTTCCGGACGGTGATGCGGCTGTTCCCGCCGGTCGTCACCGGCACGGTGATCACCGTTCTGGGCATCGTCCTGATCCCGGTCGGTCTCAACGACGCGGCCGGCGGCCTCGGCAGCCCCGACTTCGGAGACCCGAAGAACTTCGCCTACGCCGGCGGCACGATGCTCTTCATCCTGATCCTGATGAAGATCGGCAAGCCGTTCCTCTCCAGCATCTCGATCCTCCTCGGCCTGGTCGTCGGCACCACCACCGCCTTCCTGCTCGGCGACGCGAAGTTCGGCGACGTGAGCAAGTCCGAGTGGATCGGCGTCACCACCCCCTTCCACTTCGGTGCCCCGAAGTTCGAGTGGTTCCCGATCGTCCTGATGCTCATCGTCATGCTGATCACCATGGTCGAGACGACCGGTGACACCTACGCCGTCGGTGACATCGTCGGCAAGGAGGTCGACAGCGAGACCGTGGCCCGCGCCCTGCGTGCCGACGGCGCCGCGACCGCACTCGGCGGTGTCCTCAACTCCTTCCCGTACGTGGCCTTCGCCGAGAACGTCGGCCTGGTGCGGATGACGAAGGTGAAGAGCCGGTTCGTGGTGGTCGCCGCGGGCGTCTTCATGATCGTCCTGGGCCTGCTGCCCAAGGCCGCCGCGATCGTCGCCGCCGTCCCGCACGGAGTCCTCGGCGGCGCCGCGACCGTCATGTTCGCCATGGTCGCCCTGGCCGGTATCCAGACCCTGGCCAAGGTGGACCTGAAGGAGGAGAGGAACGCGCTGATCGTCGGCGTCTCCCTCGCCTTCGCCCTGCTCCCCGCGACCGTCCCGGTCCTCTTCACCAAGCACATGGACCCGGACCTGTCCTCGCTCCTCAACAGCGGTGTGACGCTTGGTGCCACGGCCGCCATCGTCCTGAACCTGGTCTTCAACGGCCTGGGCAAGGACGGCGCCCACGACGCCCACGACGCCCCCAAGGTCGAACTGCCCGCCCAGCCGACGGCGGGCGAGGAGTCCGAGGCAGTCGTACCGGACCGGTCGGGCGAGGGCGAAGCAGCCCGGACGCCCGCCTCCTGACCCTCCCAAGGGGTGACCCCGGCCGGGCCCCGCGCCCGGCCGGGGCCGCTGCCGTGTACGGCGGGCACGCGCTGCCCGTGGTCGCGCCGCCGTACGGGACAATGGGCGCATGAGTCTGTTCCGCGACGACGGCATCGTGCTGCGCACCCAGAAGCTGGGTGAGGCGGACCGCATCATCACGCTGCTGACCCGCGGCCACGGCCGGGTCCGGGCCGTCGCCCGCGGGGTCCGGCGCACGAAGTCCAAATTCGGCGCCCGGCTGGAACCTTTCTCCCACGCCGACGTGCAGTTCTTCGCCCGCGGCAGCGAACTGATCGGCCGCAGCCTGCCGCTCTGCACCCAGACCGAGATCATCGCCCCGTACGGCAACGGCATCGTCACCGACTACGCCCGCTACACCGCCGGCACCGCCATGCTGGAGACCGCCGAGCGGTTCACCGAGAACGAGGGCGAGCCCGCCGTGCAGCAGTACCTGCTGCTCGTCGGAGCCCTGCGCACCCTCTCGCGCGGCGAGCACGAGCCCCACCTGATCCTCGACGCCTTCCTGCTGCGCTCCCTCGCCGTCAACGGCTACGCGCCCAGCTTCGAGGACTGCGCGAAGTGCGGCATCCACGGACCCAACCGGCACTTCTCCGTCGCCGCGGGCGGGGTCATATGCGGGGACTGCCGGGTGCCCGGCAGCGTCGTACCCTCATCGGAGGCCATCGCCCTGCTCAGCGCCCTGCTGACGGGCGACTGGGGGCATGCCGACGCGTGCGAGGCGCGTCACGTGCGGGAGGGCAGCGGGCTGGTCTCCGCCTATTTGCACTGGCATCTGGAGCGCGGGCTACGCTCCTTGCGTTACGTCGAGAAATAGGAGCTGGGCACATGGTACGACGCGGGATTCTGGGACGCTCTCGCCGGGAGTACAAGGTTCCCGAGCCGCACCCGTCCGGTGCGGTCCCGCCGAAGATCCCCGGCGAGCTGGTCCCGAACCACGTCGCCGTCGTCATGGACGGCAACGGCCGCTGGGCGAAGGAGCGCGGTCTGCCGCGCACCGAGGGGCACAAGGTCGGCGAGGGCGTCGTGCTCGACGTGCTCAAGGGCTGCCTGGAGATGGGCGTCAAGAACCTCTCCCTGTACGCCTTCTCGACGGAGAACTGGAAGCGCTCGCCCGACGAGGTCCGCTTCCTGATGAACTTCAACCGCGATGTCATCCGGCGCCGCCGCGACGAGATGAACGAGCTGGGCATCCGCATCCGCTGGGTCGGCCGCATGCCGAAGATGTGGAAGTCGGTCGTCCAGGAGCTCCAGGTCGCGCAGGAGCAGACCGTCGACAACGACGCCATGACCCTGTACTTCTGCGTCAACTACGGCGGCCGCGCGGAGATCGCGGACGCGGCGCAGGCGATCGCCCGCGACGTGGCGGCCGGCCGGCTGGACCCGTCGAAGGTGAACGAGAAGACCTTCGCGAAGTACATGTACTACCCGGACATGCCGGACGTGGACCTCTTCCTGCGCCCCAGCGGCGAGCAGCGCACCTCCAACTACCTGCTCTGGCAGAGCGCGTACGCCGAGATGGTCTTCCAGGACGTGCTGTGGCCGGACTTCGACCGCCGCAACCTCTGGGCGGCCTGCCTGGAGTACGCCCAGCGCGACCGCCGCTTCGGCGGCGCAGTCCCGAACCAGCCGGAATCCACGGCCTGACGGGGGCGCGTGGCCGCCGGACCCGACCACGCCGGTAGGGTCCGCTGTCATGAACACGAATGACCAGGCGGTTCGGCGGGACGAGCGGACGGTCGAGCTCGTCTACCGGACCACCACGGCGGACATCGCGCAGGCGCTCCGTGCCCGGGACGCCCACACGGCCGCGGGGCGGCGCAGGCGATGGGCGTTTCCCCTCGCCGGAACGTTCGGGATCGGTCTCGGCGTCCTGGTGATCGTGACCGACGGGACCGTCGCCGGAGCGCCGACGGGCCTGATGACCGCCGGCGTGGTGCTCTGGGTGATCACCCTGTTCGGTCCGCGGATCCAGGCCCGGGCCTTCCGCGGACTGCTGGAGAGGTCGGGGGAGACCCGGGCCGTCATAGACGGCTCGGGAGCCCTGGTGACGGCGGCGTCCTGCGAGTCGCGCATCGGCTGGGCCGCGCAGCCGAGGTACGTGGAGACGGCCGACGCGTTCGTCATGCTGAGCGACGACAAGCAGGCGGTGTCCATGACGGTCCTGCCCAAGCGGGGCATCCAGGCACCGGGCGACGCCGACGCGCTGCGGGCCATCCTGGACGCGAACCTGCGGCGGCTCTAGACCGCGGCGGCGCAGTCGGCGCAGGTGCCGAAGATCTCCACCGTGTGGGCGACGTTCACGTAGCCGTGCTCGGCCGCGATGGACTCCGCCCACTTCTCCACGGCCGGGCCCTCCACCTCGACGGCCTTGCCGCACTTGCGGCAGACCAGGTGGTGGTGGTGATCTCCGGTGGAGCACCGGCGGTAGACGGACTCGCCGTCGCTGGTGCGCAGGACGTCGACCTCGCCGGCGTCCGCGAGGGACTGGAGGGTGCGGTAGACGGTGGTCAGGCCCACGGAGTCGCCACGGTGCTTGAGCATGTCGTGGAGCTCCTGGGCGCTGCGGAACTCGTCCACCTCGTCCAGTGCCGCCGCGACCGCGGCCCGCTGCCGGGTGGATCGTCCTCGTACTGGCGCGGTATTCATCTCGCCAGGCGCAGTCGCCACCGGTTCCTCCTCGTATAGGCCTGCGGCCATTGTGCCAGCCCGCTAGACCTTCACATCGTCGCGCGTGCAGACCTCTTCGGCCGCGAGCGCGGCTCTGGCCCGGCGCCTGGCCAGAGGGGCGGAGAGGGCGGTCATCACCATGAAGACGCCGATCGCGAGCAGCACGATCGTCGCGCCCGAGGGCACGTTGATGTAGTAGGTGGCCGCCGTGCCGGTCAGCGAGACGGTCACGCTGATGGCCATGGCCAGGCCCAGCGTGGCGGCGAAACTGCGGGTGAGGCGCTGGGCGGCCGCGACCGGGATCACCAGCATCGCGCTGACCAGCAGCAGGCCGACGATGCGCATCGCGACGGTGACGGTGACGGCGGCGGTGACCGCGATCAGCAGGTTCAGGGCGCGCACGGGCAGGCCGGTGACCCGGGCGAACTCCTCGTCCTGGCAGACGGCGAAGAGCTGCCTGCGCAGGCCGATGGCCACGGCGAGGACGAAGGCGGCGAGGATCGCCATCGCGGTCACGTCCTCGGCGGCGACGGTGGTGATCGAGCCGAACATGGAGCCCAGGAGGCTGGCCGTCTGCCCGCCCCCGAGGTTGATGATCATGACGCCGCCGGCGAGGCCGCCGTAGAAGAGCATGGCGAGGGCGACGTCCCCGCTGGTCCTGCCGCGGGCCCGGATCAGTTCCATGCCGACGGCGCCGACGACGGCGACGAGCGTCGCCATCCAGACCGGGCTGGTCTGGAGCACGAAGCCGAGCGCGACACCGGTCATGGCGACGTGGCCGAGGCCGTCGCCCATGAGCGCCTGGCGGCGCTGGACGAGGTAGGTGCCGATGGCGGGGGCCGTGATGCCGACCAGGGCCGCCGCGATCAGCGCTCGCTGCATGAAGGCGTAGTCGAGGATGTCCATCAGCTCAGCAGTCCCGTCCGCAGGGGCCCGGCGTCGTGCGCCGCGTGGGGGTGTACGTGGTCGTGGCCGGGCAGGGCGTGCTGCCCCACGGCCTCCGGGGGCGGTCCGTCGTGGACGACGCAGCCGTCGCGCAGGACGACGGCACGGTCGATCAGGGGCTCCAGCGGGCCCAGCTCGTGCAGTACGAGCAGGACGGTGGAGCCGGCGGCGACCTGCGCGCGCAGGGCGTTCGCCAGGACCTGCTGGTTGGCGAGGTCCACGCCCGCCATCGGCTCGTCCATGATCAGCAGCTCGGGTTCGACGGCGAGCGCCCGGGCGATGAGGACGCGCTGGTGCTGGCCGCCGGAGAGGGCGTCCACCGAGACGTCGGCGTGCGAGTCCATGTCGACCAGGGCCAGGGCGTGCTCGATGGCGGCGTGGTCGGCCTTGCGGAGGAGGCCGAAGCGGGTGCGGGCGAGCCGGCCGGAGGAGACGACCTCGCGGACGGTGGCCGGGACGCCGCCGGCGGCGGTGGTGCGCTGGGGGACGTACCCGATGCGCGACCAGTCGCGGAAGCGCTTGAAGTCCGTGCCGAAGAGATTGAGGGTTCCGTCGGTCAGCGGGACCTGGCCGACCACGGCGCGGACGGCCGTGGACTTGCCGGAGCCGTTGGCACCGAGCAGCGCGACGACCTCACCGCGGTGGACGGTGAGGTCGATCCCGCGCAGCACGGGGCGCGAGCCGAGCGAGGCCGTGGCCCCGCGCAGGGATATGACGGGCGGCTGTTCCGCTGCCTGTCCCGGGGTGGACTGCATGGCTCGCGCCTCCGTTGCTGCTGTCATCTACTTGGCTCCGAGCGCCTTCTGGAGGTTCTTGAGGTTGGACCGCATGACCTCGAAGTAGTCAGCGCCCTGGGACGTGCCGGTGATTCCTTCGAGCGGGTCCAGGACATCGGTCTTCAGACCGGTGTCCGTCGCGAGGGTCTTGGCCGTCTTGTCGCTGGCCAGGGTCTCGAAGAACACGGTGGTGACATTGTCCTTCTTCGCGACGGCCTGAAGATCCTTCATCCGGGCCGGGCTCGGCTCGGACTCGGGGTCGACGCCGGAGATGCCCTCCTGGTCGAGGCCGTAGCGCTCGGCGAGGTAGCCGAAGGCGGAGTGGGTGGTGATGAAGGTCCTGGAAGCGGTGTTCTGCAGGCCGTCCTTGAACTCCGTGTCCAGCGCGGCCAGTTTGCCGACGAGCTCGTCGGTGTTCTTCTTGTAGTCCGCGGCGTGGCCGGGGTCGGCCTTCTCCAGGGCGGCGCCGACGCCCTTGGCGATCTCCGCGTACTTGACCGGGTCGAGCCAGACGTGCGGGTCCTTGCCGCCCTCGCCGTGGCCGTGGTCGTGGCCCCCGCCCTCGGCGTGGGCCTCCTCGGCGCCGTGGTCGTGGCCTGCGGAGCCGTGGACCTCCAGCTCGGTCAGGGTCGCGGCGTCGACGACGTTCTTCACGCCGGACTGGGCGACGGCCTTGTCGACGGCGGGCTGCAGGCTCTTGAGGTAGACGACGACGTCGGACTCGCCGAGCTGCCCGGTCTGCTTGGGGGTGATCTCCAGGTCGTGCGGTTCGACGCCCGGCTTGGTCAGGCTGTCGACCTTCACGTGGTCCTTGCCGATCTGCTCGGCGAGGAAGGCCATGGGATAGAACGACGCCGTCACGCCGACCTTGCCGTCCTTGCCGCCACCGGCGCCGGCGGCGGTTCCGGAGCAGGCGGTCAGGGCCGTGGCGCCGAGGGCGACGGCTCCGGCGAGGGCGGCGGTGGGTATGAGGCGTCGTACGTTCATGACATCCATTTTCATCAAAGATGGAAACGATTGTCAAAAACCCAGGTCGGAGGCCCGGGTGGGCAGGCGTGGAAGGGGAACCGATTTGAAAGGGGGGGTGTGGGCGCCGGTAATCTAAAGACTTCGCCGTTCGTCCTCGTAATGAAGAGAGCACCGTGGCCGCCGACAAGATCGAAACCATCGTCAGCCTGAGCAAGCGCCGTGGCTTCGTTTTCCCGTGCAGTGACATCTACGGCGGCTCCAAGGCCGCCTGGGACTACGGCCCGCTCGGTGTCGAGCTCAAGGAGAACATCAAGCGCCAGTGGTGGAAGGCGATGGTCACCGGGCGTGAGGACGTCGTCGGCCTCGACTCGTCGGTGATCCTGGCCCCCGAGGTGTGGGTGGCCTCCGGCCACGTCGCCACCTTCTCGGACCCGCTCACCGAGTGCACCTCCTGCCACAAGCGCCACCGGGCGGACCACCTTGAAGAGGCGTACGAGGCCAAGCACGGCCGTGTACCCGCCAATGGCCTCGCCGACATCAACTGCCCCAACTGTGGTGTGAAGGGCCAGTTCACCGAGCCCAAGCAGTTCTCCGGCATGCTGGAGACCCACCTCGGCCCGACCCAGGACACCGGCTCGAAGGCGTACCTGCGCCCCGAGACCGCCCAGGGCATCTTCACCAACTTCGCCCACGTGCAGACCACTTCGCGCAAGAAGCCGCCCTTCGGCATCGCGCAGATGGGCAAGTCCTTCCGGAACGAGATCACTCCGGGCAACTTCATCTTCCGCACCCGCGAGTTCGAGCAGATGGAGATGGAGTTCTTCGTCAAGCCGGGCGAGGACGAGCAGTGGCAGGAGTACTGGATGCAGGAGCGGTGGAACTGGTACCGCGACCTCGGCATCCGCGAGGAGAACATCCGCTGGTACGAGCACCCGAAGGAGAAGCTGTCCCACTACTCGAAGCGCACCGCCGACATCGAGTACCGCTTCAACTTCGGTGGCAGCGAGTTCTCCGAGCTCGAGGGTGTGGCCAACCGCACCGACTTCGACCTCAAGGCCCACTCCGCCGCCTCCGGTCAGAACCTCAGCTACCTCGACCAGGAGTCGGGTGAGCGCTACACCCCGTTCGTCATCGAGCCGGCGGCCGGTGTCAACCGCGCCATGCTCGCCTTCATGCTCGACGCGTACAACGAGGACGAGGCCCCGAACGCCAAGGGCGTCATGGAGAAGCGCACCGTGATGCGCTTCGACCCGCGTCTGGCCCCGATCAAGGTCGCCGTCCTGCCGCTGTCCCGCAACGCGCAGCTGTCGCCGAAGGCCAAGGGCCTCGCCGCCGACCTGCGCAAGAACTGGAACATCGAGTTCGACGACGCGGGCGCCATCGGCCGCCGCTACCGCCGCCAGGACGAGATCGGTACGCCGTTCTGCGTCACCGTCGACTTCGACACCCTGGACGACAACGCGGTGACCGTGCGCGAGCGCGACACCATGAAGCAGGAGCGTGTCTCCCTGGACCAGATCCAGGGCTACCTCGGCAGCCGTCTGCTCGGCTGCTAGGTCCTGCCGTACGAAGACCGGTGGCCCGGTGCGCTCGCAGCGCACCGGGCCACCGGTCTTTTTTCGCGGGGCGGGCCCGGATCAGGAGGCCGCCGCCGCCTGGGCCGCCGCCTCGGCCGCGCGGCGCTCCCCCTCGGCCTGGGACCGCTTCCCGTACATGGTGGTCCACACGCCGAGTGCGGCCAGCACCGCGTAGATCATGATCGGGCTGAGCACCACCATGGTGCTGGTGCTGAGCGTGTAGGCCAGCACGATGCGGACGATCGCTTCGGCGATGTACGCGAGGCCCCACACCAGGGTCATCCGGGTCAAGGTGGTGCGGAAGCCCTCGTACTGCCACAGGCCGTTCCACCAGGCGGTGCTCTCCGGGGTGCCGTCGGTGGCGAACTTGCGGCCGAAGTAGAACATCAGCGGCCGAGGCGCGAGCAGCGTCCCCAGGCAGAGCAGCCCGAAGAGCCCGGTGACCCCCGAGTCCTTGATGAGCAGCGCGCGGGCCGAGTGTGCGCCGATGAGCGAGACGACGGCGGTGATCACCAGGAACACCAGCGTGACGACGGCGAACTCGTCGAGCTTGCGCCGCCAGGCCAGGCTGATGACGCTTTCGAGCACCGGCCAGGCACTGCTGAGCATCAGCGCGGAGAACTCGCTCCAGCCGTGGTCCTTGGTGAGTGTGTTGTACGTGATGATCGGCGCGACCACGTTGAACACGATGGTCAGGATCCAGCCGAGGGCGGCGGCGCCGCCCGAGCGCTTCGGAGGTGCCGGTCGTGCGTTGTGAGTTGCCGGAGTGGACAAGGTTCCCCCTGGATCGTGCCTGATGAAGTGCGGTAGGGGGACCGTAAGGAGATTGACGGGACGCGAACAACCCGAACACGCCAAAATGATCATCAAATTTGTGCGGGTCGACTGATTCCGGCCGGTGGCGGCCTCCGTGTCAGGCGCGCAGGCCCCGGATCACGAGCGCGGTGACCGCCTCGAACTCGGTGATGATCGTCGGCGAGAGCCAGTCGGCCGCGTACTGCGGGTCGTGGAAGCGGCCGGTGGCGTCGAACACCGCGCGGGCCGCCGCCGGCACATCGTCGGCGGCGAGCGAGCCCGCCGCGACGCCCTCGGCGATGATCCGGCCCAGCTGGTCGATCAGCTCGCTCAGGTGCGCGTCCACCACGCCGCTGTTCTCGGCGAGCAGCACGGTGTAGGTGGCGAACAGCTCAGGGTCGTCGCCCGCCTTGTGGCGCTTGGCCTCGAAGAGGGCCTCCAGCCACGCCTCCAGCTTGGAGGGGGCGCTCCCGGTGGGAGCCGAGGCGATCTCCTCCAGCATGACCACGCTCCTGGCGAGCCAGCGGTCCGTGACGGCCTCGCGCAGCGCCGCCTTCGACGGGAAGTGCCGGTACACGCTGCCGTGGCTGACGCCCAGGGCGCGGGCCACGTCCACCACGGTCGCCTTGGTGGGACCGAAGCGGCGCAGCACCTCCTCGGTGGTCGCGAGGATGCGCTCGGGAGTCAGGGGCTCGGCAGCAGCGGGAGGCATGGGTACGACCGTACCGTCAGCTCAGTGCTCACTGTCGAGGTGGGCCATCTGGGCCGCCGGATACCTCTCGCCGGACGCGGCGCCCGCCGGGACGGCCTCCTCGACGGCGGCCAGGTCGGCGGCGTCGAGCGAGACGTCCATGGCACCCAGTGCCTCGGCGAGCCGGTCCCGGCGCCGGGCGCCCACCAGCGGCACGATGTCGACCCCGTGCCGCGGCCCCTGCGCGAGTACCCAGGCGATCGCGGTCTGGGCGACGCTCACGCCCCTGCCCTCGGCCACCTTGCGCAGCGCCTCCACCAGGTCGAGGTTCCGGTCGAGGTTGTCGCCCTGGAAACGGGGGCTCATGCCGCGGAAGTCGCCCGGGGCCAGTGCGCGGTCGCGGGTGAAGTGGCCGCTGATCAGGCCGCGGGACAGCACGCCGTACGCCGTGATCCCTATGCCGAGCTCGCGGGCGGTCGGCAGGATCTCGGCCTCGATCCCGCGGGAGATCAGCGAGTACTCGATCTGGAGGTCGGAGATCGGGGCCACGGCGGCGGCCCGGCGCAGGGTGTCCGCGCCGACCTCCGAGAGGCCGATGTGGCGCACGTGCCCGGCCTCGACCGCCTCGGCGATGGCCCCGACGGTCTCCTCGATCGGCACGTCCGGGTCCACCCGCGCGATCCGGTAGATGTCGATGTGGTCCCGGCCGAGCCGCTGGAGCGAGTAGGCCAGGAAGTTCTTGACGGCCTCCGGCCGGCCGTCGTAGCCGGTGAAGCCGCCCTCGACCGTGCGCAGCGCGCCGAACTTGACGCTGGTCAGCGCCCGCTCGCGGGCCTCGGCGGGCGCCGTGCGCAGGGCCTCGGCGATCAGCAGCTCGTTGTGCCCCATGCCGTAGAAGTCGCCGGTGTCCAGCAGCGTGTGCGTGCCGTCGGGGGCGGCGTCCAGATAGGCGTGGATGGTCGCGATGGACTCGGCGCGGTCCGCCTCCCCGTAGAGGGCGGACATCCCCATGCAACCCAGCCCCAGCGGGAAGACGGTGGGGCCGGTGCTGCCGAGAGTGCGGCGGTCGGCGGTCGCGTAGGTGCTCTCGTTCTTCGTCATGGAACGAGAATGGCATGACGAGTGACAGATTTCAATATCTGTCACTCGTCAGTGTCAGGCGAGGATACGCAGCGCCAGGGCGGCCGCCGAGACCAGGGTCAGGACGGCCGCCGGCGCCAGCTCGTAGTCCTTGACCCGGAGGTGGCTGATGACCGCGCCGACGAAGTAGAGGGTCACGCCGGCCGCCGCGGCCACGCCGAGCGGAGTCACCCACAGGCCGGCCACCAGGCCGATCGCGCCCGCGGCCTTGAGTGTGGCCAGGCGCGGCAGCCACGAGTCCGGGACCTGGACCTTCTGCATGCTCGCCACGATCTGGTCGTTGCGCTGGAGGGTGAAGGTGGCGGAGGCGGCGAGGACGAGGGCGAGCAGGACGCCGACGACGGAGTAGGCGATGAACATGAAGATCTCCAACGGTCGATGATGTAAAACCATTGAATCGCATCAACGATATCTTGAACGCAATCATTTCCCGGTTGCTACGATGTGGACCATGACGGCAGATCAGGACGGACCGCACCCTCGCCAGCGGCTGGGCCTGCTGCTGGCCTGGCACGGATCGGTCACCCAGACGCGGATGAAGCGCGCACTCGGCGCGGCCGGGCTCACCCCCCGGCACGCGATGACGCTGATGCACCTGGAAGGCGGCCCCATGAGCCAGCGGGCGCTCGCCGAGCGGCTGGAGGTGGACCCGAGCGTGCTCGTCGGGATCCTGAACGACCTGGAGGGCGAGGGCCTGGCCGAACGCCGCCGGGACCCGGCCGACCGCCGCCGTCACAACGTGGCCATCACCGACGCCGGGGAAGCGGCCCTCCATAAGACGAACACCGCCCTCGACGAGGTCGAGAGCGGCATCTTCGCGGGCCTGTCGGCCGCGGAGCGCGATCTCCTGCGCGGCCTCCTCGACCGGGTCAACACCTCGGCCGAGGACTTCAACTGCAGCGAGTAGCCGCCAGGGCGAAGGACTCTAGGGGGTCGGCGAACCCGTCACGGCAGCGGCGCCGACCGCCTCCTCCAGGGTGCGGGCGGTGCGTTCCGCCGTCGCGCGGGCCCATGCGCCGCTCGTCGCCGCGCCCACGACCAGGACGAGCAGCCCGCAGACCGTGATGATCCACCAGGCCGGCTGGGCCGCGCCCGAGAAGTCCGAGCCGTTCGCCAGCCCGGCCGCCAGCACCGAGCCGATCACCGCGACGCCCAGGGTGCCGCCGGTCTGCCGGCTGGTGGAGGCGATGGCGGCCGCCACCCCGGCCTGGGACCGCGGCATCCCGGACACCGCCGTATTGGTGATCGGCGCGTTCACCATGCCGAAGCCGAGCCCGAACAGCATGTACCCGGTGAACAGGAGCGGGTTGGACGTCTCGGCCTCGAACAGGGCGAACAGCAGCCCGCTCGACGCCATCGACACACCCGCGATCAGCAGGCAGATCCGCGGCCCACGACTGCCCACCAGCCGCCCGGCCAGCGGCGCGAACAGGACGGTCAGGCCGGCCATCGGCAGCATGTAGAGCCCGGCGTGCAGGGCGCTGAGCCCCCGCACGTCCTGGAGGTACAGCGTGTTCAGGAAGAGGAAACCGGCCAGCCCGGCGAATGCGCTGATCGCGATCACGGTCGACCCGCTGAAGGGCGCGCTCCGGAAGAACCGGAGATCGATCAGCGGCTCCTCGCGACGGGGTTCGTGGATCAGCAGCCCCACGAACGAGGCGAAGGCCACCACCGCGCACCCCATGATCAGCGGCGAGCGCCAGCCGGCCGCCGGGGCCTCGATGATCCCGTACGTCAGACTGCCCAGCAGGGCGATGACCAGCACCTGCCCCAGCGGGTCCGGGCGGCGCGGCCGGGCCGCCCGGGACTCGGGAATGTGCCGCAGGGTCAGCGCGAACGCAGCCAGACCGATCGGCAGATTGATCAGGAAGATCGAGCGCCAGCCCACGGAGTCCACCAGCACCCCGCCGATGAGGGGCCCCGCCGCCATGGAGACGCCCCCGACGGCACCCCACACACCGATGGCCCGGGCCCGCTCGGCGGGATCGGTGAAGGTGTTGGTGATGATCGACATCGCCACCGGGTTGAGCATCGCGCCGCCGACCGCCTGCACCATCCGGAAAACGATGAGCCAGTCGAGGCCGGGGGCGAGCGAGCAGAGCAGCGAGCCGCCCGTGAAGGCCACCAGGCCGGCCACGAACACCTTCCGGCGACCGATCCGGTCGGCCGTGGACCCGGCGAGCATCAGCAGCGAGGCCAGTACGAGGGTGTAGGCGTCGATGCTCCACTGCAGCCCCGAGACCGAGGCGTCCAGGTCGCGGCGCATCGAGGGCAGAGCGACGTTGAGCACGGTGTTGTCGAGGCTGACGATCAGCAGGCTCATGCAGCAGATCGCGAGGACGAGCGTGCGCTGCCGGGGACTCGACTCGATCATGCGCCGATGCTACGTCCCCCCCACCCCCTCGGCATGCGGGACAATGGGCGGATGACCACGCTCCCTCCGCCTCTCGCGATCGGCCCGCACACCGTGCAGCCCCCGGTGGTGCTCGCACCCATGGCCGGCATCACCAACGCCCCGTTCCGTACCCTCTGCCGGGAGTTCTCGGGCGGCAAGGGGCTGTTCGTGAGCGAGATGATCACGACCCGCGCCCTGGTCGAGCGCAACGAGAAGACCATGCAGCTGATCCACTTCGACGAGACCGAGAAGCCTCGCTCGATTCAGCTGTACGGGGTGGACCCGGTCACGGTCGGCAAGGCGGTCCGCGTGATCGTCGAAGAGGACCGCGCCGACCACATCGACCTCAACTTCGGCTGCCCCGTCCCCAAGGTGACCCGCAAGGGCGGCGGCTCGGCCCTCCCGTACAAGCGCAACCTGCTGCGCGCGATCCTGCGCGAGGCCGTCGCCGGCGCCGGTGACCTGCCGGTCACCATGAAGATGCGCAAGGGCATCAACGACGAGCACCTCACCTACCTCGACGCGGGCCGGATCGCCGTCGAGGAGGGCGTCACCGCCATAGCCCTGCACGGCCGGACCACCGCCCAGCACTACGGCGGCACCGCCGACTGGGACGCCATCGCGCGGCTCAAGGAGCACGTGCCGGAGATCCCGGTGCTCGGCAACGGCGACATCTGGTGCGCGGAGGACGCGCTGCGCATGGTCCGCGAGACCGGCTGCGACGGCGTGGTCGTGGGACGCGGCTGCCTGGGGCGGCCGTGGCTGTTCAACGACCTGGTGGCGGCCTTCGAGGGGCGCCCCGAGGACTTCCACAAGCCCACCCTGCGCGAGGTGGCGACCACCATGCACCGCCACGCGCAGCTGCTGGGTGAGTGGATCGGCGACGAGGCGCGCGGGGTGATCGACTTCCGTAAGCACGTGGCCTGGTACCTCAAGGGCTTCTCGGTGGGCTCCGAGATGCGCAAGAAGCTCGCGGTCACCTCCTCCCTGGCCGAGCTGGACGCTCATCTGAGCGAGCTCGATCTGGATCAAGCGTGGCCGGAGAGCGCGGACGGGCCTCGCGGTCGGACGTCCGGAAACAACCGAGTTGTCCTGCCGGACGGCTGGCTGAAGGACCCGTACGACTGCGCGGGTGTGAGCGAGGACGCTGAACTGGACACCTCCGGAGGCTGACAAATCGCCCTCCGTGGTGCGTGATATACGCCACGCATGGGAAGGGTTTCGCTCAGATGAGCACAGAAGTCACGGGTAAGACTTCCAAAGGGTGGCACTGGGTGCCACCCTTTGTGCGTTCAATACTTGAACGCAAATGTATCGATGATCGCTCATCCGAGTGCGATCAGGCCTCAGGAGCCCCCTCACCCTTCGGGATGTGAAGGCTCTTCGTACTTTCTGATTACCCCTGAGTTACTTTCGATCTGCTGGCGCACGGGTGGTTACAGCCGTATGACGACCAAGTGGACGTACCCAGAAGCCTTCGATCTGGGTATGTTCCTGGCCGTCAGGGCAGCCACCGAGCCTCGAGGAGTCGAGACCCGTGTCGGAAAACAAAGATCAGAAGTTCGTCTACGACTTCACCGAGGGCAACCGCGACCTCAAGGACCTTCTCGGCGGCAAGGGTGCCAACCTCGCCGAGATGACCAACCTGGGTCTGCCGGTCCCTCCCGGCTTCACCATCACCACCGAGGCCTGCAAGGTCTACCTCGAGAGCGGCACGGCCCCGGCCGCGCTGCGCGAAGAGGTCAGCGCCCACCTTGCCGCCCTCGAGGCGAAGATGGGCAAGAAGCTCGGACAGTCGGACGACCCGCTGCTGGTCTCCGTGCGTTCCGGTGCGAAGTTCTCGATGCCCGGCATGATGGACACCGTCCTGAACATCGGCCTCTCCGACGAGTCCGTGAAGGGACTCGCCGCCCAGGCCGGCAACGAGCGCTTCGCGTGGGACTCGTACCGCCGCCTCATCCAGATGTTCGGCAAGACCGTGCTGGACGTCGACGGCGAGCTCTTCGAGGAAGCCCTCGACGAGGCCAAGGCCGCCAAGAAGGTCACCGTCGACACCGACCTCGACGCCGCCGACCTGAAGAAGCTGGTCACCCGCTTCAAGAAGATCGTCGCCAAGCAGGCCGGCCGCGAGTTCCCGCAGGACGCCCGCGAGCAGCTCGACCTCGCCGTCGAGGCCGTCTTCAACTCGTGGAACACCGACCGCGCGAAGCTCTACCGCCGCCAGGAGCGCATCCCGAGCGACCTGGGCACCGCGGTCAACATCTGCTCCATGGTCTTCGGCAACCTCGGCCCGGACTCCGGCACCGGCGTCGCCTTCACCCGCGACCCCGCCAGCGGCCACGCGGGCGTCTACGGCGACTACCTGCAGAACGCCCAGGGCGAGGACGTCGTCGCGGGCATCCGCAACACCGTGCCGCTCGCGGACCTGGAGGCCATCGACAAGGCCTCGTACGACCAGCTCATGACGATCATGACGACGCTGGAGACCCACTACAAGGATCTCTGCGACATCGAGTTCACCATCGAGCGCGGCCAGCTGTGGATGCTCCAGACCCGCGTCGGCAAGCGCACCGCGGGCGCGGCCTTCCGCATCGCCACCCAGCTCGTCGACCAGGGCCTGATCGACGAGGCCGAGGCCCTCCAGCGCGTCAGCGGCCACCAGCTGGCCCAGCTGATGTTCCCGCGCTTCGACGAGGGTGCGAAGACCACCCTGCTCGGCCGCGGCATCGCCGCCTCCCCGGGCGCGGCGGTCGGCAAGGCCGTCTTCGACTCGTACACGGCCGTCAAGTGGTCCCGCTCCGGCGAGAAGGTCATCCTGATCCGCCGCGAGACCAACCCGGACGACCTGGACGGCATGATCGCCTCCGAGGGCATCCTGACCTCGCGCGGCGGCAAGACCTCGCACGCCGCCGTCGTCGCCCGCGGCATGGGCAAGACCTGTGTCTGCGGCGCCGAGGAGCTCGACGTCGACACCAAGCGCCGCCGCATGACGGTCGGCGACACGGTCATCGAAGAGGGCGACGTCGTCTCCATCGACGGCTCCACCGGCAAGGTCTACCTCGGTGAGGTACCCGTCGTACCGTCCCCGGTCGTCGAGTACTTCGAGGGCCGCATGCACGCCGGCGCCGACGACGCCGACGAGCTCGTCGCCGCCGTGCACCGGATCATGGCCTACGCGGACCGCGTCCGCCGCCTGCGCGTGCGCGCCAACGCCGACAACGCCGAGGACGCGCTGCGCGCCCGCCGCTTCGGCGCCCAGGGCATCGGCCTGTGCCGCACCGAGCACATGTTCCTCGGCGAGCGCCGTGAACTCGTGGAGCGACTGATCCTCGCGGACACCGACGGAGAGCGCGAGGAGGCACTCAGTGCCCTCCTGCCGCTGCAGAAGAAGGACTTCGTCGAGCTGTTCGAGGCGATGGACGGCCTGCCCGTCACCGTCCGCCTCCTGGACCCGCCGCTGCACGAGTTCCTGCCCGACATCACCGAGCTGTCGGTGCGCGTCGCCCTCGCCGAGTCCCGCAAGGACCACAACGAGAACGACCTGCGCCTGCTCCAGGCCGTGCACAAGCTGCACGAGCAGAACCCGATGCTGGGTCTGCGCGGTGTCCGCCTCGGCCTGGTCATCCCCGGCCTGTTCAAGATGCAGGTCCGGGCGATCGCCGAGGCCGCGGCCGAGCGCAAGAACGCCAAGGGCGACCCGCGCGCCGAGATCATGGTCCCGCTCGTCGGCACCGTCCAGGAGCTGGAGATCGTCCGCGACGAGGCCGACGCGGTCATCGCCGAGGTCGAGGCCGCGACCGGCACCAGCCTCAAGCTGACCATCGGCACGATGATCGAGCTGCCGCGCGCCGCGCTGACCGCCGACCAGATCGCCGAGGCCGCGCAGTTCTTCTCCTTCGGCACGAACGACCTGACCCAGACGGTGTGGGGCTTCTCCCGCGACGACGTCGAGGCCAGCTTCTTCACCGCCTACCTGGAGAAGGGCATCTTCGGGGTCTCGCCCTTCGAGACCATCGACAAGGACGGCGTCGGATCGCTGGTCCGGCACGCGGCCAAGCTGGGCCGGGCCACCCGCCCCGACCTCAAGCTCGGCGTCTGCGGCGAGCACGGCGGCGACCCCGAGTCCGTCCACTTCTTCCACGAGGTCGGCCTCGACTACGTCTCCTGCTCGCCCTTCCGGATTCCGGTGGCGCGCCTTGAGGCCGGCCGTGCGGCCGCCGAGGCGAAGGGCAGCGACAGCCGCTGACCCACGGCCCGCCAAGGGCCCCATAGACCGCGCCTGTCCCCGGGTTCCCTGACTGCCCGGGGGCGGGCGCGCCTATTTTTGTTGTTCAACAAATCTTTACGCCAGCAGGCGGTGGACGGATCCCCACCCGTCCACCGCCGCTGTCATTCTGCCGGGCACGTCGGCGCTTCCCGGTGCGACCGACCGCCAGGCCCCGCAAAGCCCCCCACGGCCTTCGCGGAGCGTTTCGGTCGCACCGGAGTGTGCCCGGCGGAGTACAGGATTTCGGTTGTCACGCCCCCGCCGAAAGGGGTTTCAACTGTGGCCGAAAGGGCGTGGTGACAACGTGTGACGGCATGCATACTCATGGAGCGGGGGGATTGCGGTTGCACAGGTGGGGGTTCGGTGCTGCGTATCCATTTCACTGGAGTGGACCTGGCACGCGTACGGATGGCAGGGCGTCCCGATGCGTTGTGGGAAACGATTCTGAGCTTTCACCGCTTAAGAGACCGGCGCGATGCCCGGTTGTTCGGTGAATGGCGTACGGAAACCCGGAGCAGGTTGAATAGTGAAACACGTACGCTCGGTATGCTCATACCGAGTCGTGGCTATTTCCCCGATTTCTTGACCCCTGTGGAGGGGCAGTACGGGTGGGACGTGGGCCTCGACGCGTTGCGCGGGATCCGTCCCGAGCGCATGCGGCGCGAGCTGCAGCTGCTGGGCGCCGGAGCGCCGATGACCCCGCGGCTGCGGGAGTTCATGGACGCCGGTGACAAGCAGCTGCCGCGGCTCATGGGCGAGCTCCGCGCGTACCACCGGGCCGCCGTGGAGCCGTACTGGACGCATATCCAGGCCCAGATCGAGGCCGAGCGGGCCGCACGCGGCCGGGCCCTGCTGGACGGCGGGGCGGACGAACTGCTGTCCTCGCTGCCGCCGATGCTGCGCTGGCGGGCCCCGGTGCTGGAATGCGACTACCCCGTGGACCGTGACGTACGGCTGCGGGGGCGCGGGCTGCTGCTCCAGCCGTCCTTCTTCTGCCGGCGCACGGCGGTGACCCTGCACGACCCGGAGCTGCCGCCGGTGCTGGTCTACCCGGCCGCGGCGCAGTTGGCCTCGGCGCCGGCGGGGGGTGAGGCGGCGCGGCCCGTGGAGGAGCAGCGCCAGCGCACCCTGGGCAAGCTGGTCGGGCACACCCGCTCGGTGGTGCTGCGGGCCATAGGGGACGGGGCGACCACCAGCGAGCTGGCCCGCCGGGCCGGGGTCTCGCTGGCCTCCGCGAGCCAGCACGCCTGCGTGATGCGGGAGGCGGGGCTGGTGACCACGCTGCGGCGGGGGAACGCGGTGCTGCACACCGTGACGCCGTTGGGGGCGGCGCTGCTGAAGGGTGGGGCCGTGGCGTCGTGAACGCGGCCGCGCCCCGGCGGGGTCGAACCCGTCGGGGCGCGGTCGGGTGTGCGGGCGCGGCGCCGTTGCTGGGGCTCCGCCCCAGACCCCGCGCCTCAAACTCCCCCAGCTACCGCTGGGAGGTGCCCCCTGGCGGGGCTGGTAGGGGGCGCCGGTGGGGCTCAGACGCGGAAGGGGCCCGTCACCTCGTAGGTGATGCCGCCGGACGAGCTGCCGCTCGTGCCGCGCTGGCTGGAGAAGTAGAGGCGGTTGCCGGCGGGCGCGAAGGCCGGGCCGGTGATCTCGGAGGAGGACTGGCCGGTGATCCGCAGGAAGGGCGCCACCACGTCGTCCGGGGTGATCACGCAGATCTCCATGTTGCCGCCGTCCTCGGCGACGTACAGGTCGCCGTACGAGGACCCGGTGACGTTGTCGACGCCGGTCAGCGGGGCCGCGCCGCCGGGCACGAGCGAGTCGTCGTAGGCCAGCTCGTACGTGTTGTTCGTGAGGTTCAGCTGCCAGACCCGGTTGTCGCCCTTGGTGGTGAACCAGACGGTGTCGTTGGCGTAGTGGCAGCCCTCGCCGCCGTTGAACTTCTTCGAGCCCGAGACCTGGCTGCGGGTCGCGGTCGGCGAACCGTCCGGGTCCGGGACGTTCTGCCAGGTGAAGGAGCCGGAGGTGGCCGTACCGGCCTTCAGGACCTGGAGGGTGCCGGAGGAGAGGTTGCCCCAGGTGGTCGGGATGAAGCGGTAGAAGCAGCCGTTGGTCTCGTCCTCGGTCAGGTAGATCACCTGGCGCACCGGGTCGGCGGCGGCCGCCTCGTGCTTGAACCGGCCCATCGCGGGCCGCTGCACGGCCGCGTTCACCCCGTACGGGTCGGTCTCGTAGACGTAGCCGAGGCTGACCTCCTCGCAGGACAGCCAGGTGTTCCAGGGGGTCTTGCCGCCCGCGCAGTTCTGCCGGGTGTTGGACAGGATGCGGTAGGCGCCGGTGACGGTGCCGGAGGAGTCGAACTTCACCGCGCTCGCGCCGCCGGAGGGGTTGATCTCCGAGTTGGACACGTAGATCCAGCCCGAGCCGTCGGTGAAACACGCACCGCCGTCGGGGGCGTTGTGCCAGGTGTACGAGGTGCCGCCGACGGTCTGGCCCGAGCGGGCGATGACCCGGCTGGTGAAGCCGCTGGGGAGCATGATGCCGTTGGCGTCGGCCGTGCCGAGCGCCCCGTAGGGTCCGGCACCCGGCTGGGCGGGGGCGGCGTAGGCGGCCCCGTGCATCAACGTGCCGCCGAAGGCGGCGGCCGACGAACCGATCACCGCGCCGCGCAGGAAGGTACGACGTTCCACGGTCACTCCTGTGGGAGGAAGGCCCCGCAGCCGGTCGGACACGGGGTCGCACGCGTGGAGGAACCTAGGAGCCGCCAGTTGCCGTGGCGCCAACTCCCC
The DNA here is from genome assembly GCF_017639205.1 of Streptomyces nojiriensis. Classification (NCBI taxonomy): domain Bacteria; kingdom Bacillati; phylum Actinomycetota; class Actinomycetes; order Kitasatosporales; family Streptomycetaceae; genus Streptomyces; species Streptomyces nojiriensis. The sequence continues at coordinate 3,350,798 of NZ_CP071139.1, read as the reverse complement.
GTGACGCAGGGGCGACCGCTCGACGTGCAATGCGCCGACCGCGGCGCGGCGCCTTATGCCCGCACGCGGTGCGCGAGCTGACCGCCGCCGGCTTCATCCCGCCGGCGGTGCTGGAGCTGAGCCCGTGCCAGTGGCCTGACCTGTGGTTTCGTAGGCCGACAAGAAAATTCGAAGAAACTTCGCGGGCAGCGATGAGTTTCCCGGGGACCCGCGGTCTACCCCTCGAAAGCACCGGGCGGCACGCACCGGGCACCACACACGAGAGAAGAGGGACCTCGATGTCCGCCACCATGATCTTCGTCAACCTGCCGGTCAAGGACCTGGACGCCAGCAAGGCCTTCTGGAGCAAGCTGGGCTACTCCTTCAACGCCCAGTTCACCGACGAGAACTGCGCCTCGATGGTCATCAGCGACACCATCGTCGCGATGCTCCTGACCGAGGCCCGCTACAAGGACTTCACCCACAAGGAGATCGCGGACGCCACGAAGACGTCCGAGGTGCTGCTCTGTCTGAGCGCCGAGAGCCGCACCGCGGTCGACGAGCTGGTGGACGGGGCCCTGGCGGCCGGTGCCACCGAACCCCGGCCCGCCCAGGACCACGGCGTCATGTACGGCCGCGCCTTCGACGACCTCGACGGTCACACCTGGGAGATCATGTGGATGGACCCGTCGATGGTCCAGAGCTGACGGCACCAACGCCTGCGGTCACGAGGTCACGGCGGTCCGCACCGGGTAGGTCCGGACCGCGGTCTCCTCGTCGTCCAGGCAGCGCCCCGACTCCAGGTCGAAGCGCTGCTTCAGCAGCGGGGAAGCCACGAAGGGCCGGCCCCCCGCCGTCCCCACCAGCCCGCGCGAGAGCACGTGCGCCCCGGTGAAGGGGTCCTGGTTGCCGATGGCGTACGGGCGCCCCGCGCGGTCGACGAACACCGCGGCCTGGGTCCCGTCGGGCAGCAGCGCCGCCACCCCGCGCCCGGGGATGAGCGAGGACAGCTCGCACACCGTCAGCCAGCCTTGCGCAACCTGCAGTTCCACGGTCATCGGACGGGTCCTCCTATGGTCAGGACGGCCAGGTCGGGCTTGACCTGGTCGCGCTCGGGGACGAACTTCACGGTCGGGTCGGGGGCGCCGGGCGCGTTGACGAAGGACACGAACCGGCGCAGCCGCTCCGGGTCCTGGAGCGTCTCGGCCCATTCGTCCCGGTAGTGCGCCACGTGGTCGGCCATCAGGGCCTCCAGCTCCGCGCACAGCCCGAGCGAGTCGTGCACGACCACGTCCCGCAGGTGCTCCAGGCCGCCCTCCAGCCGCTCCAGCCAGGTGGAGGTCCGCTCCAGCCGGTCGGCGGTGCGGATGTAGAACATCAGGAACCGGTCGATCAGCCGGACCAGTTCCGCGTCCGACAGGTCTTGGGCCAGCAGGTCGGCATGGCGCGGGGTGGCCCCGCCGTTGCCGCCCACGTACAGGTTCCAGCCACTCGCCGTCGCGATGACGCCGAAGTCCTTGCTCTGCGCCTCCGCGCACTCGCGGGCGCAGCCGGAGACCGCCGACTTGAGCTTGTGCGGGGCGCGCAGCCCCCGGTAGCGGAGCTCCAGGTCGATGGCCATCCGGACGCTGTCCTGGACCCCGTAGCGGCACCAGGTCTGCCCCACGCAGGACTTCACCGTGCGCAGGGCCTTCCCGTACGCGTGCCCGGACTCGAACCCGGCGTCGACGAGCCGCGCCCAGATCCGCGGGAGCTGGTCCACGCTCGCCCCGAAGAGGTCGATCCGCTGGCCGCCGGTGATCTTCGTGTAGAGGCCGAAGTCGCGGGCCACCTCGCCGATCACGATCAGCTTGTCGGGGGTGATCTCACCGCCGGGGATGCGCGGGACGACGGAGTAGGACCCGTTGCGCTGCATGTTCGCGAGGAAGTGGTCGTTGGTGTCCTGGAGGGCCGCCTGCTCCCCGTCCAGGACGTAGCCGCTGGCCCCGAGGGTCGGGGCGAGCGAGGCGATGATCGAGCCGATGGTGGGCTTGCAGACCTCGCAGCCGTCGCCGCCGCGGGCCTCCGGGCGGCCGTGGCCGTCGAGGATCTCCTCGTACGAGGTCAGCCGGCGGGTGCGGACGATCTCGTAGAGCTCGGCCCGGGTGAAGGGGAAGCAGCCGCACAGCCCCTTGTCGGTGGCGGCCGGCAACAGTTGGCCGATCACCTTGACGCAGCTGCCGCAGCCGGTGCCCGCCTTGGTGCACTTCTTGACCTCGGCGAGGGTGGCACAGGCGGCGATGGCCTTCTTGGTGACGTTGTGGCAGGAGCAGATCACCGCGTGGTCGGGGAGCGCGGACGGGCCGAGCGCGACCGGGGCGCCGACCCCGGCGGGCAGCACCAACTGCTCGGGGGCCACGGGCGGGACGCTTCCGGTGAGCGGGCGCAGCAGCCCGTAGGAGTCCGCGTCGCCGACCAGCACCCCGCCGAGGAGGACGCCGTCGGGGGAGACGACCAGCTTCTTGTAGACCCCGGAGCGGGAGTCGGACCAGACGACGTCGAGGCTGTCCGGGGTGGCGCCGTGGGCGTCGCCGAAGGAGGCCACGTCCACGCCGAGGAGCTTGAGCTTGGTGGAGAGGTCGGCTCCGGTGAACTCCTTCGCGCGGCCCAGCAGGTCGTCGGCGGCCGTCTCGGCCATCTCGTAGCCGGGGGCGACCAGCCCGTAGACCCGGCCGTCGACGGCGAGGGCGCACTCGCCGATGGCGTAGACGTGCGGGTCGGAGGTGCGGCAGCGGGCGTCGACCGCGATCCCGCCGCGCTCGCCGACGTCCAGTCCGCAGTCGCGGGCCAGCTGGTCGCGGGGACGGACACCGGCGGAGAAGACGACGAGGTCGGTGTCGACGGTGGAGCCGTCGGAGAGCCGCATTCCGCTGACGTGGCCGTCCTCGCCGGTCACCACCTCCTGGGTGCCGACGCCGGTGTGGACGGTCAGCCCCATGGACTCGATGGTGCGCAGCAGGGCCGCGCCGCCGCCCTCGTCGACCTGTACGGGCATCAGGCGCGGGGCGAACTCGACGATACGGGTGGCCAGGCCCAGTCCCTGGAGGGCGCCGGCGGCCTCCAGTCCGAGCAGACCGCCGCCGACGACCGCGCCGGAGCCGCGGCTCTTCGCGTACTCCTCGATAGCGAGCAGGTCCTCGATCGTGCGGTAGACGAAGCAGCCGGGGGCGTCCTTGCCCGGGACCGGCGGTACGAAGGGATAGCTGCCGGTGGCCAGCACCAGGACGTCGTACGGGAACACCTGCCCGGACCGGGAGGTGACCCTGCGGGCGGCCCGGTCGATGTGCTCGGCGGGGTCGTCGAGGTGGAGGGCGATGCCGTGCTCCTCCATGAACCCGGCGGGCGTCATGGACAGGTCCTCGGCGGTGCTGCCGGAGAAGTACGAGGTCAGGTGCACGCGGTCGTAGGCGGGCCGGGGCTCCTCGCAGAGCACGGTGATCCGGTGCGTGGCGGTGACCCCGCGCTCGGCGAGTGCTTCGAGGTAGCGCTGGCCGACCATGCCGTGCCCGATGAGCACGATCGTGGGCAGGGGCTCGGTCATGTCAGTGGCCTCCGTCGTCGGTGAGCAGGTGGAACAGGTCGTGCGGTGATTCCCCGCCCTCCCAGGTGCGGGCGAGGGCGCCCACGGTGGAGAGCTCGCCGAGCAGTACGCCGCCGACGAGGCGGTCGCCGCGCAGGACGACCTTGCGGTAGGTGCGGCGGGTGGCGTCGGCGAGGCGGACCACGTCGTCGCCGGGCAGGGGGGTGGTCTCGCCGAAGGCGGCGAGATCGAGGGAGCGGTCCCCCTCGGTGGTGAGGGTGAGGCGGGTGAGGGCGCGGGTGCCGGTGTACTGCGCGGGCTCGCCGGTGAGGAGCGCGGCCAGGGTGTCGGCCTGCTCCAGGGCGGCGCCCGCGAGGCCGTACACCTGGCCGGCGTGCTCGGCGCAGTCGCCGATGGCGTGGATGCGGGGGTCGCCGGTGCGGAGGTGGTCGTCGACCACGATGCCGGTGCGGACCTCCAGTCCGGCGGCCAGGGCGAGGCCGGTGCGGGGGCGGACGCCGCAGGCGAGCACGACGACATCGGCCTCCAGCCGGTAGCCGTCGGCGAGCTCGACCCCGGTGACCTTGCGATGCCCCCGCGCGGCGCCGCTGCCGGGGCTCCGCCCCGGATCCCGCTCCTCAAACGCCGCAGGGGCCGGATGCGCCGTCCTCAGGCCGCGGACGCGGCATTCCGTGTGGATCTCGACGCCGAGTGCGGTCAGGTGCGCGTGCAGCAGGGCGGAGGCGTCCGCGTCCAGCTGGCGCTCCATCAGCCGCTCGCCCTGCTGGGCGAGGACCACCTGCGCCCCCCGGGCGGCCAGCGCACGGGCCGCCGAGACGCCCAGCAGGCCCCCGCCGATCACCACCACGCGGACCCCGGGCCGCACGGCCGCCGAGAGCGCCAGGCAGTCGTCCATCGTGCGGAAGGCGTGCACCCCGTCGGGGAGGTCCCGCCCCTCGGGCTCGAACAGCCCGCGCAGCGGCGGGAGCACCGCGTTCGAACCCGTGGCCAGTACCAGCGTGTCGTACCGGGCCACCGAGCCGTCGTCGCAGTGCACGGCCCGCTCCGCGCGGTCCACGCGCACCGCCCGCACCCCGCGCCGCAGCGCCGGGCCGGGCGCCGGCAGGGCCGTCACCTCAGGGGCGTACCGGCCCGCGAGGACCTCGGCGAGCAGGACCCGGTTGTACGGCACGTGGGTCTCCTCGCCGAGGACGGTCACGGCCGCGGCCGGGCCGAGCCGCTGCGCGAGCCGCAGGCCCGCGAGGCCGCCGCCGATCACCACCACACGCTGGTCCGAGGTCATGCCACGAGCGTGCGGGGCCGCTGTTTCCCCACGGCATCGCCTCTGTTACCCGGACGGAACGCCGACCTCAGCGCCGGGGTTAAGGGCCGGTGAGGCCTTCCTCAAGGCCGCCTTAAGGGTCGTCAGGGCCGCCACCTGCGGCCTTAGCGTGATCCGCATGCGGAATGCGGTGGTGCGGGTGAGGGGCGGGATGCTGGGCGGTGCGGGGGTGGTGATCCTGCTCTGGGCGGCGCAGGTGCGGTCCTCGGCCCGGCCCGACGCGCTGTTCGCCACTGCCGCGCACCTGTCCGGCCTGCTCGCCGGGTACGGGGTGCTGGTGCTGCTGTTCCTGATGGCCCGGGTACCCGCCGTCGAGCACGGGGTCGGCGCCGACCGGCTCGCCCGCTGGCACGCCTTCGGCGGCCGGTACGTTCTGCTGCTCGTCTTCGGGCACGGGCTCTTCGCCCTGCTCGGATACGCCGTGCACGAGGGGATCGACGTGGTCTCCGCCGTCTCGGAGCTGCTCGGGTACCCCGCGCTCGCCGCCGCGGCGGCCGGGACCGTCCTCCTGGCCGCGGTCGGTGTGACCTCCGCCCGGGCGGTACGCCGCCGGGTGCCGCACGAAACCTGGCGCGGGGTGCACCTGCTGGTCTACCTCGCCGCCGCCCTCGCCTTCGGGCACCAGCTCGCCGGGCCCGATCTGGCCGCGGCCGCCTGGTTCTGGGCGCTCGCCCACACCGTGGTCGCCGTCCTGCTGCTCTGGTACCGCGCCGTGGTTCCCGTACGGCAGGCGCTGCGGCACGCGCTGCGGGTCGCGGACGTCCGGGTCGAGGGGCCCGGGGTGGTCTCCGTCGTCGTCTACGGACAGCACCTCGCGGAACTGCGCGCGGAGCCCGGCCAGTTCCTGCGCTGGCGGTTCCTCCAGCGGCGGCTGTGGCACACCGCCCTGCCGTTCTCGCTGTCCGCGCCGGTCCGGGGGAACGCCCTGCGGATCACCGTGAAGGGGCTCGGCGGCCACTCCCGCCGGATCCGCCGGCTGCGCCCCGGGACGCGGGTGCTGGCCACCGGGCCGTTCGGCGCGCTCACCGCCGCCCGGCGGACCCGGCCCAAGGTGCTGCTGATCGCGGGCGGGGTCGGGATCACCCCGATGCGGGCGCTGTTCGAGACGCTGCCCGGGGGCCCCGGGGACATCACCCTGCTCTACCGGGCCGGGGCCGAGGAGCACCTGGTGCTGCGGGCCGAGCTGGAGGCCATCGCCGCCGAGCGGCAGGCCGGTCTGCACTACCTGCTCGGACCGTCGGGGGCGGCCTACGACCCGCTGGCCCCGCAGGCGCTGGCCGCGCTGGTGCCCGACCTGGCCGAGCACGACGTATACCTGTGCGGGCCGTCGGGGATGGCCGAGGCGACCCGGGCCGCGCTGCTGCGGGCCGGGGTACCGGCCGGTCGTGTCCATTCCGAGTGCTTCAGCTTCTGAGCCGCGTTCCCCGAGGAGTCACCGCCCCCATGCGTCACCCGCTGCACGTAGCCCTCTCCGTACCCGTCGCCGCCGAGGCTCCCGCGGCGGCGGCCGTGGCCCGCCACCGGAAGCCGCGGCGCCCCTCGCCGGTGCGGGTCGCCCTGGCCGCGCTGGCCTCCGTACCGCCCGCGCGGCGGCTGGCGGCGGGGCTGGGGGCGGCCAGTGTGCTGGCCGCGACCGTGCTGACGGCGACCGTGGACCCGGCGGCTCCGGTGGCCCCGGACCGCGTGCCGGCCCGGCAAAGCTCAACCTTTGCGAAAGTTTCCGGAGATTGATGGTCACTGCACCCAACCGCTTCATAGGGTCGACCCGTGCCTGACATATCAACGACCATGATCATCGTCCTGTGCGTGGCCGCGGCCGCGGCCGGCTGGATCGACGCGGTGGTGGGCGGCGGCGGCCTGCTGCTCCTGCCCGCGCTCCTCCTCGGCCTGCCGAACGCCCACCCCGCCACCGTCCTCGGTACCAACAAGGCCGTGGCCATCGTCGGCACCGCCGGGGCGGCCGTGACGTACGCCCGCAAGGCCCCGGTGAACGTGAAGCTGGCCGTCCGCATCGGCCTGGCCGCGCTCGCCGGCTCGATGGGCGGTGCCGCGCTCGCGGGCGGCATCAGCAAGGACGCGCTCCGCCCGCTGATCATGGTGGTGCTCGTGATCGTCGCGGGCGTCGTGATCTTCAAGCCGGGCTTCGGCACCGCTCCCTCGACCGCGCCCGTCAGCCGGCAGCGGGTGCTGCTCGCCATCGGCCTCGCGGGCCTCGGCATCGGCTTCTACGACGGCCTCATCGGGCCCGGCACCGGTACCTTCCTGGTGCTCGCGCTCACGGCACTGCTCCACCTCGACCTGGTCACCGCCTCCGCCACCGCCAAGATCGTGAACTGCTGCACCAACGCCGGGGCGCTCGCGATGTTCGCCTACCAGGGCATGGTGCTGTGGCAGCTGGCCGCGCTGATGGCGGTGTTCAACCTGGCCGGCGGCATGATCGGGGCCGGTATGGCGCTCAAGAAGGGCAGCGGCTTCGTCCGCGGCGTACTGCTGACGGTGGTGGGCGCGCTGGTGCTCAAGCTCGGCTTCGAGCAGTGGGGCTAGGGGTGTCTTGCCGGTCAGGCACCGCGAGCCCGGCCTGACCGGCAAGACACCCCCTAGGTGACGCTCCTCAGTACGTCCCGGTGAGGTGCGCGAAGACCACCACGTTGCCGCGGTAGCCCGTGCGCGGCGAGAAGCCGCCGCCGCAGGTGATCACCCGCAGCTCGGCGCGCGCCGAAGGCCCGTACACGCGGGTGTCGGGGAAGGCCTTGGCGTCGTACACCTCGACCGCGTGCACCGTGAACACCGCCGTACGGCCGTCCGCGCGCGGGATCTCGATGGAGGCCCCGCGACGCAGCGCGCCCAAGTGGTAGAAGACCCCCGGCCCGGCGGCGTCGTCCACGTGCCCGGCGATGACGGCGGTGCCGGTGGCGCCCGGGGTGGTGCCGTCGCGGTACCAGCCGGCCAGGTCGCGCCGGTCCGGCGGCGGCACTTCGAGGCTGCCGCGCGGATCCAGCCCGAGTCCGGTCAGCGGGGCGTCGACCCGGATGGAGGGGATCCGGATCCGGGCCGGCGGGGAACCGGGGAGCGGGGCGATCCCGGGGCCCACCACACCGGCGGCGGTCAGCGATTCGGCGGGGGAGGGCAGCGGCGGTCCGACGGGCTCACGTGAACCGCTGGTCACCAGCCAGATGCCGACGCAGGCGGCGAGCGCGACGAGTCCGCCGTGGCGGGCGCTGGGGGTGCGTACGGCCCGGCCGGCCGCTCGCCCGGGGTGCGCTGCGGATCCGGGGCGGTCGCGGCCCCGCGCGCCACCGAAATCGCCACCCATGCGTACCCCCTCGGCTTCCGTTTCGGGGTGACTGGCCGTCGCCCGGCCCCGCGAACGGGGGGACCTCGCGGGGCGGGCGACGGGGGACGGTACCGGTCGGACCGCGGCCGGAGCCGCGGTGGGCGTCCGTCAGCTCCGCGTGCCGCTCGCCCGGCGACGCAGGAGCCAGGTACCGCCGACGGCGGCGGCGGCCAGAACGGCCACCCCCGCCGCGATCTTGGCGGGGTCGGTGGTGGTGGTCGTGCCACCGCCCACCCCGGTGTTGACGTGGCCCTGCGGGCCGCGTTCGGTGACGGTCAGGTTGCCGGTGGCGAACTTGCCGTTCGCGCAGGTCGCACCGATGCCGTAGGTGCCGCCGCGGGTGCCGTGGGCGATCTGGAACTGCCCCACGACCACCTCCTTGTGGGTGCCCGGGACCAGCTTGAACCGGCCGCCGCCCACCGTGGTGGCATCGCCGTCCGCGTGGCTTCCGCTGCCGCAGGCGTTGGTGTTCACGGTGACGGTGGCGCCGGGGGCGGCGGACTTGGGCCATACCTCCAGCGGCGCGAAGTCCCCGGGTGCGAAGCCCACCACGCCGAGGTCCGCTGCGGCGACCGCGCCGGCGACCGGCCCGGTGAACGCGGCGGCGGTCAGCGCGGTCGCGGTCAGCAGGTGTGCGGTTCGTCGGCGCATGGGGACTCTCCTGGAGACACGGGGTCGTGTTTCCGAGGAAACCCGGCCCGCCCCCCGGCCGCCTGCTGATGTTCCGTCAGGTAAGCCTTCCCGCAGCCCGCCAAGGGGTCGTCCTCGCAGGTCAGTGCAGGTGCTACGGCCATCGGAGCGCCCCGCGCCGTCCGGGTGACCCCGGCGGTGCGTACGGTGGTGGGGCGCGGGGAGCCGGGACGTCCGCCCGGCCCGCGCACTGCCGCGCCATACCCGAGGGAGGGCCCCGTGACATCGGTCGAACGGCTACCGGACCCGAGCGATCCGCTCCCGTTCTTCGTCTACGGGACCCTGCGCCCGGGCGAGGTCAACCACGACCTCTTCCTGCGGGGCCGCACGGCCTCGGAGGAGCCGGCCGTCCTCCCGGACGCGGCGCTCTACGACGGCCCGGGATATCCGTACGCGGTCCACCGCCCCGGCACGGCGGTCGTCGGCGAGCTGATCACGGCGGCGCCGGGCGAGTACGGGAAGCTGCTGGCCGCGCTGGACCAGCTGGAGGAGTACCAGGGGCCGGGCCGCCCGGGGAACGTCTACGACCGGATCGCCCGGCCCGCCCTGCGCCCCGACGGCACCGCGGTCCGCGCCTGGGTCTATCTGGCCGCCCCGCTGATCGCCCGCGACCTGCGGGAATCGGGCTCCGAGATCCCCGGCGGCGACTGGTTCGCGCGCCGCTGAGCTGCGGCAAGATCCGGAAGAGAAGGCTTAGAGGCCCTCGGCGCCGCGGTTGCGCAGCCGCTGGCCGTACTGCTGGAGCACCCACAGCTCCTCCTGGACGGCCGCCAGTTGCTCCGGCGGAGCCTGCGGGCCCAGTCGCGACAGGGTGCCCTGGATCTCGTGGACCCGGCGGTCGACGGCGCGCAGCCGCACCTGGACCAGCTGGACCCCCGCGTAGATCTCGTCCACCGTCTTCGCGTGGATGGCCTCGACCGCCAGCTCCGTGACGAGCGCGCGCACGGTGTCGTTCGGTGCGGCCTCGCGGACGCGGGCCAGGTAGTCCTCCGTGCCGAGCGAGGCGCCGCCCGCGTCCAGGATCGCCTGGCGCACGGCCGCGTAGGGCGGGGCGGTGAACTCGTCCATCCCGTACGCGTCGAAGGCCGGGGAGACCAGGGCGGGCCGCTGGAGGGCGAGCTTGAGCAGCTCGCGCTCGGTGCGGTGGGCCGGGCTGCGCAGGTTCAGCGCGGGGCCCCCGGCCGGCTGGGCGGGGGGCGCGGGGACGTCCTCGTAGGACGGGCGGCCCCGCTGCGGCTTCCCGCCGGGCCGGCCGCCCTGCGGTCCGTCGCCCTGGCCGCGCTCGCGGGCCCAGCGCGCCAGCTGTGCGACCCGCTTGACCACGAACTGCTCGTCCCGGATGCCCAGCATGCCCGCCAGCTGGACCGCCGACTCGTGCTGGATCGCGATGTTCTTGATGTTGGCGACGACGGGCGCGGCCTCGTCCAGGGCGGCCGCCCGGCCCGCCGGGTTCTCCAGGTTGTGCCGGGCGACGATGTGCCGCAGCGCGAACTCGAACAGCGGCGTGCGGGCCTCCACCAGGCCGGCCACGGCCGCGTCGCCCTGCGCGAGGCGCAGGTCGCAGGGGTCCATGCCGCCGGGGGCGATGGTGATCGAGGTCTCCGCGGCGAACTTCTGGTCGTCCTCGAAGGCCCGCAGGGCGGCCTTCTGGCCCGCCGCGTCGCCGTCGAAGGTGAAGATCACTTCGGCGGTGGCGTTGTCCATCAGCAGCCGGCGCAGGATCTTGATGTGGTCCCCGCCGAAGGCGGTGCCGCAGGTCGCGATCGCGGTGGTGACCCCGGCCAGGTGGCAGGCCATCACGTCCGTGTAGCCCTCGACGACCACGGCCCGGGAGGTCTTCGCGATCTCCTTCTTCGCCAGGTCGATGCCGTACAGCACCTGGGACTTCTTGTAGATCGCGGTCTCGGGGGTGTTCAGGTACTTCGGGCCGTTGTCGTCGTCGCGCAGCTTGCGCGCGCCGAAGCCGACCACCTCGCCGCTGATGTCGCGGATCGGCCACATCAGCCGGCCGCGGAAGCGGTCGATCGGCTTGCCGCTGCGGCTGTCCTGGGCGAGCCCGGAGGTGATCAGCTCCTTGTCGCTGAAGCCCTTGCCGCGCAGGAAGCGGGTCAGGTGGTCCCACCCGGCCGGGCTGTACCCCACGCTGAAGTGCGCGGCCGCGGCCTGGTCGAAGCCGCGCTCCGCCAGGAACTTGCGGCCGATCTCCGCCTCGGGGCTGTCCAGCTGGTCGACGTAGAACTGGGCGGCGGCCTTGTGCGCCTCGACCAGCCGGATGCGGTCACCGCGGCCGCTGGTGCCGGCGGTGTAGCCGCCCTCCTCGTACCGCAGGGTGATGCCGGCCAGGCCGGCCAGGCGCTCGACCGCCTCCGAGAAGGAGAGGTGGTCGATCTTCATGACGAAGTCGAGGGTGTCCCCGCCCGCCTGGCAGCCGAAGCAGTGGTAGAGCCCCTTGCTGGGGCTGACCTGGAAGGAAGGGGACTTCTCGTCGTGGAAGGGGCACAGGCCCTTGAGGTTGCCGCCGCCCGCGTTGCGCAGCTGGAGGTACTCGGAGACCACGGCGTCGATCGGGACCGCGTCCCGTACCGCCTTCACGTCGTCGTCGTTGATCCGTCCTGCCACCCGTGAAGTCTACGGCCGGGCGCCGGCAATCCGGTCAGGCCCCCTCGGCCCGCACCAGGGAGTCAAGCGGAACGGACGGGTCCGCCAGCGCCTCGCGGTTGACCGCGGTCTTCGACCTGATCAGGGCCTGGATGTGCTCGGTGACGTCCCACACATTCACGTTCATTCCGGCCAGGACCCGCCCCTCCGACAGCCAGAAGGCGATGAACTCCCGCTTGCCCACGTCCCCGCGGATCAGCACCTGGTCGTAGCCGCCGGCCGGCGCGTACCCCGAGTACTCCAGGCCCACGTCGTACTGGTCCGAGAAGAAGTACGGCACCCGGTCGTAGCCGACCTCCTGGCCCAGCATGGCCCGCGCGGCGGCCGGGCCACCGTTCAGCGCGTTGGCCCAGTGCTCCACCCGCAGCCGGGTCCCGAGCACCGGGTGGTGGGCGGCGGCCACGTCCCCGACCGCGTAGACGTCCGGGTCGGAAGTGCGCAGGGAGGAGTCCACCGCGATCCCGCCGCCGTGCTCCCGGTCGACCAGGGCCAGCCCGGCGGTCTCGGCGAGCGCCGTCCGCGGGGCGGCCCCGATCGCGGAGAGCACCGCGTGCGCCGGGTGCTCCTCCCCGTCGTCGGTCCGGGCGGCCAGCACCATGCCGTCGTGGCCCACGATCTCGGTCAGCCGCGCCCCGAAGTGGAACCGCACCCCGTGATCGGCGTGCAGGTCCGCGAAGAGCCGGCCGATCTCCGGGCCGAGCACCGCGTGCAGCGGGGTGGCCTCCGGCTCGACGACGGTGACCTCGGCGCCGTAGCCGCGGGCCGCGGCGGCCACCTCCAGGCCGATCCACCCGGCGCCCGCGATGAGCAGGTGCCCGTTGTCCCGGCCGAGCCCGGCCAGTACGCCCTTCAGCCGTTCGGCGTGCGCGAGGCGACGCAGGTGGTGCACCCCGGCCAGGCCGGTGCCGGGGATGTCCAGGCGGCGCGGCTCGGCGCCGGTGGCCAGCAGCAGCTTGTCGTAGTACAGGACGGTGCCGTCGCCGAGGACCACCTTCTTGGCGTCCCGGTCGAGGTGGACGGCGGGCTGGCCGAGGTGCAGCTCGACGTCGGCGGCCGCGTACCAGGACGGCTCGTGGACGAAGACGCTCTCCCGGTCGTCCTTGCCGGTCAGGTAGCCCTTGGACAGCGGGGGGCGCTCGTAGGGATGGTCACGCTCGTCGCCGATCAGGATCACCCGCCCCGTGAACCCCTCGGACCTCAGAGTTTCGGCCGCCTTTGCCCCGGCGAGCCCTGCTCCGACGATGACGAATGTCCGGTGTGCGTCGACCACCTGATGCCTCCTCATAATCTCGCCGCCACATGCGAGCACATGCGAGCGTCCCGCACCGAGCCTGCCGCGTGAAGGGGGAGTGGCTCGATCAGCTCACCTTTCGGCGCGTCGGCCGCGCCGGGTGAGGCGTGCGTGAAGGGAACGGGCGGATGCGTCGGTGAGGCACGCGATCTGGTCGATGACCGCCCTTTTCCTGGCCTTGTCGTCCGGGGCCGCATCGAAGATCGCCCGGAACTGCGGGTCCAGCCCCTCGGGAGCGCGGGCGCTCAGCGCCTCCGCGAGTTCGGCCAGGACGATGCGCTGGTCGGCGCGGATCCGTTCCTGCTCGTCGCGCTGCATCACGTACAGGTCGGCGACCGCCTTGAGCACCGCGCACTCGTTGCGCGCCTCGCGCGGGATCACCAGTTCGGCACCGTACCGGGTGAGGCGGCCGGAGCCGTACGCCTCGCGGGTGGCCCCCTCGGCGGCCAGGCAGAACCGGCCGATCAGCTGGCTCGTGGCGTCCTTCAGGCGGGACTGGGCGACGGCCGAACCGTCGTACCCGTGCGGCCACCACTCCTGCTCCATCAGCCGGTCGAGGGCGGCCCGCAGCTCCTCGGGCGCGGTGTCGGCGGGGACGTACCGGCCGATGGCCACCTGCCAGATCGCCGTGCGCTCGGGTTCCGCGTAGAGCATGTTGGGGTCGAGGTGGCCGGCGTGCAGGCCGTCCTCGAAGTCGTGGACGGAGTACGCGACATCGTCCGCCCAGTCCATGACCTGGGCCTCGAAGCACTTGCGGTCCGCGGGCGCGCCGCGGCGCAGCCAGGTGAAGACCGGCAGGTCGTCCTCGTACGCGCCGAACTTCACCGAGTCGGGGTCGGTGGGGTGGTCCCCGCGGGCCCACGGGTACTTGGTGGCGGCGTCCAGGCAGGCCCGGGTGAGGTTGAGGCCGACGCTGACGAGCTCCCCGCTCGCCGGATCGGGCACGAACCGCTTGGGTTCCAGGCGGGTGAGCAGGCGCAGGGACTGGGCGTTGCCCTCGAAGCCGCCGCAGTCCTTGGCGAACTCGTTGAGCGCCTCCTCGCCGTTGTGGCCGAAGGGCGGGTGGCCCATGTCGTGGGAGAGGCAGGCGGCTTCGACGAGGTCGGGGTCGCAGCCGAGCGCGGCGCCGAGCTCCCGCCCGACCTGGGCGCACTCCAGCGAGTGGGTCAGGCGGGTACGGGGGCTCGCGTCCCAGTCGTAGGAACGGCTGCCGGGGGTGACGACCTGGGTCTTCCCGGCGAGGCGGCGCAGCGCGGCCGAGTGCAGCACCCGGGCGCGGTCGCGCTGGAAGGCGGTCCGGCCGGGCCGTTTGTCGGGCTCGGCGGCCCAGCGCTCGGTGTCGACCGCGTCGTAGAGGCCGCGGTGGTCGTCGGTGAGGGCGTGCGTGGTGCCTTCCATGCAGAGACGGTAACCGGAACAACTGACAAACCGGGATCAGGCGGAGACGAGTTCCGGCCTGATCGGCACGGCACCCCCGGCGGGGAGCGCGCGGGCCTCGTCGTACCGGTGCAGCAGGAGCCGGGCCAGGGCCGGGTGATCGCCCAGTGGGGCGGCGGCGAGGCCGGGCGCCGCCGCCGCGGCGGTCTGGGCGGCGAACCGGCCGGGAGCGGCGAAGTACGAGGCCACGGCGATCCGGTGGTGACCGCGGGCGGCAAGGGCCCGGACCGCCTCGGGCGCGCTCGGCGCGGCGGCGGAGGCGTAGGCGCAGGTCACCGGGACGCCGCCGAGGCGTTCGCCGAGCTGGGCGGCGGTGCGGCGGGTGTCGGCCGCCGAGTCGGGGTCGCGGGAACCGGCGGCGGCCAGCACGACGGCCGAACCGGGGGCCGGGGTCCAGCCGGTCTCCAGCAGCCGCTCGTACAGGGCCTCGACGAGCAGCGGGTGCGGGCCCAGCGGGGCGGCGACGCGGGTGAGCAGGTGGCCGGCCCGGGCGGCGGCCGCGGGCAGGTCGCGCTTGACGTGGTACCCGCGGCCGAGCAGCAGCGGGACGAGCACGGCCGAGCCGGACAAGCCGTCCAGGGTGTCGTCGAGCAGCGGCTCGTTCAGCTCGATGTGGCCGAGCCGGACGTCGAGCCGGGGGCGGAGTTCACGGACCCGTTCGAGGAGGGCGAGGGCGGTGTGCAGGGCGCGCGGGTCACGGCTGCCGTGGGCCACGGCGACGAGGGTGGGCTGCATGGGCGGACTCCGGGTCGGCGCAGGCCGCTGAGCTGGGTGCCCAGCTGGAGGGTGATGCGGCCGAGCAGCTCGGCCGTGCTGTCGAAGGGGAGGGCGGGAAACTCGGGAGGGTGCACCGGCTCCGTCATGAACCGATCCTCCGCTTCGGAGGTTGCCGGTGCGTTGCGCGGGGATGACGGGTCTTTGCCGTGTGCTCACAGGACGGCCGGCGCGGCTGTTCGGAGCCCGCGCGGCCGGCGGCGTACCCGCCGGAGATCGGGGCCCGGGCGAACCGCACGGCCCCGGTACGCGTCCTGACCAGCGGACGAGCAGCCGAGACACCAGGGGATGGATGATGCGCCGACCGCGCCTGCCGAGAGTCGAGTGGAGCCGGGCGGTGGCGGCGCTGCGCAGCGTACGGACCCGGCGGCGGGCGGTGCAGGCCGTCATGGCGGGCTGCGTACTGGCGCTGCTGCCCTCGGCGTGGATGCACGCGGTGGCCGCCGACCGGCTGCGGACCACGGCGGACGCGCCCTCGGCCGAGGTGGCCGTGGTGTTCGGCGCGGGCCTGTGGCGGGGGCGGCCGACCCCCTACCTGGCCGACCGGCTCGACGCCGCGGCCGAGCTGTACCGCACCGGCAAGGTCAAGGTCGTCCTCGTCACCGGGGACAACGGCCGGCACGACTACGACGAGCCCGACGCGATGCGCACGTACCTCACCGCGCACGGGGTGCCGGACGGGCAGATCGTCAGCGACTACGCGGGCTTCGACACCTGGGACTCCTGCGTGCGGGCCAAGGAGATCTTCGGCGTGGACCGGGCCGTGCTGGTCACCCAGGGCTTCCACATCCGCCGGGCCGTCGCCCTGTGCCAGGCGGCGGGCCTGGAGTCGTACGGCGTCGGGGTGGCCGACGTGCACGACGCCACCTGGTACTACGGCGAGACCCGCGAGGTCTTCGCGGCGGGCAAGGCGGCGCTGGACGCGGCCTTCAAGCCCGCCCCGCGCTTCCTGGGACCGAAGGAGGAAGGGGTGTCGCGGGCCCTGGACGCTCTGACACACTGACGGCCGCGCCGGTTATGCCGATTAGTCATATGCCGGTCAGTCCGTACGAGAGCGACAGGGGTGTGGAACCGTGGCTGTGGTGGATCTGAGCGGCAAGGTCGTCGTCATCACCGGTGGAGCCCGGGGCCTCGGCGCCGCGGCCGCGCAGGCCGTCGTCGACGGCGGCGGCCGGGTGCTGATCACCGACGTGCTGGAGGCGGAGGGCGCCGAGACGGCCGCGAAGCTCGGCGGCGCGGCGCGCTTCGTCCGGCACGACGTCACCAGCGAAGCCGAGTGGCAGGCGGCGCTGGACCACGCGGTCGCCGAGTTCGGCCGCATCGACGGCCTCGTGAACAACGCGGGCATCTCCACCGGCCGGTTCCTGGAGCACGAGAGCGTCGAGCACTTCCGCCAGGTCCTCGAGATCAACCTGGTCGGCGTGTTCATCGGCATCAAGACCGCGATCCCGCTGCTGCGCGCGAACGGCGGCGGGTCCATCGTCAACATCTCCTCCGCCGCCGGCCTGACCGGCCTCGCGCTCACCGCCGGGTACGGGGCCTCCAAGTGGGGCGTGCGCGGCCTGTCGAAGATCGGCGCGGTGGAACTCGCCGAGGCCGGGATCCGCGTCAACTCCGTCCACCCCGGCATGACCCTGACCCCGATGACCGCCCCGATCGGCATCCAGGCGGGCGCGGGCAACTACCCAGGCGCCCCGCTCGGCCGCGTCGGCGTCCCCGAGGAGATCGCCGCGGCGATCGCCTTCCTCCTCTCCGACGCCGCCGGCTACATGACGGGCGCCGAACTCGCCGTCGACGGCGGCTGGACCGCGGGCCTGACGGTGAAGTACCTGACGGGCCAGTGACCCACCCCTGCGCCGCCCCCCGGCGGGACGGCCGCATATCCGCGTGCCGCCGGAGGGATCCCGGGCTACCGTCCGCTCGTGGAACAGGACGCCGTGGAACAGCTCGCCGTGGCACAGGACGGACCCCTCGTACGTGACGTCTTCCCCGACCTGACGGCGCAGCTCGTGCGGCTGCTGGAGGCGGAAGGGGAGCACCGGCTCGCCGTCTGCGCGTACGACCTCCGCCTGCTGGCGGAGTGCGACTGCCGCAACGCCTTCTGCCAGAGCTTCCGCACCCACCGGCATCCGCCCGGCACGCCGTACGGTCCCGGTCACCGCATGGTGGCCCTCGATCCGGGCAACGGGTTCCTGAACCTTGACGTCGTCGACGGCCGGATCGTGTACGTCGAGCTCGTCGACCGCCCCCCCGCTGCGCCGGGCCTCACCGCTGCCGTCCGGCGGCGCTGAGGCGGAGCACCCCGACTTGTAACGCGCAGCGGCGGCCGGCGTAACACCGCCGACCCACGCTGGACCGTATGCACACCTCCGACTCCGCCACCGACACGCACTGCCCTTACTGCGCCCTGCAGTGCGGGATGAGGCTGCGCCCCGACCCGGGCGGCGCCACCGTGGCGGTGGAGGAGCGGGCCGACTTCCCCGTCAACCGGGGCGCACTGTGCGGCAAGGGCCGCACCGCGCCCGCCGTGCTCTCCTCCCGGGTGCGCCTGACCGAGCCGCTCGTCCGCACCCACGCCGGGCGGCTGGAGCCGGCCACCTGGGAGGAGGCCCTCGACGCCGTCGCCGGGGGACTCGCCCGCACCGGCCGCACGTACGGCCCCGACGCCGTCGGGGTCTTCGGCGGCGGCGGGCTCACCAACGAGAAGGCCTACGCGCTCGGCAAGTTCGCCCGCGTCGCGCTGCGCACCTCGCAGATCGACTACAACGGCCGCTTCTGCATGTCCTCGGCCGCCGCCGCCCACCAGCGGGCCTTCGGGCTCGACCGCGGGCTGCCCTTCCCGCTGGCGGACATCCCGCGCACCGGCTGCGTGATCCTGGTCGGCTCGAACCTGGCCGAGACCATGCCGCCCGCCCTGCGCTACCTCACCGAGCTCAAGGCGAACGGCGGCACCCTGATCGTCATCGACCCGCGCCGCACCCGCACCGCCGAACAGGCCGACCTGCACCTCGCCCCGCGCCCCGGCACCGACCTGGCCCTCGCACTCGGCCTGCTGCACCTGATCGTCGCGGAAGGCCGGACCGACGAGGAGTTCATCGCCGCCCGCACCACCGGCTGGCAGGAGGCCCGGGCCGCCGCGATGGCCCACTGGCCGGAACTGGTGGAGCGCATCACCGGGATACCGGTCCCCAGGCTCCGCGAGGCCGTGGCGATGTTCTGCGCCCCGGAATCCGCCATGGTCCTCACCGCCCGGGGCCCCGAGCAGCAGTCCAAGGGCACCGACACCGTCGGCGCCTGGATCAACCTGTGCCTGGCCACCGGCCGGGCCGGCCGCCCGCTCTCCGGCTACGGCTGCCTCACCGGGCAGGGCAACGGCCAGGGCGGCCGCGAGCACGGCCAGAAGGCCGACCAGCTCCCCGGCTACCGCAAGCTCACCGACCCGGCGGCCCGCGCCCACGTCGCCGAGGTATGGGGCGTCGACCCCGACAGCCTCCCCGGCCCGGGCCGCAGCGCCTACGAACTCCTCGACGCCCTCGGTACGGACGTGAAGGCCCTGCTCCTGATGGGCTCGAACCCGGTGGTGTCCGCCCCCCGCGCCGCCCACGTGGAGGACCGCATCCGCTCCCTGGACTTCCTCGCGGTGGCCGACGTCGTCCTCTCCGAGACCGCGGCCCTCGCGGACGTGGTCCTCCCGGTCACCCAGTGGGCGGAGGAGACCGGCACCACCACCAACCTGGAGGGCCGAGTCCTGCTGCGCCGCCGGGCGCTGACCCCGCCGCCGGGGGTCCGCAGCGACCTGGACGTCCTGCACGGACTCGCCGCCCGCCTGGGCGTCGAGAAGGGCTTCCCCACCGAGCCGGAGGAGGTCTTCGAGGAACTGCGCCGCGCCTCGGCCGGCGGCCCCGCGGACTACTCGGGCATCACCTACGCCCGGATCGAGGCCGAACAGGGCGTCTTCTGGCCCTGCCCCGAGGGCCCCGAAGGCGCCGCGGGATCCCCGGGCACCGAGCGCCTCTTCCTGGACCGCTTCGCCACCGACGACGGCCGGGCCCGCTTCGTCCCCGTCTCCCACCGGGACGCCGCCGAAGTCCCCGACGCGGACTACCCGCTGCTGCTCACCACCGGCCGGGTCGTCGCCCAGTACCAGTCCGGAGCCCAGACCCGCCGGGTGGACGAGCTCAACGCGGCGGCCCCCGGCCCCTTCGTGGAACTCCACCCGCGGCTGGCCGCCCGGATCGGCGCCGTCGACGGCTGCCCCCTCGCCGTGACCTCCCGCCGCGGCCGGGCCGTCGCCCCGGCCCGCATCACCGACACCATCCGGGCGGACACGGTCTTCATGCCCTTCCACTGGCCGGGCGAGGGCCGCGCCAACACCCTCACCAACCCGGCCCTGGACCCCACGTCCCGCATGCCGGAGTTCAAGGTCTGCGCGGTCCGCGTCGAGCCGGCCTAGGCGGCGCCTAGCCGCGACCCGCGAAGGTCGGCTCCAGGGCTGCCAGGAGCCGCTCGGCGTGGGACTCGGCGGAGCCGGGGATCCCCGGGTAGTCGGCCCGGAAGGTGTCCCAGTCGGCCCGCTCGACCTCGGAGAAGGCCTCCAGGGTCAGCGGGGTGTCCGAGGGTGCCTGCGGCGGGAAGTACTCGCCCGACTCCCGGAAGACCGTGTGGACCAGCTCGTACGGAGCCGTGCAGCGCTCGGCGAGCAGGACCGCGTCGTAGAGGTCCTTGCCCTGCGGGTACATGTCCGTGGCCAGCCAGACCAGCTTCCACGCCGGCGACAGTTCCGGCGTGGCCGCCCGCAGCCGCACCCCCGCGACATCGGCCGGCTCCGGCGCCGCCGGGAGCCGCTCGTTGAAGACGAAGTCCAGCTGGACCTGGCCCCCGGGCAGTCCCGGGGCCGACCAGGGCAGGACCAGACGCCGCCCGGGGACCCGCTCGTACGTCCAGATGTCCTCGGAGACCGCCGCGCCCGCGGCCATCACCAGCCCGCCGTGCTCGTCGGCGGCCCGCTCGGCCGCCTCCGCGACGGCGGCCAGCAGCTTCCCGGTGCGCGGCTCCTCGATCGCCCAGTCCTGCGGGACCACCACGAAGTCCAGGTCGTGCGGCTCCCGCGCCGCCGCCCCGAACCAGCCGGCCATGAGCATGCTGCCGCGCAGCACCAGCGAATCCGCCCAGCCCGACCTGGCGACGCCGCGGGCCACCACGTCCAGCGCGGTCCGGCGGGCGGCCCGCCAGGCCGGGCGCAGCGCGTCGTCCACGGCCGCGTCCGTGATCCGGTAGCCGTCCGCGAAGTGCTTCAGCGCCGGGTCGAAGACCCGGGCTTCGGGGCCCGCCGCGTCCAGTCCGGCCGTGGAGGTGCGCGGCAGGCCGATCCGGCGCCGCCTCCAGTCGTCCCCGACCGCGTCCTGCCCGCCCGTCCCGGTCATGCCGTCACCCCTTCGCCGATCCATCCGTCGTCCACCGACAGGTCGCTGTCGTACAGCACGAACTCCCGTTCCTCCGAACGGATTTCATACCCGGCGGAGCCGAGCGCGGCGACCAGCGCGTCGCAGGCCGCCCCCGCCTCCGCCGCCGTGCCGCGCCACCGCTGGGTCACGAACCGCTCGTGCGCGCCCCCGGCCAGGACCCGGCGGGCGTTCCAGGACAGGTGGGCCCCGTGCGGGACGACCAGGGACTCCAGGGCAGCGCGGTCGAAGTCCGCGGGCAGCAGCAGCTTCAGGTGGTGCTCGAAGTAGCCGCCGCCCGGGCCGGGGGAGGCCGTGGTCCACGGGACCGTCTCCACCTTGACCCGGACCGGGTCGAAGCCGGCCGCCCGCAGCCGCGGCACCAGCCGCTCGTGGCCCGTGCGGTCCGGCAGGGTCAGCATCGGCTGGGACACCATCCGGCCGCGGGCCAGCAGGATGTGCGTGACCTTCAACTCCCTTGCCCCGGCCCACGCGTCGAGGCGCGCCAGCTCCGCCGCGTCCGCGCAGCGCACCGTCACATGGGTCTCGTACTCCGCCATGGAGTCGATCATCTCGGACATGCGTACGATCCGCATCGGGATTCCCGCCGGGGGGTAACCATCCGGTCACGCACCGGACTCAGAAAGTGCTCGCACGCCCCTCGTGGCCGCGATGTGTCGTACCCCACACTGAGGTGCGGTGCCCCCGTCCTCGGAGCCCTGGAGGTCGCCCCCGTGCAGACCCGGACCCTGACCGTGAACGTGAGCGAGTCCTCGGAGGCCAAGGCCGTGGACGAAGAGCCCGAGGTACTGGAGCTGATCGAGCCGGTGCCCGTGCCGCGCAGGCGCAGCAGTGGCGACAGCGGAGGCGGAGCGGGCCCGTCCGCCGACCTGTTCCGGCAGTACCTCCGCGAGATAGGCAGGATCCCGCTGCTCACCGCCGCCGAGGAGGTGGACCTCGCGCGACGTGTCGAAGCCGGCCTGTTCGCCGAGGAGAAACTCGGCAACACCCCCGACCTCGACTCCCAGCTCGCCCTCGACCTCGACAAGCTCGTCGTCATGGGCCGGATGGCCAAGCGCCGGCTCATCGAGTCGAACCTGCGGCTCGTCGTCTCCGTCGCCAAGCGGTACGTGGGCCGCGGACTCACCATGCTCGACCTCGTGCAGGAGGGGAACCTCGGGCTGATCCGGGCCGTCGAGAAGTTCGACTACGCCCGCGGGTACAAGTTCTCCACCTACGCCACCTGGTGGATCCGCCAGGCGATGTCACGGGCCCTCGCCGACCAGGCCCGGACCATCCGGGTGCCCGTCCACGTGGTCGAACTGATCAACCGGGTCGTCCGCGTCCAGCGCCGGATGCTCCAGGAGCGCGGGTACGAGCCCACGGCCGAAGAGGTGGCCGTCCACCTGGAGCTGACCCCCGAGCGGGTCCTGGAGGTGCTCCGCCTCGCCCAGGAGCCGGTCTCCCTGCACGCCCCGGTGGGCGAGGAGGACGACGTCGCGCTCGGCGACCTCATCGAGGACGGCGACGCCGCCTCGCCCGTGGAGTCGGCCGCCTTCTTCCTGCTGCGCGAGCACCTGGAAGCCGTCCTGTCGACCCTCGGCGAGCGCGAGCGCAAGGTCGTGCAGCTGCGCTACGGCCTCGCCGACGGGCGGCCCCGCACCCTGGAGGAGATCGGCCGGATCTTCGGCGTGACGCGCGAGCGGATCCGCCAGATCGAGTCCAAGACCCTCAACAAGCTGCGCGACCACGCCTTCGCCGACCAGCTCCGCGGCTACCTGGACTGACGGGCCAACGGAAAGGGGGGCGCCCCGCCAGGCGCCCCCACCCCGTCGCCCGGCCCGCGGCTACGGCCACGACTACGGCTACGACTACGGCTGCGCGGGCTCGTGGGGGTCGGACAGGCTCCGGCTCATCCAGACGTCGTCGACGTAGACCCCGTCCAGCAGGAACTCCTCGGGCAGGACGCCGACCACCGTGAAGCCGCACCGCCGGTAGAGCTGCTGCGCCGGCCCGTTGTGGCCGAGCACGCGCAGGTTCATGCGGCGGGCACCACCGGCCCGGGCGGCCGCGCAGACGGCCTCGACGAGGGCCTGCCCGACCCCGCTGCCGCGGGCGGATTCGAGGACCGCCAGCCCCTGGATGTGACGGACGTGCCGATTGGTTTCGAGGGGGCTGGCCGGTGCGTGGGTGATGTACCCGACGATCCGCCGACCGCGTTCGGCGACCAGGAAGCCCTCCACGGGGCGCCGCTCGTCGAAGAGGGCCGCGCCGGCCGGGCGCTCGGGGCCGGGCTCGCTCACGCGCGACCACACCGAGCGGAGCAGCTCCGATATCTCGCGTTCGTCCTCCGCCCGAGCAGGGCGGATCACCACGTCCGTTGCCATGCCGTCATGCTAACGACGGCGGAGGGGCACCCGGGTACGTGTCCCGTACCCGAGTGCCCCTCCGCCAAGCGACGTACGGCAGCGACCGCTAGTCGACCTCGGCCACCGCCTGCGCGAACTGCGCCGCGTACAGCCGCGCGTACGCGCCGCCCGAGGCCAGCAGCTCCTCGTGCGTGCCCTGTTCCACGATCGATCCGCTCTCCATCACCAGGATCACGTCCGCATCGCGGATCGTGGAGAGCCGGTGCGCGATCACGAAGGACGTACGGCCGCGCGCGAGGCGCGCCATCGCCTTCTGGATCAGCACCTCGGTACGGGTGTCAACCGAGCTCGTCGCCTCGTCGAGCACCAGGATCACCGGCTCCGACAGGAACGCCCGGGCGATGGTGATCAGCTGCTTCTCGCCCGCGCTGACCCCCGCGCCCTCGTCGTCCAGCACGGTGTCGTAGCCGTCCGGCAGGGTGCGGATGAACCGGTCCGCGTGGGCGGCCCGCGCCGCCTCCTCGATCTCGGCGCGCGTGACCTCGCGCGAAGCACCGTAGGCGATGTTCTCCGCGATGGTGCCGCCGAACAGCCAGGTGTCCTGCAGCACCATGCCGATGCCGTCGCGCAGTTCCTCGCGGGTCATCTTCGCGATGTCCACCCCGTCGAGGGCGATCTCGCCGCCCGTGACCTCGTAGAACCGCATCAGCAGATTGACCAGCGTGGTCTTGCCGGCGCCGGTCGGGCCGACGATCGCGACCGTGTGGCCCGGCTCGACCGTGAGCGAGAGGTTCTCGATCAGTGGCTTGTCCGGCTCGTAGCGGAAGGCCACCTTGTCGAAGGTGACCTGACCGCGCAGCTCCTGCGGACGCTCCGGAACCTCGGCGTCCGGCTCCTGCTCCGGCGCGTCCAGCAGCTCGTACACGCGCTCGGCCGAGGCGACACCGGACTGGACGAGGTTCGCCATCGAGGCGACCTGCGTCAGGGGCATCGAGAACTGCCGCGAGTACTGGATGAAGGCCTGCACGTCCCCGATCGACAGGGTGCCGGAGGCGACCCGGAGCCCGCCCACTACGGCTATCAGCACGTAGTTGATGTTCGAGATGAAGAACATCACCGGCTGCATGATGCCGCTGACCAGCTGCGCCTTGAACGAGGCCCGGTACAGCGCCTCGTTCTGCTCGGCGAAGACGGCCGCGGACTCCCGCTGCCGGCCGAAGACCTTGACCAGGCTGTGGCCCGAGTACATCTCCTCGATGTGGGCGTTGAGCGCGCCGGTCGCCTTCCACTGCGCCACGAACTGCGGCTGCGACTTCTTGCCGATCTTCGCGGCGACGAAGACCGACAGCGGTACGGTCACCAGCGCGACCAGCGCCAGCAGCGGAGAGATCCAGAACATCATCACCAGCACGCCGACGATGGTCAGCAGCGAGTTCAGCAGCTGGCCCATCGTCTGCTGGATCGTCTGCCCGATGTTGTCGATGTCGTTCGTGGCCCGGCTCAGCACCTCGCCGCGCTTCTGCTGGTCGAAGTACGACAGCGGCAGCCGCGACAGCTTCGCCTGGAGCTCCTCGCGCATCCGGTAGACGGTGCCGTTCATGACGTGGTTCGACAGCCGCGTGGCGACCAGCATCAGCAGGCCGGCCAGGGTGAAGACCACCAGCGCCCAGATCGCGACGACCCCGACGGCGCCGAAGTCGATGCCCTGCCCCGGGGTGAAGTCGGTCCCGGCGAGCATGTCCGCCATACCGTCCTGGCCCTTGGCCCGCAGACCGTCCAGCGCCTGCTGCTTGGTGATCCCGGCCGGCATCTCCCGGCCGACGATCCCCGCGAACACCAGGTCGGTGGCCTCACCCAGGATCTTCGGGCCCACCACCGCACAGCCGACGCTGCCGACGACGGCCGCGACCATGCCCCAGATCTTGGCCCGGTCGTACGCGAGCTGGCGCAGCAGCCGCTTGCCCGAACCCTTGAAGTCCATGGACCGCTGGGCCGGCCCCATCATCATCCGTCCTCCGGGCCCGCTCATGCGGCCTCCGCCTCCGTCAGCTGGGAGAGCACGATCTCCCGGTAGGTCTCGTTGCCGGCCATCAGCTCGTGGTGGCGTCCCTCGCCCACGACCTGGCCCTCGTCCAGGACGATGATCCGGTCGGCGTCGCGGATCGTGGAGACCCGCTGGGCGACGATGACCACGGTCGCGTCCTCGGTCTCGCGGGCGAGCGCCGCGCGCAGCGCCGCGTCCGTCGCGTAGTCCAGGGCCGAGAAGGAGTCGTCGAAGAGGTAGATCTCCGGGCGCTGCACGAGCGTGCGGGCGATGGCCAGACGCTGGCGCTGGCCGCCGGAGACATTGGTCCCGCCCTGGCTGACGGGCGCCTCCAGGCCACCCTCCAGCGCGGAGACGAACTCCTTGGCCTGGGCCACCTCTAGCGCCTGCCAGAGTTCTTCGTCGCTCGCGTCCGGGCGCCCGTAGCGCAGGTTGGAGGCGATGGTCCCGGAGAACAGGTACGGCTTCTGCGGCACCATGCCGACCGTCCTGGCCAGCAGGTCCGGGTCGAGCGCGCGGACGTCCTCCCCGTCGACGAGGACCTCGCCGCCGGTCGCGTCGAACAGGCGCGGGACCAGGCCCAGCAGCGTGGACTTGCCGCTTCCGGTGGAGCCGATGACCGCCGTGGTCTCGCCGGGGCGGGCCACCAGGTCCACCCCGCGCAGCACCGGCGCCTCGGCGCCCGGGTAGCGGAAGTCGGCGCCGCGCAGCTCCAGGCGGCCGCGGCGGGTGAGTTCGCGCACCGGGTCCTTGGGCGGGACCACGCTGGTCTCGGTGTCCAGGACCTCCTGGATGCGCTCCCCGCAGACCTCGGCGCGCGGCACCATCATGAACATGAAGGTGGCCATCATCACGGCCATGACGATCTGCATCAGATAGGCGAGGAAGGCCGTCAGCTGGCCGATCTCCATGCCGCCGCTGTCGACGCGCATCGCACCGAACCAGATGACGGCGACGCTGGAGATGTTCACGACCACGATGACCGCGGGGAACATGAAGGCCAGGAGCTTGCCGGCGGCCAGGGAGACGCCGGTCAGGTCGGCGTTGGCCTCGCGGAAGCGGTCCTTCTCGTAGCCGTCGCGGACGAAGGCGCGGATCACCCGGTTGCCGGTGATCTGCTCGCGCAGGACCCGGTTCACGGTGTCCAGGCGCACCTGCATCTGGCGGAACAGCGGCCGCGTCCTGAAGACGATCGCGCCGACCGAGACCCCGAGCACCGGGACGACGGCGAGCAGCACGCCCGACAGCTTCACGTCGAGCGAGAGCGCCATGGCGATACCGCCGACGCACATGATCGGGGCCGAGACCATCAGGGTGAAGGTCATCAGCACCAGCATCTGGACCTGCTGGACGTCGTTCGTCGTACGGGTGATCAGCGACGGCGCGCCGAACTGGCCCAGCTCCCGCGCCGAGAAGCTCTGCACGCGGTCGAAGATCGCGGCGCGGACGTCCCGGCCGAAGGCCGCGGCCGTGCGGGCGCCGTAGTAGACGGCTCCGACGTTGCAGACGAGCTGGACGAGGGAGACACCGAGCATCAGCGCCCCGAAGCGCAGGATGTAGCCGGTGTCGCCGTTGACGACACCGTTGTCGATGATGTCTGCGTTGAGTGTGGGCAGGTAGAGGCTGGCGCTGGTCTGCAGCAGCTGCAGCAGGACCAGCACCGCGATGGGTTTCCGGTACGTACCCAAATGGGTCCGCAGAAGTCGTATGAGCACGCGCAGGCTCCGGTCGGCATGATCGAGGGGGTTCAACCCATCTTGGGCCAACCGGCCCTGTGATCCCCACCGGATTTCGCAAAGGCCGGTCAAAAGGACCAGCCCGCCCCGCGTACCAGGCCGTCTCCAGCCCGCGGACCGAGCCGTCGCTAGAACGCCCCGGGGTGGATCTGCTCCCGCGTCGCGATGTACTGCTGGCGCACCCCCTGCCACGCCGCGAACTCCTCGCCCGGTTCGAAGACCTGGGCCGCGGGAGCCGGCCAGACCGGCGGGGTGTGCGGGGACAGGGTGCCCTGCGCCACACCGAGAGCCCAGGCCGCCTGGCGCGCCGCGCCCAGCGCCGCGTAGTCGGCCGGCGCCGGTACGACGACCTGCGTACCGAACAGCCCGGGGGCCGCGGCCTGCATGGCGGGCAGCTCGGCCGCCGCGCCCAGCAGGAACACCCGGCGGATCTCGACCCCGCGCGAGCGCAGTACGTCCAGCGCGTCCACCAGCCCGCACAGCATGCCCTCGAAGGCGGCCCGGGCCAGGTGCTCCGGTTTCATCGAGTCCCGGCGCAGCCCGGACAGGGTGCCGGCGGCGTGCGGCAGGTTCGGGGTCCGCTCACCCTCCAGGTACGGCAGGAGTACGAGGCCGTGCGCGCCCGGCGTCGACTTCAGCGCGAGCTCGGACAGCCCCTCCAGATCGGTGCCGAGCAGTTCGGCGGTGCCGCGCAGCGCCCGTACGGCATTGGAGGTGTTCACCACGGGCAGGTGCATGCCGCTGGCGTCGGCCAGCGAGGTGACGAGCCCGCCCGGTTCCGACACCGCCTCGTGGTGCACCGCCATCACCGAACCGGAGGCGCCGAGGGAGACCACGGCGTCGCCGGGGCCCAGCCCCAGCCCGAGCGCGGCGGCCATCGTCTCGCCGGTGCCCGCGGAGATCAGCAGCCCCTCCGGCGTGGTCCCGGCGGCATCGGCCGGGCCGAGCACCTCGGGCAGCAGGGCCCGGTGCCCGAGCGCCAGCTCGACCAGGTCGGGGCGCCAGGTCCCGGTGGCCGCCGACCAGTACCCGGTACCGGAGGCGCCGCCGCGGTCGGTGGTCCGCCGCACCGGGCGGCCCAGCAGCTGCCAGACGAGCCAGTCGTGCGGGGACATCAGCACGGCGATCCGGCGGGCGGTCTCGGGCTCGTTGCGGGCCAGCCAGGCCAGCTTGGCGACCGGCTGCGCGGAGTGCGGGACCGAGCCCACCGCCTCGACCCAGCCGTGCCGGCCGCCGAGGGCGTCGACGAGGTCGGCGGCGGCGACCTGGCCGCGCTTGTCGTTGCCGACGAGGGCGGGACGCACCAGGGCGCCCTGCGGGTCCAGCGGCAGGAGGCCGTGCTGCTGCGCGGAGACCCCTATGGCCTGGACCCCTTCGAGGAGCCCGCCGCCGGCGGCCTCGCCGAGCGAGAGGAGCCAGGCCTGCGGGTCGGTCTCGTGGGGATTCGCACCGCCGTCCGGTTCACCCGTGGGCTGTGGATGCGGCGCGTACCCCTGGCGCAGCACGGCGCCGGTCTCGGTGTCACAGACGACGATGCGTGTGAACGCGGAAGAGCTGTCCAGCCCGGCGACTATCCCCATGCGGTGAATTCTGCCGCACGCGGGCCGGAGTCGACCGGTCCGGAGCCCCCGGAACCTCATGGATCCCGTGGGCCCCAGCGTGCGGACGGGTGGTGCTCAGGTGTTGCTGGTGCCCCAGTCGTCCTCGCCGGCGCCGCCGGCCCGGCCGCGCAGCCCGCGTACCCGCCCGCTGAGCGAGTCCGGGACGGCGTCGCCGACCTTGTGGCTCACCGCGGTGAAGGCCTTCCCGGCGAACTCCCGCCCGGTGTGCCCCGCGGTCTCGGCGGCGTTGCGCACCGCGGGGTTCTGGGCGAGCTGCCGCGCGGACTTCCGCATCTGCTCGTAGCGCTCGCGTCCGGCCCGGGTTCCGAGCACGTACCCGAGGGCCAGTCCGACCACGAACGTGACCTTGTACCGCATGCCTGTCACCCTTCGTCGTGTGGTGCCCGGCCCGCTGTCGATACCGATTGGCGGAGCACCCCCCTGCTTGCGCTAATCTATGACTCGCAACGGGCACTCGCCCCCCGGCAACGCCGGAGGTGGGCTGTTCGATGCACCGCAGCAATCCCCTGTAGCTCAATTGGCAGAGCAGCCGGCTGTTAACCGGCAGGTTACTGGTTCGAGTCCAGTCGGGGGAGCGCGGTCCCCTGTAGCTCAATTGGCAGAGCATTCGGCTGTTAACCGGAGGGTTGCTGGTTCGAGTCCAGCCGGGGGAGCAAGGAAGAGGAAGAGGACCCCGAGGGGTCCTCTTCTTTTCTTTGTCGCCCCGTCCGGGAACCGGACAGCCCTCGGCGCGGTCTCTCTGAGCAGGCGAAGCCGATCATGCGAGGCATCCGAGGCAGGAGATCGTATGAGCGGCTATGCTGCGGCAGACGGCGCGCACACGTGTACGCGCCACGCCGTGAAGGGGCGGTAGCTCAGCCGGTTAGAGCAGCGGACTCATAATCCGTCGGCCGTGGGTTCGAGTCCCACCCGCCCCACTGCGAGCCGCAGGTGCAGAAACGATCGCACCTGCGGCTTCGGCGTTTCTTGCGGGCGGTGATCCGACCGCCGGCGGAGCTCATGGAAACGATCGTTCGCCGCGCTCGGAGAAGGCCGCCTTCCTTCCCCGGGACGGTCGGCCGTGCGCCGGTCCTCTTCCGGCGTTCGGCATCGCAGCGTCCGCGGACCCGCGGACTCGTACCCCCGGCTCCGGAGTGCCGGGGGTACGGGGGCGGGGCCGGGTGGGTCAGAAGTCCTCCGTCTCGTCCGTGAGGTGGCGCAGGACGTCCGTGAGGTCTTGGCGGCGGGCGAACACCATCCGTTGGCGGTGGGCGCCCGAGCCGTCGCGCAGGAGGGTCGCCAGGGTCTTGGCGGCGTGGTCGAGGTCGCCGGCGGCGGCCAGTTCCGGGGCGACCAGGTCCAGCAGGGCCTCCGCGAGGTCCGCCGCGGGGAGTTCCGTCCCCGTGTACGGGTCGAGGCCGAAGCCCTCCAGGCCGTCGTGGGCCGCCCGCCAGCGCGCGAGGCGCAGTACGTCGTCCCGTACGGCCGGTTCGGGGCGGCGCTCCGCGATCTCGCGCAGCGCCGTGGAGACCAGCGCGCGGGCCAGTTCGGCCTGCAGGACGGCCGAGTCGATGTCCGGGGACATGTCGGGCGCCCGGATCTCGAGCGTCGGCCAGTGCCCGGAGGGGCGGAGGTCCCAGTAGACCATCTTGGTGTCCAGGGCCGCCCCGGAGCCGAGCAGCGTCTGAACCGAGCGCCGGAAGTGCGCCGTGGACGTGAAGTGCGGGGGCAGGCCCGCCGAGGGCCAGCCGGACCAGGCCATCGCCCGCCAGCTGGCATGGCCGGTGTCACGGCCGCCCCAGAACGGCGAGTTGGCGGCCAGCGCGATCAGCGTGGGCAGCCAGGGTCTGATCCGGTTGGACACGGCCACCGCCGTGTCCACGTCGAGCGTGCCGATGTGGATGTGGCGGCCGCAGCTGACCAGCGTGTCGGTGAGCGCGCCGAAGCGGCGGTGCTGCTCGCGCTGGCGCGGCAGGTCGTCGGTCAGGTGCAGCGGCCCCTCCACGGCGACGACCGGCGAGGGGGCGGCCAGCAGCCGGCAGCCGTGGGTGCGGGCGGCGCGGCCGACGGTGCGCCGCAGGGCGGCGAGCTCGGCGCGCAGCGAGGCCGCCGAGTGGGCTATCGGGGTCGATATCTCCACCTGGTAGCGGGTGCCCTCGGGGTGGAGCTCGCCGGGCAGCCCGCCGGCCGTCGCCAGGACCAGCGGGGCGGCGGGGACCACCCGCAGGCTGCGGGCGTCGACGAGCAGGAACTCCTCCTCGACGCCGACGGTGAGGGGGACGGTGGGGCGCACCGTGTTCTGCGTCGTGCCGGTGCTCGTGGTGCTGTTGCCAGGTTCGATCACTACGCCTCCCTGGACATACGAGTCTTTTCATCATGAGCTGAACCCGAGGTGAGGAGCGCACGTCGATTCGGTCAAATGTCCGGTGATAGTGGCGAGTTACCGGTAATGCGCCGCCCGGTCCGGGAGTCCGGAGCCGGATGTGGCGACTGTTGCCGGTGTGTGGCGGGGCCGAAATTCAAGGAGGGCGGCGGACGGCCGGTGGTTATCATCCGCTGTGACCCCGACGACCGCCCCACCTCAGCTCTGGCAGCGCATATTCGCCGACCTCACCCCGCTGAGCGCATCCGCGGACTACCGGCGGCTGTGGTTCGGCGGAACCATCTCGTGGGTCGGCCAGGCGATGACCACCCTCGCGATCTCGCTCCAGGTCTACGACATCACCCGGTCCAGCTTCTCCGTCGGGCTCGTCGGCCTCTTCTCGCTCGTCCCGCTCGTCGTCTTCGGCCTCTACGGCGGCGCGATCGCCGACACCGTGGACCGGCGCAAGCTCGGCCTCTACAGCTCGATGGGCGCCGCCGCACTGTCGGTCGTGCTCGCCGCCGCCGCGCTGCTCGGCTTCCACCGCGTCTGGTTCCTGTACGCCGTCGTCGCGCTCCAGGCGGTCTGCGGGGCGCTCACCGGACCGGCGCGGTCCGCCATGATCCCGCGGCTGCTCCCGGTCGAACAGCTGCCCGCAGCCAACGCCCTGAACTCGATGACCATGACCTTCGGGTCGATGGTCGGCCCGGCCCTCGGTGGGGTCATCGTCACCGTCGCCGGTTACGGGACGGCCTACCTGATCGACGTCGTCACCTTCGGCGCCGCGCTCTACGCGATGTGGAAGCTGCCGTCGATGAAGCCCGACCGGGCCGAGGGCGCCCGGGGCAGGGCCTCCGTGCTCGACGGACTGCGCTTCCTCGGCACCCGGCCGAACATCCGGATGACCTTCTTCTCCGACCTGGCCGCCATGGTGCTCGCCCAGCCCAAGGCGCTGTTCCCGGCCATCGCCGTGCTCTGGTACGGCGGCGGCCCCGGTACGGTCGGCCTGCTGGTCGCCGCGCTGGCCGCCGGGGCGCTGCTCGGCGGGCTGTTCTCCGGCTGGCAGGGACGCATCCGCCGGCACGGGCTGGCGATCCTGCTGGCCGTCGCCGGCTGGGGGCTGGCCGTCGCGGCGTTCGGGCTCACCCGGAACCTGTGGCTGGGCATGTTCTTCCTGGCCCTGGCCGGGTACGCGGACACCGCGTCGATGGTGTTCCGCACGACCATGCTCCAGGCCGCCACCCCCGACGACATGCGGGGCCGCCTGCAGGGCGTCTTCATCATCGTCGTCGCGGGCGGGCCCCGGCTCGGTGACTTCCTCGCCGGGACCACCGCGGACCTGGTCTCCCCGACCGTGGCCGTCACGGGCGGCGGGCTGGCCTGCGTACTGGTGCTGGGTCTGCTCGCGCTGCGGTGGCGCAACTTCGCCCGCTACGACGCCCGCTCCCCACAGGCCTGACCGCCGGGACCGCTGGGCCGGACGGTGCGCTGCCGCCCTCGGGCGGCGGCCGACGCCCGGGCCGACCCGTGCCGGCCCCGGTCGTGCCGCGGCCGGTGGGCTACGCGTCCACCGGTTCCCGGGTGCGGTCGCCGCCCTCGGTGCCGGTGTTGGGGGTGCCGGTCGGTTCGAAGAGCAGGATCTGCGCCTCCTCCTCCGCCGCCGGGCAGTGTTCGACCCCGCGCGGGACCACGTACATCTCGCCGGGGCCCAGGACCACGTCCCCGTCGCGCAGGCGGATCGTCAGGGTGCCCCCGACCACCAGGAAGAGCTCGTCGGTGTCCTCGTGGGTGTGCCAGATGAATTCCCCTTGGAGCCGGGCGGCCTTGACCTCGTAGTCGTTGACGCGGGCGATGCGCCGCGGCGCCCACTGCTCGGTGAAACCGGCCAGCTTCTCGGCGATGTTGACCTTGTGTGTCGTCATGTGGACAGCCTGTCGGCACCCCAGCGGGCGGTCTTGTACGTTCCTGACATGGCCGCGATACGTCCGCCCAGCACCGTGTCCGCCTGGCAGCCGCCGGTGACCGGCATCGCCGAGGTCTTCCACGCCCGGTTCACCGAGCACGCGTACCCGGCCCACGTGCACGACACCTGGGCGCTGATGATCCTCGACGGCGGACGGGTGGACTTCGCCCTCGACGGGGAGCGGCACGGCCTAGGGGTGTCGGACACGGTGGTCCTGCTGCCGCCCGGGGTGAGCCACGACGGGCGGACCGTGACCGAGGCCGGTTTCCGCAAGCGCGTGCTGTACCTGGACGCCTCGGTGCTCCCGGAGCGGCTGACCGGGGCCGCCGTCGACACCCCGCTGCTGGCCGACCGCGCGCTCCGCGAGCGCGTGCACGGGCTGCACCTGGCGCTCGCGGAGCGGGACCCCTTCGAGGCGCAGTCGCGCCTGGCCTTCGTGCGGGAGCGGCTGCACCGCCGACTGGCGGGTCGCGCGGCCGAAGGGCCGGGTACGGGCACGGGCCCGGGGCAGGTGCCGGTGCCGGCCGCGCGGGTGGCCGTACGGCTGCGCGAGCTGCTCGACGCGCGGGTGGCCGAGGGGATCACCCTGGCGGAGGCCTCGGCCGAGCTCGGGCACCTCCACCCCACGCACCTGATCCGGAGCTTCAAGGCGGCGTACGGGCTGCCCCCGCACGCGTACCTCACCGGGCGGCGGGTGGAGCTGGCGCGGCGGCTGCTGCTGGCGGGGATGGGGCCGGCCGACGCGGCGACGGCCGCGGGCTTCTACGACCAGGCGCACCTCACCCGGCACTTCGGGCGGCACGTCGGGACCAGCCCGGCGAGGTTCGCCCGATCCGGCCGGTTGTGAAGGGGCTCGCCCCGCCCGCCGTGGCGGCCGAGGCCCCGGAGCGGAACCGGTCCTGCTCGCCGTACCTCTCCGTCGCGGGCCATTCCGACGCGCTCGACAAGACCACGATCGACGGGCGCCTGGTCGGCGGCATCTCCGGTCTCGCCGTCGACCGGGACGGCACGATCGCCGCCCTCTCCGACAAGTCGGCGCTGTACTCGCTGAAGGTCGGGCGCGGTGACATCCCGAAGGCCACGGCCACGAAGCGGCTGTCGCTGACGGACGGCGCCGGGCAGCCCCTGGACTCCGAGGGGATCGTCGTCGACCGGGACGGCTCGTACCTGGTCACGGACGAGTTCGCGCCCGCGATCCGGCGCTGCGGCCGGACCGGTGGGGTGCTGGGCACGCTGCCGGTCCCGGACGCCTTCCGGCTCGCACCGCAGGGGCGGGCGACCGCGAACCAGACCTTCGAGTCGCTGACCCTGCTGCCCGGCGGACGCACCCTGGTGGCGGGCGTCGAGGGGCGCTGGCCGGTGACGGCAAGGACGCGCAGGGCCGGACCCTGCAGCGGATCCAGACCTGGGAGCGGCACGGGAACGGAGAGTTCGTCCTCGGCCGGCAGTACGCCTACCCGGTGGATCCCGGGCACGGGCTGGTGGAGCTCGCGCCGACGCGCGACGGTCGGCTGATCGTGCTGGAGCGGGGCTTCACCCGGGAGTTCGCGATCACCGTACGGCTGTACGTCGCCGATCCCCTGGGCGCGACGGACACCTCAAGGGTGGAGACGCTGACGGAGGGCGCGGGCCTGCGGGTCGCGCGGAAGACGGCGATCGGGGACTTCGACGACTGCCCGACGCCGGGGGCGCCGTCGAAGCTGCCGCAGAACCACCCGCTCGTGGACAACATCGAGGGCATGGGCGTCACGGACCACGACGGGCGCGGGCGCGTCCGGCTGCTGCCGGCCAGCGACGACAACGAGCTCGCCCAGCAGGTGACGCGGCTGTACCGGGTGGACGTCCGGCTGCCGCAGCGTCGGGACGGGCGGCGTTAGCCCGATACGGCCCGGGCCGGGCCGACGATACCGCGGGCGACTCCCAGGGCGACCAGGTCCTGGGGGCGGACGCGGAGTTGGTCCGCCGTGGCGGGCGCGGCCGACGGGGGCCGCTTGAGGATGGCCGCCGCCAGTTCCGGGGCGATCACCGAGAAGTAGCTGTCCGGGGTGACCCAGGTGTTCCCCGGAGCGGCCAGCGCGAGGGCGCCGCCCGAGCCGCCCTCGCCGATCAGCAGGGTGGTGACGGGGACGGTCGCCGCGGCCAGCGCCGCGAAGGTGTCGGCGATGGCGGCGCCCGCACCCGCGTGTTCGGCGGCGGCGTCGTTGGCCGCGCCCGGGGTGTCCACCAGGGTGAGCACCGGGATGCCGAGCCGGTCCGCGAGGCGGATGACGCGGGCGGCCGTACGGTAGCCCGCAGGGCGGGTGGCGGTGCCGCACTGGGCGGCGTAGGCCACGGCCCGGCCCTCCCGCAGCCCGAACCCGCACAGCATCCCCGGGTCCGTGCCACCCGCCCGGTCCCCCGAGAGGTGCAGGCGGAGCTCGAAGTACGCGTCCAGGTACGCCTCGGCGCGCGGCCGGCCGGGGTCGCGGGCCTGCCGTACCGCGTCCCAGCCGGTGGCGGGCGGCGCTGCGTCGGCCAGCGCGGCCGGGGGCTCGACCGGCCCGCCGGAGCGGGGCGCGGCCAGGACGCGGAGCCAGCTCGCGAGGGTGCCCAGCAGATGGGCGGCGGGCACCACGGCGTCCACGTGACCGGCGGCGTACTGGCCCTCGGCGCAGTACGCCGCCGGATCCGCGTCCGCCGGACGCACGCGGGAACCGGCGAAGCCGACCTGGGCCCCGGGGAGCGCGAGGACGACGTCGGCCCCGGCCCCCAGGGTGGCCCAGCCGCCGCCCGTGGTCGGATCGCGCAGCACGGCGAGCTGCGGGAGCCCCGCGGCCCGGGTCAGGACGCACTGGCGGGCCACGCGCTGGAGCTGGGTGAGGGCGAGCATGCCCTCCTGCATCCGGGAGCCGCCGGTGGCGATGAGCGAGACGAGGGGAAGCCGGTGCTCGCGGGCGTGGGTGTACGCGGCTTCGAGCCGGTCCCCGGTGCGCTGCCCCAGCGAGCCGCCGAGGAAGCCGAACTCGAAGGAGATGACGGTGGCTTCGTGCCCGCCGATCCGGGCGGTGCCGGTGACCACGGACTCCTGCTCGCCGGTGCGCTCGACGGCGCGGGCGCGGGAGTCGTCGTAGCCGGTCCACTCCAGGGGGCCGTCGGCGGGGGACTCCCTCCGGGGCGCGGGGAGTTCGGTGAAGCTGCCGGGGTCGGTCACGGAGGCGATGGCCGCGCGGGCCGAGAGGCGGGTCGTCACGGGGTCACCCCAGGTCGGGTCGTCGGTCGTCGGTCGACGGTCGTCGAAGTCGTCTACGGCCGACAGTACTTGGACGGGGTGCTGCCGTGGCGCCCGGCGCTGGATCCGGCCGGCGTCGGCGGGCGGTGGCGACCGGCGCGGCGCGGGACCGGCCGGGCGGTCCGACGGGCGATCCGGTGCCGGACGGAAATAGGGCGCGCCCGGATCGGCGATGAGCCGGGGCGCTCCGCAGGCCCGTACCGTCGGGGGGTTCCGGTCAGTGCTCGGGTCCGTGCCGCAGGTGGGTCTGTCGGGCCGGGCCCGTCTCGATGCCGTTCTCGTCGAGTGCGTTGGCGATGCGCAGGCGGCCGACGTCGAAGACGAACTCCACCGCCAGGGTCCCCGCCGCCAGGTCACGGCCCGCCGGCCGCCATTCGATCAGCGCGAGGTCGCGCAGCTCCTGGCCGACGAACGGTTCGAGTCGCGCGTCACGGTGCGACCACTCGGGCGTCAGCCCGGACTCGGCCCACCCCGTGATCGCCGCCGTGGTCCGGATGGTGCCCCAGCCGATCGAGAGTTCGTCGAACTTCGTGTGGCAGACCTCGACCCGGGTGCCGTCGAAGTCGAGCACCACCGGGCAGTCCGCGTACCAGTCCCCGTCCTCGGCGAAACGCACCAGGGCGAACCCCGTCAGCCGTCGGCCGACGAGCGCCGCCAGCCGGGCGCCGTGCGCTTGCCGGACCGCCTCGACCCCGACCAGGAAGGACGGCTCGAAACCGGAGATCCCCATGTCCACGGGACCGAGTCTCGCCGCCGGAGGGCACAGGGGGCAAACCTCGGCCGGCCGGTCGGCCGGTCGGTCACGGGAGGGGGAGGGCGATCTTCACCGCGTACGCGGCGACCAGCCCGTAGCCGAGGCGGAAGGTCCAGATGCGGGCGCGGTCCGGGATCCGGGTTCCGGCGAGGGAGCCGAGTGTCACGAGGGCCTGCTGCCAGAGGAGCGAGGCGGCGCCGACCCCGAGGAGGAACGCGCCCCCGGCCGCACCGGTCCGCAGCGCGGCGCCCTGGGCGGTGGTGAGGGCGGCGAAGTAGAGCGCGGTGGTGGGGTTGAGGGCGGTCAGCCCGACGTACCGGACGAAGGCCTTCCCGGGCCGCGCCTGCACGAACACGCCCACCTGCCCGGCGCCCGACCCGGCACCGGTACCGGACCCCGCGCTTGCGCCGAGCCCGGAGTCGGACGCAGCGGCGCCGACGCCGGGCGGGCGGGCTCCGGCCAGGCCGCGTGCCGCGATGACCAGCAGGATCACCGCCGAGGCCAGCCGGACCCAGGCCTCGACGGGGGAGATGTGGGAGGCCACCCAGGGCCCCAGGGCGGTGGCGAGGGCCGCGTAGCCGAGGTCGACCGCCGCGATTCCCGCGGCCGCGGCCACCGCCGTGCGGCGGCCGCGCATCGCCTCCTGCAGCAGCAGCACGCTCATCGCCCCCATGGGCATCGCCACGCCCAGGCCGGCGGCCGCGCCCGCGAGCGTCGGTGTCATCAGTTCACTCATGGGGCGAGCGTCGGGCCCGGCCTTCGGGGGACGAGAGCGCATACCGGGCCCGGCTGCGAGAATCGCGGTATGGACCGCCTCGACAGGGAAATCCTCGGCATCCTGCAGCAGGATGCGCGGATCTCGTACCGGGACCTGGGAGTCCGCGTCGGCCTCAGTGCCAACGCCACCGCCGACCGGGTACGACGGATGCGCCGTGAAGGGGTGATCCGCGGGTTCACCACGATCGTGGACCCGGCGGCCGACACCGCAGGCGGGCTCGTCGTCTTCATCGACGTCACCCTGCGCCAGGACACCACCAACGAGGAGTTCGAGCGGCAGATCGCCAAGCTCTCGGGGATCACCGAGGTCGTGCACGTGACCGGCGAGCACGACTACCTCGTACGCGCCCGGGCCGCCGATCCCGCCGCCCTCGACGGGCTGCTCCGCCGGATGAAACGGGAGGCGGGGGTGGCCCAGTCCAACACCCGGATCGCCCTGCGTGCCGCCACCCGGCCGGGGCAGTACTAAGGGGTGTACCGGCACCCGGCTGCCGCGTAGCAGTGCACGGTCACCGTCCGCTCCGGGCTCCACCGCTGCTCGACCGTGGCCAGCAGCTCCCAGCCCAGCCGCTCGTAGAGGGCCACCGCCGAGGCGTCGGAGGCCACGACGTCGAGCACGGGATGCAGATCGCGCTCCCGGGCCTCCCGCGCCGCCCGGGCCATCAGGAGCTCGCCGATCCCGTGCCCCCGGGCCGCCGGGGCGACGAACAGGCGGCCGACCACGGCGGCCGCCGCACCGCTCACGCCCTCGCGGCCGCTCCACAGTGCGGGCGCTGCGTCGTCCGCAGCGGCGCGGGACAGGCCGATGTGACCGACGATCCGCCCGTCCAGCTCCGCCACCCAGGCCTCGAGCAGCTCCGGCCCGGACAGCCAGCTGGCGGGGTGCTCCGGCCAGTTCACGGGGTAGCCGTCCCGCTCGTGGACCTCGGCGAGCACCTGGACGCACGCGCCGAGGTCGGCGTCCGTCCGACGCCGGACCTGCCGGACCTGCCGGACCGCCCGTTCGCCGGCTGCGGGAGCACTCTCGTCGTTCACCGGATCATGGAAACACAGCCCCGGAGCGGACGCCGGTGACCAGCAGTCACAGTGCCGACTCCCACGTCACCGTCGTGCCCCGCTCGCCCGACTCCGTACGGCCGTCGTCCGCCACCGTCAGGCGGACCCGGGACGGGCTCGCCTCCACCTGCACGTCGATGAAGGTGATCTCGCCGCGCCGGTGCGCCGCGGCCAGCGCGCCGCGCAGGGCACCGAGCAGGTCGACCGCCACCGGATCCGGCAGCAGGGCGTCCACCGCGCCCGCGAAGTGCACCGACGGCTGGAAGCCGAGCACGGCCGCTGCCCCGCCCGTCTCGCGCAGCACCCGTCCCCGGAAGGTCGTCGGGGCGTCGGTCGGCGGCTGCTGCAGGGCGAAGATGGCCGTCCGGACCTCCTGGATGGTGGAGTCGAGCTCGTCCACGGCCCGGCCGAGTTCGTCGCCCACCGTGTCCCCGGAGGGGGCGTTCGCGGCCCGCCGCCGGGTGCTCTCCAGCATCATCTCGGTGGCGAAGAGCCGCTGGACCACCAGGTCGTGCAGGTCCCGCGCGATCCGGTCGCGGTCCTCGTACACCGCCAGCTGCTCCCGGTTGTGCTGGGCGTCCGCGAGTACGAGGGCCAGCGCGGCCTGGGAGGCGAACTGCGAGGCGAGCAGCCGGTCCACCGCGTCGTACGCGGGGCCGCCCCGGGCGCGGGGCAGGGCCAGGGTGCCGATCAGCTGGCCGCCGCTCTGCAGCGGAAGCATCATGCTCGGCCCGAACCGCTCCCGGACGTGCGTGGTCATCCGGGGGTCCGTCGCCGAGTCGTCGATGAAGACGGGCTCACCGCCGAGGAGTTGTACCAGCACCGGCGAACCGGGGGCGATCGCCGTCCCCACCAGGTCCCCGGGGTCCCCCTGCGTGGAGGCGGCCACGATCTCCATGCCGCCCTCGGGGGTCGGCTGGAGCACGACCCCGGCCGCGGCGTCCGCCAGCAGCCGGGCCCGTTCGGCCACGCACCGCAGGGCGTCCGCCGCCGGGCGTCCGGCGAGCAGCGTCGTGGTCACGGCGGCGGCGCCGTCGATCCAGCGCTCCCGGCGGCGCGCGGTGTCGTAGAGCCGGGCGTTGCCGATCGCTATGCCCGCCTGCGAGGCAAGGACGCGCAGCAGGGCGAGGTCCTCGTCGGTGAAGGGCCCGCCGCCCCGCTTCTCGGTGAGGTAGAGGTTGCCGAAGACCTCCGTGTGCACGCGGATCGGGACGCCCAGGAGGCTGTGCATGGGCGGGTGGCCCGGCGGGAATCCGGCGGCCCGCGGGTCCTCGGTGACGTCGTCCACGAGCAGCGGGCGCGGGTCGCTGACGAGTGCTCCGAGCACGCCGGAGCGGGCGTCCGGCAGGTGCAGGATCGCGGCCCGCTCCTCCTCGGTGAGCCCCGCCGTGAACAGCTGGGTCAGCAGGACGCGCTCGGGGTCGACGACCCCGAGCGCTCCGTACCGGGCCGCGCACAGCTCGGTCGCGGAATCCACGATGTGCTGGAGGGTGGTGTGCAGCTCCAGCTCGGACCCCACGTTGAGGACGGCTTCCAGCAGCGCCGGAAGGCGCGCAGCCTCCTCGCCCGGCCCGTCCGGCTCCCCGGGCTCGTAGGACTCCTCGGACTCCTCGGACTCCTTGGGCTCTTTCGGTTCCTGGGGCCTCATTCGGCCAGCGGGTTGAGGACCATGGGGGCGATCTTCCCTTCGAGCATCGCGCCGAGACCGAGTACGGCGCACACGTCGGGCCGTTCCGCGATGGCGACGGGCATTCCGGTGGCGTCCCGCAGCATCTGGTCCAGGCCCGGCAGCAGGGCGCTGCCGCCCACCATCATGATCCCCCGGTCCGTCAGATCGGCCACCAGGTCCGGCGGGCAGTCCCGCAGCACCTTGCCGATCCCGTCGAGGACGGCGGTCAGCGGCGTGTGGATGGCGTCCCGTACGGCCGCGGTGTCCACGTGGACGGAGCGGGCCAGTCCGGTGGCCACGTCGCGGCCGTGGATCAGGGTGGAGGCCGGCCCCTCGGCGGTGAGGCCGTTGCCGTGGAGGGCCAGTTGCAGCGGCCGGACGGCCTGGCTGGGGAGCATCAGCTCGTGCGCGTGGCGCAGGTGCTGGACGACCGCGTGGTCGATGGCCTCGCCGCCGACCGGGATCCGCTGGGCGGTGACGATGGATCCGAGGGAGAGGACGGCCACCTGGGTGGCCGCGGCCCCGCACACCATGATCATCGTCGCGGTCGGCTGCTCCACGGGGAGTCCGCAGCCGACGGCCGCCGCGATCAGGGTGTCGACCAGTTCGACGCGCCGGGCGCCGAGCCCGACGAGGGTCTCCACGGTGGCCCGCTGGGCGAGCGGGTCCGCGTCGTGGGGGGTGCAGGCCGCGGCCCGCAGCCGCGGCTTGCGGCGCAGGGCGCGCCGCAGCTTCTCGCCGAGGAGGTGACGCAGCATCCGCTGGGCCATCTCGATGTCGACGACGGTGCCGCCGGAGACGGGGCGTACGACCCGGATGTAGTCGGGTGTGCGGCCCGTCATCCGTTCGGCGAAGGAGCCGACGGCGATGAGTGCGCCGGTGCGCGTGTTGACCGCGGCGACGCTGGGTTCGTCGACCACGAGGCCGGCGCCCTTGACGTACACGCGGGTCCTCGCCGCCCCCAGGTCGACGGCGACGTGGCAGCGGCGCAACTGCTCAAGACTGACGGTCACGGCAGATCCTCCCGGGAGCGCTGACGCTAGAGGACCGACGGAAGTGTCGGCCACTTTTCATATCATCGCGGGCAATTCGGTCTTATGGCCCGTTGGGCTGCTCCGGCCGGGGGTGTGTCGAGGCTGCATGGGGGTGGATTTCTGTACCGACAGGCAGCACCATGCGCCCACCGCACGCGCTACTCGCGCGTAACAAGGTAAAGGGGACCCGATGCTGACGGCCCGACAGAGACTCCAGGCGCTCCCGGTGCTCCTGGCACTCCTGACGCTGTGCCTCGCGCTGCCGGCGGCCTCCCCGGCCCGTGCCTCCTCCGCCCGCCATCCGGTGGTCCTCGTGCACGGCTACAACGCCGATCCGGGTGTCTGGGGAGCCCTGCGCGCGGACCTGAGGGCCGCCGGGTACAGCGACGCGGAGCTCTTCTCCTTCGGCTACGACACCCACCAGTCGGTCAACGAGGTCCTCGCCGGGCGGCTCGGCGCCTACGTCGACCAGGTCCGCCGGGAGACCGGCGCCGCCCGGGTCGACGTCGTCGCGCACTCCTTCGGCTCGCTGGTCAGCCGCTGGTACGTCAAGTTCGGCGGCGGCGCGGCCGCCGTGGACCACTGGGTCTCGCTGGCCGGACCCAACCGCGGCACCTCCACCGCCTGGGCCTGCGCGCTGTGGGACCAGGCGTGCCGGGACATGACCCCGGGGTCGTACGTGGTGAAGAACCTGAACAGCGGGGACGAGACCCCGGGCGCGGTGAAGTACGCGACCTTCTGGTCGAACTGCGACGAGGTCGTCAACCCGGACGACAGCGTCCCGCTGACCGGAGCCGCCAACACGCCGGTCGGCTGCCTGGGACACAACGACCTGCTCGGCGACGACGCCACCTCGGCCGGGGTCCGCGCCTTCCTCTCTTCCTAGGCCGTGTCCTCCCCCTCGGCCAGGGAGAACCGCTGCAGCAGGCCGTAGGTGAACTCCGCCACGCAGGGCCGCCCCTTCGCGGCGAAGGCCAGGCGCCAGCGGGTCGGCGCGGTGCCCTCCATCGGCCGGACCGGGGCGAAGGCCCGCGCGACCTCGTCGACCGTCGCCGACCAGGGCCGCAGATCGTCCGGCGACTCCAGTACGGGCCCCGGCGCGCCCGGGGCCCGCACCAGCCACTCGTTCCACACGGCCCCGTCCGGTGCGGCCAGCACCTCGAAGCGCAGGTCCGGCCAGAGCGGCAGCGGCCACAGCAGGGCCTCGCACTCCAGATCGCCGATCGTGCGGTGCTCGGCGGACTCCGGCGGGCCGAGCACCGACCGGTACCGGGCCAGCGCCCCGCGGGAGCGGGGCGACCGCGCCATCGCCTGCCAGCGCTTGTTCGCCTCCCGCTGGTCCGCGAGCGAGGCACCCAGTCGGCGGCGGGCCTCGTCGGCAAGGTCCGGCTGGAAGTCGGCCATCCGCCGCAAGAGCACCAACTGGAATCCGGTCGGCCCGAAAGATGTCATGGAGGGAACGATTCCACACAGGATCCTTACGTTCTCGGGATCCGGATGTTGCCGCAGACCACGTAGCCTGCGGGCGCCATGAACTATTGCCACGCCTGCCGGAGGCACCTCAACGGCGCACTGGCGTGCGCCGGATGCGGAACCCCCGCCGAGTACCTGATACCCACCGCGTCCGGTGCCGCGCCGGCCGCCGTGACCGCCGCCGAGCCGCCCGCCCCCGCACCGCCGACCGCACTGGCCGAGGTCTTCGCCGACTCGGTCGTCGTCCTGTCCGCGCCGAACGAGCGGCGCGCCGGTGCCCGCCGCCGGGTCACGCACCGGCGCCGCCGCCGGACCGTGCTGTCGCTCTCGCTCGGCCTGCTGATCGCGGTCGGCGGCTCCATGGCGGTGGCCCGCATGGCCACCGACGGGGAGCGCACCGACCGGGCCGCGACGGTGGTGCTGACCGACGACGGCCCGCAGCAGCCCGCCCCGCTGCCCGACGCCCCGACGGCCGGTGCGCCCACGGGGCCCGGGAAGTCCACGGCGAAGGCCACCGTCGCGGGTACGAAGAAGACCGGTGCCGCGGCGCCTTCCGGGAGCGTCGCGCAGCCGGGTCCGGCCTCGTCCGCCCCCGCCCCGGCGACTTCGGGCCCGGCGTCCCGTACCCCCGGCCCGGGGTCGTCCGCAGGAGGAACCGCGTCGGGGAAGCCGTCGCCCAGCGGCTCCCGGGGCACGCAGGCACCGTCACCCCCGCCGCCCCCGACGCCCACGCCCTCACCCTCGCCGACCAAGGACTGCTGGATCTTCTGCGGCTGGTTCTAGGGGAAGCGCCCGACGATCCACGCGGCGACCCAGACCGTCCGCCAGGCCGTGAGCGGGGCGGTGGAGACCCGGACGGGGGAGCCGTCGGGCAGGGCCGGCCCGGGCCCGTCGGTGGCGTCAGGCCAGCATGCGCCTGAGGAGGTCCCGCAGGACCGTCCGTTCCTCCGTGGACAGCCCGGCCAGCGGTTCGCGGGCGAAGTCCAGCGACTCGCGCAGCCGCTCCGCGGTCAGCGTGCCCTCCTCGGTGGGGGCGGCCAGCTTCACCCGGCGGTCCGCCGGGTCCGGCCGGCGCTCGACCAGGCCGCGGGTCTCCAGGCGGTCGACGATGCCGGTCACGTTCGAGGGCTCGCACCGCAGCTTCAGCGCGATGCGCCGCATCGGCATGGGCTCCAGGGAGAGCATGTTCAGCACCTTGGCCTGGGCGCCGGTGAGCTGGTGGCTGGCGGCCGCGTGCTCGTACTCCGTGTGATAGCGGGCCACGACGTCGGCGATGAGCTCGACGACTTCGATGGTCACTGGGTCTACGCGACGACTGGGCATGGAACCAGCGTACCCATTTACTTGACAACATGAAATATCTAGGCGCATGGTTGTTTCACCTAGTGAAGCAATTTCGTTCTGACCAGGAGCGCCGCATGTCCCAGATCCCCGCCGTCAGCCGCGAGTGGCACCTCGTCCGTCGCCCGCAGGGCTGGCCCGTCGCCGAGGACTTCGCGCTGCGCGAGGTGCCCGTG
Organism: Streptomyces nojiriensis; assembly: GCF_017639205.1. Classification (NCBI taxonomy): domain Bacteria; kingdom Bacillati; phylum Actinomycetota; class Actinomycetes; order Kitasatosporales; family Streptomycetaceae; genus Streptomyces; species Streptomyces nojiriensis. The sequence continues at coordinate 3,306,670 of NZ_CP071139.1, read as the reverse complement.
TCCGCCGAGCCCGCCGCCGGCCGGATCCTCGTGCGCAATCTGTACATGTCCGTGGACCCCTACATGCGCGGCCGGATGAACGACGTGAAGTCGTACATCCCGCCGTTCCAGCTGGACGAGCCGATGCAGGGCGGCGCGGTCGGCGAGATCGTCGCCTCCGCCGCCGAGGGCTTCGCCGTCGGCGATCACGTCCTGCACCCCTTCGGCTGGCGCGAGTACGCGGACCTCGACGCCGCGCACGCCGTGAAGGTGGACGCCTCGCTCGCCCCGCTCTCCGCCTACCTCGGCGTCCTCGGCATGCCGGGCCTGACCGCCTACGCCGGACTCTTCGAGGTCGCCTCCTTCAAGGAGGGCGACTCCGTCTTCGTCTCCGGCGCCGCCGGTGCCGTCGGCAGCCTCGTCGGCCAGTTCGCCAGGATCAAGGGCGCCTCCCGCGTGATCGGCTCCGCCGGCTCGGACGAGAAGGTGACGCTGCTCACGGAGAAGTACGGCTTCGACGCCGCCTTCAACTACAAGAACGGCCCCGTCGCCGAGCAGCTGCCGGCCGCGGCCCCCGAGGGCATCGACGTCTACTTCGACAACGTCGGCGGCGACCACCTGGAGGCCGCCATCTCCTCGATGAAGGTGAACGGCCGGGCCACCCTGTGCGGTGCGATCGCCGGTTACAACGACACCGAGGCCGCCCCCGGTCCGCGCAACCTGATGCAGGTCATCGGCAAGCGCCTGCGCCTGCAGGGCATCCTCGTCAACGACCACAACGGGCTGCAGCAGCAGTTCGTCCAGGACGTCGCCGGATGGCTGCGCTCCGGCGAGCTGCGGTACGACGAGACGGTCGTCGAGGGCGTCGAGAACGCCACCTCCGCCTTCCTCGGCATGCTGCGCGGCGAGAACACCGGAAAGATGATCGTTTCCTTCACCGGTTAGGCTCACTGCACACCGTCGTGATCGTGGGCGCGACTCACGGCGATTACCAGGAGGATTTTCCTTTATGTCCATCCAGCAGTCCGACGTCGCCTACACCGCTGTCGCCACCGCCGAGAACGGCCGTGACGGTCGCGTCGCCACCAACGACGGCCAGCTCGACGTCGTCGTGAACCCGCCGAAGGAGCTCGGTGGCAGCGGCGCCGGTACCAACCCGGAGCAGCTGTTCGCCGCCGGCTACAGCGCCTGCTTCCAGGGCGCCCTGGGCGTCGTCGCGAAGAACGTGAACGCCGACATCTCCGGCTCCACGGTCACCGCCGAGGTCGGCATCGGCAAGAACGACGAGGGCTTCGGCCTGATCGTCAAGATCTCCGCCGTGATCCCGAACGTGGACGCCGCCACCGCCAAGGAGCTCATCGAGAAGGCCCACGAGGTCTGCCCGTACTCCAAGGCCACCCGCGGCAACATCACCGTCGAGCTCGCCGTCTGATCCGGCGCTCGCAGCGCGAAGGCCGCACCCCGACCGGGGTGCGGCCTTCGCCGTAAACTGGCCCCATGCGTGATCTTGCGGGGGGCTTCCGGTATCTGCTGGCCGGACAGCGATGGGTGTTCGGCCACGGCCGGTGGCTGGGCTTCGGGCTGCTGCCCGGGCTCGTCGCGCTCGTCCTCTACGCCGGCGCCCTGATCGGGCTCGGCTACGGAGCCGACGACCTGACCGCCTGGGCCACCCCCTTCGCCGACGACTGGTCCGCGCCCTGGCTCTCGCTCTTCCGCGGCTTCCTGACCGCCCTGTTCTTCGGCCTGGGGCTCTTCCTCGCGGTGATCACCTTCACCGCCGTGACCCTGCTGATCGGCCAGCCGTTCTACGAGTCCCTCTCCGAGCAGGTCGACCGCAGCGAGGGCGGCGACGTGCCGCGGTCGGGGCTCCCGCTCTGGCTGGAGCTGTGGGTCTCGGCCCGGGACAGCGTGAAGGTGCTCGTACGGGTCCTGCTGTACGGGATCCTGCTCTTCGTCCTCGGTTTCATCCCGGTGATCGGGCAGACGGTGATCCCGGTGCTCGGCTTCTGCGTCTCCGGGTACTTCCTGACCCAGGAGCTCACCGCCGTGGCCCTGCAGCGGCGCAAGGTGGAGCTGCCCGACCGGCTGGAGCTGCTGCGCTCGCGGCGGATGCTGGTGCTGGGCTTCGGGGTGCCGCTGGTGCTGGCGTTCCTGGTGCCGCTCGTCGCGGTGTTCCTGATGCCGGGCGCGGTGGCCGGGGCCACCCTCATGGCACGTGACCTCATGCGCAGCGACGAGGCTCCGGCCCCCGAAACCACCCCCGCGGGCTTCGGACCGCCGCCGCCCGCGTACTCGTAGCCACAGGCCTCCGGTAGCCGCCTACCGCTTCAGCAGCAGGATGGCCCCCGTCGTGTCCTCCCCGCCGTGCGCGGCCGGATCGGCGGCCAGCCGCCGGTGCAGCAGGTCCACGTACGGGGTGATCAGCTCGGCGCTGACGCCCTGCTCCTCGGCGGTGCGCAGCATGGTGCCGCTGCCCGCGACCTGCATGGCCAGGTTGGACACCACCCCCGAGGTGAAGTCCCGCGAGGTCAGCCGCTCGGCGGCGTTGCCGACGAAGAAGCCCATCGCGCCGAGCCACTCGGACAGCAGCGGGGCCAGGTCCTTCGGGGCGATGTCCTCGCCCTCGGTCAGCGCGTAGGCCTGCGAGATGCCGGCGAACATCCCCCACATCGCGCTGAGCAGCGCCACGTCGTGCAGGGCCGCGTGCCCGGGGTCCTCGCCGACGAAGCGGGACCCGGTCGGGACCTCCAGGAGTGCCCGGCTGCTGTCGAAGAGCGCGCGCGAGCCGCTGTAGAAGACGTACCCGCCGGCCTCGGGGACGCCGATCATCGTCGGCGTGGCCATGATCCCGCCGTCCAGGTACCGGGCGCCGCGCTCCGCGGCCCAGGCGGCGCGGGCGCGCGCCTCGCCCGGGGTGCCGGTGGTGAGGTTGACGAGGTCCTTGCCGGTCAGGTCGATGCCGTCCAGGGCGGCGCCGACGCTGGCGTCGTCCAGCAGGCAGACCACGACCAGCGTGTTCGCGGCGACCGCGTCGGCCGCGGTCGCGGCGACGTAGGCCCCTTCGGCGGCCAGCGCCCCGGCCTTGGCGGGGGTGCGGTTCCAGACGGTCGGGGAGTGCCCGGCGGCGAGCCAGGTGCGGGCGAGGGCGGTGCCCATGTCGCCGAGGCCGAGGAGGGTGAGGGAACGGTGTGCTGTGGTGTCGGTCATGGCGTTTAGCCTGTTGGCAGGCGGCAGGGCGCTCAAGTACGCACTTCGGAGTGGGTGGTTACCCCGAGGTGAGCGAGCAGGTGGGGAGGGTGCGCGATGGCGGTGGCACGGAGGCCCGGTGCGGATCACTGCGGGATCGCCGCGGCGATGTCCGTGATCGACGGCAAATGGAAGGTGTCGCTCCTGTGGGAGCTGGACCAGCGCCCGCGCCGGTTCGGCGAACTGCGCAGGCTCGTCCCCGGTATCTCGGAGAAGGTGCTCGCCGCGCAGCTGCGCGAGCTGGAGACCGACGGCATCGTGCACCGCGAGGTGTACGAGGAGGTCCCGCCGCGCGTCGAGTACTCCCTGACCCCGCTGGGCCAGGACCTGAACGCGGCCCTGAAACCCCTGGGGGCGTGGGGCGGCAAGCACCTGCTGGCCGAAACCGCGTGAGCGCCTACGTGCGCGGCTGCACCCACAGCGCCTCGGCGACGGCGCACGGTTCGCCGTCGGCCGTGGCCAGCGCCGTGCCCACGGTGTACTTGCGGCCCGAGGACGACACCATCCAGGCGTAGGAGATCAGCCCCTCGCCCACCGGCACCGGCCGCAGCAGCCGGGCGCCCAGCGCGGCGGTGACCGCACCGGCCGCGCGGCCGTCGAGCAGCCGCCCGGCCGCGTTCCCGGGGCAGTCCAGCGCGCCCCACACCAGCTCGGGCGGCAGCAGCCCGTCCGCGCCGCCGAGTTCGGGCGCGGGCGTCCAGGCCGCGGCGACCAGCTCGCGACCCGGCACCGCACCGCAGTGCAGGCGCAGCCCGGTGGCGGGCGTCCGGTCCAGGCCGCAGCCGAAGCAGTCGGGCTGACCGTCCGGCGGGTCCGCCCGGAAGGCCTCGGCCGCGGCCGCGGCCAGGTCCCAGGACGGGGCTTCGGGGCAGTGGGCACCGGGCGCCCCGACCGGCGTCGCCGCGGCCAGCAGCAGCTCGCCGTCCGTCAGCTCGCAGCCGCCGTCCGCGGTCGCGGCGAGCCGCACCGGAGCCCCGGTCGGCACGGGCCGCCGGAAGTCCACCCGTACGTCCTTCGCGGCGGCCCGGGCGGCGAGTACGCCCGCCACGTAGCCGCCGAAGGCCACCCCCGGGTAGCCGTGGAGGCGTTCCGGCACCGTGATCGTCTCGAAGTCGTTCATGGCGCCCACCTCATCACACCGAGGCGGTGACCACCGAGGGCGTACGGTCGTCCGCCTCGGCCAGCAGGGCGCCGCCCGGGGCCCACACGGCCGAGCGGCCGCAGCCGGTCCACGGGCCCGCCGGGCCGACGTGGTTGGCGAGGACCACGTACAGGCCGTGCTCGCGCGCGATCCCGGGGTACACGGTGGCGCGCTCGTGGATCCCGTCGCCCGTCCCGTACAGGGAGCTCGCCAGGTGGACCCGGCAGCCGTCGACGGCGCCCCTGCCGGGCAGTCGGGGGAAGTGGTTGTCGAAGCAGATGCCCAGGCAGAAGCGGATCCCGCCGAGTTCGAAGCGCCCGTCGTCCCGGCCGCGTTCGAAGACCTCCTGCTCGTGCCGGTAGAGGTGCTGCTTCGCGTACGTCGTCACGTGCGCGCCGTCCGCGTCGTGGACCAGCGTCGCGATCGCGGGGCGCGGGCCGCCGGTGGGCAGGGCGACGTTCACCGCGGTGGCGATCCCGGCGGAGCGCAGCGGATCCAGCCGCGGGTCGTCGGCGGCCGTCCACAGGCCCGGGTCGGCGGCCAGCGCGGCGAGCTCGTAGCCGGTGAGCGCGAGCTCGGGGAACACCACCAGCTCGGCGCCCTGATCGCGGGCCGCCGCGGCGAGGTCCGCGGCCCGCGCGACGTTGGTCCGGACATCGGCGGGGGTGCAGGTCAGCTGCGCTGCGGCGATCTTCACCGGGTCAGGATGCCAGCCCGGCCGCGACCTCCTTCAGCAGGGCCAGGAAGGCGAGGGCGGCGGGGGAGGGGGCGATCCCGCGCGGGGTGGCGGCGTAGACCCGGCGGCGCGGCGTGTCGTCCGGGTGCAGGGGGACGAGCGCGAGGTCGGCCCGGGCCGAGGAGGCGGCGAGTGCCGGGATCAGGGTGACGCCGAGCCCGGCCGCGACGAAGCCCTGCTTGGCGATCCAGTCGGCGGCGACGAAACCGGTGCGCGGGCGGAAGCCGCCGGCCAGCGCGGAGTGCATGAGGGTCTCCTCGGGCCGGGTGTCGGCCGCGATCCACTCCTCGTCGGCCAGTTCGGCCAGCCGTACGACGGCGCGTCCGGCGAGCCGGTGGCCGGCCGGCAGGGCCACGTACATCCGCTCGTCGAGCAGGTGGTGCGGGGTGCAGTCGCGGGGCGGCTCCGCGGAGGTGTCCGCGACGACGGCGAGGTCGAGGTCCCCGGCGGCGAGCAGGGCGAGGTGCCGGGCGGAGGGGCCCTCGGTGCGGGCGACGGCCACGGCGGGGTGGCGGGCCCGGAAGGCGGCCAGCGCGCGGGGCAGCAGGGCGGCGTCGGCGGTGGAGAAGGCGCCGATCCGCAGCCGCCCGGCGCCGAGGGTGCGCAGCGCGTCGAGTTCGGCGCGGGCGGTGCGCAGCCGCTCGCCGACGGCCTCGGCGTGCGGGAGCAGGAGGTGGCCGGCCTCGGTCAGGCGGACCCCGCGGGGGAGGCGGTCGAAGAGCGGGGTGCCCCATTCGTCCTCCAGGGTCTGGATCTGCCGGGAGACCGCGGACTGGGTGTAGCCGAGGGAGCGGGCGGCGGCGGTGAAGGAGGCCAGGCGGGCCACGCTCAGGAAGACCTCGTACAAGCTGTGCGAACTGGGCATGGGAGCCATGCTAGACATTCGCTTGTCGCATGGATGGGCCCCGCCTAGCGTCACGGGCATGGACACAGCACAGAAGATCGCGTTCCTCGGCCTCGGCCGTATGGGAGCCCCGATGGCCCGTCACCTGCTCGCCCGGGGCTACGGGCTGACGGTCTGGAACCGGACGCCCGAGCATGCGCTGCCGCTGGAGGCGGCCGGCGCGGTGGTCGCCGCCACGCCCGGCGCGGCGGTGCGCGAGGCGGACGTCGTCGTCACGATGCTGGCCGATCCGGCGGCCCTGCGGGCCGTCGCGGAGGGCGTGCTGCCCGCCCTGCGGCCCGGAGTCCACTGGATCGACACCTCGACGGTCGGGCCGGACGCGGTGCGGGAGCTCGCGGGGCGGCTGCCGGCGGGGGTGACGCTGACCGACGCGCCCGTGATGGGCAGTGTGGACCGGGCGGCCACGGGTGAGTTGTGGGTGCTGGCGGGCGGTGACCCGCTGCCCGGTCCGGTGCGGGAGGTCCTCGATGCCCTGGGTGAGGTCACGCGGTGCGGTCCGCTCGGCTCGGGCGCCGGGCTGAAGCTGGTCCTGATCAACGCGGCGGTCGGCGGGGTGGCGCTGGTGGCCGAGGCCCTGAGGCTGGGCGGAGCCCTGGGCCTGCCGGAGGAACTGGTCCGCGGTCAGCTGGCCCGCGGGCCGCTGGCGGGTGCGGTGGCCCGTGCGTACGCCGACTCCTCGGACTTCCCGGTGGCCCTGGCCGCGAAGGACGTGGCCCTGGCCGCCGCCCACGCGCCGCTGCCGATCCTTCAGTCGGTCCACGCCGTACTGACGTCCCGCCCGGAACTCGCCGCCCGGGACCTCTCCGCCCTGCGCCCCTGACCCGGCCGGGGTAGGGGGAAGTCCGCCCGCGGTGTGGATCAACCTGCATAAAATGCCGGTGTGATCTTCATTGTGGTGAAATTCCCCGTCAAGCCCGAATACGTCGACGCGTGGCCCGACAAGGTCGCGCCGTTCACCCGCGCCACCCGCGCCGAACCCGGGAACCTGTGGTTCGAGTGGTCGCGCAGCCTGGAGGAGCCGAACACCTACGTGCTGGTGGAGGCCTTCCAGGACGACGCCGCCGAAGCGCACGTCACCTCCGAGCACTTCAGCGCCGCGCTGGAGACCATGCGGCCGATGGTGACCCGTACGCCCGAGATCGTCAGCACCACCATCGAGGGTGCGACCGGCTGGAGCCGGATGGGCGAGCTCCAGGTCGACTAGACGCCCCTCAGGCCTGCGGCCCCCGCAGCAGGGTCAGGAAGGAACGGAAGGCGGCGGGCATGTCCACGGACTCCGGGGCCAGCAGCCACTGGTACTGGAGGCCGTCCATGACCGCCGTCAGCAGCGGGGCCACCTGCTCGGGGGTGAGGCCGGAGGGCAGGCGGTCGCCGAACTCGGCGCGCAGCACCGCCGCCATCTCCGAGCGGACCTGGGCGTAGCGCTCGGTGAAGAACTCCCGGGCCGGGTGCCCGTCGGTGACGCTCTCGCCCAGCAGCGCCGAGAAGGTCTGCACGATGCCCGGGCGCATGGCGTTGTACTCGACCAGCGAGTCCAGCAGGTCCAGCCGCCAGGTGTCGGCGGCGGAGCGCGAGCCGCCGCCCGTGTCCCAGCGGTCGCGTTCCTCCAGCACCGCGACCAGCAGGGCCTCCTTGGTCGGGAAGTAGTGCAGCAGCCCCTGCTGGGTCAGGCCCACGCGTTCGGCGACGGCGGCCAGGGACGCGCCCCGGTAGCCGCGCTCCGCGATCACCTCGACGGCCGCGCGGACGATCTCCCCCCGGCGTTCCTCGCTCCTCGCCCTGACCATCGGCCCGGCACCCCTTCCCGTTCACGCGCTGTGCCCTGCCCACAGGACCGTACGGCATTCGAATATCACGAACAGATTACGAACCCTACCGTTCAACAGGTAACAGGTCCACGATGGGGGCACCGCACCGAGCAACCGCACTCAACGAGGAGGCACGGCCGTGACCGATGCCGATCAGGTCCCCGATCAGGTCCGCGATCAGATGCGCAACGACGCCGTCGAGGCGGCGCTGGGCAAACTGGACCTCGACACCAAGGCCCGGCTCCTGGCCGGCCAGGACATGTGGTCCCTGCCCGCCGTCCCCGCGATCGGGCTGGAGTCCCTGGTCTTCTCCGACGGGCCCATCGGGGTCCGCGGCGTGCGCTGGACCGCCGACGACCCGTCCATCGCCCTGCCGTCCCCGACCGCGCTCGCCGCCGCCTGGGACCCGGAGCTCGCCCGCCGCGCCGGCCGGCTCCTCGCCCAGGAGGCCCGCCGCAAGGGCGTGCACGTCCTCCTCGCGCCCACCGTCAACCTGCACCGCTCCCCGCTCGGCGGCCGGCACTTCGAGTGCTACTCCGAGGACCCGTACCTCACCGGCGCCGTCGGCTCCGGCTACGTCAACGGCGTCCAGGACGGCGGCGTCGGCACCACCGTCAAGCACTTCGTCGGCAACGACGCCGAGACCGACCGGTTCACCGTCGACAGCGTCATCGCACCGCGCCCGCTGCGCGAGCTGTACCTGGCGCCCTTCGAGGCCATCGTCGCCAATGCCCACCCCTGGGGCATCATGACCGCCTACAACCAGGTCAACGGCACGACCATGACCGAGCACCAGTACCTCGTGAACGAGGTCCTGCGCGCCGAATGGGGCTTCGACGGCTGCAACGTCTCCGACTGGATGGCCGCCCGCTCCACCGCCGGCGACATCCTGGGCGGCATGGACGTGGCCATGCCCGGCCCCACCACCGTCTACGGCCCCGCCCTCGCCGAGGCCGTCCGCGCCGGCGAGGTCCCCGGGTCCGCCGTGGACGAGGCCGTGCGCAACGTCCTGCGCCTCGCCGCCCGCGTCGGCGCCCTGGAAGGCGCCCCCGCCGCCGTGGAGAGCGCCCCGGCCCCGATCGACGGCCAGGCGCTGGCCCGCGAGCTCGCCGCCCGCGGCTTCGTCCTGGTCCGCAACGAGGGGGCGCTGCCGCTCGACGGGTCCGCGGGCCGCACCGTCGCCCTCGCCGGCGCCGCCGCCCGCGACGCCCGCGTCCTCGGCGGGGGCAGTGCCACCGTCTTCCCCGAGCGGATCGTCTCCCCGCTCGACGGCCTCACCGCCGCCCTCCCCGAGGGTGCCCTCACCTACAGCATCGGCGCCGACCCCTCCGACGAGCTCACCCCCGCAGGCCAGGGCTTCGAGCTCCATGCCGTCTGCCGCGACGCCGCCGGGACCGTCCTCGGCGAGGGGGCCCTGCCCTCCGGCCAGGTCCAGTGGATCGGCGACGACCTGCCCGCGGGGGCCACGTACGAGACCATGGCGAGCATCGAGGTCCGCGGCACCTTCGTGCCCCGCGAGAGCGGCGAGCACGCCTTCGGCACCCGCGGACTCGGCGCCTTCGCCCTGGCCGTCGGCGGCGAGCGGCTGTGGAGCGGCGTCCAGGAGATGGGCAACGAGGCCGACCCCTTCGAGGCCTTCTTCGGCGCCCCCAACGAGCGCGCCCGCGCCACCCTCACCGAGGGCGAGCCCGTCGAGGTGTCCCTGACCTTCCAGGTCCCCGACATGTCCGCACTGCCGCTCCGGGCGATCATGTTCTCGCTGCTCCACCTCGGCCCGCGGCGCGACGCCGACGAGCTGATCGCCGAGGCCGTGGCCGCCGCGCGCCAGGCCGACACCGCCGTCGTGGTCGTCGCCACCACCGAGCGCGTGGAGTCCGAGGGCTTCGACCGGCAGGACCTCACCCTCCCCGGCCGCCAGGACGACCTGGTGCGCGCCGTCGCCGCCGTCAACCCGAACACGGTGGTCGTCGTCAACGCCGGCTCCCCGGTGGAGCTCCCGTGGCGCGAGGACGTGGCCGCCGTGCTGCTGACCTGGTTCCCCGGGCAGGAGGGCGGGGCCGCACTGGCCGACGTACTCCTCGGCGACGCGGAGCCGGGCGGGCGGCTGCCGACCACCTGGCCCGCGCGGTTCGCGGACGCGCCCGTCACCGAGGTGGTCCCGACCGAGGGGCGCCTGGAGTACGGCGAGGGCCTCTTCATCGGCTACCGGGCCTACGAGCGCCACGCGGTGACCCCCGCCTACCCCTTCGGGCACGGCCTCGGCTACACCGACTGGACGTACGACTCCCTGGAGCTCACCGCCGACACGGTCCGGGTCCGCCTCACCAACACCGGCGCCCGCCCCGGCCGCGAGGTCGTCCAGGTCTACCTCGCCCCCGTCGCCACTGCGTCCGACGGTGCGCGGAGCACGACGGTGGAGCGCCCGGCGAGCTGGCTGGCCGCCTTCGCGGGCGTCGCGGCGGGCCCCGGCGAGAGCGTCGAGGCCGAGATCCCGCTGCCCGCCCGGGCCTTCGAGATCTGGGACGAGCAGGCCCGCGGCTGGCGGCGGATCGGCGGGACCTACGAGGTCCGCGCGAGCCACTCGCACGGTGACACCCGGCTGACCGCGACGCTCGACCTCGCGTGACACGCCGTATGGCCGGAAATCACCCCTGAGAACCGGTCCGGGGGCGGGCCCTGACTCCCGCCCCCGGACCCGCCCCGTACCGGGGCGTCAACGCGGCGGGTCGGCCGCCGTCACCTGGCGGTGCGCCAGTTCCGCGAGCCGCGCCTGCCCGTCCTTGCCCGGATGGAACCAGTCCCAGTGGCTCAACTGATCCGCCGCGAAGGGGTACTGGAACACCGCGCCGCCGTCGTAGCGGCACAGCGGATCCTTTCCGCAGACCTCGCGCAGCACCTCGTTGTACTCCACCACCCGCGCCCGCACCTGCTCGCGCCGGGCCGTCGCCCCCGAGGCCGCCGACAGCGGATCGGCCAGCATGGACTGACAGATCCCCAGCTTCCAGATCTGCCGGACCATCGGGAGGTCCTTGCCCTGTTCCCACAGCCGCTGCAGGTCCGGCACGCTCGAGACGTACACCTGGGAGGCGGGGGACGCGGCCCGCAGATCCGCGAGGGCCTTCTCGAATCCGGAGCGGAACTCCGCCACCGGCGTCATCGACGAAGCCGTCGGCCGGCAGGCGTCGTTCGAGCCCACCATGACCGTGACCAGGTCGGGCTTGTGCGCGGCGGCCCCGGCCAGCTGGCCCGGCAGGTCCGCCATGCGCGAGCCGGTCACCGCGTAGTTCCAGCTGCGTTCCGGTGCCGCGGCGTCCCCGAGCAGCCGGGCGGCGAGGGAGCGGACCGCGGGGTCGTTCCCGGTGGCCCAGGAAACCTCCGGGCAGTCGGCCAGGACCGAACAGGCGTCGAAACCACGCGTGATGGAGTCGCCCACGGCCGCGATCGAGGCGGGTGCCGTGTTCCAGCGAGGTGCGGCCTGCGCCCCGCGCTCGCCGCTGCCCTGCTCGCCCGGCCCGCCCGAGCTGCAGCCGGTGCCCGCCCCGGCCAGCAGGACGACCGCCGCGCCCGCGCCCGCGAGCGTCCGGCGCGCGCGGCGGCGCGGAGCGGTGGTGCGCATGGGAAGGGGCCCTCCTTGTCGTCCCCACGTCGTTCGGGGGGTCCTGCTGAGTGAAAGCTCTGCGTTTACGGGTCTTGTAGCGACCGTACGTCACACCATGACCCCTGGCGCACGGTAGCTTTTTCCCGTGGCGTTTCGGCCGCAGGTCCCGTAGCGCAATGTCAAATAATTTCCGTTACATTACATCACGTCACATACTGTCCGTTTTCTGGAGTTTATTCCCGACCTCGTCCCACACTGGAGGTCCCGGTGACGACACGTGGAGTTCTGTACGTGCATTCCGCACCGCGCGCGCTCTGCCCGCACGTGGAATGGGCTGTTGCGGGCGTGCTCGGGGTGCGGGTGAACCTCGACTGGATCAGACAGCCCGCTTCCCCGGGCACGTGGAGAGCCGAGTTCTCCTGGCAGGCCGAAGCGGGCACCGCCTCGAAACTCGCCTCCGCGCTGCGCGGCTGGCACCTGCTGCGCTTCGAGGTGACCGCGGAACCGTGCCCGAACGCCGAGGGCGAGCGCTACAGCTCCACCCCGGAGCTGGGCATCTTCCACGCGGTCACCGGCATGCACGGCGACATCCTGATCCCGGAGGACCGGCTGCGCGCCGCCCTCGCCCGGTCCGCGCGCGGCGAGACCGACCTGGAGGCGGAGATCGCCAAGCTGCTCGGCAAGCCGTGGGACGACGAACTGGAGCCCTTCCGCTACGCCGGCGAGGGTGCCCCGGTCCGCTGGCTCCACCAGGTGGTCTGAGCCCCCGACAGGTACGCAGGAGGCACGGAGAAGGCCCACCCGGATTCACCGGGTGGGCCTTTCGCGTAGCTCGGACGTACTAGACCGTGCGGAATGCCAGGGTCACGTTGTGGCCGCCGAAGCCGAAGGAGTTGTTGATCGCGGAGATCGGGCCGCCGGCCGGCAGCTTGCGCGGCTCGCCGACGACGATGTCCGCGTCGATGTCCTCGTCGAGGTCGTCGATGTTGATCGTCGGCGGGGCCAGCCGGTGGTACAGCGCCAGCACGGTCGCGACGGTCTCGATACCGCCCGCGCCGCCCAGCAGGTGCCCCGTCATCGACTTGGTCGCGGAGATCGCGATGTGGTCGAGGTCGTCGCCCAGGACCTTGCGCAGGGCCTTCAGCTCGGCCGTGTCACCCTGCGGGGTCGACGTGGCGTGCGCGTTCAGGTGGACCAGCTCGGCCGGGTCCAGACCCGTGTTGTCGAGCAGGTTCTGCACCGCGGCCGCGACACCGCGGCCGGTCGGCTCGGGCTGCGCGATGTGGTGGCTGTCCGCGGACAGACCCTGGCCCAGCACCTCGCAGTAGACCCGGGCACCGCGCGCGGCGGCGTGCTCGGCGGACTCCAGGACGACGACGCCCGCGCCCTCGCCCAGTACGAAGCCGTCACGGGCCTTGTCGTACGGACGGGAGGCCTGCTCGGGGTTCTCGTTGTTCTTGGACATCGCCATCATGTTGGCGAACGCGGCGATCGGCAGCGGGTGGATCGCCGCCTCGGTGCCGCCCGCGACGACCACGTCGGCGCGGCCGGAACGGATCATCTCGACGGCGTAGCCGATGGCCTCGGCACCGGACGCACAGGCGCTGACCGGAGTGTGCACGCCCGCCTGGGCGTTGACCTCCAGGCCGACGTTGGCCGACGGGCCGTTCGGCATGAGCATGGGGACGGTGTGCGGGGAGACCCGGCGCACACCCTTGTCCTTCAGGACGTCGTACTGGTCGAGCAGGGTGGTGACACCGCCGATGCCGGAGGCGATCACGGTGCCCAGACGCTGGGGCGCGACGAAGGCGCCGGTTTCCGTCTCTTCGCCGGCCGGGGTGGTGTAACCGGCGTCGGCCCACGCCTCGCGGGCCGCGATGATGGCGAACTGCGCCGAGCGGTCCAGCTTGCGGGCCAGCGGCCGGGGCAGGACCTCGTTCGGGTCGACGGCGGCCCGAGCGGCGATGCGTACCGGGAGTTCGGCGAAGCGCTCGCCCTCCAGGGGCTTGACGCCGGAACGGCCGGCAAGCAGACCTTCCCAGGTCGAAGCGCTGTCGCCACCCAGCGGAGTGGTTGCGCCGATACCGGTGACGACCACGGTGCGATTGGTCGGGCTCACAGGAATTCTTTCTCCACGTCTCAGGGGGTGCTGAATTGTCACGGCGCCACCGCCAGGTGGCGACAAACGCTCGTCAGGCTCAGGCCTGGTGCTTCAGGATGTAGTCCGCGGCGTCGCCGACCGTCTTGAGGTTCTTGACGTCCTCGTCCGGGATCTTGACGTCGAAGCGCTCTTCGGCGGCGACGACGACCTCGACCATGGAGAGCGAGTCGACGTCCAGGTCGTCGGTGAAGGACTTCTCGATCGCGACGTCCTCGGTGGGGATACCGGCGATCTCGTTGACGATCTCCGCGAGACCCTCGACGATCTCTTCCTGCGTGGCGGCCATGTGGCGCTCCTTCTCTAGCTAACTGGGGTGAAACAGGGCGGGATGCGGATCCCGGCCCTAGGGGAGGGTAACGACCGTCGCGGCGTAGACGAGTCCCGCCCCGAAGCCGATGACGAGCGCGGTGTCGCCGCTCTTCGCCGCTCCGGTCGCCAGGAGCCGCTCCATAGCGAGCGGAATCGAGGCGGCCGACGTGTTGCCGGTGGTCTCCACGTCACGGGCGACCGTGACGTGCTCCGGCAGCTTCAGAGTCTTCACCATCGAATCGATGATCCGCATGTTCGCCTGGTGCGGAATGAAGACGTCCAGGTCGTCCGCGGTGATCCCGGCCGCGTCGAGCGCCTGCTGGGCCACCTTGGCCATCTCGAAGACGGCCCAGCGGAAGACCGCCTGACCCTCCTGGGTGATGGCCGGAAACTTCTCGCCGCCGTCCTTGCCGAGGTACTCGTCCCACGGCACGGTCTGCTTGATCGTCTCGGACTTGTCGCCCTCCGAACCCCACACCGTGGGGCCGATGGCCGGCTCGTCCGAGGGGCCGACGACCACGGCGCCGGCGCCGTCACCGAACAGGAAGGCCGTCGCGCGGTCCTCCAGGTCGGTCAGGTCCGAGAGCCGCTCCACGCCGATGACGAGGACGTACTCGGCGGAACCTTCCACCACCAGACCCTTGGCCAGGGTCAGGCCGTAGCCGAACCCGGCACAGCCGGCGGAGATGTCGAAGGCGGCGGGCTTGCCCGCGCCGATCCGGTGCGCGATCTCGGTCGCGACGGCCGGGGTCTGCTTGAAGTGCGAGACCGTCGAGACGATCACGGCACCGATCTGCTCCGGGGCGACACCGGCATCGGCCAGTGCCTTCCCCGAGGCCTCCACCGACATCGCGGAGACCGTCTCCTGGGGCGAGGCCCAGTGCCGGGTCGCGATGCCGGAGCGGGAGCGGATCCACTCGTCGGACGAGTCGATGGTCTCGAGGATGACCTCGTTGGGCACCACGCGGGTCGGGCGGTAGCCGCCGACACCGAGGATGCGGGCGTAGGGGGAGCCCTTGGCCGGCTTGATCTTGGACATGCTGTGTGGGCTCCTTCTCTCAGGCCGTCAGTTCGGCGATGAGCGCCGCGGCCTTGTCGAGATCGTCCGGGGTCTTCAGCGCCACGCTCGGTACGCCCTTCAGCGCGCGCTTGGCCAGACCCGTCAGGGTGCCACCGGGGCTGAGCTCGATGATTCCCGTGACGCCCAGTTCGGCGAAGGTCTCCATGCACAGGTCCCAGCGGACCGGGTTGGCGACCTGACCGACCAGGCGGGCGACGACATCGGCGCCCGTGGCGACGACGAGGCCGTCCTTGTTCGAGACGTACTTCAGCGTCGGGTCCGCCGGGGCGAGGGCCTCGGCGGCCTTCTCCAGCGTGGCGACCGCGGGGGCCATGTGGTGCGTGTGGAACGCGCCCGCGACCTTGAGGGCGACGACCTTCATGGAGCCCTCGGGCTTGTCGGCCTCCAGAGCGGCGATCTGCTCCATCGTGCCGGCGGCCACGATCTGACCCGCGCCGTTGATGTTGGCGGGCGTCAGGCCCAGCTTCTCCAGGTGTGCGACGACCACGTCACGGTCACCGCCGAGGACCGCGGCCATGCCGGTCTCGGTGACGGCGGCGGCCTCGGCCATACCCAGACCGCGGGTCCGGACGAACGACAGCGCGTCGGCCTCGGACAGCACGCCGGCGTAGGCGGCGGCGGTGATCTCACCGACGCTGTGGCCTGCGACGGCGCCGAAGGCGGCCGGGGAACCGAGCGCGGACGCGGACAGCAGGCCCGCGGCGACCAGCAGGGGCTGGGCCACGGCCGTGTCGCGGATCGCGTCGGCGTCTGCGGCCGTGCCGTAGTGGGCAAGGTCCAGCTCGATGGCGTCCGACCATGCGGCGACGCGGTCGGCGGCACCGGGAAGTTCGAGCCAGGGAGTCAAGAAGCCGGGCGTCTGAGCGCCTTGGCCGGGAGCGACGAGTACGAGCACCCTCACACTCTCTCTTGTGGAGGGTCCCTGCCGCCCGTGGGGACAGGGACCAAGAACCGTCGGGGTAATTGTTGATGTCCGACAAAAGTCTAGGACTGGGTGTCGCCGTCGGCCAGACGCCCGAGAATCAGGGCGATTCGCAGCGTGAACGCCGAGCGGACATCAGAAGGAGACCATCCGGTGACGTCGGTCACACGTCGCAGCCGGTAGCGCACCGTGTTGGGGTGCACGAACAGCATCCGCGCCGCCCCTTCCAGGCTGCTCGCCTGCTCCAGGTAGACGCTCAGGGTCTCCAGCAGTGCTGACCCCGCCTCCTCCAGTGGTCTGTAGATCTCCTCCACCAGCTGATCCCTGGCGGCGGGATCGGAGGCGATGGCCCGTTCCGGCAGGAGATCGTCCGCCAGGACCGGCCGAGGGGCATCCTGCCAGGCCGTGCACGCTTTCAGCCCCGCCGCCGCGGCCTGCGCCGACTTCGTCGCGTTCAGCAGGTCCGACACCACCGGTCCGGCGACCACCGGACCCGCCGCGAACGGCCCGATCAGCGACTTGGCCACCTGGATCGGGTTGTCGCTGCCGCCCGCGATGACGACCAGCCGGTCCCCGAGCACACCGGTGAGGACCTGGAGCTTGTGGTGACGGGCCGCGCGCCGGATCGCCTCGACCGTCAGCTCGCTGTCGCCCTCCGGCGCGGTGCCGAGCACCACGCACACGTGCTCCGGGGAGTTCCAGCCCAGCGCCGCCGCCCGCGACAGCGCACCCTCGTCCGCCTCGCCGGACAGCACCGCGTTGACCACCAGGGACTCCAGCCGGGCGTCCCAGGCGCCGCGCGCCTCGGCGGCCTGCGCGTACACCTGGGCGGTCGCGAAGGCGATCTCCCGGGCGTACACCAGCAGCGCCTCGCGCAGGATCGACTCGTCACCCGGGGCCGCCACCTCCTCGATCGCGGCCTCCATGACCTCGATCGTGGTGCGGACCATCTCGACGGTCTGGCGCAGGGTGATCGCCCGGGTCAGCTCGCGCGGAGCCGTCCCGAAGACATCGGTGGAGATGGCCTGCGGGGTCTCCGGGTGCCTGAACCACTCCGTGAACGCGGCGATACCGGCCTGGGCGACCAGGCCGATCCACGACCGGTTCTCGGGCGGCATGGCCCGGTACCACGGCAGGGTCTCGTCCATGCGCGCGATCGCGTTGGCGGCCAGCCGGCCCGCGGACTTCTCCAGTCGGCGGAGCGTCGCGGTGTGCGGATGGGCCGGAGCGGGATGCGCGGCATGTGTGGCGGGCGAATGCTCACGTTCGGGTTGGGGCACGTGACAAGACTGCCTTATCGGGACGGGTACGCGGAGTCCGGTCCCGCCCGTGGCCCGCGCCCCGGCCCCCGGCGGGGTCTACCGTGGCGTCCATGATTGATGTTCGCCCAGGCGCCGACCGGTACGAGGGCGGGGACCCGGCCGCCGGGATCACCACCCGGCACGCCTTCTCCTTCGGCGCCTTCTACGACCCGGACAACCTGCGCTTCGGCCCGGTGCTCGCCTGCAACGAGGAGACCCTCGCGCCGGGCGCCGGCTTCGACGAGCACCCCCACAGCCACACCGAGATCGTGACCTGGGTGATCGAGGGCGAACTCACCCACCAGGACAGCACCGGCGAGAAGAGCGTGGTGCGGCCCGGGGACGTACAGCGGCTCAGCGCCGGATCCGGGGCGCGCCACGCGGAGCGCAACGACGGCGCCGGGCGGCTGCGTTTCGTGCAGATGTGGCTCGCGCCCCTGGCCGCGGGCGGCGAGCCCTCGTACGGGGTCGTCCGGGGGATCACCGACGCCGCGCCCTACGAGGTCCCCGAGGCCGGCGCCGTCCTGCACGTCCGGCGGCCCGGCGCGGGCGAGCGCGTCGCCGTACCCGCGGCGGACCGGGTGTACCTGCACGTGGTGCGCGGGGACGTGCGCCTGGACGGGGCGGAGCTGGGCCCCGGGGATTCGGTGCGGATCACCGCCGAGCGGGACCTGGAGGTCGTCGCCGGATCCCCGGGGGAGCTGCTGATCTGGGAGTTCCCCGACCCGGAAGAGGCGGCCTAGCGGGAGCGGAGCTCGGCCAGCACCGCGTCGGTGAACGGGGTCCAGGCCTCGGCCGCCCACGGGCCGAAGGGCCGGTCGGTCAGGGCCACGCACGCGGCGCGCGCGTCGGGGTCCACCCACAGGAAGGTGCCGGCCTGGCCGAAGTGCCCGAAGGTGCGCGGCGAGGAGGAAACGCCCGTCCAGTGCGGGGACTTGTGGTCGCGGATCTCCAGGCCGAGCCCCCAGTCGTTGGGGGACTGGTGCCCGTAGCCCGGCAGGACGCCCTTGAGCCCGGGGTGGACGACGGAGGTGGCCTCGGCGACCGTACGGACGTCCAGCAGCCGCGGCGCCTGCAGCTCGGCGGCGAACCGCAGCAGGTCGGCGACGGTCGAGACGCCGTCCTTGGCGGGCGAGCCCTCCAGGGTGGTCCGCTCCATGCCCAGGGGTTCGAAGACCGCCTGGTGCAGGTACTCCGCGAAGGGGATGCCGGTGGCCTTGGCGATGTGGTCGCCGAGCTCCTCGAAGCCGGCGTTCGAGTACAGCCGGCGCTGCCCGGGCGGGGCCGACACCCGGTGCTCGTCGAAGGCCAGGCCGCTGGTGTGCGCGAGCAGGTGACGGACCGTCGACCCCTCGGGTCCGGCCGGCTCGTCCAGCTCGATCGCCCCCTCCTCGTACGCGACGAGGGCGGCGTACGCGGCGAGCGGCTTGGTGACCGACGCCAGGGCGAACCGGTGGTCGACGGGCCCGTGGGAGCCCGCCAGGCTCCCGTCGGCCCGTACGACGGCCGCCGCGGCGGTCGGTACCGGCCAGGTTTCGATGATCCGCAGGCTTTCCATGCCGTTCCCGTCCTCCACGCTGTCCATGCGGCCGAGCCTACTTGCCTGGAGTGCACTCCAGGGTTTTAGCGTGGAGCCATGAGCCAGAGCCTGACGCAGACGCGGTACACGATCAGTGAGGTCGAGGCCCGGACCGGTCTGACCCAGCACACCCTGCGCTGGTACGAGCGGATCGGCCTGATGCCGCACGTGGACCGCTCCCACTCGGGGCAGCGGCGCTTCACCGACAAGGACCTCGACTGGCTGGCCTTCGTGGGCAAGCTGCGCGCCACGGGGATGTCGGTGGCGGACATGGTGCGGTACGCCGAACTGGTCCGCGAGGGCGAGCACACGGTGGGGGAACGCCGGGAGCTGCTGGAACGCACGCGCCGCGAGGTGCGCTCGCGGATCACGGAGCTCACGGACGCGCTCGCCGTACTGGACTACAAGATCGATCTGTACGCCATGAAATCGGTATCGGGGAAGGCACAGCAATGACGGAGCACGGCACCACCCTCGAACAGGCAGAGCTCGGCAAGGGCGGCCCGCTGGTCGGCGTCCAGGGGCTCGGCTGCATGGGCATGAGCGAGTTCTACGGGGACACCGACGAGGCGGCGGCCCGCGAGACCCTCGACGCGGCGCTGGCCGCCGGGGTCACCCTCTTCGACACCGCGGACGTCTACGGGCGGGGGCGCAACGAGGAGTTCCTGGCGCCTTTCGTGGCCGCGCACCGGGACGAGATCACGCTGGCGACGAAGTTCGCCATAGAGCGCACCGACGACCCGCAGTACCGGGGCGTCCGCAACGACCGCGGCTACATCCGCGAGGCCGTCGAGGCCAGCCTGCGCCGGCTCGGCGTGGACGTCATCGACCTGTACTACATGCACCGGCGCGACCCGGCCGTGCCCTTCGCCGAGTCGGTCGGCGCCATGGCGGAGCTGGTGTCCGAGGGCAAGGTGCGCCACCTCGGCCTCAGCGAGGTCACCGGGGCGGAGCTGCGGGAGGCGCACGCCGTCCACCCGATCGCGGCGCTCCAGTCGGAGTGGTCGCTGTTCAGCCGGGACGTGGAGCGCAGCGCGGTCGGCGCGGCGGCGGAGCTGGGGGTGGCCTTCGTGCCGTACTCCCCGCTCGGCCGGGGCTTCCTGACGGGGTCCTTCGCGGACGCGTCCGCGGAGCTGTCGCAGAACGACTTCCGCCGCCACCAGCCGCGCTTCAACGGCGACAACGCGAAGGCCAACGCGGAGCTGCTGGTCCCGGTCCGGGAGATCGCCGCGCAGCACGGCGCGAGCCCGGCGCAGATCGCCCTGGCCTGGGTGCAGCAGCGGGCGCAGGTGCACGGGCTGACCGTGGTCCCGATCCCGGGCACCCGCAAGCCGGGACGGCTGCTCGAGAACACCGGGGCGACCCGGATCACCCTCACGCAGGCCGAGCTGGACCTGTTGGAGCCGATCGCCGCGCAGGTCGCCGGGAACCGCTACCCGGACATGAGCTTCACCTCGGCGGCGCGGGAGGCCTGAGCCGCCGGGCCCCGCCCGGAGCGACCGCTCAGAGCGACTCGGCGGCGAACCGGTCCCGCAGCGCCGCGTACTCCGCGTCCGTGAGCAGTCCCGCCGCGTGCAGCTCGCTCAGGTGCCGCAGCCGGTCGTCGCCGGAGCGGGCCCGTGGCACGGCGGCGACCGGGGTGCGGGCGCGCAGGGCGGCCAGGACGGCCGCGGCGAACGGCAGCGACTCGTGCACCGCCCCGTAGCCCGTGCCGAAGACGGCCGCCGCCAGGTCGTGGTCCGGGCGGGGGTCACCGGTGGTGTCCCGCGGCAGCAGCCGCAGGTGCCCGCCGGGGCCCTCCGGGGAGCACCACTCGACGCCGGTGAGCGCGGCCAGCGGGAAGCGCTGGTCGCCCGCCTTCCACTTGGTGCTGGAGGCGCCCGTACGGGACCAGTGGAAGGTGACCGCCGAGCCGTCGAAAGCCACCCGGGCGTCGTACGCCTTCAGCTGCAGCGGCGGCTGCGCCACGTCGACGAGGAAGCGCTCGGACGGTTCGGCGGCGTCCGGCCCGAGCCGGGACCGCAGCGCGTCGGCGAACTCGGCGGCGGCCTCCGCCCGGTCGCCCGGCAGCACCAGCCGGTACGGGTCGCAGACCTCCTTGAGCTGCCCGGCGGCGGCCTCCATCAGCGGATCCGCGCCCGGCCGCGGGACGGCACGCAGGATCACCGTGTCCCGCTTGCCGCCGGTCACGGTCACGGCGGACACCGCTTCGATGGGGATCCGGCGCGAGCCCAGGGCATGCCAGAGTCGTGGCAGCCTCGGCGTTCTGATCCCCCGTGCGAAGCGGATGAGCACCGAGTCCGATTCGAACTCCCAGACGGCATGATTTCCGGCCAGTACGTCACCCATGTGGCACATCGTAAACGGCGGCGCCCCCGCACGTCCCCCCGGTTGCGGGGGCCGATTTCCGCGCCTCTACGCGCGTCAGTCCTGCTCTGTCCCGGAAATCCCGCGTCGGCACGCATCGTTCCCGGTCGCACAGACAACGGAACCGAACGCGCCGGTTCCGATCTTGGCGAAATTGTCCATCGAGTCCGTACCTGGCGCGAAATAGCCGGTGTGGCTCTTGGCCCGGGCCGAGGACAGCAGCCGCGCGCCGAACGCCGGGGAGACCGGATCGGCGCCGTGACCCAGGCCGCCGACCTCCAGGTGCGGTACGTCGGCGATCCAGTCGCCCTCGTCGCGCGTCGCCCAGACCCGCGCCGAGGTGTGCAGCCCGGCGACGTTCTCCGTGCGCATCCCGGGGCTGCCCGCCACCACCACGTCGGTCACCCGGCGCGGCAGCTCGTGCGCCGCGACCCCGCAGACCACCGATCCGTAGCTGTGGCAGAACAGCGCCACGCTCGCGTCCCCCGGCAGGGCAGCGGTCAGGGACTTCAGCAGGACGGCGCCGTCGGCGGCCATGCGGCCCGTGGCGGCGTCCACGCCGATGCCCGTGGGGGCGGTGTAGCCGGCCCAGGCGATGACCGCCGTCCGGCTGTCCGGGTCGGCCGCCCGCTGGGCCTCGTACAGGGACTCGGCCATGCCGACCGGAGAGGTCAGGCGGCGCTGGGTGCGCTCGAAGGTGAGCACGTCGGTGTCGACACCGGGGACGATCACCGAGACCCGCTCGGCCGAGGCGAGGTCACCGAAGACCTCGGCCACGCGGCCGCTGCCGGTCGGGTCGAAGGCGAAGATCTGCCGGCCCGGCTGGGCGAGCGAGGCGAAGCGGTGGGAGCGCCGGGTGGCCGTGGACCGGTCGGCCGGGGTCAGCGCGACGTCGCGGCTGCGGGCCTCCTCGACCCGGCGGGCCTGCTCCAGGCCCTCCAGGTTGGCCCGGTAGCGGACGGCCGCGGGGGCACCGTCGAGGTTGCCCACGACGAGCGGGTAGCCGTCGGCGAGCCGGGCGCGCTGGGCGCCGTCGAGGCCGGCGAAGAAACGGGCCACCGTCCGGGCGGGGGCGTCCGAGGGAGGTACCGGGCGGCCGTCGATCCGGGCCTTGGCCCAGGCGCCGAGGGCGGAGACCCGCAGCGGGGAGACCGCCTCCGGCCGGTGCACGGCCGTCCAGCCGGTGGTCGCCAGCATGATGAAGACCACCGCCAGCGCGAGCAGGGCACGCAGGGCGGCAGGGCGCGGGTCGGCGCCGAGGGCGGTGGGGTGGGCAAGGCCGGGCAGGTTCACTGTGACCAGCCTATGAGACGTCTTACGCCACAGACGTGCCGGGTGACAGGACTCACGGCCGACCGTGGGACCCCGTGAGGCCCGGGCGGGGGACCCGCCGACGAGCCGTCGCACCGCACGGCGAGGGCCGTCGGGCTACGCGGACCCGCGCCAACTGGAGGTCAGCGCCGGGCCGATCCGGTCGAGGTAGCGCTCCGTCAGCCCTCGGATCGATTCCACACTGGTGTCCTCGCCCTGCCCCCAGAGCCGCCCCGTGACGCGCATCACGCCGCAGAACGCGGCGACGGCGACCCGCGGCCTCGGATCGGCGTCCACGTCCAGACCCTCGCGGGCGCCGATCAGCCGGGAGATCCGCTCCTCCAGCTCCGTGGAGCGCCGCAGGTGCACGGCGAGCAGGGCCGGGGTGGACTCGATCAGCCGGTAGCTGCGCATGTAGAGATCGACCGGCACCACCTCGGACAGGGCCACCTCCACGGTGTCCCAGGCGGCGAGCGCCGCGCCCCGCAGGGCCTCGAAGGGGCCCTCGGCCGCCGGCCGGGCGTGCAGCTCGGCGACGAACCGCGACTCGACCAGCTCCTGGAGGGCGAAGACGACCTCCTCCTTGTTGGCGAAGTAGCGGAAGAAGGTGCGCTGGGACACGTTCACGGCGCCGGTGATCTCGTCGACCGTGGTGCGCTCGTACCCCTGGGAGAGGAACAGCAGGAGGGCGGCGCGCAGCAGCGCGTTCCGGGTGCGCCGTTTCTTGCGTTCGCGCAGTCCGGTCACCGGCGCGGCCGTCGCCGACCGCTCGTCGGTCATCACCGCGGGGCTCCCTTCTGACGCCGAGTGGGCGGTCAGCGTACCGGTGACGGACGGGGTGGCGACCGCTGCGTTAAGCCGTTTGCGACGCGTCGTCCGAGCGCCTCGGCCGGGCCGCGGGAGTGTCCGCGCTTGACACGTTCGGGTGCGGGGCAGGCCGGGCCCGGACCCCGGCCGGGGCGGCCGCGGCCCGGTCCCACGGCTCCCGGACGCGTCAACTCCGCACGTACGAAGGCCATGCCGACGGGTTCCGCCGGGGCTGTCGCCTATCCGGGTGGACCCGCCCGGGGCCTCTTCCGCCCGCCCGTCGCCGCAGGTCAGCGTGGTGTCGGCGGAGCTTTCGGAAACGGTCCGGGCGCCCGCCGTCCACAAGGAGTTGACCCGTCATGCGTACGTGTCGAAGCAGCCGCGCCACCACCACGACCACCCTCGCCGCGACCGTCCTGGCCCTCACCGCCCTCATCCCGAGTACGGCCACCACGGCGCACGCCGCGGGCCCGCCGACCCTCGGGGCCTGCGCGACCGGGCAGCTGTGCCTGTGGGCGAAACCGGAGTTCAAGGGAGCACGGCAGACGCACGAGCTCAGCACCCTGGACATCAACAGCTGCACCGCGCTGCCGGCCGGGACCAGTGCCCAGTCGCTCACCAACCGCACCGGGCGCCCGGTGACCACCTATCAGTCGGCCGAGTGCGCCGAGACGGGCGAGTTCCAGACCTATCCGGGTGACGGGGTCTGGCTGCCCCAGTCGCCCTACCAGGTGCGGGCGTTCAAGGTGTGGGAGAGGTAGCTTCCCGCTGCGCCGGGGCGTTCGGCTGGGGCTGGTCGACTGCGGCCACCTCGACCGCGGCCACCTCGGCCGCGGCGGAGGCGGCCGTCGTGCCGCCCAGCCGGGCGACCTCGCCGCGCAGCGCCCGTACCTCGTCCTGCAGTTCCCGGATCGCCGCCAGCTGGAGCATGTCCGCCCGGTCGTCGCGTTCGAAGCGGGAGATGAACCACGCGGCGATGTTGGCGGTCACCACACCGAGCAGGGCGATCCCGGACAGCATCAGACCGACGGCCAGGACCCGGCCGAGGCCGGTGGTCGGCGAATGGTCCCCGTACCCGACCGTCGTCATCGTGGTGAAGGACCACCACACGGCGTCGCCCAGGTTCTTGATGTTCCCGTCGGGGGCGTCCCGCTCCACGCTGAGCACCGCCAGCGACCCGAACATCAGCAGTCCCACGACCGCCCCGGCCACGTACGTCGTCAGCTGGATCTGCGGAGCCATCCGGGCCCGCCGGCCCACCAGCATCAAGGTGGCGACCAGCCGCAGCAGGCGCAGCGGCTGCACGAGCGGCAGCACCACGGCGGCCAGGTCCAGCCAGTGGGTCCGGACGAAGTGCCTGCGGTTCGCCGCGAGGGCCAGGCGGACCAGGTAGTCGACGGCGAAGGCGCCCCACACCACCCATTCGACGTGGGTGCAGGCCCGGTGCACCCCGGCGCGCGCGTCGGGGGCGACGATGGGCACGGCGTACGCCACGGCGAACGCCACGGCGAGCAGGAGCAGCGGGGTCTGGCTCCGCCGCTCCCACACCAGCTGGCGGGAGGGTTCCTTCATGCCGAGCATCGTAAGGAACAAGTAAAGGTGAGCGGGCCCCGGCCGAAGCCGGGACCCGCTCACCGGGCCCGCCAAGCGGCGACTACGCGTCGC
Organism: Streptomyces nojiriensis; assembly: GCF_017639205.1. NCBI lineage: Bacteria > Bacillati > Actinomycetota > Actinomycetes > Kitasatosporales > Streptomycetaceae > Streptomyces > Streptomyces nojiriensis. The sequence continues at coordinate 3,281,755 of NZ_CP071139.1, read as the reverse complement.
CGCCCGCCGCGCCCGGGTCCGCCGCCGCCACGTCCAGCAGCTGGTACCGGTCGACCGCCTGCTTCAGCACCGAGCGGTCGACCTTCCCCGCCCGGGCGAGCTCGGTGAGCGTCGCCAGGACCACCGACTGGGCGTCGATGTGGAAGAAGCGCCGCGCGGCGCCACGGGTGTCCGCGAAGCCGAAGCCGTCCGCACCCAGCGAGGTGTACGCGCCCGGCACCCACCGAGAGATCTGGTCCGGAACCGCCCGCATCCAGTCCGAGACCGCCACGAACGGCCCCTCCGCACCCGACAGCTTCCGCGTCACGTACGGGACGCGCTGCTCCTCCTCCGGGTGGAGCAGGTTGTGCTCCTCGACCTGGACCGCCTCGCGGCGCAGCTCGTTCCAGGAGGTCGCCGACCAGACGTCCGCCCGGACGCCCCAGTCGGCCGCCAGGATCCGCTGCGCCTCCAGCGCCCACGGCACCGCCACGCCCGAGGCCATCAGCTGCGCCCCGATCGTGCCCTCGGTGCCCTGCGACACCCGGTGGATGCCCTTGAGGATGCCGTCCACGTCGACGTCCGCCGGCTCGGCCGGGTGCTGGATCGGCTCGTTGTAGACGGTCAGGTAGTAGAAGACGTCCTCCGCCTCCGGGCCGTACATCCGCCGCAGACCGTCCTTGACGATGTGCGCGATCTCGTAGCCGTAGGCCGGGTCGTACGCCACGCAGCCCGGGTTCGTCGAGGCCAGCAGCTGCGAGTGACCGTCGGCGTGCTGGAGGCCCTCACCCGTGAGGGTGGTCCGTCCGGCGGTCGCGCCGAGGACGAAACCGCGCGCGAGCTGGTCGGCCATCTGCCAGAACTGGTCACCCGTGCGCTGGAAACCGAACATCGAGTAGAAGACGTAGACCGGGATGAGCGGCTCGCCGTGCGTCGCGTACGCCGAACCCGCGGCGATCAGCGAGGCCGTGCAGCCCGCCTCCGAGATGCCGTCGTGCAGCATCTGGCCGGTCGGGGACTCCTTGTACGCGAGCAGCAGGTCGCGGTCGACCGCCTCGTACTGCTGGCCCAGCGGGTTGTAGATCTTGGCGCTCGGGAAGAAGGCGTCCATACCGAAGGTGCGGTACTCGTCGGGCGCGATCAGCACGAAGCGCTTGCCGATCTCCTTGTCCCGCATCAGGTCCTTCAGGATGCGGACGAAGGCCATGGTCGTGGCGATCGACTGCTGCCCGGAGCCCTTCCTGGCGGCCGCGTACGTCGTGTCGTCCGGCAGCTGCAGCGGCTTCGCGCGCACCACGCGGGTCGGCACGTACCCGCCCAGCGCGCTGCGCTGGTCGTGCATGTACTGGATCTCGGGGGACTTCGGGCCCGGGTGGTAGTACGGCGGGGCCCCGCCCTCCAGCTGCGCGTCCGTGATCGGGATGTGCAGACGGTCGCGGAAGCGCTTGAGGTCGTCGACCGTCAGCTTCTTCATCTGGTGCGTCGCGTTGCGGCCCTCGAAGTTCGGGCCGAGCGTCCAGCCCTTGACCGTCTGGGCGAGGATCACCGTCGGCTGGCCCTTGTGGGCCTTGGCCGCCGCGTACGCCGCGTAGACCTTCTTGTGGTCGTGACCGCCGCGGCCCAGGTGCTGGATCTGCTGGTCGGACATGTTCTCGACCATCGAGCGCAGCCGCTGGTCGCCGCCGAAGAAGTGCTCCCGGATGTACGCGCCGGACTCGGTGGCGTACGTCTGGAACTGCCCGTCGGGCGTGGAGTTCATCTTGTTGACGAGGATGCCGTCGCGGTCCTGGGCCAGCAGCGGGTCCCAGGAGCGGTCCCAGATCAGCTTGATGACGTTCCAGCCGGCACCCCGGAAGATCGACTCCAGCTCCTGGATGATCTTGCCGTTGCCGCGCACCGGGCCGTCGAGGCGCTGCAGGTTGCAGTTGACGACGAAGGTCAGGTTGTCCAGGCCCTCGCGGGCCGCGATCGACAGCTGCCCCAGCGACTCCGGCTCGTCCATCTCGCCGTCGCCGAGATACGCCCAAACGTGGGACTTGGAGGTGTCGGCGATGCCGCGCGCCTCCATGTACCGGTTCATCCGCGCCTGGTAGATCGCACCGAGCGGACCGAGGCCCATCGAGACGGTCGGGAACTCCCAGAAGTCCGGCATCAGCCGCGGGTGCGGGTAGCTCGAAAGGCCGTACGGGGCCTTCGACTTCTCCTGGCGGAAGGAGTCGAGCTGCTGCTCGGTCAGCCGGTCCAGGAGGTAGGCGCGGGCGTAGATACCGGGGGAGGCGTGGCCCTGGAAGAAGATCTGGTCGCCGCCGTCGCCCTCGTCCTTGCCCCGGAAGAAGTGGTTGAAGCCCACGTCGTAGAGGGAGGCTGAGGAGGCGAACGTGGCGATGTGGCCGCCGACGCCGATACCGGGACGCTGGGCGCGCGAGACCATGACGGCCGCGTTCCACCGGGTGGCGTTGAGGACCTTGCGCTCGATCTCCTCGTTGCCGGGGAAGAACGGCTCGTCCCGGGTGGCGATCGTGTTGACGTAGTCCGTGCTGCGCATCTCCGGCACGGCCACGCGCTTCTCGCGGGCCCGCTCGATCAGCCGCAGCATCAGGTAGCGGGCGCGTTCACGGCCCCGCTCGTCGACTGCGGCGTCGAGGGAGTCGAGCCACTCCTGCGTCTCCTCCGGATCGAAGTCCGGGACCTGACTCGGCAGGCCGCCAATGATGATCGGATTGCGATCGGATGCGGAAGCCACGCTGTTCCTTCGCTGTCGGGGGGAGTCGTGCTGAAGCTGTAACTGGGGGGCGCCGCCTCCCATGCTCTTACGCTGGGCCGAAATCTTCATCTTTACCACCGGGTAATCCCTGGAAACCGCAGGGAACCCGGTGGAACCAGGGAGGGATGGATCGGCGGGGATCCGCTACGAGTCCGGCCAAACCGCACCTTACGCCCAAGACGGGCGCCGTCTTCGTAAGACCGTTCGTCCCTCAAACAGGTAGGAAAGTCCTCAAGCGTCGACGATGATGCCGAATGAGCTGGAATGGTGTGGGATGAATCACGAGAGGTGCGCGCGGGAAGGCTGAAAGTTGCGGCGAGACGGCCGCAATCGTCACCGTTTCGACGGTCTCGACGGCCGGGTACTTGCGCGATCCGCCGCGCCCGTGTGGACTACGCCCAATGCTGCGCGTACGCGCGCCGCCGAAGACATTCACCGAACATGAGCAGGAGGCACCCCGTGAGCGCGACCGCGGACCACGCGGAGAGCCTGGCCGCCCGGCTGGGTTTCCAGTCCGAACAGGTGGTCCAGGAGATCGGCTACGACGAAGACGTCGATCAGGAATTCCGTGACGCCGTCGAGAAGCTCGTCAGCGAGCTCGCCGACGAGGACTACGACGACGTCGCCGACGCGGTGCTGTTGTGGTTCCGCGACGAAGACGGCGACCTGACGGACGCCCTGGTCGACGCGACCGAGCTGGTCGAGGACGGCGCACTGATCCTGCTGCTGACCCCCAAGACGGGCCGTGACGGCTACGTCGAGGCCAGTGACATCAGCGAGGCCGCCGAGACGGCCGGCCTCTCCCTGGCCAAGGGCCTGCCCGTCGGCAAGGAGTGGACGTCCACCAAGCTGGTGACGCCGAAGGCGGCCAAGGCCAAGCGCTGAGCCGCAACCGCAGCCGAGCGGACACGCAACCGCACCCCGCCGACCAGGTGACCCCGGTCGGCGGGGTGCGTGCGTTCCGTGCCCGCGCCGCGATCAGGACCTAGTCTGTGACTCACCCGAACAGCCCAACGCGGGGATGCGGGAACGAAGGGATGCGAGAGATGGCGATCGAGGTCGGCGACAAGGCCCCGGACTTCGAGCTCAAGGACAACCACGGCCGGGCGGTGCGGCTCTCCGACTTCCGGGGCGAGAAGGCAGTGGTGCTGCTCTTCTACCCCTTCGCCTTCACCGGCGTCTGCACCGGCGAGCTGTGCGAGCTGCGCGACCAGCTCCCGCGCTTCCAGAACGACGACGTGCAGCTCCTGGCCGTCTCCAACGACTCGGTGCCCACCCTGCGGGTCTTCGGCGAGCAGGAGGGCCTGGAGTACCCCCTGCTGTCGGACTTCTGGCCGCACGGGGAGACCTCGCGCGCCTACGGCGTCTTCGACGAGGACAAGGGCTGTGCGGTCCGCGGCACCTTCATCATCGACAAGGACGGCGTCGTGCGCTGGACTGTCGTCAACGGACTGCCCGACGCGCGTGACCTGAACGAGTACATCAAGGCACTCGACAGTCTCTGAGCGCACCCGAGCGGGCCGTACACGCATTTTCCCTGCGAAAACCGCTCACAGGCGGGAACCCGTCACTAGGATCGAAACGTTGATCCGGTAGCTCCCCCGGTCACGGCCGGGAGGGCCCCTGCACGACGGGGCACCGCCCCACACACAGAACCCAATGGAGGACCCGTGGGAGTCAGCCTCAGCAAGGGCGGCAACGTCTCGCTGACCAAGGCCGCGCCTAACCTGACGGCGGTCATCGTCGGTCTGGGCTGGGATGCTCGCACCACCACCGGTGTCGACTTCGACCTCGACGCCAGCGCGATCCTGACCAGCGACCAGGGCAAGGTCACCAGCGACGCGAACTTCGTCTTCTTCAACAACCTGAAGAGCCCCGACGGCTCGGTGGAGCACACCGGTGACAACACCACCGGTGAGGGCGAGGGCGACGACGAGGCGATCAAGGTCAACCTGGCCGGCGTTCCCGCCGACGTCGCCAAGATCGTCTTCCCGGTCTCGATCTACGAGGCCGAGAGCCGCCAGCAGAGCTTCGGCCAGGTCCGCAACGCGTACATCCGCGTGGTGAACCAGGCCGACAACTCCGAGCTCGCGCGTTACGACCTCTCCGAGGACGCCTCGACCGAGACCGCCATGGTCTTCGGCGAGCTGTACCGCAACGGTGCGGAGTGGAAGTTCCGCGCCATCGGCCAGGGGTACGCATCGGGCCTGCGCGGCATCGCGCAGGACTTCGGCGTCAACGTCTGAGCCTGAGAGCAGTCCGTCCGTCCGGCGCCGTGCACTGTGTGTACGGCGCCGGACCGGCTTTACCCGCGGACACCGCCGCAGGCGGCACACCGCACACCGCACACCGCACCACCGCCACACCGCCACACCGCCACACCGCACCACCGCCACACCGCACCACCGGCACACCGCCGTACCGTCACACCGTCGTCCGGGGAGGACCACAACATGGGCGTCACACTCGCCAAGGGGGGCAATGTCTCCCTCTCCAAGGCCGCACCGAACCTCACCAGGGTTCTGATCGGTCTCGGATGGGACGCGCGCTCGACCACGGGAGCCGACTTCGACCTCGACGCCAGCGCGCTGCTCTGCAATAGCGGCCGGGTGCTGGGGGACGAGTACTTCGTCTTCTACAACAACCTGAAGAGCCCCGACGGCTCCGTCGAACACACAGGGGACAACCTCACCGGCGAGGGTGAAGGCGACGACGAGTCGATCATCATCGACCTCACCAAGGTGCCGGCGGCCGTGGACAAGATCGTCTTCCCGGTCTCGATCCATGACGCGGACTCCCGCCGGCAGAGCTTCGGCCAGGTCAGCAACGCCTTCATCCGCGTGGTGAACCAGTCCGACGGACAGGAACTGGCCCGCTACGACCTGTCCGAGGACGCGTCCAGTGAAACCGCGATGATCTTCGGCGAGGTCTACCGGTACGGGGGTGAATGGAAGTTCCGTGCGGTGGGGCAGGGGTACGCGTCGGGGCTCCGAGGCATCGCTCTAGACTTCGGGGTCAACGTTTCGTAAAGCCGTACAAGACGATGGGGTGCCAGTGGTTCTCAAAACCTTCGGCTGGTCGTTCGCAATCACTGCGCTCGGTCTGGTCGCAGCGGTGTTCTACGGGGGGTGGCAGGCCTTCGGTATCGTCGCGATCCTGTCGGTCCTCGAGATCTCGCTGTCTTTCGACAACGCGGTGGTCAACGCCGGGATCCTGAAGAAGATGAATGCCTTCTGGCAGAAGATCTTCCTCACCGTCGGCGTCCTCATCGCAGTCTTCGGCATGCGACTGGTCTTCCCCGTTGTGATCGTCGCGATCAGCGCCAAGATCGGGCCCATCGAGGCCGTCGACCTGGCCCTCTCCGACAAGGACATGTACGAGCAGCTGGTGACGGACGCCCACCCGTCCATCGCCGCCTTCGGTGGCATGTTCCTGCTGATGATCTTCCTCGACTTCATCTTCGAGGACCGTGACATCAAGTGGCTCGCGTGGCTGGAGCGCCCGCTCGCGAAGCTGGGCAAGATCGACATGCTCTCCGCCTGCATCGCGCTGATCGTCCTGGTCATCGCCTCGATGACGGTGGGGGCCAACGCCCACCAGCACGGCGGCGTCCACGTGGACAAGGCGCAGACCGTCCTGATCTCCGGCGTCCTCGGCCTGATCACCTACATGATCGTCGGTGGTCTCTCCGGCTACTTCGAGAACAAGCTGGAGGAAGAGGAGGAGGCCGAGCACGAGGCCGAGGAAGAGGCCAAGCGGACCGGCAAGGCCGTCTCGGCCGTCGCCATGGCCGGCAAGGCCGCCTTCTTCATGTTCCTCTACCTCGAAGTCCTCGACGCCTCCTTCTCCTTCGACGGGGTCATCGGCGCCTTCGCCATCACCAACGACATCGTGCTGATGGCCCTCGGCCTCGGTATCGGCGCCATGTACGTCCGTTCGCTGACGGTCTACCTGGTCCGCCAGGGCACCCTCGACGACTACGTCTACCTGGAGCACGGCGCGCACTACGCCATCGGCGCGCTCGCCGCGATCCTGCTCATCACCATCCAGTACGAGATCAACGAGATCATCACCGGTCTCGTCGGCGTGCTGCTCATCGGCTGGTCCTTCTGGTCCTCGGTGCGCCGCAACAAGCGCCTGGAACTGGAGGGTTCCCCCGCCGAGGCATGACCGCCGCGGTAATGCGGAACGCTCCATTGCGGGGCGGTCCACCGGGTCCACGGACCCGGAGGGCCGCCCCGCTTCCGTAGGCTCAGGCCGATCAGGGGATCAGGGGACCAGGGGGTAGGGGATGGGCTTCTTCGACGGCATCATGGGCAGCCGGGCCGTGCAGTTCCAGTCGGGCAGTGCCTCGTCGAACGCGATCGAGCTGACCAAGCGACATTCGACGGTGTCGCTCACCAAACAGGGGGCCGTCCACGGCAATCTGCGGGTGAACCTGTCCTGGCGCATGCGGACCTCGGACATCGGCGGCCGCTCCGGCCAGAGCGGCCAGCTCTTCCGGCATCCGTTCAAGCTGTTCAAGCCGGACATGGTGCAGGCGCACACCCAGGGCATGGTCAACGTCGACCTCGACATGGGCTGCCTGTACGAGCTGACGGACGGGACCCGCGGCGCCGTGCAGCCGCTGGGGAACCTGCTGGGCGACCTCAACGACCCGCCGTACGTCAAGCTCAGCGGGGACGACCGGTTCGGTTCGGCGTCGGGGGAGACCCTCTACGTCAACCTCGACCACGCCGACGAGATCAAGCGGCTGCTGGTCTTCGTCTACATCTACGACCAGACGCCGGCCTTCGACCGGACGCACGCCATGGTGACCCTCTACCCCGTCACGGGGCCGCGGATCGAGATCCCGCTGGACGAGCGGCACCCGCAGGCCCGCTCCTGCGCGGTCGTCTCCCTGGAGAAGGTCAAGGGCGAGCTCGTGGTGCGGCGCGAGGTGAAGTTCGTCTACGGGTTCCAGGCCGAGCTGGACCGGCTGTACGGCTGGGGGCTCCAGTGGGGGCGGGGCTACAAGAGCGCCAAGAACTGACCGGGGCCCCGGGACGGGTGACCGTCCACGGGGCCCTCGGCGGTGCGGGCGGCGTGGCCGCGTCGGCGGTGTTGCCGGCGGCGTCAGCGGCGGATGAACTGCGGGCCCTGCACCGGCAGCCGGAAGGACGGATCGCCGCCCGGACCCGGCACCGGGGCCGGAGACACCGGCTGCGGGTACCCGTAGGCGGGCTGGACGGGCGGCGGGGCCTGCGTGGGCGGGGCCATCATCGCCGTCTGCTCGGACGCCGGCCCGGCGGCGGGGCCGGGCGCGGGGGCCGCCTCGGACTCGGCGGCGTTCTCGTCGACCGAGATCCCGTGGTCGGTCGCGAGCCCCACCAGTCCGTCGGAGTAGCCCTCGCCGAGCGCGCGGAACTTCCACCCCTCGCCCCGCCGGTACAGCTCCCCGCAGATCAGCGCCGTCTCGGCGCCGGTCTCGGGCCGTACGTCGAAGTGGGCCAGCGGTTCGGAGCCACCGGTCGCGGTGGCGTCGTAGAGGAGGATCCGCAGGTCGTGGACCCGCTGGAACGGGACGTCCTCGGCGGAGGCGACCACCAGGATCCGGTCCACCGTGGGCGTCACCGTGCGCAGGTCCGCCTGGACGGCGTCGGTGATCGCGTCACCGATCTGCTTCTTGCCGAGTCGCCAGACGGCCCCCGAAGGGTGCCGGGGCTGGTTGTAGAAGACGAAGTCCTCGTCCGAACGCACCCGGCCGTCCGGGCCGACGAGCAGTGCCGAGGCGTCCACGTCCGGCACCTCGGGGCCGGCGGTCCAGCGCAGCACCGCCCGGACCGCCACGGCGGCCACCGGGATGTTCGAGCCCTTCTGCATCGCGTGCGTCATGCACGTCATCCTGCCCTCCCGGGGTGGACAGGGACAATGCGGCCCCCCGTAGGGCCTTGTCTCGAACGCGAGACCTGGGCATGGTGCAAGAGGGTTACCTGAACTTCATGTGCTTGAGGAACTCTTGACTCACGTTCGTACGTACTATTACCGGCCATGCCAGTTGGGCCGCCGAGGCAGTACGGGGGAAGCACATGCGTCACTTTGGGCACATAACGCCCACCGTCCGTAAGGACCTCTTCCACCAGGAACCGGCGGAATTCACCGGAGCCTCGCCCTCCCGCGTCCTCGCGGCGGCGCTTGGAGCCACGCTCTACAGCCCGGCCACCCGGCCCACGCTCGCGGCCGACATCCGCAAGCAGGCCGGCCGCGGAGTCGTCTCGATGGTCCTCTGCCTGGAGGATTCCATCAGCGACGGCGATGTCGCCGGGGCCGAGGAGAACCTCGTCCGGCACTTCTGCGAGCTCGACGCGGACGGCGCGGAGCTCCCGCTGCTCTTCATCCGCGTCCGCACGCCCGAGCAGATACCCGACCTGGTGCGCCGGCTGGGCGGCTCCGTGCGGAGACTGGCCGGATTCGTACTCCCGAAGTTCGACGAGAACCGCGGGATCGCCTTCCTCGAAGCCGTCGCCGAGGCGGAGGCGGTCGGCGGACTTTCCCGCCTGTACGCCATGCCGGTCCTGGAGACCCCGGACCTCCTGCACCTCGAAACCCGCGTCGAGGCCCTCGCCGGCATCTCCCGCACGGTCAACCGCCACCGCGAGCGCGTCCTGGCGCTGCGGCTCGGCGTGACCGACTTCTGCTCGGCCTACGGCCTGCGGCGCACGCCCGACATGACCGCCTACGACGTCCAGATCGTGGCGGGCGTCATCGCGGACGTCGTCAACGTCCTCAGCCGGGCCGACGGCACCGGCTTCACCGTGACCGGGCCGGTCTGGGAGTACTTCCGCAGCCAGCAGCGCCTCTTCAAGCCCCAGCTGCGCCGCAGCCCCTTCCTGGAGGAGGGCGTGGAGGAACTGCGCACCGCCCTGATCGAGCACGACCTGGACGGGCTGCTGCGCGAGATCGAGCTGGACCGGGCCAACGGGCTGCTCGGCAAGACCTGTATCCACCCCGCGCACGTCACGCCCGTGCACGCGCTGTCGGTGGTCTCGCACGAGGAGTTCTGCGACGCCCAGGACATCCTGAGGCCCGAGCGCGGCGGCGGTGGCGTCATGCGTTCCGCCTACACGAACAAGATGAACGAGGTGAAGCCCCACCGGGCCTGGGCCGAGCGCACCATGCTGCGCGCCGAGGTCTTCGGGGTGGCGAAGGAGGAGGTCGGCTTCGTCGACCTGCTCACGGCCGGGCTCCAGGTGTGAGCAGGCCCCTGGAAAGGGACGCGCGGCCGCCGACGGCCGCGCCGACGACGAGGAAAGGCAAGACGATCGAAGCAGTGTGGTCGGGTACCTGGGTCGCGGAGCGGCTGGGCGTCAGCCTGGAGGACTCCGAAGGCGGTCTGCGGCTGACGGAGCTGCTCGGACTGGCCCTGCGCCGCAACCCCAAGCGGGCGCACCTGCTGGTCTCGCAGGTGCTGGGCAAGCACGTCCCGCAGTCCCCGCGGACCGTGTACGCCGCCGGGTACGGGCTCGGCGAACGCGTCCGGGCCCTGCTCGGCGAGGACGGGGCCGCCGCGGCCGTGGTCCTCGGCTACGCCGAGACCGCCACCGGGCTCGGCCACTGCGTGGCCGACGGCCTGGGCAGCGCCCCCTACCTGCACTCCACCCGACGGCCCGTACCGGGCGTGCGGGCGGCCGGCGGCTTCGAGGAGGCGCACTCGCACGCCACCTCGCACCTGCTGCTGCCCGAGGACCCGGAGCTGCTCGCGGGCAGCGGCCCGCTCGTCCTCGTCGACGACGAGTTCTCCACCGGCAACACGGTCCTGAACACCATCCGCGACCTGCACGCCCGCCATCCCCGCTCGCACTACGTGGTCGTCGCCCTCGTCGACATGCGCTCCCCGGCCGACCGCGACCGGCTCACCGCCTTCGCCGCCGAGCTGGGCGCGCGCGTGGACCTCATCGCCCTCGCCTCGGGCACGGTCTCCCTCCCGGACGACGTCCTCGCCAAGGGCCAGGCCCTGGTCGAGGAACACGAGGCTCTCGCCGAGGGCGTCCCCGCAGCCGGGCCGATTCAGCCCTTCCGGCGTTTGAGGAGCGGGGTCCGGGGCGAAGCCCCGGCAGACGGCCCGCGGCCGGTCACGCGCGTCGACCTGGATTGGCCCTCCGGGGTCCCCGACGGCGGCCGCCACGGCTTCACCCCCACCCACCGCGCCCGCCTGGAGGCGGCCCTGCCGGCGCTCGCCGACCGGCTCACCACAGCGCTCGGCACCGAACCCGGCCGGATCCTCGTCCTCGGCAACGAGGAGCTGATGTACGCGCCGCTGCGCCTCGCCAAGGCCCTGGAGGACGCGGGGGCGGCCCGCGAGGTCCGCTTCTCGACCACCACCCGCTCGCCCGTGCTCGCCGTCGACGACCCCGGATACGCCATCCGCACCCGGCTGGTCTTCCCGGCCCACGACGCCCCGGCCGACGGCCCCGGCGACCGCTACGCCTACAACGTCCACAGCACGGACGGCGCCGGTTTCGACGCCGTCGTCGCCGTCGTGGACTCGGCCGGGGACACCCCCGAGCTGCACACGGGACTGCTGGCGGCCCTGGCCCCGCACACCGGCCACGTCGTGCTGGCCGTCGTCCCCTCCTACACACCCGACCGGCGGGAGCCGAAGCCGATCATGACCGAGCCGACCGACCCGACCCGGCTGACCGGGCCGACCGAGCCGACCCAGCTGACCGACCCGACCCTGCGCGAGCCGTTGCGCGGCCCCGCCTTCTCCTCGTACGCCGCCGAGGACGTCGGCTGGCTGCTCCAGGACTTCTCCGACATCGAGCTGGAGGCGCCGACGGAGGAGCGCGAGGAGGCGATACAGGCGGGCGGCGCGCACTACGCCGAGTCCCTGCCCGTCGAGTACCAGCCGTCCCCCCAGTACCAGGAGCTGTACCAGAGCGCACTGGCCGCCTCCGCCGTCCGCGTGGCCCGCGCCGTCGGCACGGTCACCGAGACCGTGCTCGCCGAGCGCTCCCCGTCCCCGGTCCTGGTCTCGCTGGCCCGCGCCGGCACCCCCGTCGGCGTCCTGATGCGCCGCTGGGCCCGCGCCCGGCACGGCCTGGACCTGCCGCACTACGCCGTCTCCATCGTGCGCGGCCGCGGCATCGATGCCAACGCCCTGCGCTGGCTGGCCGCCCACCACGACCCGGCCGACATCGTCTTCGTCGACGGCTGGACCGGCAAGGGCGCCATCACCCGCGAGCTGCGCGACGCCCTCGCCGAGTTCGAGGGCTTCGACCCGGAGATCGTCGTCCTCGCCGACCCCGGCTCCTGCGTGCCCACGTACGGCACCCGGGAGGACTTCCTGATCCCCTCCGCCTGCCTCAATTCCACCGTCTCCGGTCTCATCTCGCGTACGGTGCTGAGGTCCGACCTCGTCGGTCCCGCAGACTTCCACGGCGCGAAGTTCTACCGCGAGCTCGCCGGAGCCGACGTCTCCGTCGAGTTCGTCGACACCGTCGCCGGCCACTTCGACGCGGTGGCCGACGCCGTCGACGAGGAGGTCAAGGAGCTCCTCGCGGCCGACCGCACACCCACCTGGGAGGGCTGGGCGGCGGTCGAGCGGATCAGCGAGGAGTACGGCATCCACGACGTGAACCTCGTCAAGCCCGGCGTCGGCGAGACCACCCGCGTCCTGCTGCGCCGGGTGCCGTGGAAGATCCTGGCGCAGCGCGGCGCCGGGGCCGACCTGGACCACGTACGGCTGCTCGCCGAGCAGCGCGGCGTCCCGGTGGAAGAGGTCGACGGACTGCCCTACACGTGCGTAGGACTCATCCACCCCCGATTCACGCGCGGCGCCACCGGCGCCGACGGAAAGGCTGTGGCCTCGAAGTGACTGTCCTCGTAGCCAGTGATCTCGACCGTACGCTCATCTACTCGACGGCCGCCCTCGGCCTGACCATGCCCGACCCGGTGGCCCCGCGGCTGCTGTGCGTCGAGGTCCACGAGAGCAAGCCGCTGTCCTACATGACGGAGACGGCGGCGGGACTGCTGGCGGAGCTGACGGCCGATCCTTCGGTGGTCTTCGTCCCCACCACCACCCGGACCCGCAAGCAGTACCAGCGCATCCGCTTCCCCGGCCGCCCGGCTCCGTACGCCATCTGCGCCAACGGCGGCCAGCTGCTCGTCGACGGGGTCCCGGACCGGGACTGGCGGCGGCAGGTCGCGGCGCGCCTGGCCGAGGAGTGCGCCCCCCTCGAGGAGGTGCACCAGCACCTGCTGGCCACGGCCGACCCGGCGTGGCTGCGCAAGACGCGCCTGGCGGAGGACCTCTTCGCGTACCTCGTCGTCGAGCGGTCCCTGGTCCCGGACGAATGGCTCAAGTCCCTGACCCGGTGGGCCGAGGACCGCGGCTGGACGGTCTCCCTCCAGGGCCGGAAGATCTACGCCGTCCCGCGCCCGCTCACCAAGAGCGCCGCGATGCGCGAGGTAGCCCGCCGCACGGGAGCCTCCACCACCCTCGCGGCCGGCGACTCGCTGCTGGACGCGGACCTGCTGCTGGCGGCGGACGCGGCCTGGCGACCGGGCCACGGCGAACTGGCCGACGCGGCCTGGACGGCGCCGTCGGTGACCGCGCTGGCCACGGCGGGCGTCCTGGCGGGCGAGGAAATCGTGCGCGCATTCACCCAGGAGGCCGCCCGACTGGGCAGACTGGACGCATGACCAAGGGGAACAGCACCAAGATCACGGACGAGCTCTACCGGTACATGCTCGACCACAACCCCCCGCTGGACCGGGTCCAGCGGGGGCTCGTGGCGACGACGTACACCAAATTCCCGGACGTGGCCGGGATGCAGTCGGCGGAGGAGCAGGGGCCGCTGCTGGCCTTCCTGGTGCGGCTGACGGGCGCCCGCCACATCGTGGAGGTCGGCACCTTCACCGGCTTCTCGGCCCTGTCGATGGCCCAGGCACTGCCCGCCGACGGCCGCCTCATCGCCTGCGACGTCTCCGAGGAGTGGACGCAGTACGGCCGACAGGCCTGGGAGGAGGCGGGCGTCGCGGACCGCATCGAGCTGCGCATCGCACCGGCGCTGGAGACCCTGCGCGCGATGCCGACCGAACCGCACATCGACATGGCCTACGTGGACGCGGACAAGCAGAGCCAGATCTCCTACTGGGAGGAGCTCGTGCCGCGGCTGCGCACGGGCGGCCTGATCGTCACCGACAACACCCTGTTCCACGGCACGGTCCTCGACGACTCGGCCACGGGCGCGGCGGCCGGCGTCCGCGCCTTCAACGACCACGTGTCGGCGGACCCGCGCATGGAATCCGTCCTGCTCGCGATCTCGGACGGCCTGACCCTGTCGCGCAAGCGCTAGGCCGGCCGGCCGGCCGTCCGTCCCGGATCGCGCCGGGATCAGCCGCAGCCGCCGCCACCGCAGCAGCCGCCCCCGCCGCCCATCGCGGGCGCGGGGGCGCTGCTCGTCCCGCCCACGGCGACGGCGGACAGCAGCTTCACGGTGTCGGAGTGCCCCGCCGGGCAGTCGGCGGGCGCGGAGGACTCGGCCATGGGCCGGCTGACCTCAAAGGTGTCGTCGCAGGTCCGGCAGCGGTAATCGTATCGAGGCATGCGCACAGGCTAAGCGGGGCCGGGCGCCGCGCGCTACGCAACTCTCGTCTGTCTCGACCCGGCCCGGTGTGCCCGGTCCTCCCGGGCCGCCTGCTCGGGGTGACGTGCCCGCCAGTACGGATTGTCGTGCGGCAGGGCGCTGCCCACCCGCCCGTACATCCCGAACCACATCAGCATCACGCCGACGACGAAGCTGAACAGCACGTTCTGGATCTTGAAGGCCAGGAAGTTCAGCTCCGTGTCCAGCAGCGCGAGATTCACGAACCCGCTCGCGATGAACAGCACGCCCAGGACGATGTTCAGGGTCGAGGCGAAGGTTCCGCCGATCACCATCCCGACGAAGAGCAGCACGCCGATGCAGATCGACAGCACGCTCAGCGCACCGTTGGTGTTCAGGGCGAGCACCGTGTCCCCACCGGTGTCGAAGAACCCGATCTGATTGACCAGGCCCAGGATCCCGAACACCACCAGCAGCAGGCCGGTCAGTCCCGCCCCGACCCGGTACACCTGGCCCAGCTTGTGGTCGGTGGGCAGATGATCATCGAGCTGCGCGTTGACGGGATGCAGCATGCGTGCCATGCGCCGCGAGACCGTGTCGGCGAAGCGCGGTGGGGTGGGCGCGTCGGGATCGGGCTCGTGGGCCACGTAGGGCGCGTAGTGCTCGTGCGGCTCGGTGCACCCGTACGCCGCGTGAGCCACGTAAGGCTCATGGGCCGCGGGAGGCTCGTGGGTGGTGTGGGCAGCCATGGTGCCCTCCTCTGTTCCGTTCCCGGCACCTCCCAGCATCCGTCGCCGACCGCCGGGAAACAACCGGGCACGCCCGGGCGGCGGCCTGGGCGGTCTCCTTCGGATCCTGTCGGGCCCGCGACGCCCGGCACCACACCTGGCCGCATTGTCGGGGCGCCCGAGCTCCAGTGACGGGCCTGGGGAGGCCCCATGGCGGCGGACGCCGCGGGCTCGGCCGACAAGATCCGAAAGACGGCCTATGCGTGCCCGCGCTCGGCCCGGATCCCGCTCACCACCCGGTTCACCGAAGCCCGGACGTCCGCCATCTCCAGCAGGAACGCCCAGTAGTCCGGATGCCGCCCCTCCAGCGCCGAAAGCGCCCGGGCCACCCGCGCCACCGCATCGTCCAGCGGCCGCGCGTGCCGCGGATCGGGCACACTGCGCCCCGCCATCGCCAGCCGCTGCGCGTCCCGGATCGCGAAACGGGTCCGGTCCACCTCCGCCTGCGGATCCCGCGCCACCGCCTCCAACCGCGTCAGCCGGTCCTGCGCCGCCGACACCGCCTCGTCCGTCGCGCCCAGCGAGCCGCGGACCGCCTCGATCAGCGCCCCCACCTCGGCCCAGCGCTGCTCGTCCCGGGCCCGGCCGGCCTCCAGCAGCTGCTCCTCGGCCCGCGCCACGTCCCGTACCGCCTGGTCCGGCACGTGCTGCAGGTCCTGCCAGCAGGCCGCACTGAACCGCCGCCGCAGCTCGCTGAGCACCGGATCCACCCGGTCCGCCCGGTTGCGCAACGCCTGCGCCCGCGTCCGCAGACTCACCAGCCGCCGGTCGATCTCCGCCGCCCGCTCGGGCAGCCGCGCCGCCTCGGCCCGTACGGCCTCCGCGTCCCGCAGGATCCGGTCGGCGCGCTGCACCGTCTCCTGCACACCGTGCTGTGCCGCGCCCTGGTTCAGCTTGGTCAGCTCCGGGCCGAGCGCCGCCAGCCGCGCCGCCAGGTCATCGGCCCGTATCCCCTTGGCCCGTACGGCGTCCAGCGCGTCACTCGCCCCGATCAGCGCGGCCTTGGCCCGCTCCCGGGCCGGCGCCACCCGCGCGAGCTGCGTCTCGGCCTTGTCCAGCAGCGGCTGCAGCCCCTGCGCGAACCGCTCCAGCTCCCCCTGGACCCGCACCAGCTCGTCCCGGGCCCGGGTCAGCTGCTCCCGCGCGCGCGTGGCGACCGAGGCCTCCAACTCCGCCCGGTCCAGGTCGTGCGCGTCGACCGCCTCGATGTAGACGTGACTGACCTCGTCGATCCGCCGCCCCAGCGCGGCGAACCCCTCGGTCGCCTGCCGCGCCGCCGGAGACCCGTCCGCCGCGGCGATGGTCTCGATGGAGATCCGCAGATCCCGCTGCGCCGTGTCCAGCTCGTAGAACGCGGCCGCGGCGGCATCCTTCGCCGCCTGCGCATCCGCCCGCCGACTCTCGTCCCGCCCGCCGAACCACCGCCGGGATGCCGTCGTCACAATGCCTCTCCCGTACCGCGTCCGCCATGCCCCGGTCCATTCTCTCCCACGAGAACGGGTTTACGTGGGGGGTGCGCCTGCCATGTAGGCTGTCCACTCATCCACGGGTGCGTAGCTCAGGGGTAGAGCGCTGCTCTTACAAAGCAGATGTCGGCGGTTCGAAACCGTCCGCGCCCACCAGCACGATGGCCCCCAACCGATCATGGTTGGGGGCCATCGGCATGTACTGCCTGACGGCAACGGGCCCGGCCGGTGGCGCGTGGCTCGACGAGCTCGGGCAGGCCGGTGCGGAGGCTGCCGAGGATGGCCGCGTCGGGTGCCGGAAGGCGCAGTACGGCTTCGTCGCCACCGTCGGTGAGCCCCGTACGGAGTCCTGAGCGGCTCAACGGAATTCAACGGAGCGGGCGTTGCTGCTTCACGCCGTACCCGTCGTCACCACAACGCAGGCCCACCGGCCTGCTTAGTATGCCGAGCGTGAAGGTTTTAGAGATCATGCGACGGATCAAGGGTTTCAGCACACCACTCGGAGGTGTGGACTGGGAACTGCCGCTCCCGCAACGCGCGGTTGCCGAGAAGGTCCTCGTCTACCTGGAGGACCGGCGGGTTCTCACGATGACCCGTGTCGAGCACTCGGTTAACGAGGCAGGGCACTGCGTCGCATCGGTACTGAAGATCAGGGAGACGTTGACCCGGATCCTGATGGAGCCCGACACGGGACATGAACTTGCCGAGAACCTCAAGGCGATGCGTGCCGCCTGCCGCCGGTTCCTGGACACCGTGGGTATCGACCACGGCAGCCACGTAGAGGGCCGCCGTGAAGGCGTCGTGTTCGGGGCCGCGCTCGGCGAACTGCGAGCGGTCTTCGGGATTCAGCTCGGCGTCATCGCCACGCGTTACAAGCTCGACCTGTCCGGGGATCTCGTGTCCATCCTTCCCGCCGAGGACACCGATGAGGAGTAGGTAAGCGCCCGGGAGGCCGCGTGCCGGCCGGAGCGGCGGTCGACAGCGGGCTTTGGCCTCACACGGACGATCAGGCATCGCCGGGCCCTCATGCGCCGCGCGCGCTCAAGTGACGGCCGGAACGCCGAGGTTCAGGCCGGCTGGAGCCGGATCGAGGCCTGGGGCCTGGAACCCTCCGACTTCCAGGACTTCGACCCGATCCACGGAGCCCGCCTCCACTGCTCGCTGACGGCTCTTACGCCCCACATCAACGCCACCCGCCCCACCCTCGAGGCGACAGGCCGTGTGCCGGGGGTGCTTCCGGCCGCGTGGTTCTGCGCCTTCCCGGAGGGGGTGACGGGCGAGAGCATTCCGGGGTCCGGCGCCGTGTCGGAGGAGGGGAGAGCGATGACTCGGCCCAGGTGTGGGGCGCAGACGGCCGTGGGGCGGCCGTGTACCAAGCCCGCGATGGTGAACAGCTCCCGGTGTCAGTTGCACCAGGGCGGCTGGTCGAGCTACGGCGTGGCGCAGCGGAAGAAGAAGGAAGCCGAAGCGAAGATGCGGAAGCTCCGGAAGAAGGGGTGATCCGCGAAGACCCCCGGCCGGTTGGGGTCGGGGGTCTTTCGGGTGGTTCGTTCAGGCGTTGGGGCGCTTGCCGTGGTTCGCCTTCTTCTTCTTGCGGGCCCGACGCTTGTTGCCTCGCTTGGCCATGGTCATGGTCTCCCTCGTCGGCGACTGGTTCATGCCTCGGTCAGTCTAGGTTCGGTGTGGTTCATCCGCATTTGGGGAGATGGACGCTCTCTTGGCCGCCGGTCCGGGGCGTGGGATCGTCGGGGGATGGGCGAGCTCGCTTGGGGTGGGTCGGTCGTCGCCGTGGTCGCCGTGGCGCTGGCGCTGATGGAGCGGTCCCTGGGGGCGGGCTTCGAGCGGAAGCGGGACGAGGAGCGGGCGCGGCTGCTCGCGCACCTCGCCGAGCCGGGCGAGGCCGACAGGCCGTCCGCCGTGGCCGGCGGAGGGAAGTTCCAGGACGTCGGCGGGATCCAGCATCCCGCGGCGCAGCTCGGCGACCGGCGGGACGACTTCACGCCGATCCTCGTCGAGTACTACGCCTACGGACTGACCCAGGCGCGCAGCAGCTTCGCGACCAGCCAGCGGTTCGCCGGGGTCGGTGCGGCGATCCTGCTCTTCGGGATCGGGCTGGCCGTCTGGAAGGCCGAGGGCGGCGGGGAGCTCTACCTGGGGATCGTCACGAGCTCGGCGGGATTGGTCACCACCTTGATCGGGCAGCTCTTCCACCGGCGGGCCGACACCGCGCTCCGGCACATGGCCGACCAGACCGCCTCGCTGCGCGACGACCGGCGGGCCGCCGAGACGACCCAGCAGGCCATCGAGCTGCTGGACGCGGTCGAGGACCCGGGGCTCAGGGCCCGCCTCCAAGCCGGTTTGATCATGAAACTTTCCGGGGCCGAGCTGCCCCGGTAGCGGGATAGTGGGGGTATGTGCCGTTCCATTAAGACCCTGCGCCCGCCCGCCATCCCCGAGAAGGCGACCGAGGAAGAGATCCGCGCCGCCGCCCTGCAGTACGTACGGAAGGTGTCCGGGTTCCGGGTGCCCGCCGCGCACAACCGCGAGGTGTTCGAGGCGGCGGTGGACGCCGTCGCCGAAGCCACCGCGGCGCTGCTCGACGGGGTGCACGTACGGGGGCAGGCAGCCGCCCCGGCGTGACCCGGCCGGCGCCTACGAGGCCGCCGCGCGGCGGCGCATCACCCACACTCCGGCGCCCAGCGCGCCCGCGGTGAGGGCGCTGCCCGCGGCGATCTGCCCGGGGCTCATCGAACCGATGCTGCCGCCCGTACCACCGCGAGCCGCACCCGAGCTGACCTGCAGCGACAAGGTGACGCGCTCGCCGCCGGGGCCGCCGCACTCGAAGACGACGCGATGCGTGCCCGTGCTCGCGTTGTCGTAGACGGTGGCGCTCCCGATGAGGCTGGCGGCCGTCTGGTTGCCCGGGGTCAGCCGGGTCTCGCCGAAGGCGGTCGACGTGACCCTGGCGACCTGCATTCCGCAGCCCGCGACATTGAGGGCGACCCGGCCGCCCGGGGCCACAGCGGTGGGGGAGACGGTGGCGGACGGGAAGGCGTACGCGAGAGTGGCGGGCGCGGCGGCAGCGGCGACGAGCGTCGCGGCCGCGACGGTCATCAGGCGGCGGCGCGCCGTGGCGGGCGGTGCCGGAGGCGGTGCGGCGGGCGGCTTCGCGGGCGGTTTGGCGGGCATGGAGAGGACTCCTCGGCTCGTCGAAACGGCGCGGCCAGGCCACTGATGTGACGCGGATTCGATTGCGCACCGTGCTGTGGACGCTAGGAGCCCAGCCCTGGGGCGGCGATCGGGGCCGGGTGAACGGGTGAGCCGCTGCTCCGCCCGGGGGAGCCGATCCGTGCCGGACGGCCTACGCCGTCGCCGCGCCCGCCTCCGGGCGGCGCACCAGGAACGCCGCCAGGGCACCCGCGGCGAAGAGGGCGACGACGGACAGGGCGGTGCCGAGCCACCGGGTGCCCAGCCACTGCGTACCGAAGTAGCCGAGGGCCACGCTGTAACCGGCCCAGGCCATGCCCGCCAGGACCGACCAGGGCAGGAACTCCGCCACCTTGCGCTGGGTCTTGCCCGCACCCAGGGACACCACCGAGCGGCCCGCCGGGGCGAAGCGCGCGATGACCACCAGGGCGCCGCCACCGCGTGCCAGAGCCGTGCCGAGGCGCTCGTGGGCCCGGGTCAGCCTGCGGGAGCGGGCGATGGCCCGGTCCAGCCGGGCACCGCCGCGCCGGCCCAGCCGGTACGCGGCCATGTCGCCCAGCACCGAGGCGGTCGTGGCGATCACGAGCAGGAGCAGGATGTCCGGCACCTGTTCGGGCCCCGGCACCGGGCCCGCGGCCCCGGCGGCCGCCGCGGCCGCCGCCGCGGTGATCACCAGAACCCCGCTCGGGAGCACCGGGAGGAAGACGTCGAGCACGATGGAGACCGCCACGAGGGCGTAGATCCATGGGCTCGCGGTCAGCGATCCCAGCGTCTCAAACAAAACGGGACTCCCCAGTCCGGTTGACGTGCTGCGACACGAAGCGCCGCGGTGTCGCGGGGAGCGGCAGGAGCGGCCTGACAGCCAGACAGCGTACGCCCGGCGTTCGCACCCCGGATGCCCGGGGCGCCTGCCCGGTGCGCCCGCCCGGGACGGGACGCCGGGGACGGACGCCTCCGGGGGACGCACGCCCGCCAAGGACACCTCCGCACGCCGCCACGCAGACTCCACCGCCCCGCACCGCCGAGCTCTGCCGCGCCCCCTGCTCCGCTACTCCGCCGCCGTGAGATCCCGGTCCAGCACCGTCACCAGCACGGCCCCCTCGCGCTTCTTGCGCGCCTGGTCCAGCCGCAGCCGCGCCGTCCGCCCCGACAGGGCCAGCGTCATCAGCTGGTTCCCGAACCAGGGCCCACCCGTACGCCGCCAGTTGAGCGGCGGCCGCCCCGTCCGCCCGTGCAGCGAGAAGCCGCGCCCCAGCCACCGCCCCGTCCGGGACCAGCCCAGCCGGAAACCCCACTTCACCGCGGTATGGATGGAATTGTGAACCGGCGAGCACGTCAGCTGGAACACCCGTGCCGTACTCGGTATTCGAGGCTCGGCCACATACGCGTGATGCACGTCCCCGGACAGCACGCACACCGTCGCCGGCGCCCGCGGCCCCGTCCCCACCTCCTCGATCAGATCCGTCAGGGCCGCGAACGAGGCCGGGAACGCCGCCCAGTGCTCCAGATCGCTGCGCCGGCGCAGATCCTCCCCGATCCGCGCCCACCGCGGCCCCCGCTCCCCGCGACACAGCGCGGCGTTCCACGTCTCGGCATCGTGGATCAGCGGTGGCATCAGCCAGGGCAGCGAGGACCCGATCAGCAGATGGTCGTAACCACCGTGCCCGGCCAGGGCGTTCTCCCGCAGCCACTGCTGCTCCGCCGGATCGAGCATCGCCCGCCCGTCCTCGGCCAGCACCCGCGCGGCCCGGGTGTCCACCATCAGCAGCCGCGTCCGGCCGAAGTCGCGACGGTAGCTCCAGCGCACCGTGCCCGGATCGGCGTCCGCCGCGGCCGCGAAGGCCTGGAGCACGTCCGTACCGTCAGGGGTCTGCCGTACCGCCCCGTACACCGCGTCGGCGTCCAGCTCGGCGGGGGAGAGATTGCCCAGGTGCTGGTACACCCAGTACGACATCAGCCCGCTGAGGACGCGCTCGCGCCACCACGGCGTCGCCCGCATCTCCGCGAGCCACGCCGCGCTCGTGTTCCAGTCGTCGATGACGTCGTGGTCGTCGAATATGTGCAGGCTGGGGACCGTCGACAGCAGCCAGCGGATCTCCGGGTCGAGCCAGGACTCGTAGTAGAGCCGGGTGTACTCCTCATAGTCCGCGACCTGGGCACCCGGCGGTTCCCGCAGATCCCGCCGGGCCGCGAGCCACTGCCGGGTCTCCCGGGACAGTGCGTCCGCGTACACCTGGTCGCCGAGCAGCAGCAGGACGTCCGGGCGCACCGCCTCCGGGTCGGCGGCCAGCCGCGCCGCGAGGGTGTCCAGCGCGTCCGCGCCGTGCGGTCCGTGCCGGCCGGCGGGCGGCGCGGCCTGCCGGCAGGAACCGAATGTCACGCGCAGCCCGGGCGAGGGCCGGCCGGGGCCCGTCACGGCCGGAGCGGTGATCGTGCTCGGCGGGAAACCGCTCTCCGGCAGCGGCCACACCGGCCGGTCGTCGAGCAGCACCTCATACGCCGTGGTCGCACCCGGGGTCAGGCCCGTCACCGGCACCAGCGCGTAGTGGTGACCGGCTATCTGGAAGGTGCGCGCACTGCCGCCCGCCCCGTCCGCGCACCGCACCTCGGCCGTGCACGGCCGGTCCGCCTCGACCCATATCGTGGCCGACCGGCCCGTGTCCCAGTCGACGTGGCGCAGCAGCGGCCCCAGACGCAGTCCGGCCATGGAACTCCCCCTCCTCCGTAGCCCCTTCGATCACGGTACGACGGGTGGGGGGAGCCACGCCTCCCCCTGACGGGGGAAAGATCGGCCGGCTTGGTCAGCAGCCGTTCAGGATGTTGACCAGGGCCGTCTTCTCGCCGGAGTCCATGCTCAGACCCCAGTACTGCTTCACGTTGACCCACATCCGCGCGTACGTACAACGGTAGGCCGTCCGCGGGGGCAGCCACTTGCCGGGGTCGAGGTCGCCCTTGGCCTGGTTGACGTTGTCGGTGACCGCGATGAGCTGCGGGCGGGTGAGGTCGTTGGCGAACTGCTGGCGCTTGCTCGTGGTCCAGGAATTGGCACCGGAACGCCAGGCCTCGGCGAGCGGGACGACGTGGTCGATGTCGAGGTCGGCGGCGGCGGTCCAGGTGACGCCGTCGTACTCGGAGTACCAGCTTCCGCTCACCGCGGCGCACGCGGAGTCCTGGACGACGTTGACGCCGTCCCGCTTGAGGACGGTCTCGCGGGTGTTGCAGGTGCCGGAGACGGTGCTCCAGTGCGGGAAGAGGTCGCGGCTGTAGCCGCTGGTGGACCCCTCGGTCTTCGGGGTGACCGTAGCCAGGTAGGCGCGGGCGGCCGAGGCGCTGATGGGGGCGGGCGGGGCTGCCTGGGCGGTGGGGGCGTTCAGGAGGGAGGTCAGCGCGGCCAGTGCGGCTGCTGACGCGAGCACGCCAATTCGACGCGCGTAGATGCTGGGTATGAGTGCCATGAGGGGCTCCCTGGGTGCGGGGGGTGTGGCCGTGTGGCCCCGGCGGGGCGTGGCCATCGTTGCGGCGCCGGGTATCGCAGGGATGGGCGCCAGGTGACAGCCTGGCGACATGAGCACGTCACATCAAGCCGCCAACGCACCTGATTTAAAGGGAGTTTGATATTCCGCAGGGGGTGGGTCCGGCGAAGACGAGCAGCCGGGCCCAGGTCGGAGCAGGGCCAGCGCGGGCCGGCGGCAGGGCCCGAGCGGTCACGGCGTGGGGCGGAGGCGGGACCAAAGACCTATTCCGGCCCGTCGCGGGCGTCGCGTACTCTGTTCGGAGCAGAAGGGGAGTAGCTCTTCGCCGGACCGTCGACATACTGCTGGGTCACCCCAGCCGGCGCCCGGAGGCAGGCCGCGGAAAGCGGCAGGCCAGCGAGACCTTCGGCCGCAGTGTCCTGTCCAGCGCAGGTGCGTTTCGTACGCGCACGCGCAACCAGGGCGCCGCCGAGCCGAAGCGACCCCTGACACACCCCAGGTCTCTCGGTACCGATGGCGCCCTGCCCGACCGATCGAGGTTTCACCCCCGTGTTCAGCTTCA
This sequence comes from Streptomyces nojiriensis, assembly GCF_017639205.1. Lineage (NCBI taxonomy): Bacteria > Bacillati > Actinomycetota > Actinomycetes > Kitasatosporales > Streptomycetaceae > Streptomyces > Streptomyces nojiriensis. Next base: position 3,257,928 of record NZ_CP071139.1, on the reverse strand, counting down.
GCATCATGGCGATCGCCTTCGGCGTCGTCTTCCTTGCCGAACTCCCCGACAAGACGGCCCTCGCCGGCCTGATGCTCGGCACGCGCTACCGCGCCTCCTACGTCTTCGCGGGCGTCGCCGCCGCCTTCGCCGTACACGTCGCACTCGCCATCGCCGCAGGCAGCGTCCTCACGCTGCTCCCGCACCGGCTCGTGCAGGCGGTCGTCGGCATCCTCTTCCTGCTGGGCGCGGCCATGCTGCTCCTGAAGAAGGACGACGGGGACGAGGAGGTCAAGCCGCCCGCCGACCAGTCCTTCTGGAAGGTCTCCGGGGCGGGCTTCATGCTGATCCTGGTCGCGGAGTTCGGTGACCTGACCCAGATCATGACCGCCAACCTCGCCGCCCGGTACGACAACGCCGTCTCGGTCGGCATCGGCGCCGTGCTCGCCCTGTGGGCGGTCGCCGGCATCGGCATCCTGGGCGGGCGCACCCTGATGAAGTACGTGCCGCTGCGACTGATCACCAAGATCGCGGCTGCCGTGATGGCCGCACTCGCCGCGTTCTCGCTCTACGAGGCGATCGCGGGCTGACGCGCCGCAGGTGCGGGCCGCGGCGGTGGCGGATATTTCCTTGCGGGGCGGAGACGTACAGGTCACGCTCGTGCGCGTGACTGACACCACCGCCCCCGCCACCTCGACCGGCGGCCCCGCCGGTTCCGACGGCCCCGACGTTGAGCCCGCACCCCGATCCGCGTCCGCACCGGTGCCCGCCGAGGACCGGAGGTTCGGCTGGTCCAACATGTTCGTCCACCCCGACGAGGACACCCGGACCGACGGCGGGTTCCAGGGCGAGCGCGCCGTACTCGCCGGCTACCTGCGCGACCAGCGCCTGACGCTGGAGCTCAAGTGCGCGGGCCTCGACGCGGAGGCCCTGGCGCGGCGCTCGGTGGAACCGTCCAACCTGTCCCTCCTGGGTCTCGTGCGCCACCTGGCGGGCGTCGAGCAGTACTGGTTCCGGCAGGTCATGGCGGGCCAGGAGATACGTAGGCACTACCGCACGGAGGAGGACCGCGCGGGGGAGTTCACCGGCGCGGTGGCCGACCCGGAGGTGGTCGCGGACGCATGGGCCACCTGGCGCGCCGAAGTCGCCTTCGCGGAACAACTGGTCGCGGAGGCCGCCGGCCTGGACGTCACGGGTGACAGCGGGCACGGCGACGAGCCGATGGAACTCCGCGAGGTCCTGGTCCACATGATCGAGGAATACGCCCGCCACAACGGCCACGCGGACTTCCTTCGGGAACGCATCGACGGGCGAGTGGGGCAGTAGGGCGCGGTAGGGCGGTCGGGCGGTCGGGGGCTTCGGGTGGCGGGGGTTGGGTGGACGGGGTGGACGGGGTGGGGGAGGTGCGGCGGGGGCTTCGGTGGGCGGGAGCCTCTCGGCCGGTATCAGGGATGCGTGTGGGGGTTTCCCGTCAGTCCGATCGTCTCCGGGTCGGGCCGGTCCCTCAAGGGCGCTCCTCCTTCGTCGTCGCGTCGCTTCGCGATGGCCTTCGGCCACCCTTGACCGACCGTCCCGCCCCGGAGGAACGAAGACTGCCGGGAAACCCCCAAAGGAACGGGCCGGGCGTTCAAGGATCACGACGGGCCCGTCAGAGATGCCCAGCCCGGTTCCGGTGGGGCATGTCCGGCAGGCGGGGCCATCGAGACCATGGCCTGTGTTGGGGGAAGCGCGTCCAATCGCTACGCGCTCCTCATCTCTCAGCGTCCGACGACCGTCTTGGGCTGGACATAAGCCGCCCACGAGCTCGGTCCGGCGCTCGATCTGCGTCCGACGACCGTCTGTGGCCGGACGTAGGCCGCCTCGGATCGCTACGCGCTTCTGCATGACCGCGACAGACGGCCGCCAGGGGTTGAGGAGAACGGATGGGAGGAGCTGACCGCCGGGACTTCACCTATTCCGTAGTGGGGCCGGGTCGGTGCGAGCAGGACACCACAAAGCCGCCACCGAAAAGGGGTACTTAGGGCAAACGGTCGGCCTTTCGGGGCGCCCATGTGCGCTGACCCGCATCCACTGCGGAATAGCCGCTGTTTCGCGCTTTTCCGCCCCGGGCGGCCGTCGGACGCGACTCGTGAGGAGTCTCTGCGGGTCGTGGGCGGCTTATGTCCAGCCCAAGGCGGTCGTCGGACGCAGGTCGAGCGGCGGACCGGGCCCGTGGGCGGCTTGTGAACAGCCACAGACGGTCGCCGGACGCCGTCAGTGGGGAGTATCTGTGGTCGTGGGCGGTCTATGTCCAGCCCAGGACGGTCGTCGGACGCTGAGGGATGAGGAGCGCGTAGCGATTTGGCGCGCCCCGCCGACGCGGCTCCCGGTCTGGATTGAGCCCGTCTCCTGGTTGTCCCTCACCCTGGACAGGCATGGGCATATGCGACGCCCCGTCCTGATCCTTGAACGCCCGGCCCGTTCCTTTGGGGGTTTCCCGGCAGTCTTCGTTCCTCCGGGGCGGGACGGTCGGTCAAGGGTGGAGCGCAGCGACATCGCGAAGCGACGCGACGAAGGAGCGCCCTTGAGGGACCGGCCCGACCCGGAGACGATCGGACTGACGGGAAACCCCATGCGCGTCTGTGATTCCGGTCGAGTGGCTCCCGCCCACTGAAGGCCCGCTCCCGGTCGTGACTCCGGTCGGGCGGCTTTCCTGCACCGCGGAGCCGCCGCCCGGCGTTGCGGCCCCGCCCGGTCGGCCCCCGTACCCGGAGCCGCCGCCCCACCGCCGCGGGTGCCGACCGTGGCCGACCCGTCCCCGTAGGCCTGACCGCGGGGCGCCGCCCCGCGGTCAGGCCGCCGGGTGGAGGGTGATGGTGATCGAGCCGTCCGGGGTGGTCGCGACGTGGAGTGCCGTCAGGTCCGGGACGTGGGCCGTCGGGGCGTGGGCGGCTGCGCGCGGGCCCACGCCGATCACGCGCATGCCCGCCGCCCGGCCCGCGGTGATGCCCGCGGCCGAGTCCTCGAAGACGATGCAGTCGGCCGGGTCCACTCCCAGCGCGGCGGCGCCCATGAGGAAGCCCTCGGGGTCGGGCTTGCTGGCCTGGACGGACTCGGCCGTGACTCGTACCTCGGGCATCGGAAGGGCGGCGGCGGTCATCCGTGCCGTGGCCAGCGCCGTGTCGGCGGAGGTGACCAGGGCGTGCGGCAGGCCGTCGATCGCCGCCATGAACTCCGGGGCGCCCGCGACCGGGACCACGCCGTCGGTGTCGGCCGTTTCGCGGGCCAGCATCACCGCGTTCTCGGCGTGGTTGACCTCCATGGGGCGGTCCGGCAGGAGTACGGCCATGGTGGCGTAGCCCTGGCGGCCGTGGACCACCTTCATGGCCTCGTGCGGGTCCAGCCCGTGGGAGACCGCCCAGTCGCGCCAGCAGCGCTCGACCACCGCGTCGGAGTTGACGATCGTGCCGTCCATGTCCAGGAGCAGGGCCTTGGCGGTGAGGGCGACGGGTGTGGTGGTGGTGCTGGCCGGCATCGGAGTACTCCAGACGGGGCGGGAAAAGAGAACAAGTGGTTCCGTCCACCGGTCAGGGAGTGAGGACGGAACCACTTTGTTCCCTCACGATACAAAACAAAGGGCAGTCCTCGCCACCAGCGGACATGTGACGCTCATCCCTCCAGGGCCTTGCGGGTCACCGGCCCGTAGAAGCCCCACTCCTGATCGTCGATGCCCCTGTCGTACTGGAACTCCGACACGGCGTCCTCCAGCCGCCCGTCGAACCGGCCGTTGATCCTGCCCCGGTACAGGCCCTGCGCCGCCAGCAGCCGCTGGAGCTTCTCCACCTCCGAACCCGAATCCCCGTGCCGCAGGGTCGGGGCCTGCGTGGGCGGCGGGCTGGAGGAGCGGCTCACGCTCGGGGACGGGCTGGGGGACGGGGGCGCCGATGTGCGGGACGCGCTCGGCGACGGGGACGGCGACGCCGACTTCGAGGCGCTCGGCGACGGGGAGGCGGAGGGCGACGGGCTGCCCTTGCTCGGGGACGGGCTCGCGGAGGGTGCGGCCGGGGCGGCGCTCGTCACCGGCGCCGACACCTTCGCGTCCAGCAGCACGGCCTCGTTGTTCTCGGTGGAACCAGGGAGCGCCCACACCGCCACGGCCGTCCCGCTGAGGGCGACCGCCGCCGCGGCGCCGATCAGCAGCGCGAGCGGCTTGCGGGCGGCCGCGCCGGTCCGCTTCTCCGGGCCCCCGCCCCCACCCCCACCCCCTCCCCCTCCGCTGCCGTACGTGTGGCCCGCTGCCGGGATGGTCCGGAGCTGGACCGTCTCGGCCGGGTGCGATGCGTGCGCAGGCCCGCCAGGCCCCGCTGGCCACGGACCGTCCTGCGGCGGCACGGGTATCCCGTACGCCGGCGTGTCGTCCGACACCGGCGCCGGCGTCGGCGCGGGTACGGGCACGGGCGCGGGCTCCGGGGACACCACCCCGGACACCGGCTGCGGGGAGACCGGGGTGTCCGGCCCGCCGGGGTCGGGCAACGTCACGTACGGGCGGATGCGCAAGGGGTTGAAACCCACACCCGGCACGCACCCGCAGCCGGCGCCGGCGGCACCGCATTCTGGACAGTGCTGACGGCTCACTGGACTCCCTCCCTGGTTATTGCCTGCGATTATGCAGACCCGCGGGGGCCCTCCCAACCGCCCGAGAGGCCATAACCGGACACACCGCTCAGGATGGAGATGTTGATCCGGCCTGAGGAGGTATCGATGGCTCAGGATGTGACCGCGCAGGGCCCGGGCCCCGTTTTCGACCCGGACAAGACCGGTCCCGCCACCGAGCACGCCTCCCGCGACGTCCTCGTCTCCATCGGAGCCCTGCTGCTGGGCCTGCTGATCGCCGCACTCGACCAGACCATCGTCTCCACCGCGCTGCCGACCATCGTCAGCGACCTCGGCGGCATGGCGCACCTGTCCTGGGTCGTCACCGCCTACATACTCGCCTCCACCGCCGCCACCCCCCTGTGGGGCAAGCTCGGCGACCAGTACGGACGCAAGAGGCTCTTCCAGTACGCCATCGTCCTCTTCCTCATCGGCTCGGCCCTGTGCGGGATCGCCCAGGACATGCCCCAGCTCATCGGCTTCCGCGCCCTGCAGGGCCTGGGCGGCGGCGGACTGATCGTGCTGTCGATGGCGATCGTCGGCGACATCGTCCCGCCGCGCGAACGCGGCAAGTACCAGGGCCTCTTCGGCGCCGTCTTCGGCGCGACCAGCGTGCTGGGCCCGCTGCTGGGCGGCCTGTTCGTGGACAACCTGTCATGGCGCTGGGTCTTCTACATCAACCTCCCGATCGGTCTCGTCGCGCTCGTCGTCATCGCCGCCGTCCTGCACATCCCGGCGCGGTCCTCGCAGCACACCATCGACTACCTCGGCACCTTCCTCATCGCCTGCGTCGCCACCTGCCTCGTGCTCGTCGCCTCCCTCGGCGGCACCTGGGGCTGGAGCTCGGCCCGGATCATCGGCGTCGCCGTCCTCGGCGCCGTACTGCTCGCGTGCTTCCTCCTCGTGGAGCGCAAGGCCGCCGAACCCGTCCTGCCGCTGGGTCTCTTCCGCATCCGCACCTTCACCCTCTGCTCGGCGATCAGCTTCGTCATCGGCTTCGCGATGTTCGGCGCGATGGTCTACCTGCCGACCTTCCTCCAGATCGTCCAAGGCGTCTCACCGACCATGTCCGGCGTCCACATGCTGCCGATGGTGATCGGCATGCTGATCACCTCCACCGTCTCCGGCCAGATCGTCAGCCGTACCGGGCGCTGGAAGGTCTTCCCGATCGCGGGCACGGGGGTGACCGCGATCGGGCTGCTCCTCCTGCACCAGTTGCACCGCACCAGCTCCACCTGGGAAATGAGCGTCTACTTCTTCGTCTTCGGTGCCGGACTCGGCCTGGTCATGCAGGTGCTCGTCCTGGTGGTGCAGAACGCGGTCAGCTATGCCGACCTCGGCGTCGCCACCTCCGGTGCCACCTTCTTCCGTTCCATCGGCGCCTCCTTCGGCGTCGCCATCTTCGGCACGGTCTTCACCAACCAGCTGGACGACAAGCTGGCCGCCTCCCTCGCGGGCGTCACGCTGCCGGCCGGTGCGAGCGTCGCCCAGCTGGAGGCGGACCCGCGGGCCATCGGCGCACTGCCCGCCGAGCTCCAACCGCAGGTGCTCGACGCCTACGCGACCGCCATCACCGACGTGTTCCTCTACGCGGTGCCGATCGTCCTGATCGCCTTCGTGATCGCCTGGTTCCTGAAGGAGGACAAGCTCCGCGGCTCGGTCACCGCCCCCGACGTGACGGAGACCCTGGCCTCCAACCCGGTCCAGCGCTCCTCCCACGACGAGGTCGCCCGTGCCCTGTCGGTCCTCGGCACCCGTGAGGGCCGCCGCCACGTCTACGAGAAGATCACCGAGAAGGCGGGCTACGACCTGCTGCCCGCCTCCAGCTGGCTGCTGCTGCGGATCAAGAGATACGGCTCCGCGGAGCCCGCACTGCTCGCCGAGCGCGTCAATGTGCCGCTGAAGGTCGTCACGGACGCCGCCCGCCAGATCGAGGAGCGCGGGCTCGCCGTCCGGGACGGGCTGCCGCTGGTGCTGACCGACGAGGGGCGTGCGTGCGCCGCGAAGCTCGCCGAGGCCCGGGAGGAGTCCCTCGCCGAGCTGCTCGGCGACTGGTGGGGCCCGGACCGCCCGACGGACCTGGTGAAGCTGGTACGGCAGATCAACATGGAGCTGTGCGGTTCCGACGCCGAGGAGCCCTACGAGGCCTTGCCGCGCCGGGACCACGCCGCCCACTAGCGGCGGCCGCCGTGTCCCGGGCCCGGGTTCAGACCAGACGCTTCTCGAACCAGTGCTGTGCGTACGGGCCGGAGTTGTAGGCGGGTATTTCCGCGTACCCGTGCCGTGCGTACAACGCCCGGGCCTCCACGAGGTCCGACCGGGTGTCCAGCCGGACCCGCTCGGCGCCGAGCGCACGGCCCTGCGCCTCCAGGACCTTCAGCAGGGCCGCCCCGCCGCCGGTGCCGCGGGCGCGCCGGTCGACGTACACCCTGGTGAGCTCGGCGGTCCGGGGGTCGAGCAGCCGTATCCCGCCGCACGCCAGGGGCTCGCCGTCCAGTCTGCCGACGACGAACTGTCCCGTCGGCGGGGTCAGCCCGTCGTCCGGGAAGTCCAGCAGCCCTTGGTCGATCTCGGCCTCGGTGACCTGCCGTTCCCAGTAGCGGCCGGCGACCTCGGCGTAGTACGCGCGGCGCAGGGCGGTGGCGTCCCGGGTGGTGAACGGTTCGGGGGCCACGGTCCACGACCGGGTGGACGTGCGGTGTTCGCTGTGAGTGGTCATGGCGTCATTGTGGAGTTCGAGGCGGATCTCCCGCGTGGAATATCCACAAGGCCGGGCCGATGATAGGAAAAAGGACATTCCCTGCGTACCCGGAGGGTGGGAACGCCATGTCAGAGCATCCCGACTGTGCCCTGGTCCGCCGCGGCTACGAGGCCTTCGGCAACGGCGACATGGAGACGATGAGCACGTTGCTGACGGCCGATGCCATCCACCACGTGCCGGGCAGCAACCCCCTGTCCGGGCACCACAAGGGGCGGGAGAACGTCCTCGACCTCTACCGCCGCCTCGGCGAGGAGACGAAGGGCACCTTCCAGGTGGATCTGGAATCGGTGCTGGCGGACGGGCGCGGGCACGTGATGAGCTTCCACACGGTGCGTGCCGACCGCGGTGACCGCGGCATCGAGATCCGCCAGGGGCTCTTCTTCACGATCATCGGCCACAAGATCACCGACATCGACCAGTGCACCGCGGACATCGACGAGGAAGACGTCTTCTGGAGCTGAGGCTCCTCCGTCCGCCCGTCCGCCCGTCCGCCCGTCCGCCCGTCCGTGCGCCGCGCCGCGGGCCCGGGTCGGGGTCGCCCCCCGACCCGGGCCCGCGGCGCGCATCGCGTCAGGCCTGCTTCGGCGCCGCCTGCTGCACGACCTCGAACGACCACACCGTCGAGGCGGAAGCCGCCGGCTTCGGCCGCTCGCCGCCGCCCTCGCCACCACCCTGGCCGCCGCCCTGGTGAGCGGCCTTCATCGGGCCCTCCATCCACGCCTGGAAATCCTGCTCCGAACGCCAGCGCGTGTAGACCAGGTACTGGTCCGTGCCCTCCACGGGGCGCAGCAGCTCGAACCACTCGAACCCGTCCGAGCTCTCGACCGTCCCGGCCCGGGAGGCGAAGCGCTGCTCCAGGGTCTCCCGCTGCTCTGCGGGAACCGTCAGTACGTTGATCTTTACGACGCTAGGCACAGGACACCTCTCATGGAACACGGACCGGGCCGTCCGCCCGGCCTTGACGATATGCGTGCAGTTTCCTACATCCGCCCCTCCGGAAGGCCGCAGGGACCGCACCGTGGTGCGGTCCCTGCGCTCGTCACACATCTCACGTCTCAGGTCTGAGGCGGCCGGCCCTCCCCGGACGCGGGCGGCTCCTTGCCGCCGATCTGTTCGTTGAGCTTCTGCTGCGCCGTGTCGACCTGGCTCTGGTACTTGTTCCCGGTCTTCGCGTCGAAGGCGTCTCCGGCCTTCTCGACGCCTTGGCGGGCCTGGTCAGGGTGTCCCTTGATGAGGTCCTTGAGCTTGTCAAGCATGGACATGAGCCATCCTCTCCACGGAATGCCTGTCCACCTCAGCTTCGCCACGAAGTCCGGTGTCCGCACCCGGAGAGCCCGTGACCCCCGGTCCGGCCGGTCAAGGAGAGGGCCTCGCAGGTGGGCACGCGTGTCGGTCCCCGCGATGCCCGCGAGGGCCCTCCAAGGCATCCCGTGGGAGATATCGTCGTCCGGGTAATGGAGCGCGGCAGCCAGGCGAAGTCAGGGTTGCGGTCAACAGGGCGGGAGGCCGGCGAGGCGTGGCTAACGCGGCAGAGCACAGCGGTGCGAACGGACATGCCGGAGTCATAGGCGATCACGGCAGGCTCGGGGCGGCCCGCCTCCTCCTGTGGGCACTGGCCGGCGCGCTCGCCGTCAGACAGGCCGCCGCCGTACTGCGGGTGCCACCGGCCGAGTGGCTGAGCGGCTTCCACCTCCCCGGCAGCCTGCCCGGATCGGTCTACGACACCGGCCGGTTCTCCGACACCCCCTTCGCCGGGCTGGTCCTCAAGCCGCTGGTCGGTCTCGCCGCCCCGTCGCTGGAAGTCGCCTGGACCTGCATGACGCTGCTGTGCGTCGCCGCCATCGGGCTCGTCGCCGCCCGCGGCCTGCCCGACCCGGTGCCGCGGCGCACCGCGCTGCTCGCCGCGCCCGTGCTCACGGCCCTGATGATGGTCTCGCTCCCCGTCCGCGAGGCCGCCTCACCCGGCCGGACCGCCATCCTGCCCGTGCTGCTGGTGCTCATCGCCGTGTTCCGCGTGCCCGGCGACCGGCCCGCCGGTTTCCTCGTCGGCCTCGCCGCCGCGCTCCAGCCCGCACTGCTGCTGTTCGCCCCGCTGCTGTGGCTGACCGGACGCCGACCCACCGCGCGCACCGCCGCCGTGACCTTCGCCGGAGCCACCGCGCTGTCCTGGGCGGCCATGCCGCGCGACTCCTGGACGTACTGGGTCCAGCACCTGGCCGGTACCGGCCTCGGCGGAACCCCCGACGGCCTCGCCAACCAGTCCGTGCACGGCGCGCTGCTGCGCCTGGGCCTGACCGGACCCGCCGAGATCCTGCTCTACGCCGCCCTCGCGGCCGCCGTCGTCTGGGCCGGCCTGCGCCGCGCGGTCCGCTACGCCCGGGACGGCCAGCTGCTGCTCGCCGTCGCCGTCACCGGCTGCGTGGCCGTCGCCGTGTCCCCGACCGGCTGGCGCCACCAGCTGCTGTGGGTGCTCCTCGCCGTCGCCGGCAAGGTGGGCAAGCGGGCCGCCGACCGGCCCGTGTGGCCGGTGGCCGTGGTCCTCGCCATGACCCTGCCGAGCACGATGCTGCTGCCGAACCTGGCCGCACTGGCCCCCGTACGCGACAACGTGCTGCTGCTCACCGCCGTGGCCGCGGCCTGCGCCGTACCGTTCCTGCCGCGCTCGTCGGCGTACTGGCGCGAGCCCGTCCCCACCGACTACGGGCGGCCCGCGGCGGCCCGCTGGGCGCGCGTGCCGCTGATGCCGTTCTGGCGGCGCGTGCTCTCCCGCCCGAACCTGCTGCTCGAACTCCTGCTGATACGCGTGGGCTACTCGCTCTACTCGCACATCCGGGCCGCCGCGCCCACCAGCCGCAGCCTCGCCGAGGGCAACGGCAGCCAGATCCACGGGATCGAACGCGCGCTGGGCATCGACATCGAACACGCCGTGAACCACGCCGTGGTGAACACGCCCTGGCTGGAGGCGTTCTTCAACTTCTACTACACCTCCTTCCACTTCGTGGTCCCGCTGACGATCCTGGGGGTCCTGTACTGGCGGCGCCCCGGCGACTACCGGTGGGCGCGGGCCTCGCTGGGGCTGGCCACGGTGCTGGCCCTCATAGGCTTCTGGCTCTACCCGCTCGCGCCGCCGCGCCTGATGCCCGGCCTCGGCTTCATCGACACCGTGCACGGGCCGCAGGACCTCGCCAACCCCTCGTACGGGGCCATGACCGCGATCTCCAACCAGTACGCGGCGATGCCCTCGCTGCACTTCGGCTGGTCGCTGTGGTGCGGGATCGTGATCGTGGTGCTGGCGCCGAAGGGCTGGCAGAAGCTGCTCGGGGCGCTCCACCCGCTGATCACGGTGTGCGCCATCGTGGCCACCGCCAACCACTGGGTGCTGGACGCCGTGGGCGGGGCCGTCGTCGTGTCCGCCGGCTTCGGGCTCGTGTACGTGCTGTCCGGGCCGCGGGGCCTGCACGTCAGCCTCCCGGCGCAACAGCGCACGGACGGCGCGGAACGGGCGGCGCCCGCCGCGCCCGGGACGACCGCCGCCGCCGAGCCCGTCGCGGGGTCGCGCTCCTAGGCCGTGTCCGCAAAGTAGCGCCGGCCGCCCGGAGGGCGGGCCCCGCGGCGTCTGGTGCCGTGCATCGCAAGGCGGAGGGTCGCCCGTGTACTGGACGTACTCGGGCGGCCCGACAACGCGGCGAGGTGCGGTGCCAGGCGTCGCGGGGCAGGCGGGACTTTGCGGACACGGCCTAGGTGTGTTGTCCCGGGACGTTGGTGACACGCGTGCTGGGTACTTGAAATGGGTGAGGGCCTCCGGGTTCGGTGTGGATTGCGACATCTGCACCGATCCGAGGAGGCCCTCGTGCCCCACCGTAACGCCCCGCTGACCGAGACCGGGCGACTGCGCCTGGCCCGCTGTGTCGTGGACGACGGCTGGCCGCTGCGGCGGGCAGCGGAACGTTTCCAGGTCAGCCACACCACCGCCGCCCGCTGGGCCACCCGCTACCGGCAGCTGGGCATCGCCGGAATGAGTGACCGCTCCAGCCGACCGCACCACCAGCCGCGCCGAACACCGGCCGAGGTGGAAGACCAGGTACTGCGTCTGCGGCGTGAACACCGGATCGGGCCGCTACGGCTCGCCGCGCGCTGCGGCATCACACCCTCGACCGCCCACCGCATCCTGATCCGTCACGGCCAGCCACCACTGGCCGCACTCGACCGGGCCACCGGCGAACCCATCCGCCGCTACGAACGCGCCCGCCCCGGCGAACTCGTCCACATCGACGTCAAGAAACTCGGCCGGATCCCCGACGGCGGCGGCCACAAGACCCTCGGCAGAGCCGAAGGACGCCGCAACAAGACCGGTACCGGCTGGGCCTACCTACACACCGCGCTCGACGACCACACCCGCCTCGCCTACACAGAAGACCTGCCCGACGAGACCGCCCCCACCTGCGCCGCGTTCCTGCAGCGGGCGACCGCCTGGTTCGCCTCCCTGGGCATCACCGTCGAGCGGGTCCTGACCGACAACGCCTGGGCCTACAGCAAGAACACCTGGCGCGATACTTGTCGTGACCTGGGGATCAGCCCCAGGCGGACTCGGCCCTGGCGTCCACAGACCAACGGCAAGGTCGAACGCTTCCACCGCACCCTGCTCGACGAATGGGCCTACCGGCAGCCCTACACCTCAGACCACGAGCGCATGGAAGCGTTTACCGACTGGCTGCACTGGTACAACTACCACCGACCCCACACCGGCATCGCAGGCCAAACACCCGCCAGCCGCGGCACCAACCTGTCCGAACAACACACCTAGGCCGTCTGTTTCGCCGCTGGGGCGCGCCTCCGGGCCGCGCCCCAGGGAACGTGTCCGCGTCAGCGCCCGTCGCGATGCCTGCGCAGCAGCGTGCGCAGCGGTCCCGGGCTCTCGTACCCGACCCGCCGGGCGACCGCCGCCAGCGGCAGGTCCGTGGTGCGGAGCAGGTGCTCGGCCTGCTCCACCCGCAGGTCCTGTACCAGCCCGACGGGCGTGCGGCCGAGCGTACGGGCGACCGCGCGCTGGAGGGTGCGCTCGCTCACGCCGAGCTCCCGGGCCGCGTCCGCGATCGGTGCCGGCTCCGCGAGCCGGGTCCGCGCCCACTGCTCGAAGGCGGCGACGAGCGGGTCGTGGCGGGCCAGTGCGCTGGGGATGGCGTACGCGGCCTGTGAGGCGCGGTCGTCGACGACGAGGTAGTGCCGGACGAGATCCGCGAGGGCGGGGCTGCGCGTACCGACGATCGACAGGGCCAGGTCGAGATGGCCGAACGCGGCGCCCGCCGTGGTGACGCCGCCGGAGCTGACGACCATACGGGTCTCGTCGAGCGTGACCCGGCGGTAGCGGTCCCGGAAGAAGGGGGCCAGCCACCAGCTGGTCGTCGCCCGCTGTCCGTCCAGCACCCCGGCCTCGGCGAGCAGGAACGTTCCGGTGCAGGAGGTGGCGAGCGGGGTGCCGCGTTCGCGTGCCTCGGCCAGGACCCGGCGGGCTGGGCGGTGCGCGGCCGACGCGACGGCCTCGACGAGGGCGTCCGGGCGGCGCTCCATCAGCGCGGGCACCACCAGGAGGTCCGCGTCCTCGGCGACGGCGGCCGGTTCGGTGTCGATGCGGTGGCCGAGCCCGGTGCGGACCCGGCGCCGCACGCCGACCGTACGGATGTCGAAGGCGGGCGGCGGGGCTCCGGCCACCCGGCCGCGCAGCACGTCGGCCGTGTGCAGCACGTCCAGGACGGCGGAGATGCCCGAGTCGAAGACCCCGTCGAGGGCCAGTACGGCGACTTTCACGGCTCCACCGTAGCGGCGACCGGCCCCGTACGGGCTGTCGGAATCCGTACGCAAGCTGCCGGATCCGACACTCCCGATGTGGCCGGGCCGTGCCTAGGGTCGTTGCCATGACCACGTATGAGACCAGCGCCCCCGAGACCGGCCTCCCCGGGACCGGCGCCCCGCTCCGCAGCCGTACGCACACCTGGCAGCCGCGTCCGGAGATGACCCCGGAGATCCTCGGCATGAGCGGACTGGAGATCCTCCGGGCGAGCCTCAGGGGCGAGCTGCCCGGCGCGTCGATGATGAGCACCCTGGGCTTCCGGCTCACCGGGGCGGCCGAGGGTGTCGCCGTCTTCGAGGGGGATCCGGGCGACCACCTGCTCAACCCCATGGGGACGGTGCACGGCGGCTTCCTGGCCACCTTGCTCGACTCGGCGCTCGGCTCGTCCGTGATGACGTTGCTCCCGGCCGGCACCGCCTACACCACGGTGCAGCTCGGGGTGCACATGATCCGGCCGGTCATGGCGGACACCCCGACCCTGCGCTGCGAGGGCACCGCGCTGCACGTGGGGCGGACCACCGCCACCGCCGAGGCGCGGGTCACGGGCACGCACGACGGGAAGCTCTACGCGCACGCGACCACGACGTGCGCGATCCTGCGCATGGGCTGACCCGGGTCGGGCCGGCCCGATCCGGGTCAGCCCGGGTCGGCCTGGCCCGGATCGGGTCAGGCCGAAGGGGCGCCGGGGCGCATGTCGCCCCGGCGCCCCTTCGGCTGGATCGCCGCTGCTTGCCAGGATCACTCCGTTCGGGCCGGACCGCCACTCGAACGGGTGCGGCGCCGTTGCGGGGGCGCTGCCCCCGAGCCCCCGCGCCTCAAACGCCGGCGGGGCTGGAAGACCCGGGGGGCTCCGCCCCCGGACCCCGCGCCTCAATCGCCGACGGGGCTGGAGGGGAGGGGGCGAGGTTGGAAGACCCGGGGGGCTCCGCCCCGGACCCCGCGCTTCAATCGCCGGCGGGGCTGGAAGGGGGGAGGGGGACGCGGGGCTGGAGGGGCTGGAAGATCGGGGCTCCGCCCCGGATTCAGGGCCTCGAACGACGGCGGGGCTATGGGTGGGTGACGCGGAGTTCCTTGATGCCGTTGAGCCAGGCCGCGCGGAGGCGGCGTGGGGGTTCGGACGTCAGGTGGAGGTCCGGGAGGGTGTCGGCCAGGGCGTTGAAGATCAGGTCGATCTCCATCACCGCCAGCGACTTGCCGAGGCAGAAGTGCGGGCCGCCGCCGCCGAAGCCCAGGTGGGGGTTGGGGTCGCGGGTGATGTCGAAGACGTCCGGGTTCGTGAAGACCTCGGGGTCGTGGTTGGCGGAGGAGTAGAACATCCCCACCCGGTCGCCCGCCTTGATCTTCGCGCCGCCCAGTTCGGTGTCCTGGGTGGCGGTGCGCTGGAAGGACACCACCGGGGTGGCCCAGCGGACGATCTCCTCGGCGGCCGTCGACGGCCGGGTCGCCTTGTACAGCTCCCACTGCTCGGGGTGGGTGAGGAAGGCGTGCATGCCGTGGCTGATGGCGTTGCGCGTGGTCTCGTTGCCCGCGACCGCCAGCAGCAGCACGAAGAAGCCGAACTCGTCCGAGCCGAGGTTGCCCTGGCCCTCGGCCGCCACCAGCTGGGTGACGATGTCCTTGGCCGGACATTCCTTGCGCTGGGCGGAGAGGTTCATCGCGTAGCCGATGAGCTCCATCGCCGCGTTGGAGCCGACCTCCTCGGTGATCGCGTACTCCGGGTCGTCGTAGGCGATCATCTTGTTCGACCAGTCGAAGATCTTGGTGCGGTCCTTCTGCGGTACGCCGATCAGTTCGGCGATGGCCTGCAGCGGGAGCTCGCACGCCACCTGCGTGACGAAGTCGAAGCTGCCGTCGGCCGCCGTCGCCGCGGCCTCCTCGACGATCTTCCGGGCGCGGTCCCGCAGGGCCTCCTCCAGGCCGCGGATGGCCCGGGGGGTGAAGCCGCGCTGCACGATCTGGCGCACGCGCGTGTGTTCCGGCGGGTCCATGTTCAGCATGATCAGGCGCTGGGCATCTATCGCAGCACGCTGGATGTGCTCGTTGAAGCGGATGATCGCGGTGTTGGTCGTCGAGGAGAACAGTTCCGGGTGCGTGGAGACGTACTTGACGTCCGCGTGCCGGGTCACGGCCCAATAGCCCTCGTCGTCGAAGCCGGTGACGCCCCGCCGCTGCGGGCACCACCACACGGGCGCGGTCTGCCGCAGCTGCGCGAACTCCGGGAAGGGGACGCGGCTCTGCAGCAGGTCTGGGTCGGTGGCGTCGAAGCCTTCGGGCAGTGCGGGGCAGGACATCGGGCAACTCCAAAGTCTGACGGACCATCAGAAGTTGGCTTGAAGGTAGTAACGAGTTCTAGAAGTGACAAGGGTCCTGGCGCCAACTGTTGCGTGTGGAATCCGTGCAGGCCGCGTGCAAGACCCTTGCGTGCCGGGGCCTCAGGTCATAAGACTGCGGGGAGAACTAGAACGCGTACTAGTTCGGGGCGGGGCGCCGGGACGGCCCGCCGTGCTGACGCAGTGCAGGAGAGGACGAGCTCATGGCCGCGGAACCCGTCATTGTCGAAGCCGTACGCACCCCGATCGGTAAGCGCGGGGGCGCTCTCGCCAACCTCCATCCCGCCTACCTGCTCGGTGAGACCTACCGCGAACTGCTGGCCCGTACCGGAATCCAGCCCGACTGCGTCGAGCAGATCGTCGGCGGAACCGTCACGCACGCCGGCGAGCAGTCGATGAACCCCGCCCGCAACGCCTGGCTCGCCATGGGACTCCCGTACGAGACCGCCGCGACGACGGTGGACTGCCAGTGCGGCAGCTCGCAGCAGGCCAACCACATGGTCGCCAACATGATCTCCGGCGGGGTCATGGACATCGGCATCGCCTGCGGCGTCGAGGCCATGAGCCGCGTGCCGCTCGGCTCCGGATCCAAGCACGGCCCGGGCAAGCCCTTCCCGGACGAGTGGAACGTCGACCTCCCGAACCAGTTCGAGGCCGCCGAGCGGATCGCCCGCCACCGGGGCCTGTCCCGCGAGGACGTCGACCGGCTCGGGCTCCGCTCGCAGGAGCGGGCCGCGGCCGCATGGGCCGAGGAGCGGTTCAAGCGCGAGACCTTCGCCGTGCAGGTGCCGACGACCGAGGAGGAACAGGCCGCCGGACAGGGCATGTGGCGCCTGGTCGACCGGGACGAGGGGCTGCGGGACACGAGCATGGAGGCGCTGGCCCGGCTCAAGCCGGTCATGCCCACCGCCGTGCACACCGCCGGGAACTCCTCGCAGATATCCGACGGAGCCGCCGCCGTCATGTGGGCCTCGCGCAAGATGGCCCGCGCCCTCAAGCTCAAGCCGCGCGCCCGGATCGTCGCCCAGACGCTCGTCGGCGCCGACCCGCACTACCACCTGGACGGGCCGATCGACGCGACGCGGGCCGTGCTCGGCAAGGCCGGGATGTCGCTGCGGGACATCGACCTCGTCGAGATCAACGAGGCCTTCGCCTCCGTGGTCCTGTCCTGGGCGCAGGTCTTCGACCAGGACCTGGAGAAGGTCAACGTCAACGGCGGGGGCATCGCGCTCGGCCACCCCGTCGGCGCGACCGGCGCCCGGCTGATCACCACCGCGCTGCACGAGCTGGAGCGCCGTGACAAGGAGTTCGCGCTGATCACCATGTGCGCGGGGGGCGCGCTGGCGACCGGCACGATCATCCAGCGCCTGTGAGGCGCCGCTGAGACCCGTGGGATGGGATGCAGAAGGCCCCGGAGGCCGGACCTGGGGAGGCCGGCCACCGGGGCCTTCGTATGTCTGCTTTTCGCTGTGCTGCCCGCTGGGGCGGCTTAGTACCAGTGGTTGGCGGACCAGAAGTTCCAGGCGCCGACCGGGCTGCCGTAGCGGTCGTTCATGTAGTCCAGGCCCCACTTGATCTGGGTGGCCGGGTTGGTCTTCCAGTCCGCACCCGCGGAGGCCATCTTCGAGGCCGGCAGGGCCTGGGCCAGGCCGTAGGCACCGGAAGAGGCGTTGGTCGCGGTGTAGTCCCAGCCGCTCTCGTGGGAGATGATCTTGTCGAAGGCGGCGAACTGGGCCGGGTCCTTGATCATCTGCTGCGCGATCGCCTTGGCGCTCACCGGGGCCGCCTGGGCGGGAACGGTGGCGAGCATGGAGCCGGCGACGCCCAGGGCGACGACGGAGCCCGCGAGGGCCTTCTTGGAGGTGGCGATGCGGCGGATGATGGCGTTGGACACGGATTGACCTTCCGACGGGGACAAGGGCGGTCGCAGACATGCCGAAGACATGCGTGAGCCACTCACGCGGTGGAGAGGGGTTCGTCGGCGGAGGGTGAAGTACCCCTGCCGCCTTGCGACTCATCCAGTTCTACAGACGCCCCGACGCCCTGGCAAAGGTCCGGCTTACTAGTGGACCTCGCAGCGGGAGCCCCACCGACCGTCCGCAGGGGAGGGTCCGGGGGCTCCGAGGCCTACTAGCCGGATTCGTATGTGACCCAGGTCCTATGGGGCGGGTCACCGGGGGAGGCCCCGAATGTCACCCTCCGCTGCCGTTCGTACCCTTCCCGAAGGCGGGTTCGCCCGCGGTCGAGGCCCCCGGATCGAAGGAGACGGGGGGGCGAAGGCAGCTTTGCGGGTCGCCCGGCGCAGCGCCTTCAGCAGGGTCGCCCCGAGGGCGAGGGTCAGTACGACCGTCAGTACGGCCCGGCCCAGGTCCCAGCCCACCGAGGTCGCCAGGCAGTACGCGGCGAACCGCGCCAGGTTCGCGGCCACCGGCTCCCCCGGATGGAAGGAGATGCCCTGGCCCATGCCCTGCAGCAGCACCCAGCCCTGCAGGTTCATGACCGTGCCGTACGCGAACGAGCCCGCGAAGCCGTACGAGGCCAGCATCAGCAGCTCCGCCCGGCCCCGGATCCTCTCCGGGCCCGGCAGCAGCCCGGCCCCCAGCGCGAACCAGCCCATCGCCAGCATCTGGAACGGCATCCACGGCCCGACCCCGCCCGTCAGCAGGGCGGAGGCGAACATCGTCACCGAGCCCAGGACGAAGCCGAAGCCGGGACCGAGGACCCGCGCGCTGAGCACCATCAGGAAGAACATGGGCTCCAGCCCGGCCGTACCCGCGCCCAGCGGTCTCAGCGCCGCCCCGACGGCGGCGAGCACACCGAGCATCGCCACCGCCTTCGCGTCCATGCCGTTGTCGGCGATGGTCGCGACGACCACCGCCACCAGCAGCGGGAGGAGCGCGGCGAAGAGCCAGGGGGCGTCCTGCGCGTGCGCGAGGCCCGACCCGCGGTCGGCGAGCAGCGGCCAGCCGAAGGCCGCGATGCCGATGAGGGTGACGAGGACCAGAGTGACGGCGGCGCGGGGGCCGATCCGGACGGGGCGGGAGGGACGGGCGGGACGGCCGGGACGGGCGGGGCGGTTCACGGGGCCTCCGCCGCGTCCAGGGCCTCGGCGACCTGGCGCACGGTGAGCCAGGGGTCCGGGGCGAGGACCTTCGCCACCTGCGGCGCGAAGGCGGGCGAGGAGACGACGACCTCGGCGGTCGGGCCGTCCGCGACGATCTCCCCGCCGGCCAGGATCACCACGCGGTGGGCCAGCTCGGCGGCGAGCTCCACGTCGTGGGTGGCCAGGACGATGGCGTGGCCGTCGGCGGCCAGGCCGCGCAGGATCTCGACCAGGCGGACCTTGGCGGCGTAGTCCAGGCCGCGGGTGGGCTCGTCCAGGAGCAGCAGGGCGGGTCGGCCGGTGAGGACGAGGGCCAGGGCGAGGGCCAGGCGCTGGCCCTCGGAGAGGTCGCGCGGGTGGATGTCGTCGGGTACGTCCGGAAGCAGCGCGGAGACGAGGTCCCGGCAGGTGCCGGGGGGCGCGGCGGCGTCGGAGTCGGCGGCGGCGCACTCGGCGGCGACCGTGTCGGCGTAGAGGAGGTCGCGGGGTTCCTGCGGAACGAGGCCGACGCGGCGCACCATCTCGGGCGGTGCCGTGCGGTGGGGGGTGCGGCCGCCGACGGTCACCTCGCCGGTGGTGGGGGTGACCGTACCGACGAGGGTGGAGAGGAGGGTGGACTTGCCGGCGCCGTTGCGGCCCATGAGGGCGATGGTTTCGCCCGGGGCCACGGTGAGGGTGATGTCGTGCAGGGCCTGTACGCGGCCGCGGCGGACGGTGACCCGGTGGACCTCGGCCGGGGCCTCCCGGGGGGCGGGGGCGGAGTCGGGGCTCGGCCGGCCGCGGCGGAGCAGGCGCGAGAGCAGCCCGGGGGCTCCGGCGACGGGGGCTCCGCCCCCGGACCCCCGCGCCTCAAACGCCGGCGAGGCTGGAATCGCCTCAAACGCCGACGGGGCTGGGTTTGCCTCAGGCGCCGGCGGGGCTGGGATCGCCTCAAACGCCGGCGGGGCTGGAACGGGCGGGGCCGGAAGTTTCAGCCCCGCCGGCGTTTGAGGCGCGGGGTCCGGGGCGGAGCCCTGGGAAGCGGCGGGGTGGGCGGGCCCGGACAGGCGGTCCGGGATGCCTGGCGCAGCGGACAGGCGGGCCACCAGCGGAGCGGCTCGGCGGCGGGCGTCGCGGACCGAGAGGGGGAGCGGGGACCAGCCCGCGAGGCGGCCCAGGGAGACCACCGGCGGGTGGACCGGGGAGACGGCCATGATCTCGGCCGGGGTGCCGATGACCGGGGCCGCGCCCGGCGACGGCAGGAGCAGGACCCGGTCGGCGTACTGGACGACCCGCTCCAGCCGGTGCTCCGCCATCAGCACGGTCGTGCCCAGGTCGTGCACCAGGCGCTGCAGGACCGCGAGGACCTCCTCCGCCGCCGCCGGGTCGAGCGCGGACGTCGGCTCGTCCAGCACCAGCACCCGCGGGTGCGGGGTGAGGACCGAGCCGATCGCCACCCGCTGCTGCTGGCCGCCGGACAGCGTCGCGATCGGCCGGTCGCGCAGCTCGTTCAGGCCCAGCAGGTCCAGGGTCTCCTCCACCCGGCGGCGCATCACCGCAGGCGGCAGGCCCAGCGACTCCATGCCGTAGGCGAGCTCGTCCTCGACCACGTCCGTCACGAAGTGCGCGAGGGGGTCCTGGCCGACCGTGCCGACCACGTCCGCGAGCTCGCGCGGCTCGTGGGTGCGCGTGTCCCGGCCGGCGACCGTGACCCGGCCCCGCAGGGTGCCGCCCGTGAAGTGCGGGACCAGTCCGGAGACCGTCCCCAGCAGGGTGGACTTGCCGACACCAGACGGGCCGACCAGCAGCGTCAGCTCCCCCTCGGGGATCACCAGGTCGACGCCCCGCAGGGAGGGGGCGGACGCGCCCTCGTAGACGACCGACACCTGCTCGAAGCGGATCACTGCGACGCCTCCTTGGGCGGTACGGGTGCCACGAAGGCGGGCAGCAGGCCGATCAGGATCGCGGCCGTCGGCCACAGCGGGAGCGTGGGGGCCGCCAGCGGGACCACGCCCGGGTGCAGGGCGGCGGGGTCGACGGAACCGGCGTGGATCAGCAGGGCGGCCACGGCCGCGCCCGATCCGGCGACCAGCCAGGCGCGCGGCCCCCAGCGGTCGGGCCGGTAGCGGGTCCGCACCGACCGGCGGCCGCCCAGGCGCAGGCCGGCGACGGCCAGGGCCGCGCCGACGCCGAGCACGGGCAGCCCGTACGCGGCGCCCTGCGCGGCGAGCAGGCCGTACGTGCCCGCGCACATGCCGATGAGGCCGCCGAGGGTGAGGGCGTTGGTGGTGTGCCGGACGGCGGGCGGGACCTCGGCGGTACGGCCGTAGCCGCGCGCGTCCATCGATGCGGCGATGGCGACGGAGCGTTCCAGAGCGCCCTCCAGGACCGGCAGGCCGATCTGGAGGATGGCCTTCACCCCGCCCGTGGGCCGGCCGCGCAGCCGGCGGGCGGTCCGCAGGCGCACGACGTCGGCGACCATGTTCGGCGCGAAGGTCATGGCGACGACGACGGCGACCCCGGCCTCGTACAGGGCGGCCGGGAGGGACTTCAGCAGCCGCGCCGGATTGGCGAGGGCGTTCGCGGCGCCGACGCACACCAGGAGCGTGGCCAGCTTCAGCCCGTCGTAGAAGGCGAAGACGAGCTGCTCGGCGGTGACGCGGCCGCCGAAGCGGATGCCCTGGGCCCAGGCCGGGAGCGGGATCTCCGGGAGGGTGAAGAGGGGGTGCGTACCGGGGAGGGGGGAGCCGAGGAGCACGGAGAAGAGCAGGCGCAGGCCGATGACGAAGAGGCCGAGTTTGAGGAAGGCGCCGTAGGAACGGGCCCAGGGCGCGTCGGTGCGGCGGGCCGCGACCACGTACCCGGCGACGCCGACGAGCAGCCCGAGCAGCAGCGGGTTGGTGGTGCGGGAGGCGGCGGTGGCGAGGCCGAGGGCCCACAGCCACCAGGCCCCCGCGTGCAGGGCGGTGGCCCGGCCGGCCTGCGGGGGTTTCCACTTTTCGTACGTCGACCGGTGCGCGGGGACCTGCGCCCCGGCCGGGCTCCGCCGGGCCGGGGGCAGGCCGCCGGGTGCGCGGTGGGCCTGCGGCCACGCCCGGCGGGTACCGGCGCCCGTGCCCGTGCCCGTGGCCGTGGCCGTGGCGCGGGTCGCCCCGGCGGCCGGCTTGCCGTCGGCGGAGAGGGGCGCGGCCCGGCGGGTACCGGTGCTTGTGGTGCGGGTCGCCGGGGTGGTTGGCGTGCCCTCATTGCCGGTGCCGGTGGTGGGCGCGGTCCGGGGGGCGCCGGTGTGCGTGGTGGTCGGCTCGGCGTCGTCGCCGGGGTGCGCCGCGGCGCCGGGGCCGGTCATCGGGTGCGGCGGCGGGACTGCCAGATGCCAGCCGCTGCCAGGGCGGCCACCGCGGCGATGCCGGCGAGCAGGCCCGCGGACGGGCCCCCGCCGGATTCCGGAGCGGCGGAGGGTTCGGGCGCTGCCGAGGACTCCGCGACCTGGTCACCGCAGCCCTGCTTCGGGTAGCCGGAGATCGCGCACAGCAGCGCCGCACTGTTGTAGCGCAGCGGCTTGGCGACCGAGGCCAGGGCCTCGGCCGTCGTGGCCTCGGGGGCCACCTGGGCGCACGCCGTGCGCGGGGCGGCCTCGGGCGGGACGTCGCCCGCCGGGGCGTCCTGCGGGACGCCGAAGTCGATGACGAGTGCCACCCGCTTGGTGCCCTCCGTCGGGGCGGTCGTCCCGCAGACGGCCTCGAAGTCGGCCGCCGCGCGCGGCTGGGCCGCCTGTGCCGCCGCGTCCTTGCTCACCGAGAAGCGGAAGCCCTGGACGGCGCCGTCCGCGGGGCGGGCCATCGAGGGGCCCTGGGTGGCGTAGGACCACCGGCCGCCCGCCGAGCCGTCCCAGAACGACCAGTAGCGGTAGCCGGCCGCCAGCGCCGGGGCGGCGGCCAGCAGGGCCAGGGTGATTCCGAGAGCGAGGGCCACGGCGGGCAGGCGGCGGCGCATCAGGAGTGGTTCTTCTTCCGGCGGCCGCTCAGCAGGATGCCGATGCCGACACCGGCCGCGGCGCACGAACCGACGATCCACCAGACGTTCTGGCCGCCGGAGGGCTTCTCCTTCTTGCTGTCCACCTTCGTCGCTTCGGTGTCCGCGCCCTGCGGGGCCGGGCCGGTCGCGTTCAGCGCGGCGACGAGGTCGGTGCCGCCGAAGGACTTCGGGTCGTTGCCGGTCGCGTGGGTGGCGAGGACGAGGGTGCCCAGGGCGGCCGGGCTGCCCTTCGCCCACTCGGCGGAGTTGGTCTCCAGCCACTTCAGGGCGCCCGCCGCCGACTCCTTGTGGCCGGCGGCGGCCAGGGCCAGTACCGCGTCGACGGTGTTGCCGGTGTCGGGGGTGGGCTGGTCCGCGCCCGGGGTGACGGCCATGAGGTGGCCGTCCTTCTTGAGGGCCTCGGCCAGGTAGCCGGCCGCGCCCTGGGCGGCGGCCACCGGGTCGGCGGCGTTCGCGGCCGGGCAGGCCAGTGGGGCGGCGGGGGTGTTCTCGGCGGACGGGACGACGGCCGCGCCCTTGCCGAGGCCGGCCAGGGCGGCGGCGGCCGTGGCGTCGGCGTTGGCGAGGAGCTTGCCGTCGGCCGGCTGGTAGGCGAAGGCGCCCCGGTCGGCGGCCGGCTCGGCGGCGCAGCCCAGCTGGAAGGGGAGCAGGCCCTCGTAGGCCGACTTGCCCGCCTTGGACCTGATCTCGGCCGGCTTCTCGCCCGCCACGGCCAGGGCGCTGATCACCACGGCGGTGGAGTTGGCGTCGCTGGGGGAGCCGGGCACGTAGCTCCAGCCGCCGTCCTCGTTCTGGACGGACTTCAGCCAGTCCACGCTCTTCTTGACGTCCCCGTCGTGGCCGCCGAGCGCCTTCAGGGCCTGCACGGCCGCCGCGGTGGCGTTCGTGTCGTACATCGTGTTCGCGTCGCACGCCACGGCGGGGTTCGCGCGGAAGGAGGGGAAGCCGCCGGTCTGGCACTGCTGGCCGAGCAGCCAGACCACGGCCTCGCGGGCGGGCTCGACATCGACGGTGTGCTGGGCGAGCAGCGCGAAGGACTGCCGCCACACGCCGTCGTAGGTGGGGTCGCTCTTGCCGTACAGACCGGAGGGGATGACCGGGGGCGCGGAGGGGGAGGCGGGCGGCGCGGTGTCGGCGAGGGCTGCGGGGGCGGCGCCCACGCAGAGCACGGCGGAGGCGGCGAGCGCGGCTGCGCTGCGACGGACGTTCATAGGGGGGTGGTGCCTCTCGTACGGGGGAACCGGCAGCAGGCACGCACAGGCACCGGGCTCCGGCTCCGTTTACCTCGACGGTGCCGGCCGCCGGGGCTCCGGCGGCACGAGCCGCGCACCTTCGGCACGGGGCATTCCGGCTCCCCGCCCGGGCGGTGCCGGGGGTGGGTCACGGTTGCGGGTCAGCGCCGGAATTGCACCGGCTTCCCCCCGTACAGAGGTGTGGACGACAGGTTCACTCTACCGGCCCGTAACCGGCGGGCCCCTGGGGGCGCAGGGGCCGGGCGCCCCTTACACGGC